>DIZW01000134.1:346-22873 GCA_002428015.1 Oxalobacteraceae bacterium UBA6018 | reverse complement strand
CCGATGTCGTGGACGTCGCCCTTGACGGTGGCGATGACGATCTTGCCCTTCGGTTTGGCGACGATGCCGGTGCGCTTTTCCTCCAGCAGCTTCTCCTCCTCGATGAAGGGGATCAGGTGGGCCACGGCCTGCTTCATCACACGCGCCGACTTGACCACCTGGGGCAGGAACATCTTGCCCTGGCCGAACAGGTCGCCGACCACGTTCATGCCGTCCATGAGCGGTCCTTCGATCACGTTGATCGGGCGACCGCCGTTGTGCAGCAGTTCCTGGCGCGCCTCCTCGGTGTCCTCGACGATCCACTGGGTGATGCCGTGCACCAGCGCGTGCGAGAGGCGCTGCTGCACGCTGCCGTTGCGCCATTCGAGGTTCTGGGTGTCCTGCTTGCCGCCGGCCTTGAGGGTGCCGGCGATCTCGATCATGCGCTCGGTGGCGTCCTCGCGCCGGTTCAGCACCACGTCCTCGACCCGTTCGCGCAGCTCGGGCGCGATGTCGTCGTACACGCCCATCATGCCGGCGTTGACGATCCCCATGGTCATGCCGGCCTTGATGGCGTGGTACAGGAACACGGTGTGGATCGCCTCGCGCGCCGGGTCGTTGCCGCGGAAGCTGAACGAGACGTTGGAGACCCCGCCCGAGATCTTCGCGTAGGGCAGGTTCTCCTTGATCCAGCGGGTGGCGTTGATGAAGTCGACCGCGTAGTTGTTGTGCTCTTCGATGCCGGTGGCGATGGCGAAGATGTTCGGGTCGAAGATGATGTCCTCGGGCGGAAAGCCGACCTGCTCGGTCAGCACGCGGTAGGCGCGCGCGCAGATCTCGGTCTTGCGCTCGAAGGTGTCGGCCTGGCCCTTCTCGTCGAAGGCCATGACGATCACGGCGGCGCCGTAGCGGCGGCACAGGCGCGCCTGGCGCAGGAATTCGGGCTCGCCTTCCTTCATCGAGATCGAGTTGACGATGGCCTTGCCCTGCACGCACTTCAGGCCCGCCTCGATCACCGACCACTTGGACGAGTCGATCATGATCGGCACGCGCGAGATGTCGGGCTCGGAGGCGATCAGGTTGAGAAAGCGCGTCATGGCGGCCTGCGAGTCGAGCATTGCCTCGTCCATGTTGATGTCGATGACCTGGGCCCCGTTCTCGACCTGCTGGCGCGCCACCGACAGCGCTTCGTCGTACTGCTCGTTGAGGATCATGCGCGCGAAGGCCTTGGAGCCGGTCACGTTGGTGCGCTCGCCGACGTTGACGAACAGCGAGCTCTCGTCGATGGTGAACGGCTCCAGGCCCGACAGGCGCTGGGCCACCGGCACCACGGGCACGGTGCGCGGGGCGCTGTCGGCCAGCAGGGCGGCGATCGCCTGGATGTGTTCCGGGGTGGTGCCGCAGCAGCCGCCGGCGACGTTGACGAAGCCGCTGTCGGCGAATTCGCGCAGCAGGGCCGAGGTGTCGGCCGGCAGCTCGTCGAAGCCGGTGTCGCTCATCGGGTTGGGCAGGCCGGCGTTGGGGTAGATGCAGACGAAGGTGTCGGCGATCTTGGACAGCTCCTCGGCGTAGGGGCGCATCAGGGCCGCGCCGAGCGCGCAATTGAGGCCGATGGTGAGCGGGCGCGCGTGGCGCACCGAGTTCCAGAAGGCGGGTACGGTCTGGCCCGACAGGATGCGCCCGGAGGCGTCGGTGACGGTCCCGGAGATCATGATCGGCAGGCGCACCAGGTCCGGGTGCTCGGCGAAATACTGGTCGATCGCGAACAGCGCGGCCTTGCAGTTGAGGGTGTCGAAGATGGTCTCGACCAGCAGCACGTCGGCGCCGCCGTCGACCAGGCCGCGGGTCTGCTCGTAGTAGGCCGCCACCAGCTGGTCGAAGGTGACGTTGCGCGCGGCCGGGTCGTTCACGTCGGGCGAGATCGAGGCGGTCTTGGGGGTGGGCCCGAGCGCGCCGCACACGAAGCGCGGCTTGTCGGCGCTGCTGTACTTGGCGCAGGCGGCGCGCGCCAGCCTGGCCGCGGCGACGTTCATCTCGTAGGCCAGGTGGCCCATGTGGTAGTCGTCCTGGGCGATGCTGGTGGCGCCGAAGGTGTTGGTTTCGATCAGGTCGGCGCCGGCGGCCAGGTAGCGCTCGTGGATCTCCTGGATTACCTGGGGCTGGGTCAGGGTCAGCAGTTCGTTGTTGCCCTTGACGAAAAGCTCGCGCGCGCCGCTGCCGGCCGGGGCGGCGAAATCGGCGAAGCGGGTGCCGCGGTAATCCTGCTCGCCTAATTTGTATTGCTGGATGATGGTGCCCATCGCGCCGTCGAGAATCATGATCCGGCGCGCCAGGATGTCGCGCAACAGGGTTTCAGTCGGAGAGATGGCGGGAGCTGCGCTGGTCATCATGGGCTTTCAATAAACGTGACGAGGGGCCGGGAACCGGACCGGGCCGAACTGGACCGCGGTTAAGCGACCGGGTCTAAAATTATACGGCATCGGCCCGCTTCGAATCGGCGCCGCTTGTTTTCTTAATGGATACGAAATTTGGAATTGGCCAGACCACTTTGTATCAATTTGTAATGTTCGCAAGATTTGATACACGACGATACAATTGAACCGCTTCCTGCAATGATGTTGTTACATTGCGGTAAGACAATCATGTCTTGACGCGGCACTCACGCCGCCGAAGGAAAAGACATGAACGACGAATTTCAAGGCAGCTGGTCCGAGCACGGTGGCGCCCATGGCGATCAAGCCCAGCACGGCGCGATGCCATCCACCCCGCCCGCGGCGCCCCTCAAGCAGATCGTCACGATCCGGCTCGACGTGGACACCCTGACCTGGTTCAAGGCGGCCGGGCCAGGTTACCAGACCCGCATCAATCAGCTCCTGCGCGAGCACATGGAAGCGCAGCTGGCCCAGGCGCGCGCCGTCGCCTGAGCGTGCACGCCTTCTAGTCGAAGGTTTGCTCGTCGAGTGGAAAGCTTTTCAGGAATTCCGCCGCGGGCAGGCGCTTGCCGCCCGGCTTTTGCAGCTCGGTGATGCGCAGGCTGCCGTGCCCGCAAGCGACCACGACGCCGTTCTTGGCGTCGCAGGCCAGCACTGTGCCGGGCAGGGCCTCGCTGCCGGCGGCGATCGGCTCGGCCGCCCACAGCTTGATGGCGATGCCGTTGAGCACGGCATGGGCGCCGGGGAAGGGATTGAAGGCGCGGATCTTGCGGCTCAGTTCGACCGCGGGCAGCGAGAAATCGAGCGCCGCCTCCTCCTTGCTGATCTTGGCGGCGTAGGTGACGCCTTCCTCGGGCTGGGCGATGGCCTTGACGTTGCCTTCGGCCACGCGGCGCAGCGCGTCGACGATCATGCGCCCGCCGAGCGCGGCCAGCTTGTCGTGCAGGCTGGCTGTGTTGTCGTCCGGGTCGATGGCGATCCGCTCGATGGCCAGCATGGGCCCCGTGTCCAGCCCTTCTTCCATTTCCATGATCGTGACCCCGGTTTCCGCGTCGCCCGACTCGATGGCGCGGTGGATAGGCGCGGCGCCGCGCCAGCGCGGCAGGATCGAGGCGTGGATGTTGATGCAGGGCTGGAGGTTGAGGATGCTGGGCGGCAGGATCAGCCCGTAGGCGGCCACCACCATGATGTCGTAGTCGGTGGCCAGCAGGCGCTCGTAGGCGGCGCGCGCCTCGGCCGCGCGCTGCGGGTCCTTGCTGTCGATGCGCAGCGAGAGCGGCTGCAGGACCGGCATGCCGTGCGCGAGCGCGTACTGCTTGACGGCCGAGGCGTGCAGGTGCATGCCGCGCCCGGCCGGGCGGTCGGGCTGGGTCAGCACCAGCGGGATTTCATAGCCGGCCTCGTGCAGGCACTGGAGGGCGACCGCGGCGAACTCGGGCGTGCCGGCAAAGACGATTTTCATGGTGGTCCGGTGGCGCGGGCGCCAAAAATATTGCAATCTCGTTCAAGGCGGGCGCGGGAGGCGCGGCCGCCGCTTTCAGGCTCAGCCTGCTTCGGGTCGGCCTTCGCGGGGACCGGCCCCGTGTGGGCCGCCTCCCGCGCATGGCGACTGCGGGCGGATCCGTGCCAGCGGTCGCGCGCGTCGCCGCGCCCGCCGGCGTCGATCAATCAGTCAATCAATAACGCCGGCCGGCCGCGCGCAGCGCCGCTTCGCGTTCCAGCCCGCGGCTTTCCTTGAGCATCTTGGCCTTGATGCGGTTGCGCTTGAGCGGCGACAGGTAGTCCACGAACACCTTGCCCAGCAGATGGTCCATCTCATGCTGGATGCACACGGCCAGCAGGCCGTCGGCCTCGAGCTCGAACTGAGCGCCGGCCGCGTCGAAGGCGCGCACCTTGACCTGGGCCGGCCGCTCGACGCCGTCGTACACGCCCGGCACCGACAGGCAGCCCTCGTCGTACACCTGTTTTTCGGCGCTGGCCCAGACGATCTGCGGGTTGATGAACACGCGCAGGTCGTCGTGGCTTTCCGAGGTGTCGATGATGATCAGCTGCTCGTGCACGTCGACCTGGCTGGCCGCCAGGCCCACGCCGGGCGCGTCGTACATCGTTTCGGCCATGTCCGCCACCAGCGTGGTCAGGCGTTCGGTGCCGAATTCGGTGACCGGCTTGGCCACTTTGTGCAGGCGCGCGTCGGGATAGCGGAGAATATTCAGTATTGCCATATGTCTAGGTCAACTCGGTAACAATTCAATGATTTAGCAATGATTTCGCAGCTTGATTTTGCCCAGAAGATGCTTTGAATCAACAAAAACGCAACAGTTTCACCCTGGTGAAGAACGCGGTTTTTCTTGCTAGTTCAAAGATTTATGTGCAGAATTTGATCCAGTTCGGCAAGCCTTATCATCGATGTCGTCGATAGGGTAGCGTGTAATCGTGCTGTCTCTTGCGCTGTCGCTGGCAAAGGTGGCGAGTCCAGACAGCAACTCGGTTTATGCCGCACTTTACGGACATCTCAATGAAAAATTTTAGCACAGTCGGCGTCCGCACCGCGGTCTCGGCGCTTTTCGCGGGCCTGCTCGCGTTCTCGGCCCAGGCCGCCACATGCACCTTCCGCGCCAACGCGCCAGACCAGCACCTGGTGGTCAAGCGCGACACCCTGTGGGACATCGCGGGCACCTTCCTCGAGCATCCCTGGTGCTGGCCCCAGGTCTGGGGCATGAACCGCGAGGAAATCCGCAACCCCCACTGGATCTACCCCGGACAGATCATCTACTTCGACCGCGCCCGCGGCCGCCTGTCGCTGAGCCCGCCGGGGGCCGGCGGCGACGGCGACGGCCAGGGGGGCGTGAACGGCGTCACCCGCCTGTCGCCCCAGGTGCGCACCGAGGGCCTGGGGCGCGACGCGATCGCCTCGATCTCGTCGGACGTGATCGAACCCTTCCTGTCGCAGCCGCTGGTGGTGGAGGCGGACGAACTCAAGGACGCGCCGCGCATCGCCGCCGCCCAGGAAGGCCACGTCTTCTTGGGCAAGGACGACAAGGTCTACGTCAGGGGCGAGCTCAAGGGCATCAGCTCGTTCCAGGTGTTTAGACCGGGCATTCCGCTGAAAGATCCCGACACCGGCAAGGTGCTGGCCTACGAGGCGGTCTACCTGGGCACCGTCAAGCTCAACACCGAGGCCAAGCCTGGGGTGGACGTGCATACCTTCATCGTCGGCAGCTCCAAGCAGGAGATGGGCGTGGGCGACCTGCTGATGCCGGCGCCGCCGACGGCGATCCGCAACTACGTGCCGCACCAGCCCGACCGCCAGGTCGACGCGCGCGTGCTGGGCATCTACTCGGGCGTGAGCTACGCCGGCCAGAACATGGTCGTCAGTGTCAATCGGGGTGCACTTGACGGACTCGATGTCGGCACCGTGCTCCAACTGTACAATCTGGGCAAAACCGTGCCTGACCGGACCGCCGACAAAGGCATGTTCGGCATGCGCAACACCATGATCAAACTGCCCGATGAGCAGTCTGGAACCTTGCTCATCTTCCGCGTGTTCAAGCACATTTCGTATGGCTTGATCATGCAGGTGACGGAGCCGGTGCAAGTCGGCGACGTGGCGCGCTCACCGGAGTAAGTTCGCCGTGCAGGACACGGACCCCACCTCAGCGCAGTCCGATGACCAAGTCCTGTGCGCCTGGCTGCGTCTGGAGCAGACGGCCGGGGTGGGGCTGGCGCGGGCGCGCCGCCTGCTGGCGCGCTTCCCCGACCCGCGCGCCATTTTCCAGGCCAGCCAGGCCGAGCTGGCCGAGTTGGTGCCGGACGCGCTGGCGCGCGTGCTCGCGGCCCCGCCCGCGCCCGCCATCGCCGCCTACCAGGTCCAGCTGTGGCGATGGCTGTCCGAGCCGGGCAACCGCCTGCTGGCCCTGGACGACCCCGCCTATCCCCCCTTGCTGCGCGAAATCGCCGCGCCGCCGCTGCTGCTCTACGTCAAGGGCGACCCCGCCCTGCTGGCGCGCCCGGCGCTGGCCATCGTCGGCAGCCGCAACGCCACCGTGCAGGGCGCCGGCACGGCGCGCGCCTTCGCCGCCGCCCTGAGCGAGGCCGGCTTCACCATCGTCTCCGGGCTGGCCCTGGGCATCGACGCGGCCGCCCACGAGGGCGCCCTGGGCGGGGCGGGCGCCACCGTGGCCGTCATGGGTACCGGCGCCGACCGTATCTACCCGCGCCGCAACGACGCGCTGGCGCGCCGCATCGCGGCCCAGGGCTGCCTGGTCAGTGAGTACTCACTCGGCATCGGGCCGCTGGCGGCGAACTTCCCCCGCCGCAACCGCATCATCAGCGGCCTGGCCTGCGGCGTGCTGGTGGTCGAGGCGGCCGCCGCCTCCGGCTCTCTGATCACCGCCCACGTCGCCAACGAGCAGGGCCGCGACGTGTTCGCCATCCCGGGCTCAATCCACGCCCCGCTGGCCAAGGGCTGCCATCGCCTGATCAAGGAGGGCGCCACCCTGGTCGAGTCGATCGACGACCTGCTCGAGGCCTTGCAGGCGGCGCCCTTGCGCAGCGCGCTGGCGCCCACCCTGCCGGACGCGGCCGCCGAGCTGGCGCCGCTGCTGCTGGCGCTCGAGGCCGGTCCGCTGCACGGCGACCTGCTGGCCGGCCTGACCGACACCGATCCCGGTTTCCTGGCCGGCCAGTTGCTGGCGCTGGAGATGGCCGGCCACGTCGAAAGGTTGCCAGGGGGCTTATTTCAGCGTATTTATCGCTAAAACGTGGCCGTGCGGGCCTTGTGCCGGTGCGAACTTAGCTGATAGAGTAGAGCCATGTTTGATATCCTGGTCTACCTCTACGAGACATACTACCGTCCGGACGCCTGCCCTGAGCCGGCGGCCCTGGCGCGCAAGTTGTCGGCGGTCGGTTTCGACGACGTCGAAATCTCCGAGGCCATCGTGTGGCTGACCGACCTGACCGAAATGGCCGTGGCCGAGCCCAACCTGGCGATCAGCTCGTCGGGCACGCGCTTCTACGTGGCGCAGGAGTACGACGCGCTCGGCAGCGCCGCGGTCGGCTTCATCCAGTTCCTCGAGAGCGCCAAGGTGCTCAGCCCCGTGCAGCGCGAGATCGTCGTCGAGCGCGCGCTGGCGCTGGAAGAATCGCCGGTCGGCCTGGGCAAGCTCAAGATCATCGTGCTGATGCTGCTGTGGAGCCAGGGCAAGGAGCCTGACGCGCTGATGTTCGACGACCTGTTCGGTTCCGACGACGAACAAACCCCGCGCCTGCTGCATTAAGCGGCATTGCGCCTGCCGCGCCGCGCGCGCCCGGCGCTTTCTCTTATTTTGTTTTATTCCATGAGCGCGGCATCCGCGCCGCTGGCCGGATGCGGCCCCGGCGCCCTGGCCGCTGTCTGATTCGCGCCGCCCGGGCCTGCGCTCACTTGCAGTTTTGCTCGCAACACGCTTATCATTGGCCGCTCATTCCGGCTCCACCATTTTTGATATCAGGATGGCAAATTTGTCTCGTCCTGACGGCAAGCATGTATGATGCGCGTGCCAAACCACTATTAAGTACGACGAGAAACCTATGACCAAAACCCTCATCATCGCCGAGAAGCCCTCCGTCGCGAACGATATCGCCAAGACGCTGGGCGGCTTCACCAAGCACGATGAGTACTTCGAGTCCGACGAGTACGTGCTGTCCTCGGCCGTCGGCCACCTGCTCGAAATCGCCGTTCCGGAAGAGCACGACATCAAGCGCGGCAAGTGGAGCTTCGCCCACCTGCCGATGATCCCGCCATACTTCGCCTTGAACCCGATCGCCAAGACCGAGGCGCGCCTGAAGGTGCTGAACCGGCTGATCAAGCGCAAGGATGTCACCGAACTGATCAACGCATGCGACGCGGGCCGCGAAGGCGAGCTGATTTTCCGCCTGATCGCCCAGAACGCCAAGGCCAAGCAGCCGGTCAAGCGCTTGTGGCTGCAGTCGATGACGCCGGGCGCGATCCGCGACGGCTTCGCCCACCTGCGCAGCGACGAGGAAATGCTGCCGCTGGCCGACGCCGCGCGCTGCCGCTCGGAAGCGGACTGGCTGATCGGCATCAACGGCACCCGCGCCATGACCGCGTTCAACTCGAAAGAGGGCGGCTTCTACCTGACCACGGTGGGCCGGGTCCAGACCCCGACCCTGTCGATCGTCGTCGAGCGCGAAGACAAGATCAAGAAATTCGTCTCGCGCGACTTCTGGGAAGTGCGCGCCGAGTTCGTGTGCGCGGCCGGTATTTACGAAGGCCGCTGGCTGGATCAGTCGTTCAAGAAGGACGAGCACGATCCCGAGAAGCGCCCCGAGCGCCTGTGGAGCAAGGCCGCCGCCGACACGATCGCGATGGCCTGCAAGGGCCGCCAGGGCAACGTCACCGAGGAATCCAAGCCGACCACCTCGATGGCGCCGGCCCTGTTCGACCTGACCAGCCTGCAGCGCGAGGCCAACGGCCGCTTCGGCTTCTCGGCCAAGAACACGCTGGGCCTGGCCCAGGCCCTGTACGAGAAGCACAAGGTGCTGACCTATCCGCGTACCGATTCGCGCCACCTGCCGGAAGACTACATCAGCACCGTCAAGGACACCCTGGTGAGCCTGGCGGAGAACAATAACTACCACCAGTTTGCCAAGCAGATCACCGACAAGGGCTGGGTCAAGCCGAACAAGCGCATCTTCGACAACACCAAGATCTCGGACCACTTCGCGATCATCCCGACCACGATCGCGCCGAAAAACCTGTCCGAGCCGGAACAGAAACTGTACGACCTGGTCACGCGCCGCTTCATGGCCGTGTTCTTCCCGGCGGCCGAGTTCCAGGTCACCACCCGCTACACCGAAGTGTCCGGGCACCAGTTCAAGACCGAAGGCAAGGTCATGACCAATCCGGGCTGGCTGGCCGTGTACGGCAAGGAACTGGCGGCCGACGACAAGGACGAAGCCGGCACGCTGGTGGCGGTGGCCAAGGGCGAGAAGGTGCACACCGAAAAAGTCAGCGCCAACGGCCTGGTCACCAAGCCGCCCGCGCGCTACACCGAGGCGACCTTGCTGTCGGCCATGGAAGGCGCCGGCAAGCTGATCGATGACGACGAGCTGCGCGACGCCATGGCCGGCAAGGGCCTGGGCACGCCAGCGACGCGCGCGGCCATCATCGAGGGCCTGCTGACCGAGCGTTACCTGATCCGCGAAGGGCGCGAACTGATCCCGACCGCCAAGGCGTCCCAGCTGATGACCCTGCTGCGGGGCTTGGGCGTGAACGAATTGACGGCGCCGGAACTGACCGGCGAATGGGAATACAAGCTGTCGCAGATGGAGAAGGGCAAGATCTCGCGCGATGAATTCATGCGCGAAATCGCCCAGATGACCCAGATCATCGTCAAGCGCGCCAAGGAATACGACAACGAGACCATTCCGGGCGACTACGCCACCCTCAAGACGCCATGCCCGAATTGCGGCGGCGTGGTCAAGGAGAACTACCGCCGCTTCGCCTGCAGCAAGTGCGAGTTCAACATGAGCAAGACGCCCGGCAGCCGCCAGTTCGAGATCGCCGAGGTCGAGGAATTGCTGGAAAAGCGCACCATCGGGCCGATGCAGGGTTTCCGCTCCAAGATGGGGCGGCCGTTCGCGGCCATCCTGCGCATCGTGCGCGACGAGGACATCAACAATTGCAAGCTCGAGTTCGACTTCGGCCAGAACGATGACGGCGGCGAGGACGGCGAAGGCGTCGATTTCACCGGCCAGACCGCGCTCGGGCCCTGCCCGAAATGCGCCGCCGGCGTCTACGAGATGGGCCTGGCCTATGTGTGCGAGCACAGCGTGGCCAAGCCCAAGACCTGCGATTTCCGCAGCGGCCGCATCATCTTGCAGCAGGAAATCCTGCCCGAGCAGATGGTGAAGCTGCTCAACGAGAACAAGACCGACTTGCTGCCGGGCTTTGTATCGCAGCGCACGCGCCGCCCGTTCAAGGCCTTCCTGGTCAAGGGCAAGGACGGCAAGATCAGCTTCGAGTTCGAGGAGCGTAAGGCCAAGGCGCCGGTCAAGGGCAAGGTAGCCGTGGTCGAGGCCGAGGAGGAACTGGCCGCGCCGGTCAAGAAGGTGGCCAAGGCCGCGGCCAAGAAAGCCCCGGCGAAGAAGGCGGCGGCCAAGAAGGCCCCGGCCAAGAAGGCGGCGGTCAAGAAGGCGTAAGGGCGGCGCAAGAACGGCGGTGCAGGCGAAGTCGAAGACAGCCATACATCGACTGCCTTCACAGGGCCTTGCGGCGCATCGCTCGCGCGTCCTTCCCTGACCATGCAAGCGAACGGACGCGCCCGCCTGGCCGCGTCCGTTTTTGCGTGCACGCGATGTTGCTGTGAATCCAGCGCCGCGATCAAGCTGCTAGAATGTCGCTGAAAAGGCCGACATCCTCGGGTGTGGATAAATGCGAGTTATGCCATAACATCGTGAAATCGCCATACTTGAGGGCGGCTCTCTTGAGGGTCCGCATCAACTCGAAAGCTTCTGCGCTATATCCCAGCTTTAAATAGGAAATAACCGAGCCTTCCATCAAGATGAGTGGATGCTGCCGCAACTTCAGCGGCGCATGGCGTATCCAGCTCCACATGGGGAAGGTTCGGGTGGTACCGTAGCGGAATCCGGGGTTGTCGGGATAGCCACCCGATGAATCGTAGGTAAATCCGGCATGCTCCAGATGGTCCGCAGTCTGGCCTGCATCCCAGCGAAGATAGTGTTGCCGATTGCCGCTCACGGCGGCGGCCGCGCCGGCGCTCCGGCACGCATTGATCAAGGACCTGCGTTCGCGCTCAATCAAGGCGGCGTTGCGGTACGTGGTGTAGCTTCCGTGCATGCCTATCTGGTGTCCCCTGTCGGACAGGGATTTCAACAGCGCTTGCATCCTGCGCTCGGTCAGCGAATATGTGCAATCAAATTGCGTCCTGCCAGAGGTGGGGATGAAATAGAAAATACCGCGATGACCATGTGACTCAAGCGCGCTCATGTACCACGCGAAATTCCATTTCGGATCGAACTGGAAACGGCCGCGGCGAGAGCACCAGGCGTTCTTCAATCGCCTGCTTGCGCAGCCGACCGAGCGCCTGCGAAGCAGCGCCCCGGCAAGGCCTTGCGCCAGTAGCCATGGACTGCTGATCCATCGTTCATAGGGCTCGTCGACATCGCAGGTCACCACCATCGCCCCGGCGGTGGGCGGCCGAGTCAGCTGCGGCCACACTTTCACCATGGCGGACCACAGAATCTCGATATATTCGTCAACGATAGGGCGGTACAGAAATCCGCGCTCCACCGCTAACGATGCAGCGGCCGGAAACCGGTCGTTTTGGTCGCGGCTTGCTTTGACCAGCTCTTCATACCTGGACAGCATAAAAAAAATCGAACCGATCACATCAAGGTGCAGCTGTCCATTGCCTTGCACTGTCTGCAGAAAACCCTGACGCCCCCACAGGACCGGGATTGACCTGGCAGTGAGGTCGGCGGCGAGTGTGCGATCGACGTCCATCCAGTCCTCACGGGGCTCGACCACCAGCGAGCCCGGCTGCAACCAGGACGGTTTGTTCAGGCGGAAGAAATCGCAGGCGATGGACAACACTTTTCCTTGGAGCCGAATCTCGATGTGCTCGCCAGCGTGGGCCAGCAAGATTACCTCCAGGTGCAGTATCTCTGTGAATAACCACTTCAGCACCCACTCAGCCGGCGCGCGATGGTCGGCCGGCACGAAGATGTTGATTTTGTCAGCATCGAGCGCTTCCATGATTCAATGAGTCCTGTTGCGCAATAATCGTCCGAGCAAAAAGGCGGGCCAACGATGGATGCGATCCCACCGCAGTGCATTACAAACAACGCAGTCGGCCGAGTCGCATACGGCAAATCTCTTGTTGTTGGCAAGTATCTCGCGTTCAATGGCATAGCATTCCGCCGCGGGGGCGCAAATTGAATATGCTTTGCCAACCAAGCCGGTGGTCAAATGTCCACTTTTCACGTAGGCAGCGTAAAATTTCCAGAACGGCTTGGAGCAAAGGCCGGGATCCGTCCGGTAAAAGGTGTGTATCACGCCATGCTCGTCGACATAACGGCTGATGGCCAGCCAAGGCGCAATCCGGCGCCGGTGAAGTCCCAGGTCCGCCTCTGCGAGGTGAACTGTCGTAAAGCCTGGACTCGAACTGACACATCCGACAAGCAGCATCTTTGCTTTAAGCGCTATCAGCTTCCTGACCGGTTCGTAGGCGCGGGAATGCGGTCCGTGCCCGTCCGTCAGTTGCTGTGCATGCTTTCCTATGGCAACAATTGAACACTGAGGATGCAGGCTGCGGTGTGAGTGCGGATGCGCGATCATCATATTCGGCAGCGCGCCCGCGTAGGACACCGAGTCCAGCGTATAGGGTGAGATTTTCGACGCCTGCCACGCCAAGCCGCCTCTGGTAAATGCCAAACTGGCGACCGTCCCGCGCGGTTCAACCGCATCCAGGAGCGCGTCCAAAAAATTGGCTTGGTCAACCACTCCCACCGCCTTTAACCCAGCGCGAACGAGGACAACATCTCCTTCCACCACGCCTAAGTTACGCAAATCGCGGCGTATTGATTCTCGCGTTATCTCCATTGCCAGTTCCAAAGTTCAGTTAGCAGGGGCACTGCCTGAGTGTGCTGCATCCGCCGTGGGGCGCTTTGCGCGCACACAACCATCGGTTCCACTGCCGTCGCTGACACTGTTCGCGCTTTCGCCGCCATTGTTCGCATGGATCTTCGGCGAGTCTTGGCGCGCCGCTGGCGAGCTGGCCCAAATCCTGGAGCCCCCTGTCCGGCGTCAATTAGATTTTCCGGTGACGTCAATTAGAATTGCCGCCCCTTATGCAGCCACTGCCGTCGCGGCGGTGGCTGATTTTGATCGCATGGCGGCCGTGGCCCGATAGCTGTCCACGTTCATCAGGTCGAGCACGACGCTGTGATGGACGACGCGGTCAATCGCGGCCATCGTGGTCATCGGGTCCTTGAAGATCCTGTCCCACTCCGAGAACACCAGGTTTGTCGTGATGATCATGCTCTTGCGCTCGTAGCGTTCGGCCAGCAACGTGAACAGCACCTCCATCTCGTCACGGTCGTGCTGGACATAGCCGATGTCGTCGAGGATGAGGCAATCGAAACGATCAAGCTTGGCGAGCTCCTGAGGCAGGCGCAGATCGCGCTTGGCCGCCAGTAAACGCTGTACCAACGTTGCGGTCGGTGTGAACAGGACCGGGTGCCCGAGCTCGATCAAGGCGTGCCCCAAAGCGCAGGCGAAATGGCTTTTGCCAGCGCCCGGCCTGCCGACCGCGATGACGTTGATGGCGTCACCGAGGAAGGCGCCGCCGCGCAGGCGCTCCATTTGCATCCGCGTGGTCGCATCGAACTGGTTCAGGTCCAGTGAACGCAAGTTCTTTCCCGGTAACAGCCCAGATTGTTTACGTAACCGTTCAGTGCGTCTGGCGGCTTTGGCGGCCAGTTCAATCCGGCTCAATTCGAGCAGATACGCCTCATGGGTCAGGCCCTCCTTGGCCGCGCGCAGTGCTGCCGCGGCGGCCGCGTCCGCCATCGCGGTCAGATTCAAGGCGCGCAAATGTGTTTGCAGTTCGTCGCGAGGGTTAGCCATGCAGGCTCCTCGACGGGATCAGGCTGTCGTAGCTGGCCAGGTTGATGGCGCTCTTTTCAAGGACTGGAGCAGGTCCGCTCTGACTTTGGCCAAGCGCCTCGCGCGCGGCATCGAACGTCGGCGTGCCGCCCGCTGCCATCAACTCGGCGATCACCCGTTCGACGTCGGCTTCCGAGCCACTGGCCGCCAGATGCAGCAGTCGAAGATAGTCACGGTCGGCCCGCGATGGTGTCGCCTCAAGCAGCGCGTCGTAGGCCCGGCGGAAAGTGGTGGTGGGGAACAGCTCCTCCCGATAGCAGTAATTGGCGAAGGCACCGGGCTTGCGCACCAACGACCAAATCAGGTGGCGGTAGTCGATCCTGCGTTGGTTGCGCCCCGAGATCCGGGGCAGCGTCAGCACATGCGCCGCACCGTGATGCAACTCGAGCGATTCGGAGCGAACCCGCACTTTGACCTTGACGCCGATCAGGCGCGAGGGCACCGAGTAATGGTTGTTGAGCACACGGATCAGGCTGAAGCGCGAGACACGAAGTGTGAATTCGCGCATGAAATCGAGCGGCGCGGACGGCAGCGGACGCAGCGCCGCACGGTCCGCCTCGAAGCGCTGGCTGCGCGTCAGATTGCGGCTGCGCACCAGCTCGTGCAGGAAGCGCTCGTAGCTGCCGCGGTCGCCGAAGTCGCGACTGCCGCGTACGCGCAGCGCCTGGTCGACGGCCATCTTGAAACGGTAATGCGACTGCTCGACGTCGCCGTTCTGATTGGCGCAGCCGGCCGTGTTGGCCGACGGCTGCATACCGTAGTGATCCATCAGCGCCCGGTAGTTGAGCGTGAAGTCGTGCATGCCATCCCGGTCAAGGTCGCGCACCGCCGCCGACAGATTGTCGGTCCGGTGCAGCAGCGGCACGCCGCCAATTTGCCAGAGGCAGGCTTCCAGTCCCTCCGACAGCGCTTCGAAACTCTCCGAGAAGCACACGCGCACCGCCTCCACATTCGAGTACGTCAGCACCATGTGGTAGACCAAGTGCGCGAACTCCACGCCGGCGATCGTGACGCCCAATGAATTCATGACGGTGAAGTCGGATTGCGCCATCCTCCCCGGTACATGCTCCTGCGGGAACATCACCTCGCGCTCATCTCCATGCGCGATGCGCCAGCCTTGGACATGGCGTTGCAGCGTGCGCAGTTGGCTCTCTTGATAGCGTCCCGGGTGGGCTTGGCAGAGCAGCGCAAACAGCGTCTTCGTTTGCAGCGCCTGATCGTGCCGCAACTGGTCCTCCACCCAAGGCCAATCGACCTCGAATGGATTCTGGCGCGTCCGGTGCGTTCGCGCCACCGTCATCTGGCTGGGCAGCTTGCCCGACTGTTCGTACTTGCGCACCGTACGCTCGCTCATCCCGGTGCGAGCAGCCGCCAACTTCTGGCTCGCCCCCTTACGACGTTCTTCAATTAACAAAGTGATTTCCCCATCTCTCTTCATGCCGCCCCCTTCTGGGCAGCCATGATAGATAAGAGCCAGGCCGTCGCCAGCCCGGCCCCTCAACCGGCAAATCTAGTTGTCGCCACCGGCACTTCTAATTGTCGCTGGACAGCCCCCTGTCCTTCCTGAACTTCATCGCCAGCCCGCTCAGCGACGTGTTCGCCGTTCTCGCCGGCCCGCTTACCGTGCGAACCGCCCGCGTTCGATGTCTGACGGGGCATTCGGTAGTGCAGCGGGTGTAGATACGCCCTGCCGTCCATTGTTCGCTGAATCTGCCTGCACGGATGCAGGGGTGCTCGCCAGGAAAACATGTCGGAAAATTTGCCAATATGTTGCACAAATCTAATTTTAAATGCCTGCAAGATATCAAAACGCTGGCTTGTTGCGACATTTGGTTGTATCATTATGGAAACAATTAATATCGTTAAAACAATGCTTTGCCAGCCAGGTTGGGGTGCGCCGGATGCGCGCCCGCCGTTCATGGGCTGGCCCGAACTTGCGGATGGTTTACATGCGGCCACAATCACGCGTACTGCTCAGCCCGAACCGGCGGCAGCGCATCACGGCCTCGATCAGCACCCGCACCTGCGCCTTGTTTGTCGGGCTCCTGGTGCTGGCGTGCGCCAACATCATGATCGCGCGCGCCCTGCTGCGCGACCTGAACGGGGTGGCCGAAACAGTCAACGTGGCCGGCCGCCTGCGCATGCTCAGCCAGCAGATCGCCTACCGCGGCAGCGTCGCCCTGCATGACGGCGATGCGCCCGCGCGCGCGGCGCTGACCGCCAGCATCGCCGATTACGACGCCGCGCTGGCGGCCTTGAAGAGCGGCGGGCCCGCCTTCGGCTACACCGTGCGGCGGCCCTCGGCCGCCATCGCCGCCCAGCTGGCGGCCCTGGACAGCGAGTGGCAACGCGCGCGCCCGCTGCACCGCCGCCTGCTGGCGGCGCAGCCGGGGGCCGACGGCGCCCAGCTGGCGGCCCAGGTCGGGCTGGCCCAGCGCGTCCAGCTCGAGCGCGCCGAGGCGCTGACCCTGGCCTGGACGCGCGCCGCCCGCCAGACCCAGGATGACGCCCTGGAGCGCATGTACCTGCTGCTGGCGCTCGACGTGTTGCTGCTGGCGCTGGCCTTCGCGCGCATGCGCCGCAAGCTGGTCATGCCGCTGCGCGCGCTGGCACGCCAGAGTGGGGCGCTGGCGCGCGGAGATTACCAGGCGCGCGTGCGCATCGACGCCGACGACGAGATCGGCGCGCTGGCGCAGGCGTTCAACCACAGCGCCCAGCGCATCGGGCACCTGGTGGCCGACATGGAGATCGACCGGCTCAGCATACGCCAGGCCGAGCTGACCTTCCGCGGCCTGGCCGACAACTCGGTGGTGGGCGTGTACATCGTGCGCGACGAGCGCTTCCACTTCGTCAATCCGAAGATGGCCGAGATGTTCGGCTACGAGCGCCAGGAGATGATCGACAGCGCCGCCGTGGGCGATATCGTCATCGAGCAGGAGCGCGACTTCGTGGAGCTGCAGCGCCAGAAGCGCATCAGCGGGGAGGTGCGCGAGGTGCGCTACGAGCGGCGCGCGCGGCGCCGCGACGGCAGCACCTTCGAGGTCGAGGTGTACGGTTCGAGCATGCAGATCGACGGGCGGCCCTCGACCATCGGCATCATCCTCGACATCACCGAGCGCAAGCGCGCCGAGCGCGCGCTGCACCTGCAGAACGCCTGCGCCGAGGCGCTGATCCGCGCCACCGACGAGGCGGCGCTGCTGGCGCAGATCTGCGCCATCGTCCACGACGTGGGCGGGCACCAGTGCGCGTGGGTCGAATACGCCGGCCAGCGCGGGGCCCCGGCCGCGCTGGCCGGGGTCGAGCGGCGCCTGCCCGCCGGCGCCTCGGTGCTGACCCTGGCGTTGGCCAGCGGCGGCGCCGACATCGGCATCCTGGGCGTGTGCGCGGCCGACCATAGCGCCTTCACCGCCGACGAGCGCCACATCCTGGAGCGCCTGGCCGACAACCTGGCCTACGGCGTGGCCGCGCTGCGGGTGGAGGTGGCGCGCAAGCGCTACGAGCAGCAGCTTGAATACGGCGCCAACTACGATGCGCTGACCGGGCTGGCCAACCGCAACCTGCTCAGCGACCGCCTGCGCCAGGCCATGGCCGGCGCTGTGCGCAAGGGCAATATGGTGGGCGTGCTGCTGCACGACCTGGACAACTTCAAGGTGATCAACGACAGCCTGGGGCACGACGCCGGCGACGCCCTGCTCAAGGCCGTGGCCCAGCGCATGCGCGCGGCCGTGCGCGAGGCCGACACCGTGGCGCGCCTGGGCGGCGACGAATTCGTCATCGTCATCGCGGACGTCGACAGCGCGGCCGAGCTGATGACCATCGCCGGCAAGCTGCTGGCCGACCTGGCGCGCCCGTTCACCATCGAGCACCAGCAGATCTACATCAGCGCCAGCATCGGCATCTGCCTGTACCCGCGCGACGGCGAGCAGGAACAGATCCTGCTCAAGAACGTCGACCTGGCCATGTACCGCGCCAAGCGCGAAGGGCGCAACACGGTGCGCTTCTTCACCGAGGAGCTCAACGCCGACAACCGCGAGCGCCAGAAGCTGGAGGCGGCCCTGCACACGGCACTCGAACAGGGCCAGTTCGAACTGCATTACCAGCCCAAATTCGATTACGCCAGCGGCGCGGTGACCGGCATGGAGGCGCTGGTGCGCTGGAACCATCCGCAGCTGGGCGTGATCGCGCCGGCCGCCTTCATTCCGCTGGCCGAGGAGATCGGCCTGATCGAGCGCCTGGGCGCCTGGGTGCTGCACAGCGCCTGCCGCCAGAACCGCGCGCTGCAGGACGCCGGGGTGGCGCCGCTGGTGGTGGCGGTGAACCTGTCGGCGCGCCAGCTCAGCCTGGACAAGCTGGTGCGCACCGTGGCCGCGGCGCTGGCCGACAGCGGGCTGGCGCCCGAATACCTGGAACTGGAACTGACCGAGACGGCCATCATGCACGACGCGGCCAACGCGATCGCGATCCTGTCGGACCTGAAGGCGCTCGGGGTCCGCCTCTCGCTCGACGATTTCGGCACCGGCTATTCGTCGTTGGACTACCTGCGCCGCTTCCCGTTCGATTCGATCAAGATCGACCGCTCGTTCATCGTCGGGGTCGGCGAGCACGCGAACGACCGCGCGATCGTCAAGACCATCATCGCGCTGGCTTCGAACCTGAACATGAACGTGATCGCCGAGGGCGTCGAGCACCGCGAGCAGGCCGAGTTCCTGATCGAGCACGCCTGCCGCGAGATGCAGGGCTTCCTGTTCGCGCGCCCGCTCCCGGCCGAGCAGCTGGGCGTCCTGCTGGCCGGCCTTAGCGCGTCAGCGGCAGGCTCAGTTCAAACGCCGCCCCCTGGCCCGGCGCGCTGACCACTTCCAGCCTGCCCTGGTGCGACTCGGCCAGCTGGCGCGCGATGTACAGGCCCAGCCCGAGGCCCTCGCGCACGTCCTTGTTGCCGGCCCGTTCGAACGGGTCGAAGATGCGCGCGATGTCGTCGGCGGCGATGCCGGGGCCCTGGTCGCGCACCACCACGTGGGCCCAGCCGTCGTCGGCGAACAGCGCCAGCGTCACCGGCTTGCCGCCGCCGTAGCGCAGCGCGTTGGTGAGCAGGTTGACGATGATCTGCTCGACCCGGAACTCGTCCCACACGCCATGCACCGGGGCCGGCGCGTCCAGCGCAATGGTGGCACCGGCCGCGTCGGCGCGATGTTCCAGGTCGGCCACGATGCGCTCGAGAAGGCCGGCCAGCTCGGTCTGGGCCGGCCGGATCGACAGCTTGCCGCTGCGGATGCGCGACACGTCGACCATGTCGCTGATCAGCCGGATCATGCTCTGGATCTGGCGCCCGTCGCGCGCGACCATCTTGCGCAGCTGCTCCTGGCCAAAAAAGGCCATGTTGTCCTTGTCGAGCTGCATGCCGCGCAGCTGAGTTTCCAGGAACAGGGTGTTAAGCGGGGTGCGCAGCTCGTGCGCCACCATCGACATGAAGTCGTCGCGCATGCGTACCGCGCGTTCGAGTTCGGCCTGGGTCGCGTGCAGCGCGCGCCGGCTTTCCTCGAGCGCCTCGACCTGGCGCTTGACCTCGTTGCGCTGCTGGCACAGGGCCACGAACACGTTCACCTTGCTCTTGACGGCGGCCACGTCGAGCGGCTTGTAGAGGAAATCGACGGCGCCCGCCTCATAGCCCTTGAACGCGTAATTGAGCTCGCGCCCGGCGGCGCTGACGAACACGATCGGGATGTGGCGGGTGCGCTCGGTGCCGCGCATCAGCTCGGCCAGCTCGAAGCCGTCCATCCCCGGCATCATCACGTCCAGGATGGCCAGCGCGAAGTCGTGCTCGAGCAGCAGCGACAGCGCCGCCTCGCCCGAGCTGGCGTGGTAGATGCTGCGGTCGTCCTCGGCGATGATGTTCGACAGCGCCAGCAGGTTCTCGGGCCGGTCGTCGACGATCAGCAGCTTGGTTTTATGGTCTTGTGGTGGCGTGGTGGTCATCACGGTGTCTCCAGCATGGTCAGCAGGGTGCGCAGCCCGGACAGCGGCAGCACCAGGTCGGGCGCGCGCAGGGCGATCGCGGTGGCGGGCATGGTGCCCATGTCGGCGCTGGCGGGGTCCTGCACGGCGGTCAGTCCGCCGGCCTGGCCGATCGCCGCCATCCCGGCCGCGCCGTCGCCGCTGGCGCCGGTGAGCAGGATGCCGGCCAGGCGCGCGCCGTAGGCGTCGGCCGCGGACTGCATCAGGATGTCGATCGCCGGGCGCGAAAACAGCACCGGTTCTTCCTGGCTCAGCGAAAAGCAGCGCTCCCTCTCGATCGACAGGTGGTAGCCGGGCGGCGCGAAGTACAGCACGCCGTCCTCCAGCGCGGCCTTGTCCTCGGCCTGGCGCACCGGCAGCGGCAGGCGCTGGCCGAACAACTCGGCCAGGCGGCTGTCGCCATGCTCCGGCATATGCAGCACCGTCACCACCGGGAAGGCGGGGCGCGCCGGCAGGCCCGGAAAAATCGTCAGCAGGGCCTGGATGCCGCCGGCCGAGGCGCCGATCACCACGGCCTCGGTGCGCCGTCCCGCCAGCGCGCGGGCGATGGCGGCGCTCATGCGGCCACCTTGCGGAACAGGCGCTCGGCCTTGACCAGCGGCTCGAAGCCGCCGGCGTGGGCCGAGAAGTCCAGGCTCTCCTTGCTGCCCAGGCCCAGGAAGCCGCGATGGCACAGCGACTCGTGGAACAGGCCCAGCGCGCGATCCTGCAGTGCGCGGTTGAAGTAGATGAGCACGTTGCGGCAGGAGATCAGGTGGGTCTCGGAGAATACGCTGTCGGTGGCCAGGCTGTGGTCGGCGAAGATCACGTTCTCCACCAGGCTGCGCTCGAACAGCGCGCCGCCGTAGGCCGCCGTGTAGTAGTCGGAGAAGGCGGCGTGCCCGCCGGCCATCTGGTAGTTGGCGGTGTAGGCGCGCATGCGCTCGAGCGCGAACACGCCCTTCCTGGCGCGCTCGAGCGACACCGGATTGATGTCGGTGGCGTAGATGATCGAGCGCTCGAGCAGGCCTTCCTCCTTGAGCAGGATGGCCATCGAGTAGATCTCCTCGCCGGTACTGCAGCCGGCGATCCAGATCTTCAGCGACGCATAGGTGCGCAGGTGCGGCGCGACCTGCTCGCGCAGGGCGGCGAAGTAGCTGGGGTCGCGGAACATCTCGCTGGTCGGAATGGTCAGGTACTGCAGCAGCTGCATGAAGGTGTCCGCGTCGTCCAGCACGCGCGCCTGCAGCTCGGCGATGCTGGCGCAGGCCAGCTGGTGCAGCGCGTGCAGCACGCGCCGCTTCTGCGATGCGCCCGAATAGTCGCGGAAGTCGTAGCTGTACTTGAGGTAGATCGCCTCCATCAGCAGGCGCAGCTCGATGGCGACGCTGTCGGCCTGGCTCATGCCAGCCGCTCCAGCCCCGGCATCCACACGCGCAGCAGCGAGTACAGGCGGTCCAGGTCGATCGGCTTGGCCAGGTAGTCCGAGGCGCCGGCGCGCATGCACTGCTCCTGGTCGTCCTTCATGGCCTTGGCGGTGATGGCGATCACCGGCAGCTTGGTGAAGCGCGGGTCGGCGCGCAGGCGGCGGGTCGCCTCCAGCCCGTCCATCCCCGGCATCATGACGTCCATCAGCACCAGGTCCATGTCGGGCATCTGGTCCAGCTTGGCGAGGGCCTCGGCGCCGTCGCGCGCCACCTCCACCGCCAGGCCTTTCTGTTCGAGCGCGCTGGTGAGCGAGAAGATGTTGCGCACGTCGTCGTCCACCAGCAGAATGCGGCGCCCCTCGAACACGCGGTCGCGTCCGCGCACGGTCTTGAGCATGCTCTGGCGCTCGGCCGACATCTGCGACTCGACCTTGTGCAGGAACAGGGTGACCTCGTCGAGCAGGCGCTCGGGCGAGCGCGCGCCCTTGATGATGATCGAGCGCGAATACTTGAGCAGCTCGGCCTCTTCGCTGCGCGTGAGGTTGCGCCCGGTGTAGACGATCACCGGCGGGAACGAGCAGATTTCCTCGGCGGCCATGCGGCGCAGCAGTTCGTGGCCCTGCATGTCGGGCAGCTTGAGGTCGATGATCATGCAGTCGTAGACCGCGGCGCGCAGCAGCGCCAGGGCCTCCGTGCCGCTGGCCACGGCCGTGATGTCGACGTCGTCGTCGCCGATCAGCGCGACGACGCTGGCGCGCTGGCGCTCGTCGTCCTCGACCAGCAGCACGCGCTTGAGCTTCTGGGTGAATTTGCCTTCCAGCGTCTCGAACACCTGGCGCAGGCGCTCGCGCGTGGCTGGCTTGATGACGTAGCCGACCGCGCCCAGCTGCAGGGCTGCGTCGGCGCGGTCGTTGGCCGACACGATGTGCACCGGGATGTGGCGGGGGGCGGGGGGGGGGGTTGGGGGGGCCCGGGGGGGCGGGCCCCGCCCCCCCCCCCGGGCCCCCCC
>DIZW01000134.1:0-161 GCA_002428015.1 Oxalobacteraceae bacterium UBA6018 | reverse complement strand
TCCGGCAGGCCGAGGTCGAGCAGGATGGCGTCGGGGCGGTAGGCGGCGGCCATCTCGAGCGCGGTGGCGGCGCCGTGGGCGACCAGGCAGCGGTACTGCATCTCGTGGGCCAGGTCGAACAGGATGCGCGCGAACGCCACGTCGTCCTCGATCACCAGCAC
>DIZW01000125.1:4549-12319 GCA_002428015.1 Oxalobacteraceae bacterium UBA6018 | reverse complement strand
CTGCCCAACAGGAATCGAACCTGTGACCCTCAGCTTAGAAGGCTGATGCTCTATCCAACTGAGCTATGGGCAGTATGTCGCGTAGCAAGAAAAGCTACGCGGAAATGAAAAAACGGGCCGCCAAATGAATGACAGCCCGTCCTTTGAACTTGGTCGGAGTACAAGGATTCGAACCTTGGACCCCCTGGTCCCAAACCAGGTGCGCTACCGGACTGCGCCACACTCCGAAGACGTTATTATACGTCGCCCGCCCCCTGGCGTCAACGCACGCCCCGAAACTATCGATGCACGGGAGGTGAGCATCCCGTGCGCGCGATCAGGCGGTGACCTTGTCGGCGATGCGCCTTGCGGACGACTCGGCCAGCGCGGCGGTCTTGGCCTCGACCATGACGCGGATCAAGGGCTCGGTGCCCGAAGCACGGATCAGCACGCGGCCGGCGTCGGCCAGCTCGCGCTCGACCGCTTCTTTTTCCGCGACCATGGCAGGGTTCTGGGTCCAGTCGAAACCGGACGGAACCTTGATGTTGATGAGCGTCTGCGGATACAGGGTCAATTCGCTGCAGCATTCGTCGAGCGACTTGCCGCTGCGCTTGAGCGCGGACAGTACTTGCAGCGACGAGACGATGCCGTCGCCAGTGGTGTGCTTGTCCAGTGCCAACAGGTGGCCGGAGCCTTCTCCGCCGAACAGCCAGCCGTTCTCTTTCATCACTTCGAGCACGTAGCGGTCGCCGACCTTGGCGCGGGCGAAGCCGACGCCGAGTTCCTTGAAGGCGACTTCAAGGGCCATGTTGGTCATCAGTGTACCGACGGCGCCCGCCACGGGGCCGGTCGCCATGCGGTCGCGCACCATGATGTAGAGCAGCTCGTCGCCGTTGTAGATGCGGCCGGTGCGGTCGCACATGACGAGGCGGTCGGCGTCGCCGTCGAGCGCGATGCCGAGGTCAGCCTTGTGCGCGACCACAGCGGCCGACATGGCCTGCGGCGCGGTGGCACCGAAGCCGGCGTTGATGTTGAAGCCGTCCGGCGCGGCGCCAATGGCGATCACTTCGGCGCCGAGCTCGTGGAATACGCTGGGGGCGATATGGTAGGCGGCGCCGTGGGCGCAGTCGACGACGATCTTGAGACCATGCAGGTCAAGTTCGTTGGGGAAGGTGCCCTTGCAGAACTCGATGTAGCGGCCCTGGGCATGGTCCAGCCGTTTGGCGCGGCCGAGTTTCTCGGAGCCCACGCATTCCATCGGCAAGTCGATCATGGCTTCGATTTCATGCTCGACCGCGTCGGGCAGCTTGGTCCCGTGCTCGGAGAAGAACTTGATGCCGTTGTCCTGGAACGGGTTGTGCGAGGCGGAGATGACGACGCCGGCGGACAGGCGCAGCGCGCGCGTCAGGTAGGCCACGGCCGGGGTGGGCATGGGGCCGGCCAGCATGACGTCGACACCGGCGGCGGCGAAGCCGGCTTCGAGCGCGGCTTCGAGCATGTAGCCGGAGATGCGGGTGTCTTTTCCGATCAGCACGGTCGGGCGGCCCGAGGCGGCGTTGGTCTTGGCCAGCACCTTGCCGGCGGCGTAGCCGAGGCGCATCACGAAATCAGGTGTAATCGGCGAGACGCCAACCAGTCCACGCACACCGTCGGTACCGAAATATTTACGTGCCATGTTTTCTCTTTGTTGTGAGTTAATACGATGGATAGACGGCCGCACTGGTGCCGGCGTGCCATACCTTGAAAGCGTCGACGGTCTCCAGCACATCATGCACGCGCACGATGCGCGCGCCCTGCGCTAGCGCAGCGAGCGCGCCACCGAGGCTGCCGGCGAGGCGTTGTTCGACCGGCTTGCCGGTGACGGCGCCGATCATGGATTTGCGCGACAGGCCGGCCAGCACGGGCAACCCGAGCTCGGCTTCGATCCTGGCGATGTTGCGCAGCAGGGCGTAGTTGTGCTCGACCGTCTTGCCGAAGCCGAAACCGGGGTCGACGCAGATGCGGCGCCGATCGATGCCGGCCGCAAGCATGGCGTCCACGCGCGCGCCCAGGAAATCGATGACCTCCCGCACCACGTCGCCATAGTCCGGGTTGTGCTGCATGGTGAGCGGCGCGCTCTGCATGTGCATGACGCACAGCGCGCAGTCGCTGGCGGCGACGGCCTCAATCGCCCCGGGCGCGCGAAAGGCGTTGATGTCGTTGATCATGTCGGCGCCGGCGATGATGGCTTCGCGCATGACCTCGGGTTTGTAGGTATCCACCGAGAGCGGCTTGCCGAGGTCGCGCAGCGCGTACAGCACCGGCATCACGCGCCGCAGTTCCTCGTCCAGCGGCAGCGCCGGCGCGCCGGGGCGGCTCGATTCGCCGCCGATGTCGATCAGGTCCACGCCTTCGGAAATCATTTCCTCGGCGCGCGACAGGGAAAACTCCAGCGACTGGAATCTGCCGCCGTCGGAGAACGAGTCCGGGGTGACGTTGAGGATGCCCATGACGAGCGGGCGCGCGGCGAGGTCGTAGCTGAAACGGCCGCAGTGAAAGGTTTGTCGCATGCGTGTGAGCTTACTCAACGATCGGCAATAAAAAATGCCGTCCAGTTATTGACTGAACGGCATTATATACCGGGCCCGGCCCTGATTCGATTCGATCAGGCCGGTGCGGTGGCGTTAGGCGAAACGCCGCCCGAACCGCTGTCGCCCGGCGGCGTGCGCTTGGTCAGGATGCCCGACTTCGGCGAGCGCGGCTCGATGCCGGCCATGATGTCGTTGATCTGGTCGGCGTCGATGGTTTCCCAGTCGAGCAGCGCGCGCGTCATGGTCTCGACCTTGTCGCGGTTCTCCTCGAGCAGGCGGCGCGACAACGCGTACTGGCGGTCCAGGATGGCGCGGATCTCGGCGTCGACCTTTTGCTGGGTCGCCTCGGAGATGGTCTTGGTGGCACCGCCGAAGAAGCCTTCGTTCTCGCTGTCTTCGTAGACCATCACGCCCATGCTGTCGCTCATGCCGAAACGCGTGACCATGGAACGGGCCAGCTTGGTGGCGCGGGCGAAGTCGTTGGAGGCGCCGGTCGACATCTGGCCCACGAAAATCTCCTCGGCGATACGGCCGCCGAACAGGATCGAAATTTCTTCCAGCATCTTGTCCTTGTAGCCGGACAGGTTGTCGTGCTCGGGCAGCTGCCAGGTCAGGCCGAGCGCATAGCCGCGCGGCATGATGGTGACCTTGTGCACCGGGTCGGCCTTCGGCAGGAGCTTGGCGACGACCGCGTGGCCCGACTCGTGGTAGGCGGTGTTGCGGCGCTCTTCCTCGCGCATGACCATGGACTTGCGCTCGGGACCCATGAAGATCTTGTCCTTGGCGTCCTCGAAGTCGCTCATCTCGACCAGGCGCTTGCTGCGGCGCGCGGCGAACAGGGCGGCCTCGTTGACCAGGTTGGCCAGGTCGGCGCCCGAGAAGCCGGGGGTGCCGCGGGCCAGGATGTCAGCCTTGACGTCGGTGCCGATCGGCACTTTGCGCATGTGCACGTTGAGGATCTGCTCGCGGCCGCGGATGTCCGGCAGGCCGACCATGACCTGGCGGTCGAAACGACCAGGACGCAGCAGGGCCTTGTCGAGCACGTCCGCACGGTTGGTGGCGGCCACGACGATGACGCCGGAGCTCGCCTCGAAGCCGTCCATCTCGACCAGCAGCTGGTTCAGCGTCTGTTCGCGCTCGTCGTTGCCGCCGCCCATGCCGGCGCCGCGATGGCGGCCGACCGCGTCGATCTCGTCGATGAAGATGATGCATGGCGAGTGCTTCTTGGCGTTCTCGAACATGTCACGTACGCGGGAGGCGCCCACGCCGACGAACATCTCGACGAAGTCGGAGCCGGAGATCGAGAAGAACGGCACCTTGGCTTCGCCGGCGATGGCGCGCGCCAGCAGCGTTTTACCCGTGCCCGGAGGGCCGACCATCAGCACACCGCGCGGAATGCGCCCGCCCAGCTTCTGGAACTTGGTGGGGTCTTTCAGGAAGTCGACGATCTCGTTGACTTCTTCCTTGGCTTCGTCGCAGCCGGCCACGTCGGCGAAAGTGACGGTGTTGTTCGTCTCGTCCATCATGCGTGCCTTGGACTTGCCGAACGAGAATGCGCCGCCCTTGCCGCCGCCTTGCATCTGGCGCATGAAGAATACCCACACGCCGATCAGCAGCAGCATCGGGAACCAGGAAATGAATACTTGCTGGAGGAACGATGGCTCCTCTGGCGGTTTGATGTCGAAGTGGACGTTGTTGTCGCGCAGGTCGCCGATCAGGCCGCGGTCGAGCCCGGTGGCGGTGGAATGGACCTTGGTGTCGTCCGTGCGCGTGGCCGTGATGTTGGCGCCTTCGATCACCACGTCCTTGATGTGGCGGGCCTTCACCTCATCGAGTAATTCGGAATAAGCAATGGCCTTGCTACCGCCGGCGACGCTGTGATTGTCGAACTGCTTAAACAGCATGAACAACAGCAGAAGAACAACCACCCAGATGGCGGATTTGGAAATATTATTCACGAAAACTCCTTGGATGCAAATGCATCTTTTTTCCGATTTCTAGAACGCCGATTTTACTCGCAATAAGCAGGCGGTGCCACGCACGCCAGCAGACCTCGATGAATCCGCGAAAAAACCACGCAAAACAGGTGCAATTTAGCCAAAAGGCACACGCATCGGGGCTTTCCACCGCCGATGTGCGGCTAAACTCGTCAAATATCAAGGGCTGAATCGTCCTCAATCGCATGATTCTTTTCGGCAGGGTTCTTCAGGCCTTTACCCACAAGGAAAATCTCGGACGACTTGTCGCGGCTGGCCTTGGGCTTGACCTGCTTGACCACCTTGAACTCGGTGCGGAATTTTTCGACGATTTGACTGAACCCCATGTCCTTGAAGCATTTCACTAACAATGCACCGCTTGGCTTCAAATGGAATTGAGAAAACTCAATTGCCAAATCGATAAGATGCTCCATGCGGGCCGCGTCCGCCGTGGGGATGCCGGAGAGGTTGGGGGCCATGTCGGACAGCACCAGGTCGCACTTGCGCCCGGCCAGGATGGTGTCGAGTTGGCGCAACACCCTGGCCTCGCGGAAGTCGCCCAGGATGAAGTGCATGTCCGAAATCGGCTCCATCGGCAGCATGTCGAGCCCGATGATGGTGCCGTTGATGCCGCCGCCCTCTTTCCCGGACAGCTTGCGGCGGACGTACTGGCTCCAGCTGCCGGGCGTACAGCCGAGGTCGACAATGACCTGGCCGGACTTGATCAGCTTTTCACTTTCGTCAATTTCCTTGAGCTTATACGCGGCGCGAGCGCGGTAGCCCTCTTTCTGCGCCAGCTTCACATAAGGGTCGTTAATGTGGTCGTGTAACCAGTTTTTGTTTAATTTGTTCTTTGCCATTCGCGTAGAATACTGCTTTTAAAGGATTATCTAAAAAAATTATGCAAAAACTTACCCCCGTCGAGCGCAGCGCGCTGCGCGCCGAAGCCCATGGTCTCAAGCCGGTCGTGATCATTGGGGAAGCGGGCTTGACCCCATCGGTGATGAAGGAAATCGCCGCCAGCCTCGATTCTCACGGCCTGATCAAGGTACGCGTGTTCGGCGACGACCGCGCCATGCGCACCGAGATCTACGAGAACATCTGCGCCGAGCTGGACGCAGCCCCGGTGCAGCACATCGGCAAGCTGCTGGTGATTTACCGCCCGAAGAAGGAAGTGGTGAAGGAACGTAGCGCCAGGACCGGTAAAGGCATGCGCGAAGTCACCATCGTAAAGGCCAGTGCCAGCGGCACCAAGCGCCCCAGCGTGACCAAGGTTATGATCAAGGGCAACGAACGTGTGACCGAAGGCGGCACCATCAAGCGCGCCAAACCGCGCCAGACCAGCCAGAAGAAGAGCGCACTGGGAAAATAATTGTTGATCTGCTAGTGCCGCGCCGCCGTGCACCGCACGCGGCGGCGGCGCTAGCGGTGCCGGAACACCAGGTAGCCCGCCAGCAGGCTCTGCGCCAGGTACAGCAGCGCCGAGGCCCCGTGCAGCAGCCCGAACCTGGCATGCGCGGCCGGCGCCATCACGCCGCCCGGTCCGGCCGACTGCTTGAGCGCCTCCATCAGCGGCTGCAGGCCGTAGTGGCTGGCCAGCGTACACACCAGCATTGCCCCCACCACCACCAGCAGCGCCCGGCGCCGTGCCGGCTCAAGCTCGTGCGCGCCCGCGAACAGCGCCAGCAGCAGCGCGCCGCAGGCCAGCGACAGCCAGGCCTCGCTGCGGAACAGGAAGCCGGCGATGGTGCCGGCCAGCACCCGGTCGGCCAGGGTGGCGAACAGCGTGGGCGCCACCAGGTAGCCCACGGTCCACAGGCTGCCGGCCCACAGGGTCACCAGCAGCAGGCGCGCGCGCTGCTGCGCCAGGCCCATCATCAGATGTACTTGACTTCGAGGATCTCGTACTCGCGCGGGCCGGACGGCGCCTGCACTTCGACCACGTCGCCGGCGTACTTGCCGATCAGGGCGCGCGCGATCGGCGAGGTCACCGAGACCTTGTTGAGCTTGAGGTCGGCTTCGTCCAGGCCGACGATCTGGTAGGTCACGCGCTGGCCGTTCTCCAGGTCTGCCAGGTCCACCGTGGAGGCGAACACCACGCGCCCTTCGGCGTCCAGGGTGGACGGATCGATGATCTGGGCGGCGCTCAGCTTGCCTTCGAGCTCGGCGATACGGCCTTCGACGAAGGCTTGGCGCTCCTTGGCGGCATCATACTCGGCATTCTCGGACAGGTCGCCGTGGGAACGCGCCTCGGCGATGGCGTCGATCACGATGCGGCGCTCCTTGGTCTTGAGCTGGTGCAGCTCGTTCTTCAGCAGTTCGGCGCCGAACTTGGTGAGTGGAACAGTTGTGTTCATGTGTGTATTCGCGTTTGTACTGAAAAGTGAAAACCACAGAGGCGCACGGCGCAAGCCGCGCGAACTCTGTGGTCAGGGGTAGTGCCTGCTGTCAAAAAGAATCGAACCACCTGGACGGCGACGCTCGGGGGAGCGCCACCGCGCCATGGCGGTTCGCGATTCTGCTTAGTTTAAGGTTTTATGCAGCCCTTGTAAATCGTACACACGCAAGTCGTCCAGATAGCGCATGCCCTCCACCGCCGCTTCGGCGCCGGCGATGGTGGTGTAGGTGGTCACGCGCGCGGCCAGGGCCGAGACGCGGATGTGGCGCGAGTCGACGATGGCGCTGCGCTTTTCCTCGACCGTGTTGATGACCAGGGCGATCTCGTGGTTCTTGATCATGTCGACCACGTGCGGACGGCCTTCGAGCACCTTGTTCATCACCTGGCACTCGACACCGGCGGCCGAAATGACGGCCGCGGTGCCCTTGGTGGCGACGATCTGGAAGCCCATCTCCGTCAGGTCGCGCGCCACCTTCACGGCGCGCGGCTTGTCCGACGCCTTGACCGAGATGAACACCTTGCCCGACTCGGGCAGCTTGACGCCGGCGCCCATCTGCGACTTGACGAAGGCCTCGCCGAAGGTCTGGCCCACGCCCATCACTTCGCCGGTGGACTTCATCTCCGGGCCCAGGATGGTGTCCACGCCAGGGAACTTCACGAACGGGAACACGGCTTCCTTGACGCTGTAGAACGGCGGCACCACCTCGCGCGTCACGCCCTGCGAGGCCAGGGTCTGGCCGACCATGCAGCGCGCGGCGATCTTGGCCAGCTGCAGGCCGGTCGCCTTGGACACGAAAGGCACGGTGCGCGAGGCGCGCGGGTTCACTTCCAGCACGTACACGGTGTC
>DIZW01000125.1:0-4440 GCA_002428015.1 Oxalobacteraceae bacterium UBA6018 | reverse complement strand
ACTTCCAGCACGTACACGGTGTCGCGCATCTGGCCGTCGCGTTCCTGCTTCTGGATCGCGAACTGCACGTTCATCAGGCCGATCACGTTCAGGCCCTTGGCCATGAGCGCGGTCTGGCGCTTGAGCTCATCGATGGTGTCCTGCGACAGCGAGTAAGGCGGCAGCGAACAGGCCGAGTCGCCCGAGTGCACGCCGGCCTGCTCGATGTGCTCCATCACGCCGCCGATGAAGGTGGTCTCGCCGTCCGAGATGCAGTCGACGTCGCACTCGATGGCGTCGTTGAGGAAGCGGTCCAGCAGCACCGGGGAGTCGTGCGAGACCTTGACCGCTTCGCGCATGTAGCGCTCCAGGTCGCGCTGCTCGTGCACGATCTCCATCGCGCGCCCGCCCAGCACGTAGGAGGGACGCACCACCAGCGGGTAGCCGATTTCGGTGGCCAGGGTGAGCGCCTCGGCCTCGGTGCGCGCGGTGCGGTTGGGCGGCTGGCGCAGGTTGAGCTTTTGCAGCAACTGCTGGAAGCGCTCGCGGTCTTCGGCCGCGTCGATCATGTCGGGCGAGGTGCCGATGATGGGCACGCCGTTGGCCTCCAGGTCGAGCGCGAGCTTGAGCGGGGTCTGGCCGCCGTACTGCACGATCACGCCGACGGGCTTTTCCAGCGCGACGATTTCGAGCACGTCTTCCAGGGTCAGCGACTCGAAGTACAGGCGGTCCGAGGTGTCGTAGTCGGTCGAGACGGTCTCCGGGTTGCAGTTGACCATGATGGTCTCGTAGCCGTCTTCGCGCAGCGCCAGCGCCGCGTGCACACAGCAGTAGTCGAATTCGATGCCCTGGCCGATGCGGTTCGGGCCGCCGCCGAGGACCATGATCTTCTTGCGGTCGGTCGGGTTGGACTCGCACTCTTCATCGTAGGTCGAGTACATATAGGCCGTGTTGGTGGCGAACTCGGCCGCGCAGGTGTCGACCCGCTTGTACACCGGGCGGATGCCCAGCGCGTGGCGGCGCTCGCGCACCTGCTGGTCGGTGCTGTGCATCAGGAAGGCCAGGCGGCGGTCCGAGAAGCCCTTCTGCTTGAGCTTGTACAGGGTCGGCTTGTCGATCGCCTCGAGCTGCTGGGTGTCCAGCCAAAGTTCGATGTCGACGATCTCCTTGATTTGCACCAGGAACCACGGGTCGATCTTGGTCAGCTGGTGCACTTCTTCCATGGTGAAGCCCTGGGCGAAGGCGTCGCCCACGTACCAGATGCGGTCAGGACCGGGCTCGCCCAGTTCTTCCTCGATCTTTTCGCGGTCGCGCGTCTTCTCGTTCAGGCCGTCGACGCCCACTTCCAGGCCGCGCAGCGCCTTCTGGAACGACTCCTGGAAGGTGCGCCCGATCGCCATCACCTCGCCCACCGACTTCATCTGGGTGGTCAGGTGGTGGTCGGCCGAGGGGAACTTCTCGAACGTGAAACGGGGGATCTTGGTGACCACGTAGTCGATCGAGGGCTCGAACGAGGCCGGGGTGGCGCCGCCGGTGATCTCGTTACGCAGTTCGTCGAGCGTGAAGCCGACCGCCAGCTTGGCCGCCACCTTGGCGATCGGGAAACCGGTCGCTTTTGAGGCCAGCGCCGAGGAGCGCGACACGCGCGGGTTCATCTCGATGACGATCATGCGTCCGTCGGCCGGGTTGATCGAGAACTGCACGTTCGAGCCGCCCGTGTCCACGCCGATCTCGCGCAGCACCGCCAGGCTGGCGTTGCGCATGATCTGGTATTCCTTGTCGGTCAGGGTCTGCGCCGGCGCCACGGTGATCGAGTCGCCCGTGTGCACGCCCATCGGGTCCAGGTTCTCGATCGAGCAGATGATGATGCAGTTGTCCGCCTTGTCGCGCACCACTTCCATCTCGTACTCTTTCCAGCCCAGCAGGGATTCTTCGATCAGCAGCTCGTTGGTGGGCGACGCTTCCAGGCCGCGCTTGCAGATGGCGTCGAATTCTTCTTCGTTGTAGGCGATGCCGCCGCCGCTGCCGCCCATGGTGAAGGATGGCCGGATGATGGTCGGGAAACCCATCTCGCGCTGCACCACGCGCGCTTCTTCCATCGTGTGCGCGATGCCGGAGCGGGCCGAACCGAGGCCGATCTTGGTCATCGCTTCCTTGAACTTGGAGCGGTCCTCAGCCTTGTCGATCGCCTCCGGCGAGGCGCCGATCAGCTCGACCTTGTATTTCTCGAGCACGCCGTTGTTGTGCAGGTCGAGCGCGCAGTTGAGCGCGGTCTGGCCGCCCATGGTCGGCAGGATCGCGTCGGGGCGCTCCTTGGCGATGATGCGCTCGACGACCTTCCAGGTGATCGGCTCGATGTAGGTCACGTCGGCCATTTCCGGGTCGGTCATGATGGTGGCCGGATTGCTGTTGACCAGGATGACCTTGTAGCCTTCTTCGCGCAAGGCCTTGCAGGCCTGGGCGCCGGAATAATCGAACTCGCAGGCCTGGCCGATAATGATCGGGCCGGCGCCAATAATCAGAATACTTTTAATATCACTACGCTTAGGCATTTATCTCTTTCTGCATTTAGTGTTGCTGCGCGTCTTGCATCAGGCCGATGAAGCGGTCAAACAGGTAGGCGACGTCGGTCGGGCCGGGCGAGGCTTCCGGGTGGCCCTGGAAGCAGAAGGCCGGCTTGTCGGTGCGCGCGAAGCCCTGCAGCGAGCCGTCGAACAGCGACACGTGGGTCACGCGGCAGTTGGCCGGCAAGGTGGCCGCATCGACCGCGAAGCCGTGGTTCTGCGAGGTGATCATCACCTTTTTCGAGTCGAGGTCCTGCACCGGGTGGTTGGCGCCGTGGTGGCCGAACTTCATCTTCAAGGTCCTGGCGCCAGAGGCGAGCGCCATGATCTGGTGGCCCAGGCAGATGCCGAAGGTGGGGATGCCGCGCTCGATCAGCTCGCGCGTGGCGGCGATGGCGTAGTCGCACGGTTCCGGGTCGCCCGGGCCGTTGGCCAGGAAGATGCCGTCCGGGTTGAGCGCCAGCGCGTCGGCCGCGCTCGACTGGGCCGGCAGCACCGTCACGCGGCAGCCGCGCTCGGCCAGCATGCGCAGGATATTGCGCTTGACGCCGTAGTCGAAGGCCACCACGTGGAACTTGGGATCGGTCTGCTTGCCGTAGCCCTGCCCCAGCTTCCACTCGGTCTCGGTGAATTCGTAGGCGGTCTTGGTCGAGACCACCTTGGCCAGGTCCATCCCGGCCAGGCCAGGGAAGGAACGGGCCAGCTCCAGCGCCTGCGAGGCCGAGGCCTCGTTGCCCAGGGTGCCGGTGACGATGGCGCCGCTTTGGGCGCCCTTCTCGCGCAGTAGGCGGGTCAGCTTGCGGGTGTCGATGCCGGCGATGGCGACGATGTTCTCGGCCTTGAGGTAGTCGGCCAGCGACTGGGTCGAGCGGAAATTGGAGGCCAGCAGCGGCAGGTCGCGGATGACCAGGCCGGCCGCATGCACCTTGCCCGCTTCGACGTCCTCCGGATTGACGCCGTAGTTACCGATGTGCGGGTAGGTCAGCGTGACGATCTGGCGCGAATAGCTAGGATCGGTCAGGATCTCCTGGTAACCGGTCATGGCCGTGTTGAACACGACTTCCCCGGTAGTATGGCCGGCAGCGCCAATGGAAACACCGTTAAAGATCGTTCCGTCGGCCAGTGCGAGCACTGCGGGAACGGCGGGGCCAGAAAAAAATGGCGGCAAGGGCAACTCCTGATAAAGTTACCGTAGCTGCGCCACGTCAGACCGGACTCCTCACTGCGACAGACGCCTGTCGGGGCCTGGAGCAAGAGGTCGTTTGAATGAGGGATGGTGGGTAGTCGCTACGGTAGGTGTATGAATGGCTAAACCTCCAAATTATAGCGTATCGCGGCCTTTCCGGCAATCTCCCGCCGCCGCTGGATGGGGAAAAGAAGCGTTTTCGCTGGACATACTTATTGCCGGTCTATACATTAATTCCTGGAATCGACAATTGTTCGACAGGAGGGAGACAAGATGAACACCTTTGGCAGAGACACCCCGATGGAGCGCCCCAACCCGGGCGGCCGGGCGGCCGTTTTCGTGCCGCATCCGGAAGCGGACGAGGCGGTGCGCGAGATGCTCAAGAACGGCTCGGGCATGGTCGGCTTCGGCAATCCCGACGGCACCGTGACGATTTATTTCGAGAACAACAAGTTCAACGATCCCGGCCTGGCCAAGTGGGAGAGCAAGGTCTTCAAGTCCTACGACCGGATGGTCAAGCGCTCGCCGACCGTCAACAAGCTCACCTGCGACGCCGGCAACATCGAACAGATCGGCTTCATCGAGGGCCCGGAGATCCTGGTGCGCGACATGCCCAAACTGGCGGAATGGCTGCGGCGCAGCAACGCCCTCGATTCGATGCCGGCCGCGCCTGAAATCTACGCCTGAGCTCAGAGCTTGAGAGTTTTTCGG
>DIZW01000114.1:74913-75104 GCA_002428015.1 Oxalobacteraceae bacterium UBA6018 | reverse complement strand
CCTCCGTGACCACGCCCAGCATCCCCTCCGAGCCGATGAACAGCGACAGCAGGTCCAGGCCCGGGGCGTCGGGCGCCTCGCTGCCCAGCACCACGATGTCGCCATCGCTCGTCACCACGCGCACCCGCAACACGTTGTGCACGGTGAGCCCGTATTTCAGGCAGTGGACGCCGCCCGAGTTCTCGGCGACG
>DIZW01000114.1:0-74650 GCA_002428015.1 Oxalobacteraceae bacterium UBA6018 | reverse complement strand
ACGTTGCCGCCGATGCTACAGGCGATCTGCGACGATGGATCGGGCGCGTAGTACAGGCCATGCGGCGCGGCCGCCTCGGAGATCGCGAGGTTGCGCACACCGGGCTGCACGACGGCGCTGCGCGCATACGGATCGACCCGGACGATCTTGTTCAGCTTGGCGGTCGACAGCACCACGCCGTCGACGATCGGCATGGCGCCGCCGGACAGCCCGGTGCCGGCGCCGCGTGGCACGATCGGCACCCGCAGCGCGCGGCAGACCGCGAGAACGTCGACGATCTGGCGCTCGTTCTCCGGCAACACCACCACCATCGGCAGCTGGCGAAAGGCCGACAGGCCGTCGCATTCATAGGGACGGGTATCCTCCGGGTCGGCGAGCAGGCAGCGCGCCGGCAGCACCGGCCGCAGTGCCTCCACCACCTGGACGCGGCGCGCGGCCAGGGCGGACGGATCGAGAGACGTTGTCATACAGTCGCTTTCCTGATGGTGCCGCGCCTACCTGACCAGCGCGGTGAATGGATAGACGTAGGCTTGCAGCGTGACCAGTATCCCCACCAGGCACGCCAGCGCGATCGAATGGAAGAACACGTAACGCAGGATGTCCCCCTCGTGGCCGTACCACTTCGTCGCGGTGGAGGCGACCACGATCGACTGGGCGTCGATCATCTTGCCCATCACGCCGCCGGAGGAGTTGGCCGCGGCCATCAGCAGCGGGTTCAGCCCCAGCTGGGTGGCGGAGGTTTTCTGCAGTCCGCCAAACAGCACGTTGGAGGCGGTGTCGGAGCCGGTCAGGGCCACCCCGAGCCATCCAAGCAGGGTGCCGAAGAACGGGTACAGCACGCCGGTGTGCGAGAACGCCAGGCCGAGGGTCGAGTCGAGTCCCGAATAGCGCGTCGTATAGCCCAGCGCCAGCATGGCCGCGATCGTCAGCAGGGAGAAGCGCAGCAGTTTGAGGGTGTGCCAGTACACGGCCAACAGCTCGCGCACACGGTAGCCCATGACGAAGCCCGAGACGATGGAGGCCACCAGGATGCCCGAGCCGGTGGCGGACAGCCAGTTCAGCGTATAGACAGCGGCCTCGACGGACGGCTTGCTCACGATCGGCGGCATTTTCTGCACCATCTTGTGCAGGGCGGGCCATTCGAACTTGAACACGGAAACACCATCGAGCAGCTTCTTCCACTCCGGCACGCCCCACAGGAATACGAGCACCGAGAGGATCAGCCAAGGCAGCCATGCCCTGAACACGGCGGAACGCGCGTGGTTGTAGGTGGCGGACTCGGGCGCAACGGCGTGTTCGCCGCCGGTGAATTTTCCGGCGGCGTTGGTCCAGATCGTGGCTGGCTTCCACACCTTGAGGAACAGGGTCAGGCAGAGCATCGACGAGATGGAGGCGACGACATCGACCAGCCACGGACCGTGGAAATTCGAGACCAGGTATTGGGGAATGGCGAAAGCGGCACCCGCGACCAGGATGGCCGGCCAGATCGCGGCCATGCCGGCGAAGCCGCAGAAAGCCCAGATCAGCCAGAATGGCACCAGGATCGAGAAGAACGGGAGCTGGCGGCCGACCATGCCCGACAGCTGCAGCAGGTCGAGACCGGTAACGCCGGCGAGCGCGATGAGCGGGGAGCCGAGCGCGCCAAAGGCCACCGGCGCGGTGTTGGCAATGAGCGACAGGCCGGACGCGGCCAGTGGCGCGAAGCCGAGGCCGATCAGCATCGCGCCGGTCACGGCGACCGGTGTGCCGAAGCCGCCCGCGCCCTCGAAGAAGGCGCCGAATGAAAACGCCACCAGAAGCAGCTGCAGCCGGCGATCGGTGGTGATGCCGGTGATCGACTCCTGCAGCACCTTGAAATATCCCTTGCGCTCGGTGAGCTGGTACAGAAAGATCACGTTCAGGATGATCCAGCCGATCGGCAGCAGGCCATTGGCGGCGCCGTAGAGGGCGGCGGAGACCGCGGTCTGGGCCGGCATCGCGTAGGCGAAGATCGCCACCGCCAACGCGGCGGCCAGGCCCAGGAGGGCGGCGATATGGGCCTTGATGTGAAAGAAGGCGAGCGCCGCGAGCATCACAACGACAGGGATTGCCGCCGCCAATGTCGATAGCACGGCACTATTGAGCGGGTTATATACTTGGCTCCACATTTTTCTACATCTCCTCAGAAAGTCGTTCGATCGTTTCGTGTGGTTTTTTAGCAGGTCAGCCTGTGATGATCGCGGGGATCTTGAACGACCGGTGGCTCGCCTTAACTTGTATGATAATCACATGTCATACAAATTTGACCCCAGTATAGGCAAGGCGCTTTATAATTGTCAATTCGTTTCAGCAGCCGGGCAGGGGCAACAGAAAGTCGAGCATGAAAAATTCAAGTTCACCGAACGAGGCGATCGGCCCGTCGGCCACGCTGGCCGACAGTGTGACCGAGGTGCTGCGGGAAAAAATCAGGAGCGGCGAGTTCGCCGTTGGCGATCGCCTGCCGTCCGAGGCGGCCCTGTCCCAGCGTTTCAGCGTCAGCCGTACCGTTGTCCGCGAGGCCGTGTCGCGCCTGAAAGCCGATGGCCTGGTGGCCACCCATCAGGGCAAGGGCACCTTGATTCTCGAGGCGTCCCAGTTGGCGCGCTTCCACATCGATGCTGAAGACGGCTCGGTTCAGGCGGTGTTGCGCGTGATGGAATTGCGCCTTGGCCTGGAGGCCGAGGTGGCGGCCTTGGCGGCTGAACGGCGCACGATGGCGCAGAACGCCGACATCCAGCGGGCGCTACTGGCGATTGACCAGGCGGTGGCGGCCGGACGCAACGGGGTCGATGAGGACGTTTCCTTCCACAATGCGGTCGCTAGCGCGACCGGAAACCCGCTCTACACGGCCTTGCTGGACTTCCTGCGCCAGTTCTTGCGCGAAGCGGTAACGCTTGGCCGCACGAGCGAGCCGGGTTTTGGCGAAATCACCAGGCAGTTGCGCGACGAGCACCGCGCCGTTGCCGAGGCGATTGCCCGGCAGGACGTCGAGGCGGCGCGCAGCGCGGCGCGCCACCATATCAACAACGTCGTGGCGCGCATACGGGGCGCCGATGTGGGCTCCTGGAGCGACGCGAGCCGCGAAGTGGCGCGCAGGCTGGCGAAGTCGGAGGAGGATGTGCTCAAGCATTCCCTGGAGGGTCGCCGCTAGATCGGGAACCTGCGAGACCTGCGTCCCGCATGGCCGCTTCCGAGCGGCGCAACGACGTTTCGCCGCCGCGTGGATCCCCGCTTCAGCGAATCGGCGCAGCGGTCGGCCGCTCGCGCTGCGGGGCCGCGCCAGCCAGGCGGATGGCGACGGAGATAAGTTGTTGTCAATTTTGCCATGACATCGGCAGCGCGGTCATGACAGAATCAAAAATTCCTTGCGACCCCGCGCCGCGCGCGAAGCGGATGGACAAGACGCTCACGGGACGCCGCAAGCTGGGGGGCTCGTGGTGGGGGCGGTGCACACTCTTGCGCTCCGCTTTCCTCCTCAACATGACCTTCCTCGCCAAAATCACTGTGTAGGACGATCGTCTTGCTTTCGAGCGAGTGGATGCATTGCGTCATCCTGAATCTGCCAACAGGCCACTTGCCGCCTGCACGCCACGCACTCCCTGCGGCAGAACCTCTCGGGAAGCGCGTAGTGGAAGCCGAACATGATGGTTTGGCAAGTCTTCGGGTCGCCACAGTCTACCCGCTGCGCGCGACGACGCGTGGGCTGATGCGGCGGAACCTGCAAAGGCGATGCAAAATTACAACATCTTCTGATCACGATGAACAAGTCGTTGACGTCGCGTCCCGATTCCCTTTACCTTCGTGAATGTGAAGCGTTTCCAATCCATTGTCACGCTTTGTTTTGAAAACGTTTTCACGCGCCGCGCCGCGCAAGCTTCCTTCATTTTTCGCTGGCGGGCGGCGGCCGTCGATGTGGAGAAATTCCCACGATCGATAGCTCAATATTTCATAAAAAGAGACGCCTTTCAGGAGACAAACATGAAGTTCAAGAAGACCGCCATTGCGGCGGCCGTGGCGCAGTTCGCCGTCCTTTCCACCAACGTCGCCTGGGCCCAGAGCGCCCCGGACGCCGGCAGCCAAGGCGCGGTCGTCGTCGTGACGGGCCAGCGTGCCGCGCTCCAGTCCGCCCAGAAATTGAAACAGGATTCAGACGAGGTCGTCGACTCGATCGTCGCCGAAGACATCGGCAAGTTGCCCGACCGTTCCATCACCGAAGTCCTGAGCCGCGTTGTCGGCGTGACGATGGACCGCAGCGCACCGAACGACCCGCAGCACTACGCCGTGGAAGGTTCGGGCATCGCGATCCGCGGCCTGTCCTTTGTCGCTTCGCAGCTCAACGGCCGCGAGTCGTTCTCGGCCGGCGGCGGCCACTCGCTCAGTTTCTCCGAAGTGCCGCCGGAGTTGATGGCTGGGGTCGACGTCTACAAGAACCCGTCCGCCGAGCAGATCGAAGGCGGCATCTCGGGCCTGGTCAACCTGCGCACGGCGCTGCCCTTCGACTTCAAGGGCTTGAAGGGCGGCATCTCCGCGTCGGAAAGCTACTCCAAGCTGCGCAAGGGAAAGCCGGCGCCGAGCGGGTCCTTCCTGCTGTCGAACCGCTGGAACACCGGTCTGGGCGAATTCGGCGTGCTGATCGACCTCGCCAAGTCGCAGAGCTTCGTGCGCAATGACGAAATGTTCGTCGATCCCTACTACGTCCACGTCAACGACATCGTTCCGGGCAAGACCGTGTGGGTCCCGAAGGGGGCCGAATGGCGCGCCCAGGCCTACGACCGCGACCGCCGGGGCGACTACGCCGCCTTCCAATGGCGCCCAATCAAGGACCTGACCGCGTCGCTGACCTACTTCCGTTCGCGCTACACCGAGGACTGGTCGGAAACCGCGCTGCTCTCGCAGGAAAGCAACCCGTATGACATCCAGGTCAGCGACGCCACCTGGAGCCCGTCGGGCGCGCTGCTGGCCGGCACGATCGCGAATCCCAAGCACGACGGCATCAACTACAACACCGACCACCGCGTGTCGGACCGCCATTCGACGACCCAGGACATCTCGCTGAACGTCCAGTGGCGCGTGACGCCCGACTGGACCATCGTCAACGACTTCCAGCGCGTCACCTCGCATACGGCCGGCCTGGATTCCGACGTGGCCACCGGCGTGCAGATGCCGAGCCAGACCATCGACCTGACGGGCAAGGAGCCGAAGTACACGTTCAGCCCGGCCGACGTCAAGTTCCTGGCGGACCCGGCGAACTACTACTGGGCCTACACGATGGAGCACCTCGACAAGCAGGAGGCCGACAGCAAGGCGTGGAAGACCGATGTCAAGTACACGTTCGACGATCCGGTCCTGCGCGACATCCGTTTCGGCGTGCGCCTCCAGAACCTGAGCGGCCTGAACCAGAACACCAACCCGAGCTACAACTGGCAGGGCGTCACCCAGCCCTGGATGGTGGGCTGGCAAATCAACCACCTGGCCAAGCTGAGCGATCCGCGCTTCGCCGGCGGCACCCAGCTAACGGAGTTCAACAATTTCTTCAACGGCGACGTGCACGTCCCTGCCGTGGTCTTCCCGACCGACGCCGTGGCGCGCAACTACCCGGACAGCTACGCTACCTTGCACAGCTACCATGACATCCTGTGTAACGAGCAGAAGGCGGCCCAGGGCTGGGGTACCTGCGACGCGTGGAAGAAGGCCGGTTTCGCCAGCGATCCGGCATCCATCAACAGCCAGAGCGAGCATACCCGGTCGGCCTACACCCAGCTGCGCTTCGGCTTCGATCAGCTCAAGTATCCGGTCGACGGCAACGTTGGCCTGCGCTACGTGAAGACCAACACCAACGCCTCGGGCTACACCGTGTTCTCGCCGACGATCCCGACGTTCCCGGCGGGCGCGAGCGTCGCGGGCTCGGAACTGATCCCGCAGCTGCCGGCCTTCGCCAAGCCGCAGGACTTCCACAATTCGTACCACAACCTGCTGCCCAGCTTGAACTTGCGGATGAAAACGAGTGAGCAGTTGCAGTTCCGTTTCGCCTTCGCCAAGTCGATGTCGCGTCCGGACTTCAACCAGTTGCAGGGCTACACGACGCTGTCGGAAACGGTGAACTCGACCCAGATTGGCGGCGGGACCACCGGCCTGCCGGCCACGGTGACGATCAACGGCGTCGGCCTCACCGGGCAAGGTACCGGCAATCCGCTGTTGCGCCCAGTCACCGGTACCTCGGAGGACCTGACGGCCGAATGGTACTTCGCCAAAGCCGGCTCGCTGACCATCGCGTTCTTTAACAAAGACCTGAAAGACATCATCGTCAACCGCTCGTACAACTACAGCGTGAACGATGCGGCCGGCAATGCGCACAATTTCATCGTCACCGGCCCGGCCAACGGCGCCCACGGCTATGCGCGCGGTTTCGAAGCGGCCTATCAGCAGTACTACGACGTCGTTCCCGACTGGCTGCGCGGCCTGGGCACCCAGGCCAGCCTGACCTACGTCAGCTCGACCCGCCAGTTGAACAACCCGGTGCACTCGGATTGGTGCTCGGGCGGTAACGGCGCCACCAACTACGATCTGGCGATCAACGGTTGCGATACCAACATGCAATCGTTCAGCGGCCTGCCGCTGCAGGGCTTGTCGCGCAAGACCATCAATCTCGCGGTCATGTACGAGCACGGCCCGGCCCAGCTGCGCCTGGCCTACAACTGGCGTTCGCGCTTCCTGCTGGGCGTGAACAACTGGGGTACCAATGGCACCGACCCGCTGGACCAGAATCCGGCCAGCCCCACCTACGGCAAACACCAGACCGACAACTCGCAAGCCTACGGTCTGCCGCTGTGGCAGGAAGCCTACGGTCAGCTCGACGCATCGTTCTTCTGGAACTTCACCGACAAGTTCCGTCTCGGTGTGGAAGCCCAGAACCTGGGCAACTCCATGGTCAAGCAGACGATGCAGCAGCACTCCGGCATGCTGGGCCATGCGTGGTTCGTCACCGGCCCCCGCTACACCGTGCAGGCGGCCTACTCGTTCTAAGACCCCGGCGTCGCCTCCGTCGGCACCGCCGGACGCGACGCCAGCGGTGGCGGCTCACCGCTGGGTGAACGCCACCGCCTTCATCGCAGCAGAAACAATCCCGGGCCCGGCGCAGATCCAGGCTCACTCAGGAGAAAGCATGACATATCGATCCATCCCCGCCGCGATCACCGTTGCACTGGCCGCGCTCGCCGTTTGCGGCTGCGGCAGTTCGTCCGCCGGCGCGCCGGTCACGGCAGGCAGCGGCACCACAGGCACGGGCGGCGCAAGCGACACCCCGGCCGGCGGCACCACGACCGTCTCGAACGCCACCTGCGCTAAGGCCTACACGCCGCCCGTGGCCTTGTCCGCCGGCGGCGTGTCCTTCTGCACCAATCTGGCCACCGTGCCGGACGCGACCGGCGTCGGCAGCGAGAGCGGCAAGTCCTGCCGCGCGCGCTCGGCCGCGGACATCGTCAAGGAGATGGGCCAGGGCTGGAACCTGGGCAATACCCTTGACGCGAACGGCAACACGGCCAATCCGCTGGCCGACGAGACTTTTTGGGGCAATCCAAAGACCACCAAGGCCATGATCGACGCCGTTCGCAAGGGCGGCTTCACCACCGTGCGCATGCCCGTCAGCTGGGACGACCACTTCAGCGGCGCGGCCCGCACCATCGACCCGGCCTGGATGGACCGGGTCGAGGAAGTGGCGAAATACGCGCTCGACAACGGCATGACGGTGATCGTCAACATCCACCATAACAACGGCTGGGAAGCGCCCACGCTCGTCAACGAGGCGCTCGCCAAGGACAGCTTGACGAAGCTGTGGACGCAGATCGCCACGCGCTTTCGCAACTACGACCACCACCTCGTGTTCGAGGCGATGAACGAGCCGCGCGTGGCCGTGAACGGCGTGGACGACTGGGTCGGCAAGGCCGAGTACTACGACGTGCTGAACCGCCTGGATGCGACCGCGCTGGCCGCGATCCGCGCCACCGGTGGCAACAACGCGCGCCGCCTGGTGATGATTCCGTCCTACGCGGCCGCGCCGGGCGACGCCCAGCTTGGTCCCCTGGTGTTGCCGGCCGATGCGATGATCGCCTTGTCCAGCCACGCCTACAGCCCGTGGAGCTTCGCCGGCGACCAGAAAGGCACCAGCGTGTTCACGGGCCAGGCCGAACTGGACCAGTTGTTCGTCCGCCTGAACACGAAATACGTCTCCAAGGGCATCCCCGTCGTGATTGGCGAATGGGCATCGACCGACAAGGGCAACGCCGCCGAACGCGTGAAACACGCCAGCTATTTCGTGAAGGGTGCGGCGAAATACGGCATACCGACCGTGTGGTGGGACAACGGCAACAAGACTCTCACGCCGACGGCGTCGGACGTGATGGCCTTGTTTGACCGCTCGAACAACACCTGGGTGCACCAGGACATCAACGACGCGATCTTCTGCGCTGCGCAGTAACGCTCGCCGTCCCCGTTGCCGCGTTGCGGCTTGCGTGCATGGGCTCGGCGCCGGCGGGGACATCGCTGGCAAACCGGGTCCGCTCCGACCGGTCGCGGCACGTTTTTCCCGGTGGCGATCGGGGCCTTTATTTGTGCACGGCGTATTGACGGCGCCTTCGAATCTGCCCCAAAGATGAGTACGCTTTCGGCAGGGTGGTACACCGGCATCGCAACTGTGGCGCCGCGGTAACAAAACGGTCCCCGTTGCGCGCCCAGCTAGTGTAATCTGCGCATCGTGATCTCGCTGCCCATTCCCACTCCCCATTTCCGCCCGCCGCGCCAGTTCGCGGCGGCCTGTGCTGTCATCGCAATCGCCTTGTCGTGCGTTACTGTCTCGGTGCAGGCGGCCGCGCCGGCCACCAACCAGCTCGAGGACCTCACCTGGAAAGAGGTGCGCGCGCGCATCGACGCCGGGGCGACCACGGTGCTGGTGCCGATCGGCGGCACCGAACAGAGCGGTCCCTATATTGTCCTTGGTAAACACAATGTGCGCGCCAGGCTGCTGGCCGGCATGCTCGCCAGGCAGCTGGGCAACGCGCTGGTGGCGCCGGTGATCGCGTATGTGCCGGAAGGGGCTATCACGCCGCCGGCCGGGCATATGCGCTACGCCGGCACGATCTCGATTCCGGACAGCGCGTTCGAGGCGCTGCTCGAAGGGACCGCGCGCAGCTTCCGCCAGCACGGCTTTCGCGACGTCGTCTTCATCGGCGACCACGGCGGCTACCAGAAGAACGAGCAGCATGTGGCGGCGCGCCTGAACCGCGAATGGGCCAAGAACCCAGCGTGCAGGGTGCACGCGCTGCCCGAGTTCTACCAGGCCAGCCAGGCCGGGTTCGCGGCGACCCTGAAAAGCCGCGGCTACGGCGCCGCCGAAATCGGCGTGCACGCCGGCCTGGCCGACACCGCGCTCAGCCTCGGGCTGGACCCGGCGCTGGTGCGCGCCGACGCGCTGGCGCACGCGCCCAAGCCGGCCGGCGGCGACGGCATCGACGGTGATCCGCGCCGCGCCACGAGGGCCTTGGGCGAGCTGGGCGTGCAGCAGATCGTCGCGGCCTCGGTGGCGGCGATCCGCGCCGCGACCGCGCAGCCGCGTTAACGAATTCACAGTGACTGATATTTTATGCGATCAACCAAAAAGCTCTTCATGCCCCTGCTGCTGCTGGCAGTTGCCGCCAGCGCGGGCGTGGCCTACTACGAATACCGGGCAGTGTCGGCGGCCCCGCCCAAGACCGTCACCGCGCGCGGCGCCGACGTGGCGGGCATGCCCGCGCTGGTCGATCCGAAGAACGTGTACAGCGAAATCGGCCCCACCCACATGAGCAAGGCCGTGCAGGGCCAGCTCGCGCGCGTCTACGTGCCCAACCTGCGCACCAACGACGTCTACGTCATCGACCCGGCCACGCTCAAGGTGGTCGATAAATTCAAGGTCGGGATGGCGCCTCAGCACGTGATCCCGTCCTACGACCTGCAGACCCTGTGGGTGGCCAATAACTCCGAGCGCCACCAGGAGGGCAGCCTGACCCCGATCGACCCGCGCACCGGCAAGCCCGGCGCGCCGGTGCCGGTCGACGATCCTTACAATATGTACTACACCCCGGACGGCAAATCGGCCATCGTCGTGGCCGAGGCGCGCAAGCGGCTCGACTTCCGCGATCCGCACACGATGGCGATGCAGTATTCGATCGACACGCCCCATTGCGGCGGCATCAACCACGCCGACTTCTCCATCGACGGGCGCTTCGTGCTGTTCACCTGCGAGTTCGAGGGCGGGCTGGTCAAGATCGACCTGGCCAAGCGCAAGGTGCTCGGCTACCTCAAGCTGCAGATGCCGCCGACCCGCTTCAAGGAGAGCCGCATGGCCTTCGACCCGAAGGCGCTCGAAGTGTGCTCGGCACGCAAGGGCATGCCCCAGGACATACGCGTCTCGCCCGACGGCAAGCACTTCTTCGTGGCCGACATGGATGCCGACGGCGTGCACGTGGTCGATGGCGACAGCTTCAAGCAGATCGGCTTCATCTCGGCCGGCCCCGGCACCCATGGGTTGTACCCTAGCCGCGACGGCAAGAGCCTGTACATCGCCTTCCGCGGCACCCACCGCATCCACGGGCTGCCGAAAGGCCCGGGCGGCGTGGCCGTGATGGACTTCGCCACCGAAAAGCTGACCGCGCACTGGCCGATTCCCGGCGGCGGCAGCCCGGACATGGGCAACGTCAGCGCGGACGGCAAGTGGCTGTGGCTATCGGGCCGCTACGACGACATGGTGTACCGCATCGATACCGCCAACGGCGCGGTCAACAAGATCAAGGTCGGTGGCGAGCCGCACGGCCTGACCGTGTGGCCGCAGCCGGGCCGCTATTCGCTCGGCCACACCGGCAACCTGCGCTGAGCCGATCAGGCGCTGTATCCCCACAGCGTCTCGATCAGCCCATCCTTGACCTCGAACACGGCGACGATCTCGTACGGCGCGTCGCCGATGCCGAAGATGCGCTCGTGGTCGAACACCTGGTTTCCCAGCACCGTGCGGTGCAGCAGCTCGGCGCGCAAGCCGGGCCGGTTGAAGCGCTCGGCCGCGTAGAACGCGCCCAGCTGGGCCTTGCCGTCGAGCGCGGGCGTAAGGCTGGGCATGCGGTAGCTCTTGACGGTGTCGCTGAAATTGGCCAGGTAGCGTTCAAGGTCGCGCGCGTTGTAGGCGTCGAGCTGGGCTTGGACGACGTCGGCGGGTGAGGGCATAGGGCGGCTTCTCCAGTTGGTTGAGCGATGGGAATGCATTGACTGTAAACCGTTTTCGCGCCGCGCGCAGGCGCCGCCGCCGCTGCAGCACCCGTACGATATAATGTCGTCCGGCCTTTTTTTCTCATTGATTCCATGTCCTCCGATACCCCGAACCGCCCGATGCTGTATGACCCGACCGAACACCGGATTCGCAGTTTCGTCACGCGCGCGGGGCGCCTGTCGATCGCGCAGGCACGCGCGCTCGAGGAGCTGGGCCCGAAGTACATGATCGAGTACGCCAAGGCGCCGCTGGCGCTGGAGCAGGCCTTCGGCCGCAAGGCCCCGCTGATCCTGGAGATCGGCTTCGGCATGGGCGACACCACCGCGCACATCGCCAGCGCCATGCCGGAGAAGGATTTCATCGGCGTCGAAGTGCACACGCCCGGCGTGGGCAGCCTGCTCAAGCAGATCGGCGAACAGAACCTGAGCAACCTGCGCCTGATCCAGCATGACGCGGTCGAGGTGCTCAACAATATGATCACGCCGGCGTCGCTGGCCGGGGTGCACGTGTTCTTCCCGGACCCGTGGCACAAGGCGCGCCATAACAAGCGCCGCCTGATCCAGCCGCCCTTCGTCAAGCTGCTGGCCGAGAAGCTGGCGCCGGGCGGCTATCTGCACTGCGCCACCGACTGGGAGGACTACGCGGTCCAGATGCTCGAGGTGCTGTCCGCCGAGCCGTCCCTGCAAAACAGCGCCGAGGGCTACGCGCCGCAGCCGGCCTACCGTCCGCTGACCAAGTTCGAAAACCGCGGCCTCAAGCTGGGCCACGGCGTGTGGGACCTGGTGTTCGTCAAGAAGTAAGCTTAAGCGGACACGCTCGCGCGTCCGCTTGGGCACACCAGCGCACACCAGCTCGCAGCCGCGCGCGTCCGCGCGCAGTCGCTGTCGCCACGACCGCATACCCCGCCGCTAGCTCATCTCCATGATGATGGCCACGATCTCGTCGCCGTAGGACACCAGCTTTTTCTCGCCCACGCCGGTCACGCCGCGCAGTTCCTGCAGCGAGGACGGCTTGGCCTTGGCGATCTCGCGCAGGGTGGCATCGCCGAAGATGATGTAGGCGGCCACGTTGTGGGCGCGCGCGGTGTCCATGCGCCAGCGCCGCAGCCGCTCGAAGATCGCCTGCTCGGACTTGGACAGCTCCATCTCGGCGTAGCCCTTGGAGGGCGTGCTGGCGCGCTTGGCCTTGACCGGCTTCTGGTACTGGCGCAGCTGCACCGAGCGCGCACCCTTGAGCACCGGGCGCGCCGCGTCGGTGAGCTTGAGCGAGCTGTAGGCGTCATGGTCGACCGTGACCAGCCCGAGCGCGATCGCCTGGCGCAGGATCGCCCGCCATTCCGCCTCGGCGCGCTCGGCGCCGATGCCGAACACCGACAGGCTGTCGTGGTGCCACTGCTTGATGCGGTCCGTCTCCACCCCGCGCAGCACATCGATCACGTGGCCGGCGGCGAAGCGCTGGTCGACCCGGTACACCGTCGAGAGCAGTTTTTGCACCGGCACCGTGCCGTCGAACGACACCGGCGGGATCAGGCAGGTGTCGCAGTTACCGCACGGGCCGGACTGCTCGCCGAAGTAGTCGAGCAGGCGCACGCGCCGGCAGGTCAGGGTCTCGCACAGGCCCAGCATGGCGTCGAGCTTCATCGACAGCACCCGCTTGAAGGTCTCGTCGGCCTCGGACTCGTCGATCATGCGCCGCTGCAGCACCACGTCCTGCAGCCCGTAGGCCATCCAGGCGCTGGCCGGCATGCCGTCGCGGCCCCCGCGCCCGGTCTCCTGGTAGTAGCCCTCGATGCTCTTGGGCAGGTCGAGGTGGCAGACGAAGCGCACGTCCGGCTTGTCGATGCCCATGCCGAAGGCGATCGTGGCCACCATGACGATGCTCTCCTCGCGCAGGAAGCGCGACTGGTTGGCGCTGCGCTTGGCGTAGTCCATGCCGGCGTGGTAGGGCAGGGCGCGGATCCCGTTTTCGTTGAGGAAGTCGGCGGTCTCCTCGACCTTCTTGCGCGACAGGCAGTAGACGATGCCGGCGTCGCTGCCATGCTCGCTGGTGATGAAGTCGAGCAGCTGCTTGCGCCCGTTGCCCTTTTCGACGATCGAATAGCGGATGTTGGGCCGGTCGAACGAGGACACGAACTGGCGCGCGTCGCCCAGCTGCAGGCGCATGGCGATTTCGGCACGGGTCTGCTGGTCGGCGGTGGCGGTGAGCGCGATGCGCGGCACGTTGGGGAAGCGCTCGTGCAGGATTGACAGGCGGATGTATTCGGGCCGGAAGTCGTGCCCCCACTGCGACACGCAGTGCGCCTCGTCGATCGCGAACAGGGCGATGCGCGAGGCGTCGAACAGGTCCAGGCAGCGCTGGGTCATCAGCCGTTCCGGCGCCACGTAGACCAGATCGATCTCGCCGCTGCGCACCAGGCGCTCGATGCGCATGGTTTCCTCGAACGTCTGGGTGGAGTTGAGGAAGGCTGCGCGCACGCCCACTTCCTCGAGCGCGTCGACCTGGTCCTGCATCAGGGCGATCAGCGGCGAGACCACCACGCCGACGCCGTCGCGCAGCAGCGCGGGAATCTGGTAGCACAGCGACTTGCCGCCGCCGGTGGGCATGAGCACGAGCGCGTCGCCGCCGCTGGCCACGTGCTCGACGATGTCGCCCTGCTGGCCGCGGAAGGCCGGGTAGCCGAAGACGGTCTGAAGCAAGTCGAGCGCGCGTGCGCTGAGCCCGGGGTCCATTATTCTGCCCAAACGACCCAACCGTAATGTGCGCTGGCGATCACGAACAGGCCGAAGGCGATGCGGTACCAGGCGAAGGCGCTGAAGTCGTGGGTGCTGATGTAGCGCAGCAGCCAGCGCACGCACAGGAAGGCCGAGATGAAGGCGGCCACGGTGCCCAGGCCGAACAGCGGCATGTCGGCCGCCGACAGCAGCGCGCGCTCCTTGAACAGCTGGTAGGCGGTGGCCAGCAGCAGGGTGGGGATGGCCAGGAAGAAGGAGAACTCGGTGGCGACCTTGCGCGGCAGGCCGAACAGCATGCCGCCGATGATGGTGGCGCCCGAGCGGCTGGTGCCGGGGATCAGCGCGAACGCTTGCGCGCAGCCGACCTTGAGCGCGTCCATCACCGTCATGTCGTCGACCGAGGCGACCCGTTCGCTCACCGGGCTGGCCTTGTGGCGGCGCTCCGCGTACAGGATCACCAGGCCGCCGATGATGAAGGCCAGGGCCACCGGCTCGGGCTTGAACAGCACCGCCTTGATCTTCTTGCCGAAGGCCAGGCCCAGCAGCGCGGCCGGCATGAAGGCCACCGCCAGGTTGAAGGCGAAGCGGCGCGCCTTGGGATCGGACCCCAGCCCGCCCACCACGGCGGCGATGCGCGCCCGGTATTCCCAGCACACGGCCAGGATGGCGCCGGCCTGGATCACGATCTCGAAGACCTTCCATTTGTCGTCGGTGAGCTTGAGCAGGCTGCCGGCCAGGATCAGGTGGCCGGTGGAGGAGATGGGCAGGAATTCGGTGAAGCCTTCCACCAGCCCCATGATGATGGCTTTGAGCGCGAGAATAGTATCCATGAATCCGATGAAAATGGGTTGTTAGCAGGTTGTTAGTGGGTTGTGCGATGGGTTCCAGGCGGTTGTCGGTCGTGCGGTAAGCGCGCCGGGTTTCGAGCGTGCCGGCGCGGCGTCGAAGCTTACCACGAGCACGCCTCGCGGCGCCCGCCGGGGCGCAAGCATCGCCCGTCTTTTTGCGCGCGGCGCCCCCATTTTTGGCAAGAAAAACGCGTTGACTTCCGTTTTCAGTCCCGCTACCATGCTGGAATAGTGTTGGTAGCGCTACCAACGTCCAGCCCGCGGCGACCGGCTGGCGGGGACCGTCACGCAGTCAGCATCTCAACAACAATCCATCACCAGGAGACCATCACATGAAGTCCGCCTTTCTCCGGCTCGCCGGCGCCCTTTGCGCCGCGGCCGTCTACTGCTGCGCCGCGGCCCAGCAGCCACCCGTGGACGTGCAACTGGCCGGCCAGCCGGCCGCCGGCCCGCGCGCCGACGCGGCCATGCCGCAGTTGCAGAACATCTACGGGCGCAGCCATGTGAGCCTGAACGGGCGCTGGAACTACATCATCGACCCCTACGAGATGGGCTACTACGACTACCGCCACACCCCCTTCGACGCCTCCGAAAGCGGCAAGGGCGGCTTCTACGACGACCGCAAGCCGCGCGACAAGGGCGACTGGGTCGAGTACAACTTCGACCTCTCGCCGACCATGAAGATCCCCGGCGACTGGAACTCCCAGGCCGAGAAGCTGCAGCTGTACGAGGGCACCATCTGGCTGCGCCAGAGCTTCGAGGCCGATCCCAAGCCGGGCAAGCATTACGTGCTGTACTTCGGCGCCGTCAACTACGAGGCCCACGTCTACCTGAACGGCAAGAAGCTCGGCGCCCACAAGGGCGGCTTCACGCCATTCCAGTTCGACGTCACCGGCAAGCTCGCCAAAGGCCATAACTTCGTCGTCGTCAAGGCCGACAACACCCGCCACCAGGATGAGATCCCGACCGTCAACACCGACTGGTGGAACTACGGCGGCATCACCCGCGACGTGCTGCTGGCCGAGCTGCCGGCCACCTACATCGCCGACTACAAGGTGCAGCTGGCCAAGGGCAACCTCAAGCGCATCGAGGGCTACGTCCAGCTGGCCGGCGCCCAGCCGTCGCAGGCGGTGACGGTGTCGATCCCCGAGGCCGGCATCAAGACCACCGTGCACACCGACGCCAGCGGCCGCGCCGCGCTCAGCATTCCGGTGGCCAAGATGGCCTACTGGACGCCCGAGCATCCCAAGCTGTACCAGGTCGAGCTGGCCGGCGGCGGCGACCAGGTGCAGGACCGCATCGGCTTTCGGACCATCGAGACGCGCGGCCAGGACATCCTGCTCAACGGCAAGTCGATCTTCCTGCGCGGCATCGCCCTGCACGACGAGAATCCATTGATCCCGGGCCGCCTGCGCGGCGAGGGCGACATGCGCATGATGCTGCAATGGGCGCGTGAACTGAACTGCAACTACGTGCGCCTGGCGCACTACCCGCACAGCGAGGAGATGCTGCGCCTGGCCGACGAGATGGGCATCCTGGTGTGGGCCGAGGTGCCGGTGTACTGGACCATCTCCTGGAACAATCCCGACACCTTCAAGAACGCCAACGCGCAGCTGACCGACTTGATGGTGCGCGACAAGAACCGCGCCAGCGTGATCGTCTGGTCGATCGGCAACGAAACCCCGGTCAGCGCGCCCCGCAACGTGTTCATGGGCAAGCTGGCGGCCACCGCCCACGCGCTCGACGACACCCGCCTGGTGGCGGCCGCGCTGGAAGTGCACCGGGTCGGCAACGAGGTCGAGGTGGCCGATCCCCTGGCCGACCAGCTCGACCTGGCCAGCTTCAACGAATACGCCGGCTGGTACTGGGCCAGCAACAAGGAAATGCTCAACTACCATTTCAACATCAAGTACAACAAGCCGGTGGTGATCACCGAGTTCGGCGCCGACGCGCTGGCGGGCTACCACGCCGACGCCGACACCCGCTGGAGCGAGGAGTACCAGGACGCGCTGTACAAGAACCAGTTCAAGATGCTCGCGGCCATCCCCGGCCTGCGCGGGATGACGCCGTGGATCCTGGTGGACTTCCGCTCGCCGCGGCGCCAGCATCCCTACTTCCAGGATTTCTGGAACCGCAAGGGCCTCATTTCCGACGACGGCAAGAAGAAGCAGGCTTTCTTCACGCTCAAGCGCTACTACGACGAGATGCAGAAGAAATACCAATGACCGGCGCGGGCGCCGCGCCGCCGGATATTGTCGGCGCGGCGCCCCGAAATCATCCGTAAGGCGGGGATGCGATGCTAAAATCGTCACCATGACCGATAAAATCCGCCCCGTCCCTGAAGCCCTTCCCGACGCCCCGGCCGTCCCCGTCAAGCGCAGCCGGCGTTCCGGCGGCGGTCTGACCCTGCGCGACGTCGCCAAGCTGGCCAACGTCGCCCCGATCACGGCCTCGCGCGCCCTCAACACGCCGGACGCAGTGTCCCCGGCGATCCTGCAGCGCGTGCGCGACGCGGTCGAGCGCACCGGCTACGTGCCCAATATGCTGGCCGGCGGCCTGGCCTCCAAGAAAAGCCGGCTCGTGGCCGCCGTGGTCCCCACCATCACCGGCTCGGTCTTCCTCGAGATGGTGCAGTCGCTCACCGAGTCGCTGGCCGCCTCCGGCTACCAGCTCATGCTCGGCCAGTCCGGCTACCAGAACTCGCGCGAGGACGCGCTGCTCGAGGCCATCATCGGGCGCCGCCCCGACGGCGTAGTCCTGACCGGCATCATGCGCTCGGCCCAGGGCCGCCGGCGCCTGCTGGCCAGCGGCATTCCCGTGGTCGAGACCTGGGACCTGACCCCCACCCCGATCGACATGCTGGTCGGCTTCTCGCACGAGAAGATCGGCATCGCCGTGGCCGACTTCCTGCACCAGCGCGGGCGCCGCTGCGTGGCCACGCTCAGCGCCAACGACGAGCGCGCGGTGCGCCGCAACAAGGCCTTCGCCGACCGCGCGCGCGAACTGGGCATGATGGCGGCCGGGGCCGATGAAATGTCGTCCTGCATCGTGCCGGCCCCCACCACCCTCGGCAGCGGCCGCAGCGGCCTGCGCGAACTGCTGGCGCGCAATCCGCGCATCGACGCCCTGTTCTGCAGCTCCGACATGATGGCCATCGGCGTCATCATGGAAGCCCAGGCCCAGGGCATCGCCGTGCCGGACCAGCTGGCCGTGGTCGGCATGGGCGACCTGAGCTTCTCGCGCGACGTCAACCCGGCCCTGACCAGCGTGCGCATCGACGGCACCGTGATTGGCAACACGGCCGCCCGCTACATCATCGCGCGCTCCGACGGCAAGCTCGTCTCCGAGCCCGTGTGCGACATCGGTTTCACGATCATGGAGCGTGAAAGCACCTGATCGGACCGCCGGGCGGCACGGCAAACGGTCAAGTGGGTGATTGGAAATAGATTGACTTCCGAATTTGATACCGCTACCATTGCGACTATCAGCGATTCCCTCGCGTCACCGACAGACACTTTCCATGCATACCAATCAGCCAGCCACCTCCGGCACCCCGACCGTCGCGTCCCTCCAAGTCATTCCCGTCGCCGGACGCGACAGCATGCTGCTCAATCTGAGCGGCGCCCACGGACCCTATTTCACCCGCAACCTGGTGATCCTGACCGACAGCGCCGGGCGCCGCGGCGTGGGCGAGGTGCCGGGCGGGGCGGCCATCGCCAGGACGCTCGAGGACGCGCGCGAGCTCGTCGTCGGCCAGCCGATCGGCGCCTACAACGCCATCATCAACCAGGTGCGCGCCGCCTTCTCCGAGCGCGACGCCGGCGGGCGCGGGCTGCAGACCTTCGACCTGCGCGTCACCATCCACGCCGTCACCGCGCTCGAATGCGCGCTGCTCGACCTGCTCGGCCAGTTCCTCGGGGTGCCGGTGGCGGCGCTGCTCGGCGACGGCCAGCAGCGCGACCAGGTCGAGATGCTCGGCTACCTGTTCTACATCGGCGACGGCGCCCAGACCGGCTTGCCGTACGCGCACGAGCGCGATGCCGGCGACGCCTGGTCGCGCCTGCGCCACGAGAAGGCCCTCACCACCGAGGCGGTGGTGGCGCTGGCCGAAGCGGCCTACGAGCGCTATGGCTTCCGCGACTTCAAGCTCAAGGGCGGCGTGCTGCGCGGCGAGCAGGAGATGGAGGCCGCGACCGCGCTGGCCGAACGCTTCCCCGAGGCGCGCGTCACGCTCGACCCGAACGGCGCCTGGCTGCTCAAGGATGCGATCCGCCTGTGCCGCGGGCGCGGCGACGTGCTGGCCTACGCCGAGGACCCGTGCGGCGGCGAGGACGGTTTCTCGGGGCGCGAGGTGATGGCGGAATTCCGCCGCGAGACCGGGCTGCCGACCGCCACCAACATGATCGCCACCGACTGGCGCGAGCTGCGCCACGCGGTGCAACAGCAGTCGGTCGACATTCCGCTGGCCGATCCCCACTTCTGGACCATGCAGGGTTCGGTGCGGGTGGCGCAGATGTGCCGCGAGTGGGGCATGACCTGGGGTTCGCACTCGAACAACCACTTCGACGTCTCGCTGGCGATGTTCACCCACGTGGCGGCGGCCGCGCCCGGCAAGATCACGGCGATCGACACCCACTGGATCTGGCAGGACGGGCAGCGCCTGACCCGCGCGCCGCTGCAGATCGTGGGCGGCAAGGTCGACGTGCCGTCCACGCCCGGCCTGGGCGTGGAGCTCGACATGGAGGCGGTCGAGGCGGCGCACCAGCTGTACCTGGGCATGGGCCTGGGCGCGCGCGACGACGCGGCGGCCATGCAGCATGTGATCCCCGGCTGGAAGTTCAACAACAAGCGCCCCTGCCTGGTGCGCTGAGCGCGCGTATCCGGCGCCGCGGCCGGGGCGCCTGGCCGCGCCCGCCGCTGTCCGCCGCCCGCTGTCCCGCTTAACTAGCTGGCCGACCCTAGAGCGTGGCCAGCAGGCGCTCGATCAGCGCCTCCGACGGCGGACTGGCGCCGGCCCCCAGGCACGCTCCGGCGCCCGCGCACACCGCGAAGCGCAGGTGCTCGCCCGGCGTGCGCTCGGGTTTGCGCAGCATGCTCCAGGCCAGCGCCGCGATCGAGGCGTCGCCCGCGCCGACGCTGTCGACGACGGCGATGCGTGGCGCGCCGGCATGCCAGGCCTGGTCTCCCACATGCAGCGAGGCGCCCTGGGCGCCCTTGGTGTACAGATAGCTGGCCGCCGGATTGAAGGCGCGCAGCGCCGCGAAGGCGCCCTCCAGGTCGTCGCTGCGGAACAGGCCGGCCAGGTCTTCCTCGGACACCTTGACCACGTCGGCCAGTTCGGTCATGCGGCGCAAGGTGGCGTCGTAGCCTTCATCCATCAGCACCCGGAAGTTGGGGTCGTAGCTGATGCCCACCCCGTCGCGCTTCAAGGACTCGGCCAGCGTAACCAGCTTGCCGGCCAGCGGCGCGCGCGCCAGGCTGATGCCGCCGAAATGGGCCCAGCGGCAGTGCGCGCGCCAGCCCTCGGGCAGCGCGGCCGCGTCGAAGTGCAGGTCGGCGCTGTCGTCGCCGACGAAAAAATAGCTGGGCGGGTCGATCCGGTGCACGATCGCCAGCAGCGGCGACTTGGCGTAGCGCTGCAGGAAGCGCAGGTCCAGCCGCGCCGCCGCGCTGGCCTGCCACAGCTGCTCGCCGAACACGTCTCGGCTGATGGCGCCGGCGAAGGCGCTCGGCAGGTCCAGCGCCGCCATCGCGCGTGCCACGTTCCAGGTCGATCCGCCCACCTGGCTGGCCCAGCGCTGCTGGCCCGGTTCGGCGATCAGGTCGGTGAGGGCCTCGCCGGCGGCGATAAATTCGGGAAAGCCGCTCATCTCAATCCTTCAGTACGGTAAGTACTTCGTAGCAGGCGCCCATGGTGTGGTAGTCGGTCTTGCCGGCCGGGCTCTTCTCGTCGGTCAGCTTGGCGTTGTCCGGCCCCAGGATGCGGTACCAGGCACCATGCGCATGGTCGACCATGTGCTCCCAGCTGTAGGCCCAGATGCGCCCGTACCAGTCCCAGTAGCGCGCCTGGCCCGTGCGCGCGCCCAGCAGCGCCGCCGCGGCCAGACTCTCGGCCTGCACCCAGAAATACTTGTGGGCGTCGCAGATGGCGCCGTCCGGCGCGAAGCCGTAGTAGATGCCGCCATGCTGGCCGTCCCAGGCCTTGTCCACGGCGGCGTCGAACAGCTCGGCCGCGCGCGGCAGCAGCCAGCCCGCGTCCCCGGCCAGGTGGTCCCGGTGCCGCTCCAGGATCAGCAGCAGCTTGCTCCACTCGGTCAGGTGGCCCGGCTGGTAGCCCCACGGGCGGAAGATGTTGCTGCTGTCGTGGCGGTTGTAGTCCGGGTCCACCGACCAGTCGCTGCGGTAGTGTTCCCACACCAGGTTATCGGCCAGGGCCGCCTGGCGCACGGTGATGTTGTGGGCCAGCGTCTCGGCGCGCAGCAGGTAGCGCGTCTCGCCGGTGGCCTCGAAGGCCGCCAGCAGCGCTTCGCAGCTGTGCATGTTGGCGTTCTGGCCGCGGTAGGGCAGCACCTGCCAGCCGGCCGTCGCCTCGTCCGCGTACAGGCCGTGCTGCGGCTCCCAGAAACGGCGCTCCATCAGGGCGAAGGTTTCCTCGATATGGGCGCGCGCCTCGGCTACCCCGGCCATGTGGGCGTGGGCGTAGGCCAGCAGCACGAAGGCCAGGCCGTAGCAGTGGTTGGTGGCGTCGGTGACCGTGGCCTGGCCATCCTCCCAGCGCAGTTCCCAGGCGTAGCCGCCGCTGGCCGGGTCGCGGTGCGCGGCGCGCACGAAGGCCAGCGCGTGCAGCATGCGCTGGCGGTCGGCCTCGTCGCCGAACTGGCGGTAGGCCATCGCGTAGTTGAACACGAAGCGGGTGCTGCTGACCAGGTGGCGCGTGCGCTTGTCGTAGATGGTGCCGTCGTCCTTGTAGAAGTGGTAGAACCCGCCGCTCGGATCGACGCAGCGCGGATCGTAGAACTGCTTGGTGTGGCGGATGTGGCCGAGCAGGGTAGCGCGGGATTGGAAGTCAGGTACCATCGTGGTGTCTCGTGTCGATTGGGGTTCATATGCGGGCCGCCGGGCGGCCCTGATCGTTAAATGCCGCCGCTAGCCTGCGGGCGGCGCCTGTGCGCTGTCCATTTACGTCGGACGTGACGGTCCCCGCCGGCGGCCAAAGGGCGCCGGGTCTTGCGGCGAAGCGTCTTCCGGGCCCGCCAGTCTCGCGCCGGCGGTGCCGCTCTACTCCAATAGCTTTATTTGTGCGGACCCCAGTCGTCGCACACGGTGCTGGCGCGCACGATCAGGTGGACCGGCGCCACCTTCTCGAGCGCGACCTCGTGCTGGCCGCTGAGCAGCAGCTCGACGCCGAGCGCGCCCAGCTCCTTCTTGTCGATGCGCAGGGTGGTCAGCGGGCGGTGGCCGAGCACCGCGCTGGAAATGTCGTCGAAGCCGACGATCGACACGTCGTGCGGCACCTTCAGGCCGGCCGCCAGGCAGCAGCGCATCGCCACCAGGGCCGCGCTGTCGTTGTAGCAGAACACCGCGTCGGGCGGATGCGGCAGGTCCAGCAGCGTCTGCATCGCCTCGCAGGCGCCGGTCTCGAGGTCGATGCCGTCGGCCAGGCTCACCTCGTAGCGCGGATCGGCCAGGATGCCGGCGTCGAACAGCGCCTGGCGGTAGCCGCGGTTGCGCTCGCGGATGCTGTAGTGGCTCAGCGGCCCGGAAATCATGGCGATGCGGCTGCGCCCCACGTCGAGCAGGTGCTTGGTGGCCAGGTAACCGCCCATCATATTGTCCGGGTTGACCGAGCTGTAGCCGCGCAGCTTCATGTCGATCAGTACCAGCGGCTTGCCGGTGGCGCGCAGGGCGCCCAGCAGCTCGGGCTCGAAGAAGCCGGCGCAGACCATGCCGTCCGGCGCGTGCATGCGCAGCTGCTCGGTCACACCGTCGGCCGGGCCCACCGCCATGAAGGACAGCACGATACCCTGCTTGCGGCAGGCTTCCTCGGCGCCGTGCAGCACCGGCGAATAGAACGGGCTGCTGGCAGCGGTGTTGTGCTGGCGGTGCAGGAGGAAGGTCAGGCGGCGCACGCGCTTGCGGCGCAGCTTGCAGAAGTCGTAGCCGAGCTGCTGGGCCGCGGCCAGCACCATCTGGCGCGTCTGTTCGGTCAGCCCGGGCTCGTTCTTGAGGGCGCGCGAGATGGTCCCCGGCGAGACCCCGGCGAACTTGGCGATGTCGCGGATCGTGACGGGCGCTGCGGCGGCGCTCATCGGCGCGCCTTCACTGTCGTGGCGGATTTCAAGGGGCTCTCCTGTTACAGCTGGCTTAACTTGATTGGAGTCTTGCATATCGACTAGCCCATGGCAAACGATTGATCGGCTTTAAAAGCAGTTTAGTCCGCTTTTACTAAACACGCTGGGCCGGCCCACGCCCGTGCGACTGGCCCCGGGCGGGCAGCGGGCGCCTTGTTTAGTGATCACCGCTAAACTCGGGCGAAATCGGCGCCATCGTTTGACCCTGGTGGTGCTCACGGGCAGAATATTTTCATCAATATAAGACCTGCCCGTGCCCACCGGCGCCGCGCAGGGCCGCCTTCCCCACCAGGAGACAAGCACCATGGAACACGTAGCACACGGCACGCTCGCGCCCGGCGAACGGCTCGGACAGTCCAGCAACACGGCCCCGCTCATCATCATCACCCTGCTGTTTTTCATGTGGGGCCTGCTGACCTCCCTCAACGACGTGCTCATCCCGCACCTGAAAGCGGTCTACACGCTCACCTACGTGCAGGCGATGCTGGTGCAGTTCTGCTTTTTCGGCGCCTACTTCATCGTCTCCCTCCCGGCCGGCCTCCTGATCAAGAAGATCGGCTACAAGGCCGGCGCCGTCGCCGGGCTGGTGATCGCCGCCAGCGGCTGCGCCCTGTTCTATCCGGCCTCGGTGCGCGGCTACGCGGTGTTCCTGCTGGCCTTCTTCGTGCTCGCCGCCGGCATCACCGTCCTGCAGGTGGCGGCCAACCCCTTCGTCACGGTGCTGGGCGCGCCGGCCACCGCGTCCAGCCGCCTGACCCTGACCCAGGCCTTCAACTCGCTCGGCACGACGATCGGCCCGGCCTTCGGCGGCATGCTGATCCTGTCCGGCACCGTGCTCGGCGCGGCCGAACTGGCGGCCATGCCGGCCGTCGACGCGGCCCTGTACAAGGCGAAGGAGGCGGCCATGGTGCAGGGCCCCTACCTGGCGCTGGCCGGCGCGCTGCTGGCGCTGGCGCTGCTGTTCGCCCTGGTCAAGCTGCCCCGCATCAGCCACGCCGACGACAGCCATGCCGCCGCGCGCGGGGGTGCCTCGGTGCTGGCCCAGCGCCACCTGCTGCTGGGCGCGATCGGCATCTTCCTGTACGTCGGCGGCGAAGTGAGCATCGGCAGCTTCCTGATCAACTTCATGGGTGAGCGTAACGTGGCCGGCCTGGCGCCGGGCGCGGCCGCCATGTTCGTCGCCTACTACTGGGGCGGCGCGATGGTCGGGCGCTTCATCGGCTTTGGCGTCATGCGCTACGTCAGCCCGGGCAAGGCCCTGGCCACCAACGCCGCCATCGTGATCTGCCTGATCATGCTGGCCATCTTCGGCCACGGCTACCTGGCCATGTGGTCGCTGATCGCGGTGGGCCTGTTCAATTCGATCATGTTCCCGACCATCTTCAGCATGGCGCTGCACAAGCTGGGCGCCCAGACCGGCCAGGGCTCGGGCATCCTGTGCATGGCCATCGTCGGCGGCGCCATCGTGCCCTTCCTGCAAGGACTGATGGCCGATCATATCGGTCTGCAGATCTCCTTCCTGATCCCGGCCGCCTGCTACGTCTTCATCCTGTATTTCGGCCTCAAGTACGCCAATATGTACCGCGGCGCCGCCGCGGCCGCAGCTGTATAAGCACCCAACACCCACCACCCACCACACAAGGGCAGAACATGAATCGAGTAATCCAGCTGGGCGCCAGCCTGGTGATGGCCGGCGTATGCAGCATGGTCGAGGCGGCGCCGGCGGCCGCGCATCCGGCCAAGGACGCCTTCGTCACCGTCAAGCATACCCACTTCGCCCGCAAGGGGCAGTCGTATTACATCGCCGGGGCCAATTTCTGGTACGGCGGCTACCTGGGCGCGGCCAGCGGCGTGGGCGAACGCGCGCGCCTGCTCAAGGAGCTCGACAACCTCAAGGCGCTCGGCATCAACAACGTGCGCGTGCTGGCGGTGTCGGAGAAGACCGCCATGAGCAGCGCCGTGCGCCCGGCCACCACCAGCGCGCCCGGCAAGTACGACGAGTCCCTGCTCGAAGGGCTGGACTTCCTGATCGCCGAGCTGGGCAAGCGCGACATGACCATCGTCCTCTACCTGAACAACTTCTGGCAGTGGTCGGGCGGGATGACCCAGTACATGAACTGGTTCGAGGGCACGCCCGCGCTCGACCCCAACGTCACCGGCGACTACGACGCCTTCATGGCCAACTCGGCGCGCTTCTACCGCAACGCCCAGGCGCAGGAGGAGTTCCGCAACGTGATCCGCGCCATCGTCGGGCGCGTCAACAGCGTCACCGGCCTGGCGTACCGGGACGACCCCACCATCATGTCCTGGCAGCTGGCCAACGAGCCGCGCCCGGGCAACCAGAAGGTGGACGACGCCGACAAGGCGGTCTACGTCAAGTGGGTCGGCGACACCGCCCGCTTCATCCATGAACTCGACCACAACCACCTGGTCAGCAGCGGCAGCGAAGGCCTGGCCGGCTCGGCCCAGGACGCCAAGCTGTACCTGGCCGCCCACGCCACGCCCGACATCGACTACCTGACCTACCACCTGTGGCCCAAGAACTGGGGCTGGTTCGACTCCAAGAAGCCGGCCGAGACCTGGGACGGCGCGCTGGCCAAGAGCCGCGACTACCTGAACGCCCACATCGAGCTGGCCAAGCAGCTGGGCAAGCCGATCGTGCTGGAGGAATTCGGCCTGGACCGCGACGGCCCCTCGTTCAGCATCAAGGCCACCACCAAGCTGCGCGACCGCTTCTACGGCGAGGTGTTCGACCTGATCGAGCGCCACGCCGCCGCGGGCGATCCGGTCGCCGGCTGGAACTTCTGGGCCTGGGGCGGCGCCGGCCGCGCCGCCAACGCCAACTACTGGTGGAAGGAGGGGAACGACTTCGTGGGCGATCCGCCGCAGGAGGAGCAGGGCCTGTATTCGGTGTTCGATTCGGACGTACCATCGCTGCTGCTGATCAAGGCGCACGCGGACAAGCTGCACGCCCTGCAGCGCTAGACCAAGGAGACGACAAGTGACGATCAAACGATGGATGCCGCCGCTGATGCTGGTGGCGGGGATGCTGGCGGGCGCGAACGCGTCCGCGCAGAAGTTCGACGGCCTGGCCGCCACGCCGCAGATGGGCTGGAACAGCTGGAACAAGTTCGCCTGCAATATCGACGAGAAGCTGATCCGCGAGACCGCCGACGCGATGGTCAAGCTGGGCCTGAAGGACGCCGGCTACGAGTACGTAAACATCGACGACTGCTGGCATGGAGAGCGCGACAAGGACGGAAACATCGCGCCGAACGCCCAGCGCTTCCCGTCCGGGATGAAGGCACTGGCCGACTACGTGCACGGCAAGGGCCTCAAGCTGGGCATCTACTCCGACGTGGGCGCCACCACCTGTGGCCACCATCCGGGTAGCCGCGGGCACGAGTACCAGGACGCGCTCACCTATGCGCGCTGGGGCATCGACTACGTCAAGTACGACTGGTGCGACAGCAAGGGCCTGAGCGCGGCCGGCGCCTACGCCACCATGCGCGACGCGATCCACAGCGCCGGACGCCCGATGGTGTTCAGCATGTGCGAGTGGGGCGAGAGCAAACCCTGGGAATGGGCCAAGGACGTGGGCCACTCGTGGCGCACCACCGGCGACATCTACGCCTGCTGGGATTGCGAAGTCAATCACGGCTCCTGGTCCTCGCTCGGCGTGCTGCGCATCCTCGACAAGCAGGCCGGCCTGCGCGTGTTCTCCGGCCCCGGCCACTGGAACGACATGGACATGCTGGAAGTTGGCATGGGCATGACCGAAGACGAGGACCGCGCCCACCTGTCGATCTGGTCGATGATGGATTCGCCCCTCATCCTCGGCAACGACCTGCGCTCCATGCCGGAGTCGACCCGCAAGATCCTGACCAACCGCGCCGTCCTGTCGATCAACCAGGACAAGCTGGGCGTGCAGGCCTGGCGCTTCCTGAACGAAGGGCCACTGGAATACTGGGCCAAGCCGCTGGCCAACGGCGAGTGGGCCTTCATGGTGCTCAACCGCGGCGCCCAGGCCGTCAAGCTGGGCTACGACTGGCGCCAGCATGACGTCAGCGACGACCTGTCCAACCGCGCCATCGACCTGTCCAAGGGCGGCTACAAGTGGCGTGACGCCTGGACCGGCAAGCAGGGCGACACCAGCAAGCCGCTCGAATTCAACATCGCAGCGCACAGCGTCGTGCTGCTGCGCCTGACCAAAGGTTAGTCCGCATGAATATCCGTCTCACATCGATCCTGCTGGCCGCGTTCGCGGCCCACGCCGCCAATGCCCAGAGCTGGGGGCCGTTCAACGCCGAATTCCCGGCCGCCAGCGATGGCCTGGTCAAGAAGCAGGCCAAGGGCGAGCTGTTCGCCGGCGCCGCCGGTTTCAGCATCGCCGGCTGGTTCAAGCCGTCCGAGCTGACGGCGGCGCCGACCCTGCTGGCGGGGCTGGAGGGGGCCGGATATCTGTGCAGCGTGGACGGCAGCTTCGCCTTTTGCGGCGACGGCGCGCCGCTGCGCACCAAGGTGGCGCTCAAGGCCGGCGCCTGGTCGCACCTGGCCGCCACCTACGACGGCAAGCGCCTGACCCTGTACGCGGACGGACGCGTGGTGGCGCACCAGGACGTCGCGCTCAAGGCCGGGGCCCACGCGCAGGTGAACATCGCCCCGCGCGGCCACGGCGGCGCCTTCGCCGGGCGCGTGGCCGGGCTGACCGTGTCCGCCGGCGCCTACGATGCGCCATCGCTGGCCGGCCTGGCCGCCAGCGCGCCCAACGAGGCGCTGATCAATTTTGAAACCGGCAGCCCGTCCTGGCCGCTGCAAACCCACCAGATGGCCGGCCAGGTTGTGCCGCAGGACGCCTGGACCTTGCCGCGTTCGGCCACGCCGCCCTCAAGCCCGGTGGCGCGGCCCGCCTACGCCGGACCCGCGCTGGAAAAGAGCGCCGCCAACGAATGGAAGATCAGGGCCTGGTCCCTGCAGGCCGCGCCCCAGGTGCGCGGCACCGAGCGCCAGGTCAGCAGCAACGGTTTCGACGCGGCCGGCTGGTACCCGGCCACCGTGCCCGGCACCGTGCTGACCACCCTGATCGACCGCGGCGTCTATCCCGACCCCGACTACGGCTTGAACAACCTGGCCATTCCCGAAAGCCTGAACAAGCAGGACTACTGGTACCGCGCCAGCTTCCAGGCCCCGGCCGGCTACCGCGCCGGCCAGCACCTGTTCGTCACCTTCAAGGGCGTCAACTACGCCGCCGCCGTGTGGGTCAACGGCCACCGCCTGGGCGGCATGAAGGGCGCCTTCGTGCGCGGCAGCTTCGACATCGCGCCCTACCTAGACGCCAAGGGCGGCAACGTCATCGCGGTCAAGGTGTCGCCGCCGCCCCATCCCGGCATCCCGCAGGAAGAATCGATGAGCGCCGGCGCCGGCGAAAACGGCGGCGTGATGGCCCAGGACGGCCCTACCTTCATCGCCTCCGAGGGCTGGGACTGGATCCCGTCCGTGCGCGACCGTAACACCGGCATCTGGCAGGACGTGGTGCTGCGCGCCACCGGCGAGCTGCGCCTGGGCGACGCCCACGTGATCACCGCCCTGCCCAAGGCCGACAACAGCGAGGCCGACATCGGCATCGACGTCCCCGTCACCAACCTGGGCGCCAGGGCGGTGCGCGCGACCGTGCGCGCCACCGTCACCGACCGCGCCGGCACCCTCAAGCCGATCGTGCTGACCAAGGCCGTGACCCTGGCGCCGGGCGAGCAGAGCGTGCATTTCGGCGCCGGCGAATTCGCCGCGTTCAAGCTGCGGCACCCGCGCCTGTGGTGGCCGAACGGCTACGGCCGCCCCGAGATGCACGACGTGGCGGTGGAAGTGCGCCAGGGAGCGCAGCTGTCGGACCAGAGCCGCACCGGCTTCGGCATCCGCGCCGTCACCTACGAGCTGTCGCTGGTGGACCCGGGCGGCCACCTGCACCGGGTCGAGGCCGACTTCACCAAGGGCCATGAGCTGGGCATCAAGATCACCGACGCGCGCCACGAGGCGATCAAAAAAATCGCCGGCGACCAGTGGGCCACGGGCCTACGCGCCGAGGCGCTCGGCAGCGCCGCCGTCAAGGAACTGCCCGAGACCACGCTCACGCCCTACCTGGTCATCAAGGTCAACGGCGTGCGCATCGCCGCGCGCGGCGGCAACTGGGGCATGGACGACTGGCTCAAGCGGGTCGACCGCCAGCGCCTGGAGCCTTACTTCCGCCTGCACCGCGACGCCCACGTGAACATCATCCGCAACTGGGTCGGGCAGAACACCGAGGAGGCGTTCTACGACCTGGCCGACGAATACGGCCTGATGGTGCTCAACGATTTCTGGGCCTCGACCCAGGACTACAACATCGAGCCCCAGGACGTGGACCTGTTCATGGCCAACGCGCGCGACGTGGTCAAGCGCTTCCGCAACCACCCCTCGGTGGTGGCCTGGTTCGGCCGCAACGAGGGCGTGCCGCAGCCGGTGCTCAACCAGGCGCTCGAAGCGGCCATCTATGAACTGGACGGCACCCGCTGGTACACCGGCAGCTCGAACCGCATCAACCTGCAGGGCAGCGGCCCGTACAACTACCGCCAGCCGGCCAGCTACTTCACCGAGCACGCCAAGGGCTTCTCGGTCGAAGTGGGCACGCCGTCGATCCCGACCGCGGAGGCGCTCAGGGCCGCCATTCCGGCCTCCGAGCAGTGGCCGCTCAGCGACACCGTGGCCTACCACGACTGGCACCCCGACGGCAACGGCGGCTCCAAGCCGTTCATGGCCGCGGTGGCGACCAACTTCGGCGCGGCCGTGTCGCTGGACGACTTCGAACGCAAGGCCCAGATGCTCAACTACGAGACCCACCGCGCCATCTTCGAAGGCATGAACGCCGGCCTGTGGCGCGAGAACAGCGGCCGCATGCTGTGGATGACGCAGCCGGCCTGGCCCAGCACGATGTGGCAGATCCTCAGCCACGACTACGACACCCACGGCTCGTTTTACGGCGTGATGCACGCGGCCGAGCCGGTGCACGTGCAGATGAACCTGCCCGACCACGCCGTCATGGTCATCAACAATCCCGATCATCCGCTCGAGAACGCGACCGTCTCCTACCAGGCCTACGGCATCGACGGCGCGCTGCTCGGCAGCGGCAGCGCGACCGTCAGCGTCCCGCCGGTGCGCACCTCGGCGCCGATCGACCTGGGCCTGCACGCGCTGCTGGCCAAGCACGGCCTGATGGTGCTCAAGCTGGCGCTGAAGAACAGCGGCGGCCAGGTGATCTCGGAGAACGTCTACTGGCCGAGCACCACGCCCGCCGGTCAGCAGGGCCTCAACCGGCTGGCCACGGTGCCGCTGGCGATGGTGGTCAGCCGCCACCAGTACGGCAGCGAGCAGGCGCTCAACATCACGCTCAAGAACAACTCCGCGCTGCCGGTCCTGAACAGCAAGCTGACCTTGCTGACCGAGGCCGGCGAGCGCGTGCTGCCGGTGTACTACTCGGACAACTACGTGTCGCTGATGCCGGGCGAGAGCAAGACCCTGACCGCCAACTTCAGCGCCCACGGCCCGCTCAGCCTGAGCCTGCGCGGCTGGAACGCCGCCGCGCAGTCGGTCGCGATTCCCGACAACGGTCCGGCCATGTGCGCCACCAATCCGGCGCCGCGCAACGTCGAGTATCCATGGATGACGATCGAACGCTGGCAGCGCATGCAGGCCGACCAGGTGGCCCTGGCGACCCAGGGCGGGGTGGATGTCATGTTCCTGGGCGACTCGATCACCGAAGGCTGGACCAGGCAGATATGGGACGCCAAGTTCGGCCGCTTCAAGCCCGGTAACTTCGGCATCGGCGGCGACCACACCGGCAACGTGCTGTGGCGCCTGCAGGATCCGCACATCGCCGCCATGCGGCCCAAGGTCGTGGTGCTGCTGATCGGTACCAACAACTTCGGCCTGTGCGACGAGACGCCGGTCCAGGTCTTCGGCGGCATCAAGGCCGTGGTGGCCAGGCTGCGCGCGCTGTACCCGGACGCGCGCATCCTGCTCAACGCGGTGCTGCCGTCGGACGAGACAGTGCATGGCGAAAAGCGCGGCCGCATCGTCGCGCTCAACAAGATGGTCGCCACCCTCAACGACGGCAAGCACGTGGTGTACCGCGACTACGGGCCGCTGCTGACCGACGCCGCCGGCACCATTTCGCCCGAGATCATGCCGGACTTCCTGCACCCGACCGCCAAGGGCTACCAGATCTGGGCCGACGCCATGGCGCCCGACATCGACAAACTGCTCAAGCAGGCCGACCATGCGCCTTAAGCTGATCGTCATCGCGGCCATGCTGGCCGCCTGCGGCGCGCGCGCCGCCACAGTGGCCGCCACCGACAGCCACATCGCGCGCATGGGCCGCGCCGTGGAAGACGCCGACGGCGGCCTGCGCTTCGGCTATCCGGGCGTGCGCCTGTCGTTCAGCTTCACCGGCAAGGCCTTGTCGGTGGACGCCTGGAGCAGTGGAAAACAAAGCTACCTCGACGTGGTGATCGACGGCGCCGCGCCGCGCCGTATCGCCGTGCCGCCCGAGCGCACCACCTTGACCTTGGTCGACGCCGCCACGGCGGGGCACCACAGCGTCGACATCATGCACCGCTCCGAGACCTGGAACGGCGTGGTGACCTTGGCCGGCTTCGCCACCGACGGCGCGCTTGACGCGGCCCCGCCGCTCCCGCGGCGCAAGCTGCTGGTGCTGGGCGACTCGGTCACCTGCGCCGAGGGCGTGGACCGGGCGGGCATCAAGAAAGACGCCACCTGGACCGATCCGCGCCACTCCTACGGCATGCTGATGGGGGAGGCGCTGGACGCCCAGGTCCAGCTGGTCTGTTACGGCGGGCGCGGGCTGGTGCGCAGCTGGAACGGCCGCACCGACGAATTGAACCTGCCCGACTTCTACCAGCTCGGCATCGCCGACGCCGCCCACCCACAGCCGTGGGACCAGCGCCGCTACCAGCCCGACCTGATCGTCAGCGCGATCGGCACCAACGATTTCACTACCGGGATCCCGGAGCGCGAGGCCTACGTGACGGTCTACGTGGCGCTGGTGCGCACGCTGCTGCGCGACCATCCGCAGGCGCGCATCGCGCTCACCGAAGGGGCGATACTCAATGGCGCCAAGAAGGCCGCGCTAAGCGACGACATCGCCGAGACCGTCCGCCGGGTCGGCGACCCGCGCGTGCGCGCGGTGGCGTCGGCCTACCATCCGGGCGACGCCAGCGACGCCCATCCCACAGGCGCCCAGCATGCGCAGATGGCGCAGGAGCTGCTGCCGCAACTGCGCGCGCTGGCGGGATGGCAGGGCGCAGGCGGCGCGCCTAATTGACGACCGCTTTGAGCACCGCGTCGGGAAGGGTGATATACAAGGCGTCGCTGGTCGGATCGACGGCCACCCCGATCGGGTAGGCCAATCCAGCCGGCAGCGCGCCCTGCACGTTGCTGTAGACCGTGCCGCCGCCGATCACGGTGCTGACCTTGCCGGCGGCATCGATCTTGCGCACGCTGTTGTTGCCCGAGTCGGCCACGTACACAGCGCCGGCGCGATCGACCGCGATCCCCCACGGATAATTGAAGCGCGCCGCGGCGCCGACGCCATCCGCGCCGCCCACCTCCCCGGGCTTGCCTGCCACGGTCGTCACCATGCCGGCCGGCGTCACCTTGCGCACCGTGTTGTTGACCGCATCGGTCACCAGCAGATTGCCTGCGGCGTCGAGGGCCAGGCTGTTGGGGCCATTGAAGCGCGCCGCGCCGCCGGCGCCGTCCGCGCTGCCCGCCTGCGTGGCGCCGGCCAGGGTGCTCACCAGGCCGTCCGGTGTGATTCTGCGGATCGCGTTGTTGCCGTAGTCGGTCACGTAGACGTTGCCCTGCCGGTCCACCGCCACGTTGTTCGGACCGTTGAAGCGCGCGGTGGCGCCGCTGCCGTCGGCGTAGCCGCTCTGGCCGGCCGCGCCGGCCAGGGTCGACACCACCCCGGCCGGGGTGATCTTGCGCACCGTGTGGTTATAGAATTCGGTGACGTAGGCGTTGCCGTTGGCGTCCACCGCCATGCCGCCCACGCCGGAGAACCGCGCCGTGTCGGCGCGCCCGTCCGCATAACCCCAGGCGCCCGCCTTGCCGGCCAGGGTGGACACCACGCCGCCGGCGCTGATCTTGCGTACCGTGGCGTTGTCCTGGTCCGCCACGTACAGGTTCTTTTGCGCGTCGACCGCTATCCCGTTGGGGAAGCTGAAGCGCGCCTCGGCGCCACGCCCGTCGGCGCTGCCGGCCGCGCCGGTGCCGCCGGCCCAGGTGCTCAGCGTGCCGTCGGCGGCCAGCTTGCGGATCGCGCTATTGTTATCGCTGATGTACACATTGCCGGCGCCGTCGGCCAGCACGCGTCCCGGCCCCTTGAGCAGCGCCACGCCGGCAGCGCCATCGACGTTACCGACCTTGCCGGCGACGCCGGCGACCGTGCTCACCGTGCCGTCCGGGGTGATCTTGCGCACGGTGCTGTTGTAGCCGTCCATGACGAACAGGTTGCCGCCGCCGTCGACGGTGACGCCGGACGGGCCGTTGAACAGCGCGCTGGCCGCCGGGCCGTCGGCGCTGCCGCTCTGGCCGGACACGCCGGCCACCGTGCTGACCACGCCGGCGGCGCTGATGCGGCGGATGGTGTTGTCGCCATCGGTGACGTACAAGGTGCCGGCGCCGTCGATGGCGATGCTGCCCGGCCCGCTGAACTGGGCGGCAGCACCGGCGCCGTCGGTGTGGCCCCACGCGCCGGCGCTGCCGGCGAAGGTGCTGACGCTGCCGTTGGGGGTGATCGTGCGGATAGTCTGGTTCCAGGTGTCGGCCACGAACAGGTTGCCCTGGCGGTCGACGACGATGCCGCTCGGTCCCGAAAATCGCGCCGCCGCGCCGGCGCCATCGCTCGCGCCGTACTGCCCCGCCACGCCGGCCAGGGTGGTGACCACGCCACCCGGCGTGATCTTGCGCACCACGCTGTTGCCGCTGTCGGCCACGTACACGTTGCCCGCGCCATCGATGGCGACATCGGACGGCATGGAGAATCTCGCGGCGCCGGCGCTGCCGTCGGTGCTGCCGGCCAGCTCGGCGCCGCCGGCGAGGGTGCTGACCATGCCGGCGCCATCGATCTTGCGGATGACCGCGTTGCGCGCGTCGGCCACGAACATGTTACCTGCGCCGTCGAAACGCATGCCCGCCACGTAGCTGAAGCGGGCCTGGGCGCGCGCGCCGTCGAGGTAGCCCTGGCCGGACGGCGAGCCGGCGAACAGCGACAGGCTCGGTATCCGGGTGGGTAACGCCGACAGTATTTCGATTCCGCCGCCGCCGGCGTTGCCGCAGCCGGCCAGAAGACAGGCTGTCATGATGGTCAGATGGTAGGTGATGCGCTTGGCGATAGGTGAGTGCATGGTGTCCCCTGGCGTGAATGGAAGTGTTGTGGTGCCGGGAGAAGTATGAGGAGCCAACCTCAAAATAATCTCAATGAATCCTGAAGGTCAAATGAAGGTTGGACCCGTAAAGTAGAGGAAAAAACACGCGGGAACCTTGATGAAGATCTGCCTGATCGAAGACGACCTGAAACTGGGCCGCGCGCTGCATGCGGCGCTGGTCAACGCCGGCCAGCAAGCGACCTGGCTGCGCAACGCGGCCGACGCGCGCCACTGGCTGTGCGAGGACACCTTCGACGCGGTCCTGCTCGACCTCGGCCTGCCCGACTGCGGCGGCCTCGCTCTGCTGCGCCAGCTGCGCCGCCAAGGCCTGGCCGCGCCGATCATGATCATCACCGCGCGCGACGCGCTGGACGACCGCATCGAATGCCTCGACGCCGGCGCTGACGATTTTCTCGTCAAGCCCGTCGCCACCGGCGAACTGATGGCGCGCCTGCGCGCGGTGATGCGGCGCGTGACGGGCACGCGCGTGGCCGGCGCGCCCGTGTGGGAGGTGAAGGACCTGGTGCTCGACGAAAGCGCGCGCAGCCTGATGCGCGCGGGCGTGCGGATCCCGCTGTCGAAAACCGAGTTCGATTTGATGCACGCGCTGCTGCGCCAGCCGGACCGGGTGTGGACGCGGCGTGAGCTGGAAGCGCAGGCCATGCCGCACGTCGAAGGCCCGGTGCTGGACGCGCACATGCATAACCTGCGCAGGAAGGTCGGCGGCGACTATATTTCGACCGTGCGCGGGGTCGGCTACGTGGTGCGCAGATGAATGCGCCGCCGCGCTCCCTGTTCCTGCGCTTTTTCAGCGGCTTCGCGGCCACCATGCTACTGATCTGGGCTGCGGTCGTGTGGTACGGGCGGTGCTCATCCAGAAGCACTTCGAGCGCGTGCGGCAGATCGACACCAGGGCCTGGTCGCGCCGCTGGTGTATTCGATTTCCTTCCTTCGGCGGCCCGCCTGGTTCAGCATCCGGCGCGGCCTGCGCCCGGTGAACGCGATCGTGGCGTAGATCGAGCGCCGTCCGGCGGCCGAGCTGGCGCCGCTGGCCCCTGCTGAAAACGCGCGACAAGCGGCGTGTTTAGTAAAAACGATGAAACTGGGCCTGCCTGCGGCGAAACGTTTGACCCTCCAAACTTGGCCCGCAATACTGAAACTCACGGAATTGAACGGCAGCGCCAACGAGGCCCGCGACGGCGCGTTGACCTGCCACCTCTCCGTGCGAGGCGCCGACGTCGCGCTTCGCAGCCGACACTCGCCGCACAGATAATTCCAATAACTGAGGAGATACAATGCTACATCCAACGAAACGGACGGTCATGAGCATGGCGGTGGCAAGCGCATGCGCCTTCGCCGCCCTGCCAGGCCACGCGCAAACGGCCGCCGCCGACAGCGCCGCGACGCCGGCCGCAGCCCCCGCCACCGCTCCCGCCCCCGCCGCCAGCGCGGACCAGATTCCCGAGGTGGTCGTCACCGCCACCCGCTTCACCACCTCGCTGATGAAGACTCCGCTGGCCGTGACGGCGCTGTCCCAGGACCAGCTCACCCGCAAGGGCGCGGTCAGCCTGCGCGACCTGTCCGGCGAAATCCCCAACGTGGTGATGGAGACCGGCCTGGACTCGGGCGTGCAGATCACCATCCGCGGCATCACCTCGACCAACTTCACCGAGACGGGCGATCCGGCGGTGGGCTTCCACATCGACGGCCTGTATTCGCCGCGGCCGCAGGGCGCGCAGGCGCTCATGTTCGACATCGACCAGTTCGAAGTGCTGCGCGGCCCGCAGGGCACGCTGTTCGGGCGTAACTCGACCGGCGGCAGCATCAACGTCATCACCGCCAAGCCCGACTTCACCGGCAACTACGGCCACACCGACATCGACCTGGGCAACTACAACAAGAAGCAGGTCAGCGTAGTGCAGAACTACGTCGTGAACGACATGCTGGCCCTGCGCGGCACCTTCATGCGCGTCACGCGCGACGGCTACGCCAACCAGACCCAGGACCTGAGCGAAGCGAACGTGCCGTCCAAGGGCTGGATCCCGAACGGCAAGCCGGACGTCGACATGCGCTACAACCATCCAGTCACGCCGGCCGACTACTACATGAACCAGAACCAGTGGGCGGCGCGCCTGGCCGCCACGCTGAAGGTCAACAAGGACCTGACCCTGCGCGGTGCGCTGGAAGACTTCCAGGACAACGGCGCGGGCTGGGCCCACTTCCGCGATTGCGCGGCCGGCGCCGGCACCCGCTACGCCTGCACCGGCGGCCCGTGGGACATCAGCGTCAACGTCCCCGGCGCCACCGACATGAGCATCCGCACCCTGCGCGCGGGCGCCAACTGGAACATCAACGATCACACGGTCCTGGACTACAACTTCCAGATCGCCGACCAGCGCCGCTCCGAGATCAGCGACGACGACCTGGGCATGCAGAACGCGCCGGCATGGGCTGACATCGTCCAGTTCCCGAACAAGGATGGCGGCAGCTGGGGCACCTGGCCGATCAAGGACACCTGGCACCGCACCGCCGACTCGCGCTACATGTCGACCGTGCACGAGCTGCAGCTCAAGCAGAAGCTCGGCTCGCTGCAGTACGTAGCCGGCCTGTTCTCGATGCACGAGCGTAACCGCATCGACTACGAGATGACCGAATCGATCCAGCAGCCTTACGGCGACCCGGGCAGCGTGGTGTACAACCAGCCCAACCGCCAGGTCGACGCCAAGGCCGTCTTCACCCAGGCCGACTGGAACTTCGCGCAGCAATGGACCGGCACCCTGGGCGTGCGCTACAGCCGCGACTCGAAGCAGGACCAGGGCGGCAAGGTCTATGGCCGCAACTGGATCAGCGACACGGCCTACTACCGCGGCCTGTTCGACCGCGGCGTGGCCGGCACGCCGAGCTTCCACATGCACGACGGTACCGACCTGACCAACCAGATGGGCTGGGCGGCGGGGCCGGCGGCGTACGCCGGTTACGCCGCGCCGACCTCGAACGACCACAAGGAGACCTGGAACAAGGTCACCTGGCGCACCGGCCTGCAGTACCAGATCACGCCGCGCCAGATGGCGTATGCATCGGTGTCGACCGGCTACAAGGCCGGCGGCTTCGCCGACAAGACCGACACCTGCAACTACCACCTGTGCGCCGCGACCGGCAAGCCTGGCACCGTGACCTTCCTGCCGTATGGTCCGGAAACCGTCATCAACTATGAGCTGGGCTACAAGGGCCGCTTCCTGGACAACACGTTGAGCGTGTCCGCGACCGCCTTCCTGATGCACTACAAGGACATGCAGCTGACCGGTAACTACTTCGTCAACCAGATCATTCCGGACGACGGCAAGCCATGCCCGGTCGACCAGCCCAAGTGCGACGTGTACGAGTCCTGGCGCACCATCAACGTCGGCAACACCACCATTCCCGGCCTGGAGCTGGAGTGGGACTGGAAGCCATGGCATGGCGGCCGCCTGGGCGGCAGCTTCGCCTACATCAACACCGCGGTGCACGGCTTTAACAACTACAGCGACGACTACCAGTGCGGCGAAGTGCGCGCCGAATTCGGCATCGAGCCCTGCCCGGCGGTCTACAACGGGCCGGACAAGTCGCTGTTGGGACGCAAGCTGTATAACATCGACGGCAACCACCTGCCGAACACGCCGAAGTACCAGTTCAACATCAACTTCTCGCAGGAGTTCGAGCTGGCCAACGGCTTCAAGCTGACCCCTTACGTGAAGGTCAACTGGCGCGACAAGGCCTACTTCGACCTGCGTAACTCGGATTGGGACCACATCGGCCGCTTCCAGAAAGCGTACGCCATGGGCGACGCCTCGCTGCGCCTGGAAGCGCCGGAAGGCAAGTGGTACGCCGAAGCCTACGTGCGTAACCTGGCCAACAGCCATGCCAAGACCAACGGCGACTCGGTGTGGGGCGGCTTCATGCAGGCCAGCTACGTCGAGCCGCGCATGTTCGGCGTGCGCGCGAGCTTGAACTACTAAGCGGAAAGCGGCGCCGTCCGGCAGGGCGGCGCGACCGATCACCGAGCCATCCCGGTACCTCCGGCATGGCTCGGTTTTTTTATGCGCGCGCGATGCGGACGAAAAAAAACCGATGCGCCATCGGCTTTCGCGACGGCGCATCGGTGCGTAAAAAAGCCGGGAGAGCCGGCTCGGAAGACCCTTGCGGGGATCACGCGCGGGCGCGCTTGCCCTTGCGTGAATCGCCAGTATTGCAGCGCCTCTTTGCCAGGGCAAACGGCGGCGCTGATTGTCATGCAGTTTCGTGGTGTTTAGTAAAACGGGTGTCTTCGCTAGGACTTGGCGTGGTCGAAAGGCCCGTGCGCGGCTGTGCGGTCCATCGCCGACGAGCCATGGAAACCACACATGATCCCCCAGTGGACGTTTGACTAGCGCGGACGGCGAAGCTTGCTTGGTATTGAAGGCAGTGGCGCGGTCGCGCGCTCAAGCTCGGCCAGCCAGCCGATCGCGTGTTCGCGGCTGGCACCGCACATCTCCGGTGATGGTTGCAAGCCGCCGCAAAACGCCGGCCGCTCCGGCTTGCCGAAAATGCGGCAGCGCATATCGTCACCGAGCTGCACGCAACGCACCCCAGCCGGCTTGCCATCCGGCATGCCCGGTATCGGACTGGTGATCGACGGCGCGATGCAACAGGCCCCGCAGTGGTCTCGGCAGTTCATGAGCAACAATCAACAAGATGATTTAAAGTCGGAATCGCGCAGTATACTCCCTCATTCTGTGATAAGACGTCGTACAACATACTTCCGGGTATAATATGTCCATGACTCCCTCCGCCGCCTTCACCCCCAGCGCTCCACCGCAGCGCAAGAAACACCGTACGCTTGCCCAGGGCGTGGTCGAGCACATCACCGCCAGCATCCATGGCGGCGCGCTCAAGCCGGGCGACAAGTTGCCGACCGAGTCGGCCATCATGGAGCAGTACGGGGTCAGCCGCACGGTGGTGCGCGAGGCCTTGTCGCACCTGCAGGCGGGCGGCTGGGTGCAGACCCGGCACGGCATCGGTACCTTCGTGATCGAGCGCGCCGCCGCGCCGCTTGGCATCAACGCCGAGAGCATCATCACGGTGCTGGACGTGCTGGCCATGCTCGAGCTGCGCATCAGCATGGAGGCCGAGGCGGCCTGGCTGGCGGCCTCGCGCCGCAGCGAGGCGCAGGTTGTAGAGCTGGGCAAGATCCTGGACGCCATGCGCCGCAGCGTGGCGCGCGGCAGCCCGGCGGTGGAGGCGGACGTGCAGTTCCACCTGCTGATCGCCCAGGCCACCGGCAACCGCTATTTCGTCGAGATCCTCAGCCAGCTGGGCACCACCATCATTCCGCGCGCCCGCGTGAACATGCCGCGGATCGTGCACGACAATCCGGCCGCCTACCTGCAGCGCGTGATCCATGAGCACGAGGACATCTACAACGCCATATTGCGGCGCGACCCCGAAGCTGCGCGCGCGGCCATGCGTACCCACCTCAGCAACAGCCGCGAGCGCCTGCGCGAAGCCCAGCAGCAGCTCGAGGCGGCCAAGGCATAGGAGTCTGCGCGGTAGATCTTCTGCCGCGCAGACTTCTAGTCCCCATTTTGCGACGCACGCAGGTTGTGCTTGCAAAGCGCCATGCATAGTTGTACGATGACGTATCACTTAACGCCGCGTCATTCCTTACCCCTGGAGATACCATGAATCCGAACGAACTCAAACAAGTCCTGTCCCACGGCCTGCTGTCCTTCCCGCTGACCGACTTCGATGCGCAAGGCAACTTCAACGCGAAGACCTACGCCGACCGCCTGGACTGGCTGGCACCGTACGGCGCGACGGCCCTGTTCGCCGCCGGCGGCACCGGTGAGTTCTTCTCGCTCGTCCCCAGCGAATACACCGACATCATCAAGACCGCGGTCGACACCTGCCGCGGCAAGGTGCCCATCCTGGCCGGCGTCGGCGGCCCGACCCGCCAGGCGATCGCCTACGCCCAGGAAGCCGAGCGCCTCGGCGCGCACGGCGTGCTGCTGCTGCCGCACTACCTGACCGAAGCGAGCCAGGATGGCCTGGTCGCGCACGTCGAGGAAGTCTGCAAGTCCGTCAAGTTCGGCGTGGTCGTCTACAACCGCGGCCAGTGCCGCCTGACCCCGGATTCGCTCGAGAAGCTGGCCGACCGCTGCCCGAACCTGATCGGCTTCAAGGACGGCATCGGCGACATCGAACTGATGGTCTCGATCTGGCGCCGCATGGGCGACCGTTTCAGCTACCTGGGCGGCCTGCCGACCGCGGAGGTTTACGCGGCCGCCTACAAGGCGCTCGGTGTCCCTGTATACTCATCGGCCGTATTCAACTTTGTGCCGAAACTGGCCATGGACTTCTACAACGCTATCGCCAAAGACGATTTCGCGACCACCAATCGCCTGATCGACGAGTTCTTCCTGCCCTACCTTGAGATCCGTAACCGCAAGGCTGGCTACGCGGTCAGTATCGTCAAGGCAGGCGCCCGCCTGGTGGGCCATTCGGCCGGCCCGGTGCGCGCTCCGCTGACGGACCTGAACGCGGAAGAAGACGAGATGCTGCGCAAACTGATCCTGGCCCAGGGCGCACAATAACCCTAGGAGTTCATATGCAAATTAACGGAGAAATGGTCATCGGCCAACGCACCCTGCGCGGTACGGCAGGCGTGGTGCAGGCGATCAATCCAGCGACGCACGAAAAAATGGGCCCCGACTTCGGTCTGGCGACCGAGGCTGATTCCGATGCCGCCTGCGCCCTGGCGCAGCAGGCCTTCGATGCCTACCGCAGCACCACCCCGGAGCAGCGCGCCGCCTTCCTCGAAGCCATCGCGCAGAACATCCTCGACATCGGCCCGCTGCTGATCGAGCGCGCCATGAGCGAAACCGGCCTGCCGCAAGCGCGCCTGGAAGGCGAGCGCGGTCGCACCGTCGGCCAGCTGCGCCTGTTCGCCAAGGTCGTGCGCGACGGTTACTACCTCGACGCGACCATCGACTCGGCCCTGCCGGACCGCGCGCCGCCGCGGCCCGATCTGCGCCTGCGCAAGATCGCCATCGGTCCGGTGGTGGTCTTCGGCGCGAGTAACTTCCCGCTGGCGTTCTCGGTGGCCGGCGGCGATACCGCCTCCGCGCTGGCCGCCGGCTGCCCGGTGATCGTCAAGGCCCACGGCGCCCACCTGGGCACCGCGGAACTGGTCGGCAAGGCCGTGCAAAAGGCGGTTGCCGCCTGCGCTCTGCCGGAAGGCACCTTCTCGATGCTGTTCGGCGAAGGCCGCCAGATCGGCCAGCGCCTGGCCGGCCATGCGGCCATCAAGGCGATCGGCTTCACCGGTTCGCGTGCCGGCGGCGTGGCGCTGATGCGCACCGCGGCCCAGCGCAAGGAGCCTATCCCTGTGTACGCCGAAATGAGCAGCATTAACCCCGTGTTCATGCTACCTGGCGCGCTGGGTAACGCCGCGCTGGCGCAGGGCTTCGTCGATTCGCTGACTCTGGGCGTGGGCCAGTTCTGCACCAACCCTGGCCTGGTCCTGGGCCTGGCGAGCGAGCAGTTCGACCAGTTCGTGAAAGCGGCCAGCGCCGCGCTGGAAGCCAAGTCGGCCGCCACCATGCTGACCCCCGGCATCCACAAGGCCTACGTCGAGGGCATCACGCGCATGTCCGGCATCGCCGGCGTGCAGCTGCTCGCGCAGGGCAAGACGGACGGCCAGGGCTGCGCGGCGCAAGCCTCGCTCTACCTGACCGACGCGGCGACCTACCTGGCCACGCCGGCGCTCGAAGACGAAATCTTCGGGCCTGCGTCGCTGGTGATCCGCTGCCGCGATGAAGCCGAACTGCGCCAGGTCGCCGAGCACCTGGAAGGCCAGTTGACCGCGACCGTGCACGCCACCGCCGACGACCGCGCGCTGGCCGCCAGCCTGCTGCCTATCCTGGAGCGCAAGGCCGGCCGCATCCTGTTCAACGGTTTCCCGACCGGTGTCGAAGTGGCCCACGCGATGGTCCACGGCGGCCCGTTCCCGGCCACCTCGGACAGCCGCTCCACCTCGGTGGGCGCGACCGCGATCGACCGCTTCCTGCGTCCGGTGTGCTACCAGAACGTGCCGGCCGAGCTGTTGTCGGCCGACCTGGCTGACGCCAATCCGCTCAAGCTGGCGCGTCTGGTCGACGGCACCATGCAACTGCCGAAGTAATCAGCAAGTGGGTCCGGCCGCGCCGGATCCTGCACGCGGGGCTGAGACGAGCGCGTGCGGCGCGGCCTGTTTCGATGGCGGTGGCGACACCGCCGAAAACAAAACATAAAGAAGATCCTATGAACCAGCAAGGCATCGGCAGATACCGTTGGACCATCTGCGCACTCCTGTTTTTCGCCACCACGGTCAATTACCTGGACCGTCAGGTCCTCAGCCTCTTAGCACCAGATCTCTCCAAAGAATTCGGCTGGTCCAATAGCGACTACGCCAACATCGCCGCCGCCTTCCAGTTCGTGTACGCCGTGGCGATGCTGTTCGCCGGCCGCGTGATCGACAAGGTCGGCACCAAGGCCGCCTTCACGCTGGCCATCACGATCTGGTCGCTGGGCGCCGTCATGCACGCGTTCTCGATCGGTATCGGCACCGGCGTCAACACCATCCTCACCAGCCTTGGGCTGGCAGCGGTGCCGGTCTCGGTGGCCGGTTTCATCGTCTCGCGCGCCGCGCTGGCGGTGGGCGAGTCGGGTAACTTCCCCGCCGCCATCAAGGCCACCGCCGAATACTTCCCCAAGAAGGAGCGCTCGTTCGCGACCGGGATCTTCAACTCCGGCGCCAACATCGGCGCGATCCTGGCGCCGCTGTCGGTGCCGGCGATCGCCGCGGCCTGGGGCTGGCAGGCGGCCTTCATCATCATCGGCGGGATCGGTTTCCTGTGGCTGGGCCTGTGGACCGTGTTCTACGCCCCGCCGGGCCAGCAGAAGCGCCTGGGCGCAGAGGAACTGGCCTACATCAACAGCGACAGCCAGGCCGAGGAAGCCACGCCGGCGGCCGCGCTGGCGGTGCCCAAGTCATCCTGGTTCAAGCTGCTCGGCTACCGCCAGACCTGGGCCTTCGCGATCGGTAAATTCCTCACCGACGGCATCTGGTGGTTCTTCCTGTTCTGGCTTCCCAAATACCTGTCGCAGCAATACGGCATGGGCAGCACCCAGGTCGTCCTGCCGCTGGCGGTGTTGTACAGCATGACCATGGTGGGCAGTATCGGCGGCGGCTGGCTGCCGACCTACTTCATCAACCGCGGCGACAATCCCTACGACGGCCGCATGAAAGCCATGCTGGCCATCGCGCTGTTCCCGCTGGTGGTGCTGCTGGCGCAGCCGCTCGGCCACATCAGCTTCTGGCTGCCGGTGCTGCTGATCGGCGTGGGCGCCTCGGCGCACCAGGCCTGGTCGGCCAACATCTTCACCACCGTCTCCGACATGTTCCCGAAGCGCAGCGTCGGTTCCGTGGTCGGCATCGGCGGCATGGCCGGCGGTATCGGCGGCGTGGTGGTGACCAAGATCGGCGGCTGGCTGTTCGACTACTACGGCGCGCTCGGTAACATCTACACCGGCTACATGATCATGTTCTCGATCTGCGCGACCGCCTACCTGGTCGCCTGGGTGATCATGAAGGCGCTGGTGCCGCGCTACAGCCCGATCACCGATCTCTAAGGCGGCGCATGGCTGATTTTGCGAACATCGAACGGGTCGGCGCGCACGCGTGCACGGTGGGCGAAAGCCCGGTGTGGAGCGCGCGAGAGCAAGCCTGGTTGTGGGTCGATATCCCGGCGCGCCGCATCTGGCGCCTGGACGCCGCCAGCGCCGCGCTGCGCAGCTGGAGCACGCCGGAGATGGCGGCCTGCCTGTCGCCGACGGCCAGCGGCGGCATCATCGCCGGCATGGAGAGCGGCATCTTCAAGGTGACCCTGGGCGAGAATGAGGGCGAGGGCGGGGCCGAAGGCGGCGTCGCCAGCATCGAGCGCCTGGCCGCGCCAGCGGAACTCAAGCCCGGCATGCGTTTCAACGACGGCCGCTGCGACCGCCAGGGCCGCTTCTGGAGCGGCATCATGGTGCTCGACATGGCCGAGGCGCGCGCCGAGGGCCACCTGTACCGCTACGGCAGCGGCGAGGGCATCTCCGCGCCGGTGGTGTCGAACCTGATCGTGCAGAACGGCCTCGGGTTCTCGCCGGACGGGCGCACCATGTACCTGTCGGACTCGCACATGTCGCGCCAGCTGATCTGGGCCTTCGACTACGATACCGACAGCGGCACGCCGACGCGCCAGCGCGTGTTCGTCGACATGAACCAGTATCCGGGCCGCCCGGACGGCGCCGCCATCGACAGCGACGGCTGCTACTGGATCTGCGCCAACGACGCCGGCCGCCTGCTGCGCTTCACGCCCGAGGGCAAGCTCGATCGCACGATCGAACTGCCGATGGCCAAGCCGTCCATGTGCGCGTTCGGCGGCAAGGACCTCGATACCCTGCTGGTGACCTCGATCGCCGCCGGCAAGGCCGAGGGCGACGTGTGGGCCGGCGCGACCGTGCTGCTCAAGCCGGGCGTCAAGGGCTGCGCCGAGACCGCGTTTCGCGATTAGCGCTAGCGCTAGCGTGCGGTCCGGCCGGCAGGGTCAGGCCGGCGGCGCCGTCCAGACCAGGTTCCAGAGGTGGCCGTCCAGGTCTTCGAACCCTTGGTCATACATGAAGCCGTGGTCTTCCGGCGGATGCGGCGTGCGCCCGCCCGCGCCGACGGCCTTGGCGATCAGGCTGTCGACTTCTTCCCGGCTTTCGCAGGTGAGGCAGAGCACGACCTCGTTGGCTTGCTTCGCCTGCGCGAGGGGCTTGTCGATGAGTGACTTGAAGAAGGCTTCGGTCGTCAGCATGGCATGGATGCTGCCGTCCGCGATGACCATCATGGCCGCGTCCCCATTGCAGACTTTCGGATCGAAGCCGTAGCCGAGCGCGGAAAAGAAGGTCTTGGACTTGTCCAGATCCTTGACCGGCAGGTTGATTATGATTTGCTTGTGCATGATTTCTCCATGTTGAAAGTGATTGGATAAGGGACCGCCATCCTGACGACGAACGGCGGTGCCTGAAATCGACTAGCCTTCGAAAAAATTCACCACACCGTTGCGCTGCCACGAAACCAGCACATGCTTGCGACACGAGCGCCCCAGCTAGTGCTCATGGTGGCCGCCCTTGGTCACCTTGAGCACCGTTTCGCCGGGCTTGGCGGCCATGCGCGCGGTGTCGGGCGCGCGCACCGTGTCCGGCATGGGCGCGCCGCCTTCCTGCCATTCGTAGGCCTGGGTGCCGGCCGGATGCCTGTACCAGCCGGGGTCGCGGTAGTCGTGCCGCGCCATTCCCTTGCGCACCTTGAGCATGGTGAACATGCCGCCCATGCCGATGCCGCCGAACGGGCCGCTCCCGCCCATCATCGGCAGGGTATTGTCCGGCAGCGGCATCATGGCCATCTTCTCCATCTCGGCCATGCCGGTCTGGCCCATCGCCATATAGCCCGGCACCAGCTGGTTGATCTTGCCCAGCACCTCGCGCTGGTCGACCCCGATCATGGTCGGCACCTCGTGCCCCATGGCGTTCATGGTGTGGTGCGACTTGTGGCAGTGGAAGGCCCAGTCGCCCGGCTCGCTGGCGACGAGTTCGATCGCGCGCATCTGGCCGACCGCGATGTCGGTCGTCACCTCCGGCCAGCGCGCCGCCGGCGGCACCCAGCCGCCATCGGTGCCGGTCACGTGGAATTCGTGGCCGTGCAGGTGGATCGGGTGGTTGGTCATGGTCAGGTTGCCGACCCGGATGCGCACGCGCTCGCCCACGCCCGCGACCATCGCATCGACGCCGGGGAAGGCGCGGCTGTTGAAGGTCCAGAGGTTAAAGTCGGTCATCGTGTTGACCTTGGGCGTGAGGCTGCCCGGATCGATGTCGTAGGCGTTGAGCAGCAGGCAGTAGTCGCGCTCGACCGGCATGAAGGCCGGGTCCTTGGGATGGGTGATCCACAGGCCCATCATCCCCATGGCCATCTGCACCATCTCGTCGGCGTGCGGGTGGTACATGAAAGTGCCGGCGCGGCGCGCGACGAATTCGTAGACATAGGTTTTACCGGGCGCGATGCCGGGCTGGGTCAGACCGGTCACGCCGTCCATCCCGTTGGGCAGGCGCTGGCCGTGCCAGTGCATGCTGGTCTGTTCGGGCAGCTTGTTGGTGACGAAGATGCGCACCCGGTCGCCTTCGACCACTTCGATGGTCGGCCCCGGCGACTGGCCGTTGTAGCCCCACAGCTGGGCCTTCATGCCGGGCGCGATCTCGCGCACCACCGGCTCGGCCACGAGGTGGAATTCCTTGACGTTGTCCTTCATGCGCCAGGGCAGGGTCCAGCCGTTGAGGGTGACCACCGGGTTGTATGGGCGGCCGTTGGGCGGCGCCAGCGGGGCCTGGGTGGCGGCGCTGTCCATCCGCGCCGCTTCCGGCAAGGTGGCCGCGCCCGCGCGCGTGACGGCGGCCGCGCCGGCGCCGATGAAGAAATCTCTGCGTGAAACCATGGTGCTGTATCCGTCCTGCGTTGCGCTGGGTTAGTCGGTGGCGCCGCTCATCGCCGCCTGCAGGGCCGCGTCGGCGATCCAGTAGTCGCGCTGGGCTTCGATGGCCGCGTTGACGCTGGCGACCTGCTCGCGCGCGTCGGCCAGCAGTTCGAACACGCTGATCAGCATGCCGTTATAGCGCAGCATCTGCTCGTCCGAGATGCGTTTTTTCAGCGGCACCACCTCGTCGCGGTAGTGGCGCGCCAGTTCGTAGGCGCTGTGGTAGCCGGCGTAGGCTTCGCGCACCTGCGAGCGCGCGTTGACAGCGGCGCCGGCGGCGCGCTGCACCGCCTGCATGTACAGCGTCTCGGCCTTGGCCACGCGCGCGCCGCCCCAGTCGAACAGCGGCACCTGCAGTTCGATCTCGTAGCCGTGGGCGCCGCTGTTGCGCAGGTAGCTCAGGTCGAGCAGGTTGACGAAGCCGGTCGCGCGCGTGAGGCCGAGCGACGCGGCCAGGCCGGCCAGCTCCTTCTGCGCCATCAGCAGGTCCAGCCGGTTGCCGAGCGCCTGCGCTTCGGCGTCGTGGATCTCGGTTGGCGCGGCCGGCAGGTCGGGCAGGCGCTCGGGCAGCGTGAAGCTGGCCGCGTCCAGCCCGAGCAGGCGGGTGAGCCGTTCGCGCCCGGCCACGCGTGCCTGTTGCGCACGCGCGAGACTGGCCTGGGCGTCGGCCAGGAAGGCCTGTTCGCGCGCGGCCTGCAGGGCGCTCCAGTTGCCCGCCGCGGCCATGCGGCGCGCCAGCTCGGCGCCGGCTTCGGCCGCGCTCTTGACCTGTTCCATGTACTGCACGCTCTGCTGGGCGGCCACGGCGCCGAAGTAGGCGCGCCGGGTGGCGTCGGCGATGCGCAGCAGCTGGCGCGCCGCGCCCAGCTGCGCCTGTTCAAAGCGGCGCTGCTCCAGGCCGCGCGCGATCGGCATCGTCAACAGGGCGATCACGGGCAGGGTGAATTTGCGTTCGATGTCGATGCCGTCGCCACCCTTCAGGCGCGCGAACGTGAAGCCGGGATTGGGCAGGCGCCCGGCCTGCACCAGGTCGGCCTCGGCGACGCCCAGTTCCGCGTAGTCGGCGCGCAGGTCGCGGTTGTTCAGCATGGCGACGGTGACGGCCGCCTGCGCGCTGAGCGGCCGCGCCAGCAGCGCGCCCACTTGCGCGGCGGCGCTGGACGACTGCCCCGGCGCGCTCTCCGGGATTGGCCCGGCGCTGCGTTCCTGCGCCAGGCGCCGCACCGCGCCATACCCGCCGTCCGGCGAGAAGCTGGCGCAGCCGCCGGCGGCCAGGGCGGCCGCGGCGATCAGCGCGCCGGTGAGTAGCCGCGCCATGCGCCTATTGCTCGGTGGCGGGATAGCCGGCTTCGGCCAGCGTGGCCAGCACGCTGCCGGTCGGGACGGCGGTCTGCAGCTTGACGCTGCGGGTCGCCAGGTCGAAGTCGAGCACGGCGTCGTGGTCGAGCGCCTTGACGGCCTTGGTGATGGCGCCGACGCAGTGGCCGCAGCTCATGTCGGGAACGTTCAGCTTGATCATGTGATACTCCTGGAAAATGAATGACCAACACATTGTGAACCTTGCCCCCGTGGTAAGGTCAAGCGAATTGTACGCCTGCCCGGTTCGCTTGACTTTACTATAATGGGAAGGTTCATGATGGCGGGGTCTGCAAGCCACGGAGGAACCGATGAGTACTGCAAGCGATGAAATCGCGCTCGACGTCAGCGGCATGACCTGCGCCTCATGCGCGGGGCGGGTCGAGAAGGCGCTGCGCGCGGTGCCGGGCGTGCTGGGCGCCAGCGTCAACCTGGCCACCGAGAGGGCCACGGTGTCGGTCGGTGGCGCCGGCGTGGGGGCGGGCGTCCTGGTGGCCGCCGTCGAGAAGGCGGGCTACGGCGCCAGCGCCCACGATGCGCCGGCCGCGGCTGCGGCTGCGCCCACTGCCGCGGGCGGGCTGCCCGACCAGGCCCAGATCGCGCTGTCGGCCGCGCTCACCCTGCCGCTGCTCGCGCCCATGCTGGCCGAGCTGGCCGGCCTGCACTGGATGCTGCCGGCCTGGGTGCAATTCGCGCTGGCCACGCCGGTGCAGTTCTGGATCGGCGCGCGCTTTTACCGGGCCGGCTGGAAAGCCCTGCTGGCCAAAAGCGGCAACATGGACCTGCTGGTGGCGCTGGGCACCAGCGCGGCCTACGGCCTGTCGGTGTTCCAATGGCTGGGCGGGCACGCGCACGAGCACCTCTACTTCGAGGCGGCGGCCGTGGTCATCACCCTGGTGCGCCTGGGCAAGTGGCTGGAGGCGCGCGCCAAGCGCCAGACCACGGAAGCGATCCGCCTGCTGCAGGGCTTGCGCCCCGTCACCGCGCGGGTGCGCGTGAACGGCGCGCTGCGCGAGGTGCCGATCAGCGCGCTGCGGGTCGGCGACGAGGTCGAGGTGCGCCCCGGCGAGCGCATCCCCATGGACGGGGTGGTGATCGAAGGGGCCACCCATGCCGACGAATCGATGCTCACGGGCGAGAGCCTGCCGGTCAGCAAAGCGGCGGGCGCGCGCGTGATCGGCGGCGCCGTCAACGGCGAAGGGCTGATCGTGGCCCGCGCCAGCGCCATCGGCGCCGAGACCGTGCTGGCACGCATCATCCGCGCGGTCGAGGACGCGCAAGGCGCCAAGGCCCCCATCCAGCGCCTGGTGGACAAGGTCAGCGCCGTGTTCGTGCCCACCATCATCGCCATCGCCGCGCTCACCTTCGTGGGCTGGTGGCTGGCCGGCGGCGACCCCAGCGTGGCCATCCTCAACGCCGTGGCGGTGCTGGTGATCGCCTGCCCCTGCGCGCTGGGACTGGCCACGCCGACCGCGATTATGGCCGGCACCGGGGTGGCGGCGCGCCACGGCATCCTGATCAAGGACGCGGAGGCGCTCGAACTGCTGCACGGCGTGGACGTGGTGGCCTTCGACAAGACTGGTACCCTGACCGCCGGCAAGCCGCGCCTGACCGCCTACCTGCCCGCCACGGGCGAGGCCGGCGGGCTGCTGGCGCTGGCCGCGGCCGTGCAGCAGGGCAGCGAGCACCCGCTGGCGCGCGCGGTCATGGAGGCTGCCGCCGGGCTCGCCCTGCCCGCGGCCAGCGGCATCACCGCCGTGCCCGGCCTGGGCGTGCGCGCCGAGGTGGGCGGCGCCTCGCTGGCGCTGGGCAGCGCCCGCATGGTGGAGCAATACGACATCGGCCTGGGCGCGCTGGGCCAGGCCGCGCGCGAGCACGAGCAGGCCGGCGAGACCGTGTCCTGGCTGGCCCAGGTCAAGCCGGAACCGCGCCTGCTCGGCATGCTGGCCTTTGGCGACACCGTCAAGCCCGAGAGCGCCGAGGCGATCGCGCGGCTGCACGCGCTGGGCGTGCGCAGCGTGATGCTGACCGGCGACAACCAGGGCAGCGCCGCCCACATCGCCGGCGCGCTCGGCATCGACGAGGTGCGCGCGCAGATGCTGCCCGAAGGCAAGGCCAAGCTGATCGAGGCGCTGCGCCAGCGCGGGCAACGGGTGGCGATGGTGGGCGACGGCATCAACGACGCGCCGGCGCTGGCCGCGGCCGACATCGGCATCGCCATGGGCAGCGGCACCGACGTGGCCATGCACACGGCCGGCGTGACCCTGATGCGGGGCGACCCGCGCCTGCTGGTGGACGCCATCGACATCTCGCGCCGCACTTACGCCAAGATCCGCCAGAACCTGTTCTGGGCCTTCATCTTCAACGTGATCGGCGTGCCGCTGGCCGCCTTCGGCATGCTCAACCCGATGATCGCCGGCGCCGCCATGGCCTTTTCCAGCGTATCCGTGGTCAGCAACGCGCTGCTGCTCAAGCGCTGGAAACCGGGGGCGCGCTGATGACACCGGATACGCCACTGGACCATGGCGCGGCGCGCCAGCAGGGCATGCTCAACATCGGCGAGGCCGCCAAGGCGTCCGGGGTGTCGGCCAAGATGATCCGGCATTACGAGTCGATCGGCCTGATCGGCGCGGCGCGGCGCACCGGCGCCGGCTACCGGCTCTACAGCGCCCAGGACGTGCAGGTGCTGCACTTCATCCACCGCGGGCGCGAGCTGGGCTTCACGCTCGAGCAGATCGGCACCCTGCTGGCGCTGTGGCAGGACAAGGGCCGCGCCAGCAAGGACGTGCGCGCGCTGGCGCGCCGCCATATCGACGAGCTCGACGAGAAAATCGCCCAGATGCAGGCCATGAAGCGTACCCTGGAACGCCTGGCCAAGGCCTGCCACGGCGACGACCGCCCGGATTGTCCGATACTTGACGACCTGTCGCTCGGATAAGGAAGATAATGCTGTACGCGAATCAATACAAAAGGTAGCCCGATGCCGCACATGTCCCCGCGCCCGCTTCGTCCCGTGCTCGCCAGCCTGCTGGCGGCCGCCTTCGCCGCCGCGCCCGCCGGCGCCGCCGGCCTGCAGCCCACCGGCCAGTTCTCCGTGCCGGCGGCGGCCTACGTGGCCACACCGCCGATGGGCTGGAATCCGTGGAACGCGTTCCGCACCGAAGTGACCGAGGCGAAGATCCTGGCCGTGGCCGACACGCTCAAGCAGTCCGGCCTGGCCGACGCCGGCTATCGCTACGTCGACATCGACGACGGCTGGTGGCTGCGGCGCCGCGCCGACGGGCGTATCGAGGTGCGCACCAGCATGTTCCCCAGCGCCGCCATGGCCGACGGCCAGACCAGCCTGCGCCCCCTGGTGGACCGCCTGCACGCGCTGGACCTGAAGGCCGGCCTGTACACCGACATCGGGCGCAACGCCTGCTCCCAGGCCTGGGACGCGCACAGCCCCAACCTGCCGGTGGGCAGCGTGGCCGAGCGCGAGATCGGCTCGCTCGAGTTCCAGGAGCAGGACATGCGCCTGTTCTTCGGCGAGTGGAACATCGACCTGCTGAAAGTGGACGCCTGCGGCCTGGCCGACTTCGGTCCCGCCAAGGCCGCCGTCAAGGCCGGCCAGTTCCGCGCGCTGGCGCCGCTGATGGTGCGCGCCCACCCGGAGCGCTCCGACGAGGGCAAGGTCGAGGGCCTGTACGCCAGCCTGGCCAAGGCGATCGCCACGGTGCGCCCGCTGGGCGACTACGTGCTCTCGATCTGCACCTGGGGCGAAGCCAGCGTGGCCGACTGGGGCAGGCGGCAGGGCAACGCCTGGCGCACCAGCGCGGACATCAGCGCCACCTGGGCCTCGATGCTGCGCAACTTCGACAGCGCCGAACAGCGTGCGCTGTACGCCGGCCCCGGCCACTGGAACGACCCGGACATGCTCGAGATCGGCAACGGCGAATTCGACGCCGCCCACCTGACGCAAGCGCGCGCCCACCTATCGCTGTGGGCCATGCTCAGCGCGCCGCTGATCCTCGGCGCCGACCTGACCAGGATGCCGCAGGAGCTGATCGATATCGCGCGCAACGCCGACGTCGTCGCCGTGGACCAGGACCCGGCCGGCAACCAGGCCATCACCCTCATGCGCGACGGCGACACCCAGGTCCTGGCCAAGACGCTGGCCGAGCCGGGCGCCGTGGCGGTGGCCCTGGTCAACCGCGGCGAGCGGCCCGCCGGCGTATCGCTGCCGCTGGCCCGGCTGAGACTTGGCGCCCAGGCCGGCGTCACCGTGCGCGACCTGTGGACCCACCAGAGCCGCGCCCTCGCCGGCGACGCCATCGCGATGACCCTGGCGCCGCATGAGACGGCGCTGCTGCTGGTGAAGGGGCAGGCCGCGCCGGCGCAGTACCTGGACCGCATGCCGGCCAGCGTCAACGTGGCCGAGGACGGGCGCGCGGCGCTGGGCCGCACGCTGCCGGCCGGCTGGGTCCCGGCCCGGGTGGACGCCGCGCCCTCCGGCGCCGCGCTGACCGTGGGCGGCAAGCGCCACCAGGACGGCATCGGCGTGCTCGACAACTCGCGCCTGGAAGTGCGGCTGGACCAGCCGTACAGCCGTTTCCTGGCCACCGCCGGGGTGCTCGACGAGAGCCGCGCGGCGGCGCGCCGGCATGCCATCAGCTACCGCGTGTACGGCGACGGCAAGCTGCTGCTGGAAAAGCGCAGCGCCGCGCCGGTGCAGCTGAACGTGCCGGTCGCCGGTGTGCGCATCCTGGAACTGGTGGCCGCCGACAGCCAGAAGGCGGCCGGCCCGGTGGCGCTGGCCTGGGCCGACGCCCGACTTGAACACTGACCTTGTTTGAAAGAGAAATGACGATGCTGTTGACGACCGATTCCCCACGCTCCACCGCGGCGCCGGCGCGCCTCACGCCGGACCTGCTGGCCGCGCTGGCCGCGCGCTTCGGCGCCCAGCTGTCCACCGCGCTGGCGGTGCGCGAGCAGCACGGACGCGACGAATCGGCCTACGTCGACGTACCCCCGCCCGAGGCGGTGCTGTTCGCCGAGAGCACCCAGGACGTCATCGACCTGATCGTTTTCGCCGACGCTCACGCCGTGCCGGTGATCCCGTTCGGAGTCGGGTCCTCGCTCGAAGGCCACCTGCTGGCCGTGCGCGGCGGCATCAGCCTGGACGTGAGCCGCATGAACCGCGTGTTGGCTGTCAACGCCGAAGACATGACCGTCACCGTGCAGCCGGGCGTGACCCGCAAGCAGCTCAATAGCGAGCTCAAGGGCACAGGCCTGTTCTTCCCGGTCGACCCCGGCGCTGACGCCTCCATCGGCGGCATGTGCGCCACCCGCGCCAGCGGCACCAACGCCGTCCGCTACGGCACCATGCGCGAAAACGTGCTGGCGCTGGAGGTGGTGACCGCCTCCGGCGCGGTGGTGCGCACCGGCACCCGCGCCAAGAAAAGCAGCGCCGGCTACGACCTGACCCGGCTCATGGTCGGCAGCGAAGGCACCCTCGGCGTGTTCACCGAGATCGTGGTGCGCGTGCATCCGCTGCCGGAAGCCGAGTCGGCCGCCGTGTGCTCGTTCCCGTCGATCGAGGCGGCGGTGCGCACGGCCATCCACATCATCCAGGCCGGCATTCCCATCGCCCGGGTCGAGCTGCTCGACGCCAACAGCATCCGCATGGTCAACGTCCACAGCAAGCTGGCGCTGCCCGAGTCGCCCATGCTGCTGATGGAGTTTCACGGCACCGCCAGCGGCGTCAAGGAACAGGCCGAGACGGTGCGCATGATCGCCGACGAATTCGGCGGCGGCTCGTTCGAATGGGCCACCAGTGCCGAAGACCGCTCGCGCTTATGGACGGCGCGCCACCACGCCTACTTCGCCGCCATCCAGTCGCGCCCCGGCTGCCGCGCCATCAGCACCGACACCTGCGTGCCGATCAGCCGCCTGGCCGAATGCCTGCTCGAATCGGTGGACGAAGCCGACGCCGCCGGCCTGCCTTACTACCTGGTGGGCCACGTCGGCGACGGCAACTTCCATTTCGGCTACCTGATCGACCCCAACTCCGCCCACGAAAGGCGGGTGGCCGAGACGCTCAACGCGCAGCTGGTGGCGCGCGCGATCCGCCTGGACGGCACCTGCACGGGCGAACACGGCATCGGCATGCACAAGATGGATTTCCTGGTGCAGGAGGCCGGCATCGAAGCGGTCGAGATGATGCGCGCCATCAAACGCACGCTCGACCCCAAGGGCATCCTCAACCCCGGCAAGATCCTGGACGGCAAGTGAGCGGCGGCTGAGCGGGACGTCCGCGGCAAGTGGGCTAGTGCTGGGCGTTCGCGCGCCGAAAGCCGCTCACGCCCGCCGCGATGAAGCCCAGCGCGGCCGCGATCGAGGTCAGGATCAAGGTCTGGTGTACCTTGGCCAGCGCGAACACCAGCGCCACGATGACCGCGCCGGCCGACTGGCCCAGCAGGCGGCCGATCGACTGCAGGCCCGAGGCGCCGCCGCTGCGCTCCTTGGGCGCGCTGCCGATGATCACCCGGTTGTTCGGCGACTGGAACAGCCCGAAGCCGAGGCCGCACAAACCGAGGCGCCAGCCCAGGTCGAACGAGCTCGGGTCAGCGCTCAGCAAGGCCATCGAACCCAGGCCGCAGCCCATCACCGCCAGGCCGATGCTGCACAGTTTTTCGGACGCGAAGCGGTCCGACAGGCGCCCGGCCAGCGGCGCGATCAGCGCGGTCACCAGCGGCCAGGGCGTCATCAGCAAACCGGTCTGCGCCTCCGAGCGGCCCAGGGTCTGCTGAAAGTAGAAGGGCAGGGCGATGAAGGTGATGCTCTGCGCCGCGAACGCGCTCACCGAGGTCAGCATCGACAAGGCGAACACCGGCATGCGCAGCAGGTCGATCGGCAGCATCGGCACGGCGATGCCGCGCTCGCGCCGCACGTACAGCACGCCGGCCACCACGCTGGCCGCCACCATCAACAGGCCGCGTTGGGTGCCGCCCGGCTGGCTGATGGTGGTCAGCCCCGAGATGAGCAGGCCGAAGGTGACGACGTTCAACACCGCGCTGCCCGTGTCGAAGCGCTTGCCCGAGGCCGGCGTGACCGGCAGCGCGCGCGCCGCGATCACCAGCGCGAGCACGCCGAGCGGCACGTTCACCAGGAACAGCCACTGCCAGTGCGCCACCGCCAGGATCACCGACGCCACGGTGGGGCCGGCGGCGGACGAGGCCGCGACCACCAGCGAGGCGTAGCCGACGCCTACGCCGAGCTGGGCGCGCGGATAGATGAAGCGCACCAGCGCGATGTTCACGCTCATGATGCCGGCCGCGCCCAGGCCCTGCACCACGCGCGCGCAAGCCAGGAAGGCCAGCGAGTGCGCGTTGGCGCAGGCGAACGAGGCCACGGTGAAGATCGCCAGGCCCCACCAGTAGACGCGCTTGTAGCCGAGGATATCGCCGAGCGAGGCCAGCGGCAGCAGCGCCACCGTCACCGCCAGCTGGTAGGCGTTGACCACCCAGATGGCCTGGGCCGGCGTGACGGCCAGGTCGTGCCCGATGACCGGCAAGGCGACGTTGACGATGGCGCTGTCGAGCACGGCCATGGTGATGGCGATGGCCAGGGCGATGAAGGCAAACAGGCGTTGAGGTTGGGGCAGGCCGTCGGTCATGGGATGGTGTCAGTTCTTGCGCAGCGTGCCTGCGCTGGGTTGCGCGCACGACGCGAGCGTGCGCGGTCACGCGGCGAAGCGGCCTGTTCGCTGCGCGGAAACCACAAGAATAACTGAACATCAACGAATGCGCTGACGGCCCCCCATTTCCGGCATATCAGGGCGGCGCCGGGCGCACCGGCGCGGTGTAGTCGACCACGTACTCTCCCGCGCCTTGCAGCGTCAGCTCGTAGCGCTCGCCGCCCAGGCTGCGCATGGCGCCCGACGCGCTGTGCGGCAAACTGCTGCTGCTAAAGCGCAGCACGCCGTGGCCGGCGATGGCGCCAACCTTGATGCGTGTTGCGTTGGCCGATACGGCGATATCGCCACGCGGTGTCGGCACTTTGCCCTCGATCCATTTCAAGCCGCCCAGATGCGGCTCGACCAGATACGCCGCATAGCCGGGCTGGGTCGGCTGCACGCCCAAGGTGTATTTGCCGAGCAGGTAGAGCGGGCTGGCGCCCCACGCGTGGCAAAGACTCATGCCGAACGGCTTCCCATACATGGCGTAACGCTGGACCCCGGTTTGCTTGGGGTCGTACTGCTCCCAGAAACAGGTGGCGCCATTGTTGAGCATGCCGCCCCAGTAATCCTTGATCTGGCCGATCACATCGTCGTACTGCCCGCTCTGCGCCAGCGCCGCCAGCTCGTAAAAATGCATGTACGGAGTGGTGATGGCCGGCACCTTGTCGTTTAAGAGCACATTGCGCTTGACCGCCGCCGCCTTCTCCTCGTCCAGGTAACCGAGCATGAGCGCGAACATGTTGGGGTGGCGGGTCACGAGGCGGTTCAGCTTGCCGTCCTTGCGGCTATGGATGAAGGCCTGCTTCTCCGGGTCCCAGAATGTGGCGACGATCTTGGCCTTCAGCTCCGTGGCCAGTTGGCGATAATGCAGCGCTCCCGCGTGGTCCGCGGCGATCTCGGCGGAATCGGCCATGGCATCCAGGCTGCGCGCGAACAATAGCTGGACGGTGGTCAGTTCGCCGTCCTTGGGCATGTCGGCCCAGTCGACGAACACCCAGTCGCCCGGCAAGCCTTCCAGCATGCCGTTGGCGTCGCGCCGCTTGAGCACATAGTCCATCAGCGACACCATGCGCGGATAGATGCTCTTGACGAAGGCCGCGTCGCCGGCGTACTGGTAGTAGTCGCTGATGCCGATGAACCAGTACAGTGAATAATCCAGAATGGTGTTGATATGCATGTCGACCGGATCGGCCCCGCGCAGTGCCCAGGTGGTGCGCTTGACGGTATCGCTGTCGAAGAAGGTGTAATAGTTCATCAGGTAAGCCTGGACCGCGTCGCCGGACCACACCCAATGGTCGCGCTTGATCCCGTCGAGGAAGAATTCGCGGGTGTTCAGCTCCAGCGTGCGCTGGGCCACGTCCCAGATGCGGTTTAGTTCATCGTCCGAACTCTTGAAGCTGCCGCGGTGAACCAGCGGCGCGAACTCATACAGCAGCGACACCTGGTCGGCGCTCATGCCCTCGTCGAGCTGGATGTTCACGTAACGCAGCGCGCGCGAGTTCGGCGACACGAACGCGCCCTTGTGCCTGGTGACCGTGAACCTGTCCAGCGTTTCGCAGGTGTCGGGCGAGAGCGCTTCCTCGCGCGTTTCGCCGTAGTAGAACGCCAGCTTTCCGCTGCCCTTCAGATTCTTCAGCTTGACGAACCCGATCGTCTCCTCGCCAAAGTCCACCAGCAATGAATGCGGGCCAAGCTTGGTGGTGCGCGGCTTGATTTCGCGCGTGGCCAGCTTGAACTCGGACGGGCGCTGTTCGGGGCGGTCGAAGTTCCAGTGTGCGGCGAAGGCCGCGTTGAACGCGGGGGGAGTGGCGTTCGGACGCGGTCCGGCGGCCCAGGTTTCGTCCGTATGGATGGTGCGCCCCTGGACGTAGATGGATGGCGGGGCCGCCGGGTTGAACACCGTGATGTCCAGCGTATGGGCGCCGGCCGGCACGTGGATTTTCTGCTGGTCGCCCTGCACGAAGCGCCCGTCGATGCTCACCGAGTACCGGCCTTCGGTGAACACCGTGATGTCGTCCGCCTCCGCCAGCGTGACCTTCTTGGTGAAGTTGATCTGGGGCTGGTGGCTGTACAGGCGCCAGAACGGCATGAAAGCGGCATCGCGTTCCACCCGCGTGGCCTGCATCTTGTTGCTCAGCCAGATCTCGAAATCGCCGGGATACCAGATCCACGTAGCGCCTGCTTGCGCGCGGGCCAGACTGGTGGCGAAGAACAGCAGGATGCAGAGGACGAGGGATTTTCGCAGTGAGGTCATGGTCGATATGCGGGTTGGCGGAAGCGGCGGGTGTAGGCGTGATGGCACGCCTTTCATGCGTCGCAATATTTTATTGCGGCGATGGTGATTGTTGACGTAAACGCAGCCATCTTGGTCAATTTTCACACTGGTTAGACGAAAAACATGCCTTTCCTGATGCCGTCCTTGAGCGGTGGGCAGGCTGCTCCATTGCGGTCCAGCGTCCATGTATGTATTTTCGATATAGCACACAACAAAAAAATCAATAGACTGATATCCCTGAATATCCGTAGCATGGTCGTCATGCAGCGAAGTCAACATTAAATAGACTGCACGCGTACAGACCAAAAAATGCAACTCCTAAGAGACCAAAAAAAAACGCGGTCGGCCCTTTGCCGTCCAGCATTTACAGAACTTTCACGGAGATAATTTTCAATGCATATCGCTAACACGCGTAAAACTGTTTTGGCCGCGCTCATCGCGGAAATGTTGCTGTCGGTTGGCGCCTCTGCACAAACCACGAACGCGCCCAACCCTGCCGATACGGGGGCGGTGGTTGTCGTCAGCGGCATCCGCGCGTCGCTGAGCTCGTCGTTGATGACCAAGCGCCTGCAGGAAGGCGTGGTGGACGCCGTCTCGGCCGAGGACGCCGGCAAGTTCCCGGACACGAATATCGCTGAATCCCTGCAACGGGTAACCGGCGTACAGATCCAGCGCAACAACGGCGAAGGCCGCTATATCTCGGTCCGCGGCCTGGGACCTGAGTTCAACAATGTGCTGGTCAATGGCCGCACCATGACGAGCGACACCGGCGGGCGCGAGTTCTCCTTCGACCTGCTCTCGTCCGACCTGATCTCGAAAGCCCTGGTCTACAAGACCTCCCAGCCGTTCTTGCCGGAGGGTGGTATCGGCTCGACCGTGGACATCCAGACCGCGCGCCCGCTGTCGGGCAAGGCTGGACAGTCCTCGGTGGTCAACGTGTCCGATTCCTACGATTCGAACTCGAAGAAGAACACCCCCAGCGCGAGCGGCATGTATTCGTTCGCCAACGCCGACAAAACCTTTGGCGTGACCGGCTCGGTCTCGTACACCGACCGCGCCTCCAAGCAGAACAAGGCCGTCACCGACAGCTGGAACTACCGTGACGTGGCCATGATCGACGGCGATCTCAACTCCAAGGGGTTGACGATGGCGAACGTGACCAACCGAAAGCTCTACATGCCGCAGAGCTACGGCTTCCAGCAAGAGAACGAAACCCGCAAGCGCCTGGTCGGCAACCTCACGGTTCAATACAATCCATCGCCGGACTGGAAGATGACCGCCGACGCCTTGTATTCGCGCCTTGACCAGCGTAATGCCGTCATCGCCGTCAGCGATTGGAATAATCCGACCCAGCTCGGTGTGAAGTACGACGCCAACGACCAGGTCACCAGTTTCCTGCGGCCGGGTTCGATCTTTTTCGCGAACAATCCGGCCATCGCCGGCCCCGGCAAGCTGCTCGGCGAGGCCAACTCGAACGACATGATCGTCAAGGGCGGCGACCGCCTGTCGATCACCCAGGCGTTCGGACTGAACTCCAAATGGAAGCTGTCGGAAGACTGGAAACTGGAGGGCGACGTGTCGAGCTCGCGGTCGACCTCGAAGTTCCCGAACATGTGGGTGGTGGCCGGCATGGTGCCGAAAAATGGCGACGTGCTGAGCTTTAACGGCGTTCCTAGCCTGACCTTCGGCGACGGCATCGCGGACCCTACCGCCGTGCGCGCCCACGCCATCTCCAGCGGCGACGTCAACAATCTCGACGAGTTGCACGAGGGGCGTTTGAACCTGTCGTGGGCCCATGAGATGGGATACTTCAAGGGCCTCGATACGGGCGTGGCTCATTCCCAGCGCACCGTCCAGCAAACCAGCTACAACAACGACGCGTGGAACGCCTTCAGCGGCTACCACGTCGCCTTGCCAGCGTCCCTGTTCACCGTGACGCCGTTGGAAAATTTCGTGGGCGATGGGGCAAAGGTCCCGAGCGCGTACCTGCGCTTTAGCCCCACGGAGTACATGAATTATCTGAACCAGCCGGCCTTGTTGTCGCAGTCGAACGACCCGGCGACATATTCGGATCTGACCAAGTATCCTAATGGTCCCATGGCGATCGATTACACCAAGCCGTCGATGTGGGGCGTGAAGGAGAAGGTGTCCAGCGTCTTCCTCGACTCCAAATGGGAAGGCGCCGGCTGGTCCGCGAACGCCGGCGTGCGCATCGTGCACGTGGGGTCCACCTCGACGGGCATCAGCCGGGCCCTGCTGTCGGCCGTGAAGAGTCCCAACGATACGACCTATATTTCCAACTGGGGGCCGTCGGTGTTGACCACGGTGACCAACAGCTATAACAGCGTCCTGCCGTCGGCCAACCTGAAATTCGATCTGACCAGCGACATGATCTTGCGCCTGGCGGCGTCGAAAACCGAGACGCGCCCGACCCTGAACCAGATGGGCGTGAGCAACTGGTACGGCGGGCGTTTTGGCGACGTGCAGACCGGTGGCGGCAATCCCTACCTGAAACCGATGGAGTCGAAAAACTTCGACCTGTCGTATGAGTGGTATCTGTCGAAGACCAACTATGTCAGCGCCGCGGCATTCCTCAAGAACGTCTCCGACTTCCTGGAAACGAAGCTGGTGGACATGAAGATCCCGCAATTTACCGAAACCGTCCACGACACCCGCGTGCGCAACGGCCAGAAGGGCAAGATCAAGGGCGTGGAACTGGCCGGTCAATACGCTTTCGATGCCGCCATTCCTTGGCTGCAGGGATTCGGCGTCGCCGCCAACTACACCTACGTGGACGCGACGGCAACGCGCGACAGCGATAGCGGGGCGCCAACCTGCGGCTATCCTGGCTTGTCGCCGCAATCGTACAACGGCTCCGTGTTCTTTGAAAATGGCCAGTTCCAGGCCCGCGTGAGCTATAACTGGCGTAATCATTTCTCCGTCGATTGCGGTGGCGGCAGCACCTTGCCACGCAACCGCGCGGCCTACGGCCAGACCGACGCCAGCCTGCGCTACAACCTGACGCCCTCGATGGCGCTCTACGCCGACGCCATCAACCTGAGCAATTCCAGGATGCATGAGTACGCCAACAACCAGACCCAGTTCCTGACCCTGGAAGATGTCGGCCGCCGCGTCAATGTGGGCCTGCGCATGGCGTTTTAAGTCAAAAACCGCTGGGGGTGGCCGGGGCGTGGTAGGGGTCGCCCCGCTTCGCGCCACACCCTACACCTACTGAACCATTGACGCCCCGCATGCTCCGGTCTATATTAATGACTCGCAAGTAAGTTATTGGATCGAAGCATGCAATGCCCACTTGAGTTGAAGCGCCGCTGGGAGCGCCGCAAGGAAGCGCGCCCGCAGGAATTGCTTGCCGCCGCGCTGGACCTGTTCGTCGAGCGCGGCTTCGCGTCCACCCGTCTCGAAGACGTGGCCAAGCGCGCCGGCGTGTCCAAGGGCACGCTGTACCTGTATTTCACCAACAAGGAAGAGCTGTTCAAGGCGGTCGTGCGCGACAGCATCGTGCCGGCCATCGGCGCGGCCGAAACGGCCATCGCCGCCTTCGACGGCCACAGCGCCGAACTGCTGCGCACCGTGCTGCTGAGCTGGTGGGAGCGCATCGGCGCGACCAAGGTGTCGGGCATCGTCAAGCTAGTCATGGCCGAGGCCGGCAATTTCCCCGATCTGGCGGCCTTCTACCGTGAGGAAGTCATCGAGCGCGCGGCCATGATGGTGGCGGGCTTGCTGGCGCGCGCCGTCGAGCGCGGCGAGTTCCGCCCCATGGATGTGAACCTGATGACCCACGTGCTGATCGCACCCATGCTCATGCTGGTCACCTGGAAGCATTCGATCGGCCCCTGCGGTCCCGACCAGCTCGACCCGCTGGCTTTCCTCGACGCCTTCCTGGACATGGCCCTGCACGGCCTCTTGCCGCGTGCCGCCGGTGCTCCGGCCGCAGTGTCGTGAGTTGTCAAAAACGCCAAGTCGGCGTTTTCGGGCGTTCATCCCTTTTAAACTGCAGACTGTCGCAATTTGAGGCGATCTCAGGGGCCACGTCGTTAAGATGTACGTTCTGAGGCCGTTCAACGATAAAATATCGGATTATTATTTTTCCACCGAGTACATAAGATGAATATCGAACAAGCCCGCTTTAACATGATTGAACAGCAGATCCGCCCTTGGAACGTGCTGGACCAGGAGGTGCTCGATCTGCTGCTGGTGGTCAAGCGCGAACAATTCGTGCCGCCGGCCTACGCGAACCTGGCGTTTGTCGATACCGAAATCCCGCTGGGCGGCGGTGAAACCATGTTCACGCCCAAGCTGGAAGCGCGCGTGATGCAGGAAGTCATGGTCAGGAAGCACGAGAACGTGCTGGAAATCGGCGCCGGCTCGGGCTACATGGCGGCGCTGCTGGCGCACAAGGCGCGCCACGTGACCACCGTCGAGATCCTGCCGGAACTGAAGGCCATGGCCGAGAAGAACCTGGCCAACGCGGGCGTGACCAATGTCACGGTGGAAGAGGGCGACGGCGCCGAGGGCTTCAGCCGCGGCGGCCCGTTCGACGTGATCGTCATTTCCGGCGCGCTGGAAGTGCTGCCGGAAGCCTTCCTCAAGCAGGTCAAGGTGGGCGGGCGCATCGCGGCCATCATCGGCCAGGCGCCAGTGATGTCGGCCCAGATCATCACCCGCGTGTCCGAGACCGCCTACGATACCGTGAAGGTGTTCGAGACCAACGTGAAATACCTGAAGGTAGCGGTCAAGCCTTCGCACTTCAGCTTCTGAGCACGGCATCCATGAACCACGTCACCGCTTCCGAACTGGCCGCCTGGCTGGCCGATCCGGCGCGCCCGCGTCCGCTGCTGCTGGACGTGCGCGAGAACTGGGAATTTGAAACCTGCAAGATCGACGGTTCCATCCAGATTCCGATGAACACGATTCCGGCGCGCATACAGGAGCTCGAGGAGGACGCCGAGATCGTCTGCATCTGCCATCACGGCGCGCGCAGCATGCAGGTGGCGGCCTACCTGGAGCACCACGGCTTTAGCAAGATCACCAACCTGACAGGCGGCGTGCACGCCTGGGCTGTCCAGGTCGACAGCACGATGCCGAAGTACTGAACCACAGCGGCGGCGTTGGAACCACATCCGTAGCAGTTCGTTAAAACCTTTAGCTCCGATGGAGAATGCAATGCAGAAACCCCTACTTGCCGTGCTGATGGCCAGCGCCTTTTGGACGCTGGACGCGCAGGCAGCCGACCTGATCCAGGTCTACCAGCAGGCGCTGGCCAACGATGCGACCTACGCCAGTGCGCGTGCGGCGCTGGCGGCGGGCATGGAGCGGGTGCCGCAGGGGCGTTCCGGGTTGCTGCCGAGCATACAGGCGAACGGCAGCTACACGCACAACAACAGCGGGTCCTCGCCATGGAACGCTGGCCAGTCGATTCCGCTGCCCGACGGCTCCAGCGCGACGGTGTCGAGCGGCAGCTACAGCAACCATTCCAGCCAGGCGACGATTTCGCTGGTGCAGCCGCTGTTCCGCTGGGCCAACTGGCAAACCTACGAGCAGAGCAAGCTGCAGCAGGCCCAGGCCGAGGCGGCCTTCGCCCAGGCCCAGCAGGACCTGATCACCCGTGTGGCCCAGGCGTATTTCGACGTGCTGGCCGCCCAGGACACGGTGGAGCTGAACCGCGCGCAAAAGGTCGCCACGACCGAGCAGCTGGCCTCGGCCAAGCGCAACTTCGAGGTGGGCACCCAGACCATCACCGACACCCACGAGGCGCAAGCGGCCTACGACCTGGTGGTGGCGCAGGAGTACGCGGCGCAGAACGACCTGGCCAACAAGCTGAGCGCCTTGCAGGCGATTATCGGCACCGCGCCCAGCGTGCTGGCGCCGCTCAAGCCTGGCGTGGTCCTGAGCGCGCCCCAGCCGGGCGTGATCGAGCCCTGGGTGTCCTCGGCCGAGACGCAGAACTACGGCGTCACCAGCGCCCAGCTCGGCTATGAGCTGGCCAAGCGCGACATCCAGAAAAACCGCGCCGGGCATTATCCGACCCTGGACCTGATCGCCAGCGCCAGCCGCAGCACGGCCAGCGGCCAGCTGTCGCAGTCTGGCACCTCGGACAACAAGGCCATCGGCGTACAGTGGAGCGTGCCGATCTTCAGCGGCTTTGCCGTGACCAGCCGCGTGCGCGAGTCCATCGCGCTAGAGGAGAAGGCGCGCCAGGATCTGGAAGCGACGCGCCGTAACGCCGCGCTCGGGGCGCGCCAGGCTTTCCTGGGCGTGAACAGCGGGCTGGCCCAGGTCAAGGCGCTGGAGGCGGCGGAAATCTCGAGCAATTCGGCGCTGGAGTCGAACAAGCTCGGTTACCAGGTCGGCGTGCGCATCAATATCGACGTGCTCAACGCCCAGCGCCAGCTGTACTCGACCCGACGCGACCTGTCGCGTGCGCGCTACGACACCATCATCAACGGCTTGCGCCTGAAGGCCGCCGCCGGCTCGCTGCGCGAAGCCGATTTGGTACCGGTGAACAACCTGCTGTCGAAGTAATCCCACGCGCGCTCCCGCCGGGCTAAGGCCTGGCGGGAACGCCGCTGCCATCCACGCTCGTGGTTCCAGGCAGCTGGCCGCAGCGCTTCCCAGGGCACTGCAAACTCCCGCTTCAGTCCAGTTTTTCGACACCCGTCGTGATACCGGTATCGCCGCATCGCAGGCATCCATGTCGCGTCACCGCCACCTCCCCCGCGCCGAAATCCTTGCAGATTTACCGCGGCAGCACGGCGGCCAGGGCTTCTCTTTCCTGCGCACCAGAAAGACCAATAACACGACGGTCGATGTGCTCAACATCTTCAACTGGCTGAAGAGCCGAGGCGGGATGAGCGCCGTCGCGATGGGGCAGTTGCAGTTACGGGTTCGAGAGGAACAGCCGGATTTCGCCGTCGGCCTACCCGTTCAGGCCGCCGCTGTGCGCGTGGTCGGGCCGCTCGATCAGCTCGATCTTGTAGCCGTCCGGATCGGTGACGAAGGCGATCACCGTGGTTCCGCCCTTGACCGGGCCCGGCTCGCGCGTGACGTTGCCGCCGTTGGCGCGCACCTTGCCGCAGGCGGCCACGATGTCGTCGGCCGAGATGGCCAGGTGGCCGTAGGCCGTGCCCGGCTCGTAATGGTCCACGCCCCAGTTGTAGGTCAGCTCCAGCTCCGCGTGCTCGGGGTTGCTGCCGTAGCCGACGAAGGCCAGCGTGTATTTGTATTCCGGATTGTCGCTGGTGCGCAGCAGCTTCATGCCCAGCACCTTGGTGTAGAAGTCGATCGAGCGCTGCAGGTCGCCCACCCGGATCATCGTGTGCAGAATACGCATCGTCATCCTTGTATGTGAAATTGGTCAATTGATCAAGATGCGATTCTAAGCGCTCGCCCGTTTTCGTGCCCGGCTCAGCTTTCCAGGCGGGCGTCCAGGGTGACGCTGGCGTTGAGCAGCTTCGACACCGGGCAGTTCTGCTTGGCGCGCTGGGCCGCCGCTTCGAACGCCTCGTGGCTGGCGCCCGGGATGTCGGCCACCAGGCTGAGGTGGACCGCCGTGATGGCGAAGCCCTCGGCCAGCTTTTCCAGCGAGACCGTGGCGGTCGTGGCCAGGGTTTTCGCGGTCAGGCCGGCCTCGCCCAGCTGGCCCGACAGCGCCATCGTGAAGCAGCCCGCGTGGGCCGCGCCGATCAGCTCCTCGGGGTTGGTGCCGGGGCCGTCGTCGAAGCGCGTGTGAAAGCCGTATTGGGTGTTGTCGAGCACGCCGCTCTGGGTCGATATCGTGCCCTTTCCGTCTTTGAGTCCGCCGCGCCAGACGGCGCTTCCTGAACGTTGGATCATGTTGCCTCCTTGACGTTGGTTTGTCGTTGGAAACATGATGCGCGGAAACCGTCCAGTTTTCTGTACGGGGCCGCACATTCTCGTGAGCACCCTATTTGGCCGCCGGCGTGACCCGCCACACCACGTCGCCCACGTCGTCGGCCAGCAGGATGGCGCCGGCCTTGTCGACGGCGACACCGACCGGCCGCCCGTTGGCGTGGCCTTCCTTGCTGATGAAGCCGGTCAGCACGTCCTGGGGCGCGCCGTTCGGCTTGCCGCCGGCGAAGGGCACGAAAATCAGCTTGTAGCCGGCGAAGGGCTTGCGGTTCCAGGACCCGTGCTGGCCCACCAGGGCGCCGTTCTTGAACGCCGGGATCAGCGAACCGGAGTAGAAGGCCAGGCCCAGCGATGCCGTGTGGGCGCCCAGCGCGTAGTCGGGCGCGATGGCCTTGGCCACCAGGTCCGGCCGCGGCGGCTTGACGCGGGTGTCCACGTGCTGGCCGAAATAGCTGTAGGGCCAGCCGTAGAACGCGCCGTCCTTCACCGCCGTCATGTAATCGGGCACCAGGTCGTTGCCCAGCTCGTCGCGCTCGTTCACGCTGGTCCACAGGGCGCCGCTTTGCGGGTTGAAGGCCATGCCGTTCGGATTGCGCAGGCCGGTCGCGACCACGCGCGCCTTGCCGCTGGCGATGTCGTATTCCCAGATCGCGGCGCGCCCGGTCTCCATGGCCATGCCGTTTTCGCCCACGTTGCTGTTCGAGCCGACCGTGATGTACAGCTTCTTGCCGTCCGGGCTGGCGATGACGTTCTTGGTCCAGTGGTGGTTGATGCCGGACGGCAGGTCCAGCACCTTGACGGCCTTGGCCGAGATATTGGTCTCGCCTTCCTTGTACGGCACCTTGATCAGCGCGTCGGCGTTGGCCACGTACAGGTCGTTGCCGACCAGGGCCATGCCGAACGGGCCCGACAAGCCGTTCGATTCGTCCATGAACACGCTGCGGGTGGCCGCCGCGCCGTTCGCACCCACCCCGCGCAGCAGGGTGATGCGGTTGGGCGTCTGGACCCCGGCGCCGGCTTTTTTCTGCTCATGCTTCATGACCATGGCCTTGATGCCTTTTTCCGGCGGCGAGGGCGGCTTGTTGGTCTCGGCCACGAGCACGTCGCCGTTGGGCAGCACGTACAGCCAGCGCGGGTGCATGAGGCCGGTGGCGTAGGCGCTCACCGCCAGGCCGGGCGCGGGCACCGGGTGGGCGCCCGCGGGCCAGGGATCGGCCGGCGCCACCTGGATGGTCGGGATCAGCGTTTTTTCCGGGGGCGGCAACACCGGGTTGGGGCCGAAGCCGACCGGCATGGTCTGGGCGCCGGCCGCGCCGGCCAGCGCCACGGCCAATCCGATGAGCAGGCGGCGCGCCATCATTGTCCGCTCCGCGGGGTGGCGCCGCTGTCGTTGTGGCGCATGCCTTGCCCGGCGTCCGCCTGCGGCTTGGCCTGGCCCGAGCCCGGCTTGGCCACGGCCGCCTGCTCGACCCCGCGCTCGCCGTGCAGGTCGGTGTCGACCAGCCCCTGTTCGAGGTCGGAGGCGGCCTGCCGCATCACCCCGCGCGGGGCTTGGTCCTGGTGGTCGGGCCCCTGGTCGCGCTCGTGCGGCAGGCGCTTGGCGCCGTCGTTGTCGATCCTCGCGTCGATGTTGAGTTTGCGGTCTTTGGTCTCGGTGACCATGGCGTTCTCCTGTGCATAAATATTATTTGAATGGTATCGCTAGGCCGTGATCGCGGTCGCCCGATTGGCGCGCCGGCGCCGCCGCCGGGCCGCCCGCGAGCCGCCGGCGGGGGGCGCTATGGCAGAAGCAGGCAGAATCGGTTAATCTGCTGCGTGTCGTTCACGCGCCCTTGCTCACCACCGAGATTTCCATGCCCGCAGCCACCGCCCAGCAACAGACCATCGCACTCGCCGTGCGGCACAACACCGCCGGCATCGCCGAACCTGTCGACAGCGTCGTGGCGTTCCTGCAGGCGCGCGGCTACCGCGTCGTGCTCGAGGCCGAGACCGCCGCCCACCTGGGCCTGCCGGGGCTGGAGGCGATGGACGCGCGCGCCATCGGCGCCTGCGCCATGGCGGCCATCGTGATGGGCGGCGACGGCACCATGCTCGGCATCGCGCGCCAGCTGGCGCCCTACGACGTGCCGCTGATCGGCATCAACCAGGGCCGCCTGGGCTTCATGACCGACATCGCGCTCGAACGCATGCTGCCGGTGCTGGGCGAAATCCTGAGCGGCAAGGGCGAGGCCGACCGCCGCACCCTGCTCGAAGGGCGCGTCATGCGCGGCGGCGCCATGATCACCTGCGGGCTGGCCGTCAACGACGTGGTGGTGGCGCGCGGCGCCGGCACCGGCATGGCCGAGCTGAAGGTGACGGTGGACGGCCATTTCATGTACAACCAGCGCTCGGACGGGCTGATCATCGCCACCCCGACCGGCTCGACCGCCTACGCGCTGTCGGCCGGCGGCGCCCTGCTGCACCCCAGCCTGAACGGCATCGGGCTGGTGCCGATCGCGCCGCACGCGCTGTCGAACCGGCCCATCGTGGTGCCGGACACGAGCGAGATCGTGATCGAGATCGTCGGCGGGCGCGACATCAGCGTCAACTTCGACATGCAGACCTTCGCCAGCCTGCAGCACGGCGACCAGATCGTCATCTCGCGCTCGCCCAACCACATCACCTTCCTGCACCCGGAAGGCTGGAGCTACTACGACACCCTGCGCGAGAAGCTGCACTGGAACGAATACCCGTCCGGCGAAGGCAAGCTGCGCTAGGCCCGCCACACCCACTGGAACTGTCAACCCTTCATGCTGCGTACCCTCTCCATCCGCGATTTCGTCATTGTCGACACGATCGAACTTGAATTTTCCAGCGGTTTCTCGGTATTCACCGGCGAGACCGGCGCGGGCAAGTCGATCCTGATCGACGCGCTCCAGCTGGCGCTGGGCGGGCGCGGCGACGCCAGCGTGGTGCGCGAAGGCGCGGCCAAGGCCGACATCACGGCCGATTTCGCCGTCGGCGCGGCGGCCCAGGCCTGGCTCGCGCAGAACGACTACACGGCCGAGGAGGGCGGGGCACTGCTGCGCCGCGTGATCGACAACGCCGGGCGCTCGAAGGCCTTCATCAACGGCATCGCCGCCACCGCCACCCAGCTGCGCGACCTGGGCGAGCTGCTGGTCGACATCCACGGCCAGCACGCCCACCAGTCGCTGCTCAAGCTCGACGCCCAGCGCGCCCTGCTGGACAACCAGGCCGCCTTCCGCCACGAGGGCGCCGGGGCCGACGTGGCCACCGTGGCCGCTGCCTACAAGGCCTGGCGCGCTCTGGCGCGCCAGCGCGAGCAGTTCGAGACCAATGCCAACAACGTGCTGCAGGAACGCGAGCGGCTCGAGTGGCAGGTGGCCGAGCTGGACAAGCTGGCGGTCAAGCCGGGCGAGTGGGCCGACATCGGCAACGAGCACAGCCGCCTGTCGCACGCGGCCAGCCTGATCGAAGCGGCCCAGGAGGCGCTGGCGGCGATCTCGGAATCGGAGCAGCCCATCCTGTCGCAGCTGTCGGCCCTGACCACCCGGCTGGGCAAGCTGGTGGACGTGGACGCCCAGCTGCAGGCGGTGCTCGACTGCATGGAGCCGGCCCGCATCCAGCTGCAGGAGGCGGTCTACGCGCTCAACGACTACCTCGACAAGGTGGACCTGGACCCGGACCGCCTGCGCGCGGTGGAGGCGCGCCTGGACGCGATCCACAGCACGGCGCGCAAGTTCCGGGTGGCGCCGGACGAGCTGCCGGCCCAGCAGGCCAGCCTGTCCGAGCGGCTCAGGCAACTGGCCGACGCCACCGACCTGGACGGCCTGCGCCAGCAGGAGGACAAGCTCAAGACGGGCTACCTGCAGGCGGCCAAGCGGCTGTCGGCCACCCGCGCCGCGGCCGCCAAGCTGCTCGGCACCCAGGTGACGGCGGCGATGCAGGAGTTGAACATGACCGGCGGCAGTTTCGTGGTCGCCCTCAACGCGTGCGAGCCGGGCAGCCATGGCGTGGAGCAGGTGGAGTTCCTGGTGGCCGGGCACGCCGGGGTGGCGCCGCGCCCGCTGGCCAAGGTGGCCTCCGGCGGCGAGCTGGCCCGCATCGCGCTGGCCATCTCGGTGATCACCTCCAACGCGACCACCACCCCGACCCTGATCTTCGACGAGGTCGACAGCGGCATCGGCGGCGGCGTGGCCGAGGTGGTGGGGCGCCTGCTCAAGCGCCTGGGCCAGGAGCGCCAGGTGCTGTGCGTGACTCACCTGCCGCAGGTGGCCAGCCAGGCCAACCAGCATTTCCAGGTGGCCAAGGGCACCACCGCCCAGGGCAAGACCGTGTCGCGCATCGATGTTCTCGACAGCAAGGCGCGCGTGGAGGAGGTGGCGCGCATGCTGGGCGGGCTGGAAATCACCGCCACCACGCGCAAGCACGCGCGCGAGCTGCTGGCGTCCTAGTGTTTTTCAATCGTAAAGAATAACAAGATGCCCTACCGCAAAGAACCCCCGCACACCCACGGCAGCGTCCCCCACACGGCCATCGTGCTGGTCAACCTGGGCACGCCGGACGCGCCCACCAGCGCGGCCGTGCGGCGCTACCTGAAGGAGTTCCTGTCCGACCCGCGCGTGGTGGAAATTCCGCGCCTGCTGTGGTGGCTGATCCTGCATCTGGTCATCCTGCCTTTCCGTTCGGGCAAATCGGCCGCCAAGTACGCCCAGATCTGGACCCAGGAAGGCTCGCCGCTGAAGGTGCATACCCAGAAGCAGGCCACCCTGCTGCGCGGCGCCCTGGGCGAGCGCGGCCACAGCAAGCTGAAGGTGGAGATGGCGATGCGCTACGGCTCGCCCGCGCTGCCGGACGTGCTGGACCAGCTCAAGGCCGCCAACTGCGACCGCATCCTGGTGCTGCCGGCCTATCCACAGTATTCCGGCACCACCACCGGCTCCATCGACGACGCCGTGTTCGCCCACTACGCGAAGGTGCGCAACATTCCCGAGCTGCGCCTGGTCCGCAACTACCACGACCACGACGGCTACATCGACGCCCTGCGCGACAGCGTGCTGGCGCACTGGGAGGCCAAGGGCCGCGGCGGCAAGCTGGTGATGAGCTTCCACGGCGTGCCCAAGCGCACCCTGCTGCTGGGCGACCCCTACCACTGCGAATGCCACAAGACGGCGCGCCTGCTGGCGGCCAAGCTGCGCCTGCGCCCGGACGACTACCTCGTCACCTTCCAGTCGCGCTTCGGCAAGGCCGAGTGGCTGCAGCCCTACACCGCGCCCACGGTGGCCCAGCTGGCGCGCGACGGCGTCAAGCGGGTGGACGTGATCTGCCCCGGCTTCACCAGCGACTGCCTGGAAACCCTGGAGGAGATCAACATGGAGGTGCGCCACGACTTCATGGCCGCGGGCGGGGCCGAGTTCCACTACATCGCCTGCCTGAACGAGGCGCCGGGCTGGATCAACGGCCTGGCCGAGATCACCGAACAGCACCTGATCGGCTGGCCGACCATGATGACCTCGACGCAGCGCGAGGCCCAGCAGAAGGATGCGGACACCGGGCGCGAACACGCGGCCAGGCTGGGCGCAGCCTAACGACGGATCGCAAGGGCGGCAGGCGCCGGGGCCTGGCGACTGCCTGTTACAATGTCGGCCGCGCGGGTGTTACGGCAGCGTCAGCTCGGTGTAGCAGATCCATGCCAGCGTCAGGACGGTGTACGCGAACACGCTGGCGGCTATCAAGGGCAACTTCATCACGGACTCCCGCAGCGCTTTCCCGCGTCCGGCGCGGACGTGGATGAAAGCCGGTAGCGTCATGGTAGTCCGGGGCGCCGTTAACGCAATCCTACAAGGCGTAAGAATTGTAACTTCTGTTACATGCGGGCCCGTCTGCGAATTCCCCTTGAAAATGTAGGTGATAGCCCCATCTGGGTAGCTGTGTGGTTAGCAAGACATCTCAAACAAACACTAAGTCATTGATTCTAGGAGTTTTTCCGATGCAAGACCAAGAAAATCAGGAAGTCTCGACGCCGCTGGAGGAAACCATTCCCGTGTCGGGCGCCGCCGCCGCCGCCAACCCGGGCCAGGCCGGCCTGGAAGAGCAGTTGAGCGCGACCGAGGCGAAACTGGCGGAAATGCACGACGCCTTCATGCGCGCCAAGGCCGAAGGCGAGAACATCCGCCGCCGCGCCCAGGAAGACGTCAGCAAGGCCCACAAGTTCGCCATCGAGAGCTTCGCCGAGGCCATGGTGCCGGTGCGCGACAGCCTGGAAATGGCGCTCAAGGTGGAGACCCCGTCGATCGAGTCGCTCAAGGAAGGCGTCGAGATGACCCTCAAGCAGCTCAGCTCGGCGTTCGAGAAGAACCGCCTGGTCGAGATCATGCCCCAGCCGGGCGAGAAGCTGGACCCGAACAAGCACCAGGCCGTGGCCGTGGTGCCGGCGGAGCAGGAAGCCAATACCGTCGTCAACGTGTTGCAAAAAGGTTACATGATCGCCGACCGCCTGTTGCGGCCGGCCATCGTCACGGCCGCGCAAGCAAAATAAAAACAACGTGCCGTCTTGCAAGGTCTTGAAAGCGCGCAGTTTTTCCACATATTCGAATCATCTGAAAACTAAGTCATCAAAAGGAAAAAAATCATGGGCAGAATTATCGGTATTGACCTGGGGACCACCAACTCCTGCGTCGCGATCATGGAAAATGGTCAGCCAAAGGTAATCGAGAACGCAGAAGGCGCGCGTACGACGCCTTCCATTATTGCTTACCAAGATGATGGCGAAATTCTGGTGGGCTCGCCGGCCAAGCGCCAGGCGGTGACGAATCCGAAGAACACGCTGTTCGCGGTCAAGCGCCTGATCGGCCGCAAGTTCGACGAGAAGGAAGTGCAGAAGGACATCGGCCTGATGCCTTACCAGATCATGAAAGCCGACAACGGCGACGCATGGATCGGCGTGCGCGACAAGAAACTGGCGCCGCCGCAGATCTCGGCCGAAGTGCTGCGCAAGATGAAGAAGACCGCCGAAGACTACCTGGGCGAAGAAGTCACCGAGGCCGTCATCACCGTGCCGGCCTACTTCAACGACTCGCAGCGCCAGGCCACCAAGGACGCCGGCCGCATCGCCGGCCTGGACGTCAAGCGCATCATCAACGAGCCGACCGCGGCCGCGCTGGCCTTCGGCCTGGACAAGACCGACAAGGGCGACCGCAAGATCGCCGTGTATGACCTGGGCGGCGGCACCTTCGACGTCTCGATCATCGAGATCGCCGACGTGGACGGCGAGAAGCAGTTCGAAGTGCTCTCGACCAACGGCGACACCTTCCTGGGCGGCGAAGACTTCGACCAGCGCGTGATCGACTACATCATCGACGAGTTCAAGAAGATCAACGGCCTGGACCTGAAGAAGGACCCGATCGCGCTGCAGCGCATCAAGGCTTCGGCCGAGCGCGCCAAGATCGAGCTGTCGTCGTCGCAGCAGACCGAGATCAACGAGCCCTACATCGCCATGGCCAACGGCGCCCCGGTCCACCTGAACCTCAAGATGACCCGCGCCAAGCTCGAGTCGCTGGTGGAAGAGCTGATCCTGGCCACCATGGAGCCATGCAAGACCGCGATCAAGGATGCCGGCGTTAAAGTGTCCGACATCGACGACATCATCCTCGTCGGCGGCATGACCCGCATGCCGAAGGTGCAGGAGAAGGTCAAGGAATTCTTCGGCAAGGAGCCACGCAAGGACGTCAACCCGGACGAGGCGGTCGCCGTCGGCGCCGCGATCCAGGGTTCCGTGCTGTCGGGCGAGCGCAAGGACTTGCTGCTGCTGGACGTGACCCCGCTCTCGCTCGGTATCGAGACCCTGGGCGGCGTGATGACCAAGATGATCCACAAGAACACCACGATCCCGACCAAGTTCAGCCAGGTGTTCTCCACCGCCGACGACAACCAGCCGGCCGTGACGATCAAGGTCTACCAGGGCGAGCGCGAGATGGCCTCGGGCAACAAGAGCCTGGGCGAGTTCAACCCTCGAAGGCATCCCGCCGTCGCCGCGCGGCATGCCGCAGATCGAGGTCAGCTTCGACATCGACGCGAACGGCA
>DIZW01000058.1:21966-29385 GCA_002428015.1 Oxalobacteraceae bacterium UBA6018 | reverse complement strand
GCGCCTTGAGCGCCAGCAGCGAGCCGCCCGGGTGCAGCGGCGCGACCAGGGTCTCCCAGGCCACCAGCCATAAGATCAGCAGCACCAGGCTGACGATGGCGCCCATGTGGAAGTGGCGTGGCGCCCGCATCAGCGCGCTCCCCGCAGGCGCGTGGCGGTGTCGGCCAGGCGCCGGCCCATCTCGACGGCCAGGCGTTTTTCGTCCTCGCTGATCGGCTTGTCGCCGTCGATCCCGGACCAGTGGGTGGGGCCGTACGGGCTGCCGCCGCTGGACGTGGTCATCAGCTCCGGGCGCGTGTAGGGCAGGCCCAGCACCATCATGCCGTGATGCAGCAGCGGCACCATCATGGTCAGCAGGGTCGATTCCTGGCCGCCGTGCAGGCTGCCGGTGGACGTGAACACGGCGGCCGGCTTGCCGGCCAGGGTGCCGGCCAGCCAGTCGGTGGAGCTGCCGTCCCAAAAATACTTCATGGCAGCGGCCATGTTGCCGAAGCGCGTAGGCGAGCCCAGCGCCAGGCCCGCGCACTCGGCCAGGTCGGCGTACTCGACATAGGGCGCGCCGCCGTCCGGGATGGCCGCCGCGGTCGCCTCCGTCACGGTCGACACCGCCGGTACCGTGCGCAGGCGCGCGTCCACGCCGGGCATGCTTTCGACGCCCTGGGCGATCAGTTCAGCCAGCTTTCGGGTGGCGCCGTGCCGCGAATAGTACAAAATGAGAATTATCAGATTGGTTTGGTTCATCGTTGGTATTATAGGGCGCTTTATCCTGTTCCAGCGGCGCCGCGGCCGCGTTTTCTCGAACCCATGCTCTCCAAAACCGTCCACTCGATTTCCCGTTCAACCAGCGAAATGTTCAACGTCAGCGTGGACATGGTGCGCGGCCTGACCTGGAGCGAAGTGCGCGACCTGGTGCGTTTCGCGCACCGCCGGGTGCGGGAGGAGCGCCTGCCCCAGGTCGCCGGCAGCCTCACCTTCACCACCACGCTCGCGCTGGTGCCGCTGCTGACCATCATCCTGGCGATCTTCACCACCTTCCCGGTGTTCAGCAACTTCCGTGCGTCGCTGCAGGCCTACTTCGTGCAGACCTTGATGCCCAAGTCGATCTCCAACACCATCATCGGCAACCTGACCCAGTTCGCCAGCAAGGCCACCGGGCTGTCGGCGGTGGGCGCGGTGGCACTGGTGTTCACTTCGGCGGCGATGATGGGCATGATCGAACGCGCCTTCAACCAGATCTGGCGCGTCAAGCGCCCGCGCCCGCTGTCCCAGCGCATCACCGTTTACTGGGCCCTGGTCACGCTCGGCCCGCTGCTGTTCGGCCTGTCGATCACGGCCACCTCCCATCTGTTCGTGGCCACCAGCGCGCTGGCGCAAGCGGCGCCGCTGGTGAGCACCATGTTCTACACGGTCGTCTCGGTGGCGCTCACCACCGGCGCCTACACCTTGCTATACATGGGCGTGCCGAATCGCTTCGTCGACTGGCGCGACGCGGTCTGGGGCGCCCTGGTGGCGGCGCTCGCTTTTGAAATCGCCAAGCGCCTGTTCGCCGTCTTCGTGCGCCAGTTCCACACCTACGCGATCATCTACGGCGCGCTGGCGGCCTTGCCCCTGTTCCTGCTGTGGATGTACCTGTCGTGGATGATCACCCTGGTCGGCGCGCTGCTGACGGCGGCCCTGCCGGTCATTAAGTACGAGCGCTGGTGGTACCAGCCGGTGCCGGGCGGCGAGTTCGTCGACGCGATGGCGATCCTGAAGGTGCTCCACAGCGTGGCGCGGCTGTCCGACTCGGGCCTGGTGTCCTCGTCCGTGATCCGCGCGCATACCCGCATCGGCTACGACGAAATGACGGCGCTGCTCGAACGCATGCTGGCGGCCGGCTGGGTCGGCCGCATCCAGGCCGACGTGACGATGCGCTCGAAGTGGGGCAAGCGGGCCCGCGAAAGCGCCGACAACTGGGTGCTGCTGACCAATCCGTCCAAGCTGCGCCTGGCCGACGTGTACCGCCTGTTCGTGTTTGGCGGGCGCGCCGCCGACGCCGGCGTGGCACACGACCTGGACCCGCATTCGCCGATGACGCTCGACACGCCCGCCCTCGCGCGCCAGGTCGAGGCGGCCGTCGAGAGTGGCCTGGACCAGACCCTGGCCGCGCATTTCGCCTAGCGCGTCCCTGCGCTGCCTCCGGCTTGCGCCGGCGGCGCGACTCGCGCGGCGAAGTCGATCAGGGCATCGAGCACTGCGCCGGGCTGCTCGGCCATCATCTGGTGGCCCGCATCGACGCTCACCGTGCGCGCGTGCGCCATCGCCCCCGTGAGCAGTGTGGCCGAACGCGGCGGCGTCATCATGTCCTTGCTGCCGACGATGAAGAGCGCCGGACAAGCTACCGAGCGCGCCGCCTGCTCGCCGTTGGCGTAGGCATTGCAGGCCGCCAGATCGGTGTGGAGCAGCTGGTGCGGGTTGAGCGCGGCCATGCGCTGCATCAGCCGGCGCGCTTCGCCCAGCGTGTGGATCCCCGGACCCATGCCGGAGCCGGTGCCGCGCGCGCCTGGCGCATGCGACCAGAGGTTGACCATGTCGATGGCCGCGGCCTCGTCGCTGCGCGCGGTCTCGAGCAAGGCGTCCGCCACCTTCATCGGATAGGTCGAGCCGAGCAGCGCCAGGCCGGTGACGCGCTCCGGCGCGCGCCAGGCCGTCTCCAGCGCGATCAAGGACCCCATGCTGTGCCCAACCAGCAGCGCCTGCGTCAGGCCAGCGGCGTCGAGCAGCGCCAGCAGCCAGGTACTGAGCGCCTCGATGGTGGCCAGCGCGGCGCCCTTGCTGCGCCCGTGGCCGGGCAGGTCGGGCGCCAGCACGCCGAAACCGTGATGGGCGAAATGGCGGCTTTGCAGGGGCCACACCGAATGGTCGTTCAGGGCCCCGTGCAGGAACACGATGGCAGGCAGGCGCGCGTCGAACGGCTTGCCGCCGGTGTGGCAGTAGGCCTCGACGCCTTCCACGTCGAACATCATGTCAGCCTCCTTTCTGCGACAGCTTGAGCGCGCGCGCCAGGTCCTCGGCCAGGTCGTCGGCGTCCTCCAGCCCCACCGACAGGCGCAGCGTGGCTTCGCCGATGCCGGCCTGCGCCAGGTCTATGGACGATGCGTGCAGGTGGGTGCTGGAGGCGGGATGGATGGCCAGCGACGCGGCGCCGCCCATGGTGGCTGCCTGGGCGAACAGCTTGAGCGCGTCGAGGAAACGGCGCGCCGCCGCGCCGCCGCCTTTGATGTCAAAGCCGAGCACCGCGCCGCAGCCGCGTGGCAGCAGGCGCGCCGCCAGCGCCCGGTCGGGGTGGCTGTCCAGTTCGGGATAGCACACCGCGGCGACGGCCGCGTCGCGCAGCAGCAGCTCGACCACCTTGCGGGCGTTGGCCACGTGCCGCTCCATGCGCAGCCCGAGCGTCTCGACCCCTTGCAGGATGGCGTAGGCGTTGTGCGGGCTCATGACGGCACCGAAGTCGCCCATGCCCTCGCGGCGCGCGCGCAAGGCCAGCGGCGCGACCGTCGATTCTTCCGCGTACACCATGCCGTGGGCGCCGGCCGACGGCTCGCACAGTTCGGCGTAGCGCCCGGTTTGCTCGTAGGCCGCTTGCCAGTCGAAGCTACCGCCATCGACCAGCAGCCCGCCGAGGGCGCTGCCGTGCCCGCACAGGAAGGCGGCGGCCGAGTGGAGCACCAGGTCGGCGCCATGCGCGATCGGCTGCAGCAGCCAGGGCGTGGTCATCGTGGCGTCCACCATCAGCGGCAGCCGCTGTTCATGGGCGATCGCGGCCACCGCGCCGATATCGAGCACTTCCAGCCCAGGACTACCCAGCGTTTGCGCGAACAGCAAGCGCGTGTTGGGGCCGATGGCGGCGCGCCAGCCGTCGTGGTCGCGCGGATCGACGAAGCTGGTCTCGACGCCGAAGCGTCTGAGCGCGTGGGCGAGCAGGCGGTAGGCGCCGCCATCCAGGGCGCGCGAGGCCACGATGTGCGAGCCGGCGCCGGCCATGCAGGTCAGGGCCAGGTGCAGGGCGGCCTGACCGCTGGCGGTGGCGATGCCGGCCACGCCACCTTCGAGCGCGGCGATGCGTTCTTCCAGCACGGCGTTGGTGGGATTGGAAAGCAGGGCGTCGGCGTACCCGGCGCGCTCCATGTTGAGCAGCGCGGCGCCGCGGCTGGCGTCGGGGAAGGTGAACGCGGAGCTAAAATGGATCGGCGTTGCGCGCGCGCCGGTGGCCGGGTCCGGCACCGCGCCGGCGTGCAGGGACAGGGTGTCGAAGCCGGGATAACGAGGACCGCTCATGGGTAACTCATCACGTAAGGGGGATGGTCCGATCGTAGCACGCGCGCCACGCGCGAAGGCGCGCGATCCTCGCTAGAATGGTGCGAAGCGCCGGCCAGAGCGCATTCGCGCCTTTAATAAACCGCAATGCTGGATTTTTTGTCGGGCTTACGCTACATTCGAAGCAAAGGCTTATAAAAAAATCACCTTATAACCTCACCAGACAAAAGGCGGGCACCATGAAAGTCTCTGAAATTCTCCAAGTTAAGGGCAATATCCTGTACACCGCGACGCCCGACACCCCGCTGGTGGAGGCGATCAACACCATGGCCGAGAAGGATATCGGTTCGCTGGTGGTGATGGAATTCGGCGACCTGGTCGGCATGCTGACTTTCCGCGAAGTCATCAAGGTGTTGCACAAGAATAAAGGCGAGATCGGCCAAGGTACCGTGCGCAAGCACATGGACGACCATCCGATTACGGTCACGCCCGACACCGAGGTCAACGAGGTGCGCCGCATGATGCTCGAGAAGCATGCGCGCTACCTGCCGGTGATGAACGCCAAGACCTTGCTGGGCGTGATCTCGTTCTACGACGTGGCCAGGGCCATGCTGGAAGCGCAGAACTTCGAAAACCGCATGCTCAAGGCCTACATCCGCGACTGGCCGGCGGAAGTCGAGCAGGATTGATGGCCGGCGTGCCACAGCGGCGCCGCTTCAAACAGGTCGACGTTTTCAGCGCGGTCCCGTTCAAGGGCAACCCGCTGGCCGTGGTGCTCGACGCCGAAGGTTTGTCGGCCGAGCAGATGCAGGCCATCGCGCGCTGGACCAACCTGTCCGAAACGACCTTCGTGCTGGCGCCCGCCAGCGCCGAGGCGGACTACCGCGTGCGCATTTTTTCGCCGGCCGGCGAGTTGCCGTTCGCCGGCCATCCGACCCTGGGCACGGCCCACGCGCTGCTTGAGCACGGTCTGGTGCCGCGCACGGCCGGGCGCCTGGTGCAGGAATGCGGGGTCGGCCTGGTGCCGGTGGAACTGGGGGCCGGGTCCGCGCTGGCGTTCGGCTCGCCGCCCGTGACCCTGCAAGCCTTCCACGAAGCCTACATGCCAACCCTGTTCGAGTCCTTGCGCAGCACGGCGCTGGCCAACGGCGTGGCACCGGTGATCGCGCGCATGGGAATCGGCTGGCTGGTGGTGCGCATGCAAAGCGCAGATGCCTGCATGGCGGTGCAGCCGCGCATGGACGCGCTGGCCGAGTTGACCCAGCAGGGCGTGACCGGGGTGGCCATCTACGGCCCGCATGAGGCGGGCGGCCCGGCCGACTTCGAGGTGCGGGCATTCTTCAACAAGAACCAGGCGGTGGCGGAAGACCCGGTCACCGGCAGCGCCAACGCGTGCATCGCGCGCGTGCTGCAGGAAACCGCAGGACAGGCTGGCCGCGCGTACAGCGCGCGCCAGGGCACGGCGCTGCAGTGCGACGGGCGCATCGCCGTCAGCTATCGCAACGGCGATCCCTGGATCGGCGGCGAGTCGGTCACCGTCATCGACGGCACGCTGCTGGCGTAGCGCCGGCGCCCCCAGCTACGGCCCCGAAGGCCGCGAGCAGGACTTCTAGACCGCCAGGCGCGGGCCTTCGCTGACCGCGCGCTGCATCGCGTTGTCCATCAGCCAGTCGTACAGCGCGACGGTGGCCATCGGCCGCGCGAACAAAAAGCCCTGTGCCAGCGGGCAGCCCAGCTCCTGCAGGATGCGCGCCTGGCGTTCGTCCTCGACGCCTTCGGCGATGACGGTCAGGCCCAGGTTGCGGCCCAGTTGGATCACCATCTCGGCGATGCTGCTGCCGCGAGCGGAGCTGGTGATCTCCTTGACGAAGGCGCGGTCGATCTTGAGGCGGTCCACCTGCAGCCGCTGCAGATAGGACAGCGACGAGAAACCGGTGCCGAAGTCGTCGATCGAAATCGACACCCCGGTGTGCTTGACCTGGGCCAGCATCTTGATCAGCAGGTCAGGCTCCTCCATCGCCATCGATTCAGTGATCTCGAGCTCGATGTATTCCGGCGGCGCCTTGCTGTCGGCCAGGGCCGAGCGCAGCATCTCGAGGAAGTAGGGATGGCGGAACTGCACCTGCGAGACGTTCACCGAGATCGTGAAGTCGCGGTAGCCGGCTTCGCGCAGGCGCACCAGTTCGTGGCAGGCGCTGCGCAGCACCCACTCGCCGATGTCGATGATCAGGCCGGAGTATTCGGCGATCGGAATGAAGCGGTCCGGCGAGATGAACTTGCCGTCGGCGGTCTGCCAGCGCAGCAGGGCCTCGGCGCCGATCGGGCGGCGCGTGACCAGGTCGAGCTGGGGCTGGTACATCATGAACAGTTCGCCGCGCGAAAACCCGGTGCGCAGCGCGTGCATGATGCGCACCCGCTCGCGGATCTCGACGCCCATGCTGCGCGAAAAATAGAAGTGACCGGCGCGCTGCTGCAGCTTGGCGCGCTTGAGGGCGATGTCGGCGTCCTTCAGGGCGTCGGTACCGCTGCCGTCGTGCTCGGCCAGGCGCACCAGTCCCAAGGTGGCGCTCAGCTGCACGTCCTGGCCGTCGATCGAGAAGGGCGCCTCGAACAGGCCGAGGATGCCGCCCGGGTGCACCACCGCGGCATCGCCCAGCACCGCGAAAATGTCGCCGCTGATGCGGGCGATGGTCAGATGGCGGCCCAGTTGCGATTGCAGGCGCAGCGCCACCGCCACCAGCAGGAGGTCGCCGAACTGGTGGCCGAGCGCGTCGTTGGTCTCGGCGAAGTGGTCCAGGTCGACCAGCGACAGCACGGACTGGTCGCGCTCCGGACCGGCCAGGGTGGCGTCGAGGATCTCGACCAGGCGGGTGCGGTTGGGCAGCTTCGAGAGCTGGTCGTAGAAGGCCGCGTCGTGCAGGTGGCTGACCAGTTCGACGTTATCCAGGCCCACGGCCACCGTCCCGCAGAACACTTCCAGCAGGCGTTGTTCGAGCTCGCACAAGGGGCGTTCGAGGGCCAGGTAGGCGACGAAATCGCGGCTGGCCTTGCCGGGGAAGTACAGGCCGATGGCGCCGTCCTCGTACAGGTTGCGGCGCGCGGCCAGGGTGCGCTGCAGCGCCA
>DIZW01000058.1:0-21787 GCA_002428015.1 Oxalobacteraceae bacterium UBA6018 | reverse complement strand
ACGCCGCGCAGCGTCTCGCACGGCTCCTGCACGCACAGCACGCCGTCGGCCGGCACGCCGAGGATGGCGGCGATCTGGGTCAGCACGCCGGCGCCGAATTCGTCGGCCCCGTGCAGGGCCATCAGCGCGGTGCTGGCGCGGACGATGTGGTCCAGCCCGCGCCGGCTGCTGTTGATGGCGCGGATCTGCTGGTACGAGCGGATCGCCGCCGTCACGGTCGTGTACAGCTTGATGCGGGTGAGCTCGGACTTGGTCTTGTAATCGTTGATGTCGAAATCGCGGATGGCGTCGATCTCGGGCGCGTAGCCGGGCTGGCCGGTGCGCAGGATGATGCGCACGTCGGTCAGGGCGAGCGTCTCGCGCACGTAGCGCACCAGGTGCAGGCCGGCGTCGTTCTGTTCCATCACCACGTCGAGCAGGATGACGGCGATGTCGGACTCGGTGGCCAGCAGGGCGCGCGCCTCGGCGGCGCTGTAGGCGTGCACGAACTCGAGCGGACGCTGCTGCATGTCCAGGTTACGCAGCGCGAACGTGGTGGTCGAGTGCACGTCCTGGTCGTCGTCGACGATCATGACGCGCCATACGCCGCGCTCGTGCGCGCCGCCGGCGCCGGTCGGCGCTTCGTCGAGAAAGACCAGGTCGTCGTGATCGTCCTTGAGTTGGTCCAAGGGCGGGCTCGATGGGGGCATGTGCAAAAGGTCTCCGGAAACGCGCGTGGTTGTGTTGCGGAGAAGTATATAGCGAAATGAAAACCTTACCCTGTAAGCTTGAAAAAATTCCACAAAGAAACAATTGCGCCCCACGAATGGGCCGCTCCGTGCTAGAAATAGGCGAGTGCCGCGGCGCGCTTTGCGATCCTGGGCTGGCCCGGCGGGACGCCGCCGCCAGCAAAGGGGCGCGGGCTGGTAGAATTGGCGTTTCTGATATTTACTTCCCTATCATGTCCGGCAATTCCTTTGGCAAGCTGTTTACCGTTACCACCTTTGGCGAATCGCACGGCCCGGCGATCGGCTGCATCGTCGATGGCTGTCCGCCAGGGCTGCTCTTGTCCGAGGCCGACATCCAGCCCGACCTGGACCGCCGCAAGCCCGGCACCTCGCGCCACGTGACCCAGCGCCAGGAGCCGGACCAGGTCGAGATCCTGTCCGGCGTGTACCAGGGTCAGACCACTGGCACGCCGATCATGCTGATCATCCGCAACCAGGACCAGCGCAGCAAGGATTACGGCAACATCGTCGAGAGTTTCCGTCCCGGCCATGCCGACTACACTTACTGGCACAAGTACGGCGTGCGCGATCCGCGCGGCGGCGGGCGCTCGTCGGCGCGCCTGACCGCGCCCGTGGTGGGCGCCGCCGCCATCGCCAAGAAGTGGCTCAAGGAGCACTACGGCACCGAGTTCAAGGGCTGCATGAGCCAGCTGGGCGACATCGTGGTGCCGTTCGAATCGTTCGAGCACGTGCCGAACAACCCGTTTTTCGCCGCCACCGGCGACGCCGCCCTGATCGCGCGCATGGAAGACGCGATGGACGCCCTGCGCCGGGACGGCGACTCGATCGGCGCGCGCATCGACGTCGTCGCCACCGGGGTGCCGGTCGGCCTGGGCCAGCCGATCTACGACAAGCTCGACGCCGACATCGCTTACGCCATGATGGGCATTAACGCGGTCAAGGGTGTGGAAATCGGCGCCGGCTTTAAATCGGTGGCCCAGCGCGGCTCCGAGCACGGCGATGAATTGACGCTGGACGGCTTCGTCGGGAACAACTCGGGCGGCGTGCTGGGCGGGATTTCGACCGGCCAGGACATCACCGTGTCGATCGCGATCAAGCCGACTTCCTCGATCCGCACGCCGCGCCGCTCGATCGACAAGGCCGGCAATCCGGTCAGCGTCGAGACCTTCGGGCGCCACGATCCGTGCGTGGGCATCCGCGCCACCCCCATCGCCGAGGCCATGCTGGCCCTGGTGCTGATCGATCACGCGCTGATGCACCGCGCCCAGTGCGGCGACGTGCGGGTCGCCACGCCGCAGATCGGCTAGGTCCGACAGGCGGGATCGGCTGGCGGGGCCGGCGCCAGACGCGCGCCACCCGATGGGTTGAGATGGCTTGGGTCAGCCTGCCTTGGCCGCGCCGGTGGCCACCACTTCCATCTTCTGGCGCCGCTCGACCGACTTCACCACCAGGGTGCGCAGGTCGTTGAGCAGGGCGAACTCGGTCTGGCTCAGCTGGATGGCCGGGAAGCTTTCATCCCAGTCGCCGTAGATGAAGCCGGCCGGCTGGCCGTTGGTGCACAGCGGCAGGATCACGAAGGCGCGCGCATCGGCCAGCGAGGCCTTCCACCAGGCCGGCAGCTTGGCGGCGAACTTCGGATCGCGCGCGTTTTCGATGAAGATCACGCGGTCGCTGCCCAGCGAGGCGTGAAACACGTTCGGCTCGTAGGCGTCGTCGAAGGTCATCGAGGCGATCAGTTCCTTGACGCCGTCGCCGAAGCCCATCTTGGCCGCGTACGTGTTCTCGCGCCGGTTGCGCAGGAAGGCCACCGCGCGCGAAAAACTCAAGCCCTGGTACACCGTCTCGAGCGCCATCGTCAGCATCTGGCCGGGATTGGCGCTGCCAAGCACCTCGCGCATATCGGCCACCCCGCTGAGCAGGATCTTGTTGCCCTCGGCGCGCATGCGCTTGGTGGCGAGCGCCTGGGCGCGTTTTTCGGCCGGCTTGGCCAGCGGCGCGATCGACAGGTCGTTAGCCGCGCTGGCCTTGGCCCTTTCGATGGCGACCATGATGTGGTCCGGGGCCACCCCCAGCATCGGTGCGAAGCTGTCGACCAGCCGGCGCACCGTTTCGGCGCCGGCGGCGTCGTCGTGCCAGAGCGAATCGGCGCACTGGGAGGACATGGTCGACACGGCGGCCAGCCAGTCGGCATGGCTGAGATTGGCGGCCGGCTCGGCCGGCTCGATGCGGCGCATCCCTTCGATCAGGTTGTTGGGCAGGCCCCAGTGCTCGGCGGCGGCACGGCCGACCTGCTCCAGCGACAGCCCCAGCACGGCCAGGGCGGCCTGGTCCTCGCGTCCGGCGCCGCCCTGGTCGCGCAGCAGGGCCCAGCGCTCGGGCATGTAGAAGGTGATCATCATGCGGCCCAGTGTGTGCAGCATGGAGCACACCACCGCCTCCTCCGGGTCCGGCGAGGCTGCGCTGGCGGCCACCTGCTGCGCCACCATCCCGGCCAGCACGGCTTTCTCCATCTCGACGTGGGCCAGGCTGGACTGGTCCGATGCCTTGCTCAGCTCCTCGATCAGTTTCAGTCCCAGCGCCAGGTGCCCGATCGCCTCGGTGCCGAGCACCAGGATGGCCTTGGACACCGTATTGATGCGCTGGCCGAACGCGGCGTACATACTGCTGTTGGCCAGGCGCAGGACCTTCTGGGTCAGGACCGGGTCCGACAGCACCGCCTGCGGCATCGAGAATTCATGTTCGTCCTCGCCGCGCATCGCGCCCAGGATCGCGTGGACCGCCTTGGTGAAGCCGGGCATGTCGCCCTGCTTGCGGATGCGTTCCCATAACAGGGCGAGGGTGGCGTCGGCGCTGGAGCGCGCCGACATGTTGGCAGCTTGTCGTGTCATAGGATTCCCGCCCGCAGTTCGCTCGGCAGCAGTTCGGCATACAGGTTTTCCTTCAGCGCGGCCATCGCCACGTGCGCCGGCATCGGTTTGCCGGTCAGGTAGCCCTGCACGTACTGGCAGCCGCGGCCATCGAGAAAACGCATCTGTTCTTCGGTTTCGACGCCCTCGGCCACCACCGACAGGTCGAGGTGCTTGGCCAGGTCCAGCACGGCGTTGCAGATGGCGCCGTCCTTCTGCGAATCGGGCAGGTCCTTGATGAAGGCGCGGTCGATCTTGAGCACCGAGATCGGGAAGCGCTTCAGGTAGGCCAGCGACGAGTAGCCGGTGCCGAAATCGTCGATGGCGATGCGCGCGCGGCGCTCGGCCATCTTGGCCAGGATGGTCTCGGCGTGCACCGGATCGATCATCAGGGTGCCTTCGGTAATTTCGAGCACCAGGCGCTCGCCCGACAGGCTGGAAAACGCCAGCGCGTCGTCCAGCACGTCGAGGAATTTATCGTTACGGAACTGGCGCGGGCTGATGTTGACCGATATGTACAGCTCGCGCTTGGCCACCTCCTCGAACTGCTTGAGCTGCACGCAGGCCGCCTTCAAGGCCCAGGCGCCGAGCAGGTTGATCAAGCCGTTGGTCTCGGCGATGGGGATGAAACGCACCGGCGGCACCATGCCCAGGGTCGGATGCTTCCAGCGCATGAGGGTTTCGAAGCCCTGGATCTGGCGCGTCGGCGCGTCCACGATGGGCTGGTAATAGAGCAGGAATTCGCCTTCGCGCACGGCCTGGAACATGGCCGCCTCGAGTGAGATGTCGTGTTCCGGCGGGCCGCTCTGGCGCGCGCTGTAGACCACATAGCGCGACTTGCCGGTCTCCTTGGCGCGCCCCATGGCGGCGTCGGCCAGCGCCACCAGGCGCACCTCGTCCTCGGCGTGCAGCGGGTAGATCGAGATGCCGATCGAGGCGCTCACGTAGATGGTGTGGTTGTCGATCTCGAAGGGCGAATGCAGCGCCGCCAGCAGGCGCCCGGTGACGAGCTTGATCTGGGCGTCGCTGAAGGTGCCCGGCAGCACGGCCACGAATTCGTCGCCGCCCACGCGGGCCATGGTGTCGGAATCGCGCAAGGTCTTGCGCAGGCGCGCCGCGGCCATGCGCAGCACCGCGTCGCCGGCCGGGTGGCCGAGACCATCGTTGACCTTCTTGAAGCCGTTCCAGGCCGATGGTGGCGACGGCGAAGCCCTGGCCGGAGCGGCGCGCGTTGGCGATCACCATGCGGATTCGGTCCGACAGCAGCAGGCGGTTGGGCAGTTCGGTGAGCGCGTCATGGGTGGCCATGTGGCGCAGCCGTTCTTCGGTCGCGTGCTGGGCCGACATGTCGCGCCCGACCACCATCAGCTCGCCGCCGCCGATGCGCGACAGGCGCAGTTCGAACCAGACGTCGCGCTCGATGGTCTTGATGCGCGCCTCCAGCTTGACCGCTTCGCCGCTGGCGGCGGCGTCGGCGATGGCGTTCCTCAGCATGCCCTGGTCGGCCTCGAGTACCAGCGTGACCAGGTGGGCCGCCTGCGGCGGCAGCGGCAGGCGCACCAGCCGCATGACCGATTGGCCGGCGAACAGGATCTGGCCGTTGGCGTCGATGCGGAACACGACGTCGCCTGCGGCTTCCATGAGCTGATCGAGCTCATGGCGCAGCGCGGGTGTCGGCACGGAGGGTGAACTGGAGCGCATCGTTACAATAAACTTTCGTGATTCGTTGGCGTGCCAAAAAAGCCATTTCAGCCCCCGGAATGGCAACACGCCCGGTTACTGCTGGCAAGTTTACCAAACAAGAACCAAATGTATCATTGAAAGATTCCTAAATTCATCGAAAATCGGCATCGATTTGGCCTGATTCGTCTAAATTTGAGCCAAGTCAGAGAAAACCGTCGTGTCATCCTTGCTTGATTGGCAACTCCTTGCGCTGGCACTGGCTTTGCGCTAGCCTCATCGCGACACCTGCGCGCCGGTGCGCGGCGCCGGACTTATTTGCGGGAGTGCCGATGAATTCGTTCGAAACCCATGAAGTGTTCAACCAGGCCACGCCGTTCGAGAACAGTAACCTGTACGCGTGCGACGCGGCGCTGGGGGAGGGTGTGCTGCGCGAAGGGGCCGGCTGGGCCGCGCCCGCGCTCGACGCGCTCGGCGCCCGGCTGGGCGATGCCGAGCTGCTCGACCTGGGGCGCCAGGCCAACCAGAACCCGCCGCGTCTGCACAGCGTCGACCGCGCCGGGCGGCGTATCGATGAGATCGAATTCCATCCGGCCTGGCACCGTTTGATGGACGTGATGATCAGCGCCGGCGCGCACGCCTGGCCGTGGGAAGGCGCGGCCGGCGCGCACGTGGCGCGCGCGGCCCTGTACCTGCTGTTCGGCCAGGTCGAGAACGGCGCCCAGTGCCCGGTGACGATGACGTTCGCGGCGGTGCCCGCGCTGCGCCAGGCCGGCGCGCTCGGCGCGCGCTGGCTGCCCAGGATCCTGTCGCGCCACTACGATCCGCGTTCGCTGCCGGTCGAGCAGAAGCGCGGCGCCTTGATCGGCATGGGTATGACCGAGAAGCAGGGCGGCAGCGACGTGCGCGCCAACACCACCCGCGCCGAGATACTGGGTCCGGAGGAGGCGCGCGCGCGTTTCGGCGACGAAGGCGAGGGGGCCTGGCGCATCGTCGGGCACAAATGGTTCTTCTCGGCGCCGCAGTCGGATGCCCACCTGATCCTGGCCCAGGCCGAGGCCGGGCTCTCGTGCTTCCTCGTGCCGCGCTTCCTGCCCGACGGCAGCCGCAATGCGGTCCGGGTGCAGCGCCTGAAGGACAAGCTGGGCAACCGCTCCAACGCCTCGGCCGAGGTGGAATTCTGCGACGCCGTCGGCTTTCTGGTGGGGCCGGCCGGGCGCGGCGTCGCCACCATCCTCGAGATGGCCAGCCACACCCGGCTCGACTGCGTGCTGGGCAGCGCCGGCATTATGCGCGCCGCCCTCACGCACGCCCTGCACCACGCGCGCGGGCGCCAGGCGTTCGGGCGCGCGCTGGCCAGCCAGCCGCTGATGCAGAACGTGCTGGCCGACCTGGCGCTGGAGTCGGAGGCGGCCACCGCGTTCGCCCTGCGCCTGGCGCGCTGCTTCGACGCCGGTGCCGATCCGGCCGAGGCGCAGCTGCGGCGCATCCTCACGCCGGCCGGCAAATACTGGCTGTGCAAGCGCGCGCCGGCCCTCACGTGCGAGGCGATGGAAGTCATGGGCGGCAACGGCTACGTCGAGGACGGCCCGCTGGCCCGCCTGTACCGCGAGGCGCCGGTCAATTCGATATGGGAAGGCTCGGGCAACGTGATGTGCCTGGACGTGCTGCGCGCGCTGGCCAAGAGCCCGGACGCGCGCGCGGCCCTGCGCCGCGAGCTGGAGCTGGCTGGCGAGGCCAGCGCCGCGCTGACCGCTTACCGCGAGCGCCTGCTGGGCGAGCTGGAGCTGGCGGCGTCGGACGAATACGGCGCGCGCCGGCTGGCCGAGCGCATCGTCATCGCGGTGCAGGGCGCGCTGCTGGTGCGCCACGCGCCGCCCTGCGTGGCCGATGCCTTTATCGCCTCGCGTGTGGCGCAGGACTGCGGCGGCGCGTTCGGCCGGCTGCCCGGCGGGGCCGATTGCGCGGCCATCCTGGCGCGCGCGCTGGTGGCGTAGTTCCCGGCCGCGCGTCGCGGGCACGTCGCACCGGTGTGGCGCATGCTTGGTGCCTATGTAGCGTCTATATAGCGCGTGCGATATTTCGCGAATATATATGCCGCGATCCGCACAAACCCGGCCGTTGGCCGGATAATACCGCTTGGGCCGCAAGCCGCCGCCCGCCCCACGCGCCGAGAACCAGACCACCATGACCCACGACCCGCGCTTTCCGAATCTGTTCATCCTGGACCACCCGCTGATCCAGCACAAGCTGAGCCACATGCGTGAGCGCGAGACCTCGACCCGCACCTTCCGCGAACTGCTCAAGGAAATCACGCTCCTGATGGGCTACGAGATCACGCGCGACCTGCCGCTCACCACGCGCAAGATCGAGACCCCGCTGCAGACCATCGACGCGCCCGTCATCGCCGGCAAGAAGCTGGCGATCGTGCCTATCCTGCGCGCCGGCATCGGCATGAGCGATGGCCTGCTCGAGCTGGTGCCGTCGGCGCGGGTCGGTCACGTGGGCGTGTTCCGCGACCCCGACACCCACCGTCCCGTGGAATACCTGGTGCGCCTGCCCGACACCAGTGACCGCATCTTCATCCTGTGCGACCCGATGGTGGCGACCGGGAACTCGGCCGTGCACGCGATCGACGTGCTGAAAAAGCGCGGCGTGGCCGACGAGCAGATCATCTTCCTGGCGCTGGTGGCCGCGCCCGAGGGGGTGACGGTGTTCCAGAACGCGCACCCGAACGTCAAGCTGTACGTGGCCGCCCTCGATTCCCACCTGAACGAGCACGCCTATATCGTGCCGGGCCTGGGCGACGCGGGCGACCGCATTTTCGGCACCAAATAACTTTCACTAAAGGCGATAGACAACAGCCCATGGCGACACTGATCGATCAAGAGTTTTTCGCGCGGCTGAACGCGCTGAATGACAAATTCGCCGCGAGCATTCCGGCCACCCTCGGCCAGCTCGATGACGCGCGCCGGCGCTTCGTTCCGGCCGCGCCCGATCCGGCGCTGGCCAGGGACATGCACCAGACCCTGCACACCATCGCCGGCTCGGCCGCCACTTTCGGCTTCCGCGTGCTGGGCCAGGAGGCGCGCCAGCTCGAGCAGCGCCTGCGTGTGCTGATGGCCTTCGAGGTCGTCGCCGCGAGCGACTGGAGCGACTGGCTGGGCGCGCTGGACGAGTACGTGGCGTGGGGGCTGCGCAATCCGAAGGCGGCCAGCTATCCTGGCGCGCCGGCCTGAGATCGTTGCCTGCATGAATCAGTCATGGCGTCGATCGTTTGATCTGGCGCAAACTTCAAGGGCATCGATGCCCTATATTCATCGTACTGCCGCAGTAAACACGGGGCTGTAAAAGTTGAATTACTGAACGTTTACAAGTGCCCGCACGATTATTTCGCGTGGGGCGTGCTTTTTGTGTTTTATTGGGTATAATGCGGGATCGTTGGATTCGAGGTAGTAGTGCAGTCTGTCTGTCATTTCTTTCTTGCTTCTTCAAACGATCTAAAACGGGCGCAAGCCCAACTTAACTGAAATAGGAAATTGTAATGGCAACTGGCATCGTAAAATGGTTCAATGATTCGAAGGGCTTCGGCTTTATTACCCCTGACGAAGGCGGCGAAGATCTGTTCGCTCACTTCTCGGCAATTCAGTCGGCCGGCTTCAAATCGCTGCAAGAGAACCAGCGCGTCTCTTTCGAAGTCACCGCTGGCCCTAAAGGCAAGCAAGCTTCGAACATTCAGCCACTGTAATAAACGCTGAGTCAACGACAAAAATCCTCGGTTTCCGAGGATTTTTTTTGTCTGTTGGTTTTGCGCGGCGCCTGGTTTGCGCGGCGCCCCTTGCGCCTATGCGCGGCTGCTCGTGCCCCAGTAATCGGTCTGCGCGTAGGTATGGCGCAGGAAGTCGACGAAGGCGCGTATGCGCAGCGGCAAATGGCGGCGCTGGGCGAACACCGCGTGGATGTCGTTGCCGGGCGCGGCGTACTGGTCCAGCACCGTGCTCAAGCGGCCAGCCGCGATCTCGCCGCCCACCTCCCACATCGAACGCCAGGCCAGCCCTTTGCCGGCCAGCGCCCACTCGTGCAGCACCGCGCCGTCGTTGCACACCATATTTCCCGCCACTTTCAGGGTCACCAGCTTGCCGTGTTCGCGGAAGGTCCAGCCGCGCTGGCTGCCTTCGCTGCTGATGGCCAGGCAGTTGTGGCGCGCCAGGTCGGCCAGGCTGGCCGGCGTGCCATGCCGCTTCAGGTAGGCCGGCGCGCCCACCAGCACGCGCTGGTTGTCGGCCAGCTTGACCGCCACCAGGCTCGAGTCGGACAGGCTGGCGATGCGGATGGCCACGTCCACGCCTTCGCCCACGACGTCGACGACGCGGTCGTTCAGGTTCAGGTTGATGCTCACGTCGCGGTGCTCGGCCAGGAAGGAGGGCAGCAGGGGCGCAACGTGCTGGCGCCCGAAGCCGGCCGGGGCCGACACCAGCAGGTGGCCGGTGGCCCGGGCGCTGCGCGCGGCCACGGCCGCCTCGGCGTCCTCCAGCTCGGCCAGGATGCGCTGGCAATCGTCCAGGAAGGCCGCGCCCTCGTCGGTCAAGGCCAGCTTGCGGGTGGTGCGCTGCAGGAGCTTGACGCCCAGGCGCGCCTCGAGCGCGTCCAGGCGGCGCCCGATCATCGCCGGGGCGATGCCTTCGGCGCGCGCCGCGGCCGACAGGCTGCCCCGTGCGACGACCTCGACGAAGGTAGAAATCTGGCGAAACTGGCCCATCGGTGCTCCCTGCGCGTGATGTGGAATGGCACCGGTGCCGGCGGCCGCCATCTGTGACAAAAACGCACAGATGAATGTATTTATTGTCTCGTTTAGCTACCAGATAGTCAATATACTTTAACCCATAGTGCATCGCACCATGCTGTCCTATACTGATGGACGATTGGGGCGCACGCGCCACCGGCATCAAGCTGATTTTTCACTTTCAAGGAGCAGACATGAGCATCGCAACGCCAGAAGGCATGCAGATCACGGGCGAGATCAAGCCCGGCTACGACCAGATCCTGACCGCCGAGGCGCTGGCCCTGGTGGCCAAGCTGACGCGCGCGTTCGCGCCGCGCCGGCGCGAGCTGCTGGCCGCGCGCCAGGAGCGCGCCGCCCGCCTCGACGCCGGCGAGCGTCCCGACTTCCTGCCCGAGACCGCGCACATCCGCGCCGGCAACTGGAAGATCGCGCCGATTCCCGCCGCGCTGGAATGCCGCCGTGTGGAGATCACCGGCCCGGTCGAGCGCAAGATGGTCATCAACGCGTTCAACTCGGGCGCGGACAGCTACATGACCGACTTCGAGGATTCCAACACGCCCAACTGGGACAACCAGATCACCGGCCAGATCAACATGCGCGACGCGGTGCGCCGCACCATCTCGCTCGAGCAGAACGGCAAGGTCTACAAGCTCAACGACAAGATCGCGACTCTCGTGGTGCGCCCGCGCGGCTGGCACCTCGACGAAAAACACGTGCTGGTCGACGGCCAGCGCGTCTCGGGCGGCATCTTCGACTTCGCCTTGTTCATGGTCCACAACGCCAAGGAACAGCTGGCGCGCGGCGCCGGCCCCTATTTCTATCTGCCGAAGATGGAATCGCACCTGGAAGCGCGCCTGTGGAACGACATCTTCGTCATGACCCAGCATGAGCTCGGGCTGGCCCAGGGCACCATCAAGGCCACCGTGCTGATCGAGACCATCCTGGCCGCCTTCGAGATGGACGAGATCCTGTACGAGCTGCGCGAGCACAGCGCGGGCCTGAACGCCGGCCGCTGGGACTACATCTTCTCGTGCATCAAGAAGTTCAAGCGCGACAAGGACTTCTGCCTGGCCGACCGCGCCAAGGTGACGATGACGGCGCCCTTCATGCGCGCCTACGCCTTGCTGCTCCTGAAGACCTGCCACAAGCGCGGCGCGCCCGCCATCGGCGGCATGGCCGCGCTCATTCCGATCAAGAACGACCCGGAGAAGAACGAGGTCGCCATGGGCGGCGTACGTACCGACAAGGCGCGCGACGCGACCGACGGCTACGACGGCGGCTGGGTGGCCCACCCGGGCCTGGTGGAGCTGGCCATGGGCGAATTCAAGAAGGTGCTGGGCGAGCGCCCCAACCAGATCGACAAGCAGCGCGACGACGTCCACGTGACCGCCGCCGAGCTACTCGACTTCAAGCCCGAGACGCCGATCACCGAGGCCGGCCTGCGCTACAACATCAACGTCGGCATCCACTACCTGGGCAGCTGGCTGGCCGGGAACGGCTGCGTCCCCATCCACAACCTGATGGAAGACGCGGCCACCGCCGAGATCAGCCGCTCGCAGGTGTGGCAGTGGATCCGCTCGACCAAGGGCGTGCTCGAAGACGGCCGCAAGGTCACTGCCGAGATGGTGCGCGCGATGATTCCGCAGGAGCTGGCCAAGGTCAAGGAAGTCGCGCCCAACGGCGACAACCCGAGCTACGCGCGGGCGGCCCAGATTTTCGAGGAGATGTCGACCTCGGAGACGTTTGCCGAATTCCTCACGCTGCCGCTGTACGAAGAGATCTAGGAACCCGTTCCACCGCGCTACACCGTCCTCCCGCGCCATGCGGGAGGATTGCCGGCCAGCTGGCAGCTCGACCGGCACGCCGTCGGCACGCCGACCGGCATGCCATCGGTGCGCCTCAGGCGCGCAGCAGCTTGGCCTCGCGCGCCAGGATCAGCGCGCTGAACTGGTCGGCCGGCACCGCGGGGCTCAGATAATAACCCTGCAGCAGGTCGCAGTGCTGGGCGCGCAGGAAGGTCAGCTGCGCTTCCGTTTCCACCCCCTCAGCCACCACCTCCAGACGCAGGCTGTGCGCCAGCGCGATGATGCCGGCGATGATGGCCGCGTCGTCCGCGTCCTGCGGCACGTCGCGCACGAATGAGCGGTCAATCTTGATGATATCGACCGGGAAGCGCTTCAGGTAGGACAGCGACGAGTAGCCGGTGCCGAAGTCGTCGATCGACAGGCGCACTCCCAGTTGACGCAGGCGGTGCAGGGCCTGCAGCGTGTCCTGGGCATGCTCCATCAGCGTGCTTTCCGTGATCTCCAGTTCCAGCAGGCCCGGTGGCAGGCGGGTGTCGACCAGCACCGCCTCGACCGTGTCGGCGAAATTTTTCTGCAGCAGCTGGCGCACCGACAGGTTGACCGCCACCCGCATCGGCGGCAGGCCCTCGTCGAGCCACACGCGCAGTTGGGCGCAGGCGGTGCGCAGCACGAACTCGCCGAGCGGATTGATCAGGCCCGTTTCCTCGGCCAGCGGGATGAATTCGACCGGCGAGACCATGCCGCGGGTCGCGTGCTTCCAGCGCACCAGCGCCTCCATGCCGACGATCTGCTGGGTGTCGAAGCGCGCCTGCGGCTGGTAATACACTTCCAGCTCGTTGTGCTCGAGCGCGCGCCGCAGGTCGCTCTCGAGGCGCACGTGCTCCGAGATGCTCTGCTCCATCGACGCCTCGTAGAACTGGAAGCCGGTGTTGGTCTTCTTGGCGCGGTACATGGCGCTGTCGGCATGCTTGACCAGGCTGGCGACGTCGTCGCCGTCGTAGGGGTACATCGCGATGCCCACGCTGCTGGTGACGAAGATGTCGTGGCCGTCGATCTGGAACGGCGCGGCCAGCACGCGGCAGATGTTCTGGGCCGCGCTGGCGGCCGGCGCCGGGCCCTCGATATCGGTCAGCACCACGGTGAACTCGTCGCCGCCCAGGCGCGCCACCACGTCCACGTTGCGCACCGCGCGGCGCACCCGCTGGGCCACCGCCACCAGCAGGCGGTCGCCGACGTCGTGGCCCAGATTGTCGTTGACGTACTTGAAGCGGTCCAGGTCCATGAACAGCACCGCCAGGCGCGCCGCGTTCGCGCGCGCCTGGTCCACCGCCTGGCCGAGCAGGTCGAAGAACAGGGTGCGGTTGGGCAGGCCGGTCAGCAGGTCGTTGTAGGCCAGGTGGCGGATGCGCTTCTCGGCGCGGTTGGCCTCGATGATGCGGCGCACGCGCTGGGACAGCACCGCGTAGTGGATCGGCTTGGGAATGTAGTCGCTGGCGCCGGCCGCGAAGGCCCGCTCGACCGAGGAATTGTCTTCCAGCGCTGTGATCATCAGCACCGGGATCGCGCTGCCGCCGGGCAGTTCCTGCATGCGCGCGCAGGCGGTGAAGCCGTCCATGACCGGCATGACCGCGTCCATCAGGATCACGTCCGGCTGGAAGCGCTTGAGCATCGTCAGCGCCTGCGCGCCGTCGGCCGCTTCCTCGACCTTGAAGCCGTCGCGCTGCAAGGTGTAGCGCAGGGTGCTGCGGGTGCTGCGGTCGTCGTCGACGATGAGCACCTGCGGCACTTCGTCGGCGCTGTCCTGGCCGAGCGGATCGTCGCCGCCCACTTCGCGCGCCAGCAGGTTGGCCACCGCGTTGTAGGCGATGCGCAGGCGCGGCAGCAGTGGCGCCACCAGCTCCGGCTGGCCGGCCAGGGCGAATTCCTCGGCCTCCTTGGCTAGTTGGGCCAGGTGGGTCGCGCCCAGGTTACCGGACGAGCCCTTGATGGCATGCGCCTTGGCGCGCGCGGCCTCGCCGTCGCCGGCATGCACCGCGGCCTCCAGGTCGAGCAGGTATTGCGGCGTGTCTTCGAGGAAGGGGCTGACCGCCTGCGGCAGCGAGGCGCCCATTATCTCGCGCAGCTTCACGAAGATGGACTGGTCGATCGGGCTGTCGTTGCCGTCCTCGTGGCGTTCGCCCGGCATGTGCACGGCGCCGCGCTGCTCGTCGCCGCGCGGCAGCCAGCGTTCGAGCTTGTGGCGCAGCTCGACCAGGGTGATCGGCTTGGCCAGGTAGTCGTCCATGCCGGCGGCCAGGCATTTCTCGGCGTCGCCGCGCTGGGTGTTGGCCGTCATCGCCACCAGCGGCGTGCGCCGGCCGGTGCTCTGTTCGTGCACGCGAATGTGGGCGGTGGCCTCGTAGCCGTCCATCTCGGGCATGCTGCAGTCCATCAGGATCAGGTCGAACTCGCGGCTGCGCGCCGCCTCCAGCGCCTCGCGGCCGTTGGAAGCGAATTCGCAGGAGCAGCCGTTCATCGCCAGCATGCCGGCCGCCACCATCTGGTTGGTGCGGTTGTCTTCGGCGACCAGGATGCGGAAGCCCTTGCGGTCGGGCGCCGCGCGCGCCGCGCCGGCGTTGGCGCCGCTGTGGTGGGCCCCGGCCAGCAAGTCCTTGAGCGCCTGCAGCAGGCGCTCCGCACGCAGCGGTTTGCCCAGGGCCGCGTAGCCGTCGACCAGGGTGCCGCCGGCGGGTGAGCCGAAACGGTCCAGGATGAGCACGTGGGTGCCGGGCGCCTGCGCCTCGATGCGGCGCGCCAGGTCCTTGCCGTCGTCGTCAAGGGCGCCGATATCCATCGCCACCACGCGGTAGGGGCGGCCCTCGTCGGCGCCGACCTTCAACTGCAGCAGCGCTTCGCCGCCCCAGCGCGTGGCGTGGCAGTCCACGCCATGACGCTGCATGACCTGGCCGATGAAGCTGCGCACGATCTGGCTTTCGTCGACCACCAGCAAGCGCAGGCCGGCCAGCTCCGGATGCGCCGCTTCCGGCACGTCCAGCATGGCCGGCTTGCAGGTCACGCTGAAGCTGAACGTGGTGCCTTCGCCGAGGGCGCTGGTCACGCCGATCTCGCCGCCCATCAAGCCCACCAGCTGCTTGCAGATGGCCAGGCCCAGCCCGGTGCCGCCGTACTTGCGGGTGGTCGACGGGTCGGCCTGGGCGAACGACTGGAACAGATGCTCCTGCTGCTCAGGGCTCATGCCGATGCCGGTGTCGCGTACCTCGAAGACGATGCCGAAGCCCGGCCCGCTGGTGCGCGCGATCGTCACCGCCACTTCGCCGTGTTCGGTGAACTTGACCGCGTTCCCGAGCAGGTTGATGAGCACCTGGCGCAGGCGCAGCGAATCGCCGTTCACCCGCGCCGGGACGTCGCCCTCGAACAGGTAGCCCAGTTCCACGTCGCGCAACTGGGCCTGCTTGGCCACCAGCTCGATGACTTCCTCGAGCAGCTGGCGCAGGTCGAAGTCGACCTCCTCGAGCGAGAGCTTGCCGGCTTCCATCTTGGAGAAATCGAGGATGTTGTTGATCAGCTCGATGAGGGTGCGCGAGGAATTCCAGGCCACCTCCGCGCACTCGGCCTGGCGCTTGTTCAGGCTCATTTCCTTGAGCATGTCGAGCATGCCGACCACGCCGTTGAGCGGGGTGCGCACCTCGTGGCTGACGGTGGCGGCGAACTGCGCCTTCATCAAGGCCATGCTCACGGCCGCGTCGCGCGAGTCCTTCAGTTCGGCCTCGCGCTGTTCGAGCACGTTCATCATCTTGTTGAAGGCGACCGCCATCTCGATCAGGTCGCGCGGGCCGGCTGGGGCGGCGCGCATGCCCGATTCACCGGATTCGGCGCGCCGCATCAGGTTCGACAGGGCGTTGAGCGGATTGATCATGTGGCGCGTGAGCAGGCGCACGACGCCCAGCAGGATCACGGCGAACGACAGCGAGATGACCAGGTTGCCCACCAGGAGGGACAGCGTGAGGCGGTCCAAGGTGCCCTTGCCGATCGAAACGTGGACGTAGCCGAGCAGCTGCGGCTTGGCTTCCTGCAGTTCGAACGGGGAGGCATCGCCCTGGCCGCCGAACACCGGTGCGGCGAAGCGCCAGGCGTCGCCCGATTCGGCGGCCAGGGTGGCGTGCGCGAGCGGGGTGGGCAGCGCCGGAATGGCGGCCGGGGTCACGCCGCCTTGGCCCTGCGAGAGCAGCACGGTCTGGCGCGCGTCGGTGATCTGCACGCTCAGCACGTCGGGAAAGGTGAGGGTGGTGGCGACGACGTCGTGGGCGTTCTCGGCCGAGTGGTACAGCAGCGCCAGGGTCGACTGGCGCGCCAGGTTCTCGGCGATGCGCTGGCCCTGCTCGACAAAGTAGTCGCGCATGCGCGAACTGGCTTCCCACGAGTTGATCAACGACGAGAACAGCGCCAGGCCGAGGATGGCCGCCGACACGATGATGGTGAGCTGGCGGCGAAATCCGGTGCGGCGTAGGAAGTGATGAAACATCAGATCAGGGCTCCGGATAGATGAAGTCGAAAGTGCGTTGCTGCTGGTACCCGATGTTCAGGCCGACGTGGCTGGCGGTGCGCAGGTTGATCGCCGTGTGCAGTTCGCGCAGCGGCTGCACACCCTTCTTGCGCAGGTCGCCCGACATCAATCCCAGCGCGGAGGTGGCCAGGGAGCGGCCCAGCTCGACGTTGTTCGGGCTCATGGCGAACAGCGCGCCCTTCTTCACGTGCAGGACGTTGCTCGAGAAGATAGGCACGCCGCTGTTCCAGGCTTCCTTGAGGATCAGCGGCAGCAGGGTGCTCTCCTCGACCGTGGTGGTGTCGTGCGGCAGCCAGACCGCGTCGCGCTTGGCCTCGGCGGCCGCGAACAGGGTGCTGTACAAATGCGCGGCCTGGCTCAGGTCGTGCGCCTGGTAGGCCACCAGCTCCAGGCCCTGGCTGCGCGCGGCCTCGCGCGCCAGGCGCAGCAGCCATTCGGTCTTCTTGGGGTCGTACACGACGATGACGCGCTTGATATCGGGCAGCAGGCTGCGCAGGCGGGCGAACAGCAGGGCCGGGTCGGGCGTGAGGCTGATGCCGTTCAGGTTGACGATCTCGGCGTCGGACAGCAGCAGCGCGCCGCCGACCAGCACCACGATGTCGTGGTCGAGCGTGGACGCCACCGCCAGCCCCACGCGCCCGAGCGCGATTACGACCTTGGTGTTGTTGCGCTTGAGCTGGGCGTTGAGTTCGACCGCGTCGACCTTGCTGTCGACCGCATAGCTGCGCACGCGCAGGCGGGTGCGCTCCTCGATGCCCTGGATCATGCTGATGAAGGCGCTGCGAAACGGTTCCGACACGTCCGGGTAGAGTACCGCGATGGTTCCCTTGCCCACGGAAGCTTGCAGCTCGGGGCGGCGCAATTGGTCTTCCAGCTGCGCGACGGTGATCGGGCGCATGTTGTAGCCGGCCTGGGGCGGGAAGTTGGCGCTGTCGAGCCGCTCGAACAGATCGGTCGCCGCGCCGGAACCCTCGCCGAGCGCGGCGCGCGCCGGCAGCGCGCACAGCAGCAGCATGGCCAGCAAAAGGCATAATCGGGCCATGCTGCGCCGGCCGAAAACGAGTATAAATGTCATCATTGCTCTACAGCAGGGAAATGCGATCCTGTAAATTTGGAGCAAGCAAGTGCAGCCAAAACAATGCAACAGTATACGTCAGGCAAGTAGCCTTAAAGAAAGAATTTTACGCTGTGGTATTTCCCGCTTGTTTTCTCATGGTTCCGGATACACGAATGTGAAACCGTGCTGGACACGCGCGGAAATCGTCAGGCCGATATGGCTGGCGGTGCGCAAATTGAGGGCCGAATGCACGCCGCGCAGGGGGGTGACGCCGCGCGGCGGCGCCTCGCCGGCCAGCATGGCTGTGGCAAGGATGGCAAGATTGCGGCCGAGTTCGGCGTTATCTGGATACAAGGTGAACAAGGCGCCGCGCTTGACGTGCACGAAGCTGCTGGAGAACACCGGTACCACGCGGTCCCAGGCTTCACGCAGCACCAGCGGCAGGATGGTGGCCTCGTCGACGGTGGTTGGGTCGATGGGCAGCCACAGGGCGTCACGCTTGCCGTCGGCGGCGGCGAAGGCGCTCTCGTACAGGCGCGCGGCGCTGGCCAGGTCGCGTGCCTCGAAGGCGGTCAGTTCCAGTCCGGCGCCGCGGGCTGCCTCGCGCGCCAGCTTGAGCAGCCACTCGTTGTTGGCCGGGTTGTACACCACCATGACCCGGCGCGCGGCCGGGACCAGCGCCTTGAGGTTGGCAAACAACAAGGCCGGGTCCGGGGTGAGGCAGATGCCGACCTGGCGCTCGCCGTCCGGCACGGACGACACCCCGCCCACCACCACCGGCGTCTCGATGGCGCTGGCCGCGCGCAAACCCTGGCGCCCGAGCGCGATCACCACCCGGGTCCCGTTGCGGCGGAGCGCCGCGGCCAGCTCGGCCGGGTCCTGGCTGGCCGAGACCGGATAGCCGTGCACGCGCTGGCGCGCCTGGGCCTCGATGCCGGCGATTATTTCAATAAACACCTGGCGGAAGGGCTCGCCGATATCGGGAAACACCACGCCCAGCGGCTCGACCCCGCTGACGCGCACCCTGGCAATGGCGGCATCGGTGGCGCTGGCGGTCTGGGCCAGGGCGCGCGGCGCGAGCGCGGCAGCGGCCAGCGCGCCGGCGGCGCCGCGCAGCAGCGTGCGCAGGCTGGCGCTATGCGCGCGCGGCATGGTGCGCCGGCGTAGGCGACGAAGGCGACGCAACAGGCGCCGCGCGCGCTCAGGCAGCATGGGGATGCGGCCGCTGGGCGGAATGCCGGGTACCACTGGCGGCGCAGCGATCGCGCACGGACTGACGAAGTTCCATCGTTGGGGCTATAAACTGTTTCCTAATAGAACATATTAGCGTATTTGAGCAGTGGTCTGACCGAAAGTTTGACGCGGGCGCTCATCAAAAGGTGTTCTTCCACTCGCGCAGGGCGGCGAAAACGGCCAGCTCGCTGGCATGCGGCGTCAGCTTGCCGAGTTCGCGCAGGTGCGCGGCGATGGCCGGCTCGCGGTAGCGCAGGAAGGGGTTGGTGGCCAGTTCCAGCGCGATGGTCGAGGGAATGGTGCTCTGATGCGCAGCCCGCTTGGCGCTCTCGGCCGCCACGCGCGCGCCGACCGCCGCGTTGCCGGGTTCGGCCGCGGCGGCGAAGCGCAGATTGGCCAAGGTATATTCATGCGCGCAATACACGAGCGTGTCGCCGGGCAGGGCCGCCAGCTTGGCCAGCGAATCGCGCATCTGCGCCGGCGTACCCTCGAACAGGCGCCCGCATCCGCCGGCGAAAAGCGTATCGCCGCAGAACAGCCAGCGCGCGCCTGGCGCCTCGCGCAGATAGGCGATATGGCCGCTGGTGTGGCCGGGCACGTCAATGACCCGCAGTTGCAGCGCCAGCCCGGGTACACTCACGAGCTCGTCCCCGGAAAGCGGCACGGTGACGGTGGCGATGGCCTCCTGGCGCGGCCCGAAGACCGGCACCGGGCGGCGCCTTAGCAGTTCCGGGACGCCGCCAATGTGGTCAGCATGATGATGGGTGAGTAAAATGGCGGTGAGCGTGAGGCCTTGCCCGTCCAGCGCCGCCTGCACCGGGGCGGCGTCGCCGGGGTCCACCACGGCGGCGTTCACCCCGTCGTGGATCAGCCACAGGTAGTTATCCTTGAAGGCGGGCAGGGCGACGACGGTCAAGCAATCCGGTGGTGACATCGTCATAGTGGAATATTCGATCAATTGGACAGAGGATAGGCATGGATAGCACGGCATCCGACAAGTCCATTATAGCGCTCGACGCCTGGCTTCAGACGCCGGCCGGCGCCTACGTGCGCGCCTGGGAACAGGCTTGCCTGGACGAACTGACGGCCGATATTTTCGGGTTCAACGCGATCCAGATCGGCCTGCCGCAGATCGACGCCCTGGCCGCCAACCGCATGCCGCACAAGTGGAAGGCGGCCACGCGCAGCCGTTCGGCCGAGCAGCTGGCCCTGGCCCAGGCCGGCAAGCAGATCGCCGTCGCGCTCGACTTCGCCGACCTGCCGTTCGCCTCGCAAAGCCTGGACCTGGTGGTGCTGCCGCACGTGCTCGAGTTCGCGGCCGAGCCGCACCAGGTGCTGCGCGAAGTCGAGCGCGTGCTCATTCCCGAGGGACAGGTGATCATCTGCGGCTTCAATCCGGCCAGCCTGTGGGGCGTGCGCCAGGGCCTGGGACGGCTGACGCGTTCGCCTTACCTGCCGGCCGCAGGCGAATTCATCTCTATGCCGCGCATGAAAGACTGGTTAAAATTATTGAACCTGGGCGTGAGCCGCAGCCATTTCGGCTGTTACGCGCCGCCGTTCCGCTCGGCCCACTGGATCAATCGCTTCCACTTCATGGAGCCGGCGGGCACGCGCTGGTGGCCGTACGTGGGCGCCGTGTACATGGTGCACGCCATCAAGCGGGTCAAGGGAATGAACATCATCGGTCCAGCCTGGAACCGGAAATCGGCAACGGCGCCGCAAGCGGTGCCTGCAACAAATAGAAAGCAAGAATGAGCAAAGTGGAAATTTTCACCGATGGCGCCTGCAAGGGCAATCCGGGCACGGGCGGCTGGGGCGCCCTGCTAGTGACCGATGGTCACGAAAAAGAGATCTTCGGTGGCGAACTGAACACCACCAACAACCGCATGGGAGTTGCGCGCCGTGATCGAGGCGCTGGGCGCCCTGACGCGTCCGTGCGAAGTGGTGCTGCACACCGACAGCCAGTACGTCCAGAAGGGCATTTCCGAATGGATCCACGGCTGGAAGGCACGCGGCTGGAAAACCGCCGCCAAGGAGCCGGTCAAGAACGAGGACCTGTGGCGCGCGCTCGACCTGGCCCAGGCTCAGCACGCGGTCGAATGGCGTTGGGTGCGCGGGCACAACGGCCACCCAGGCAACGAGCGGGCCGACGTGCTGGCCAACCGCGGCGTCGAGACCGTGCGCCGTCGATAGTTTTTTCCACGGGCGCGCGCCTGGCGTTTGTTATACTGCGCCCGCCTTCCGCCTCACTTCCCGTTAAGAAATTTATGCGTCAAATTGTCCTCGATACCGAAACTACCGGCCTGAATCCGCGCACTGGCGACCGCGTCATCGAAGTCGGCTGCGTCGAACTCAAGAATCGCATGCTGACCGGGAATAACTTCCACCGCTACATCAATCCGGAACGCGATTCGGAGGAGGGCGCGCTGGCGGTGCACGGCTTGACCACGGAATTCCTGCGCGACAAGCCGAAATTCGCCGAGATCGCCGAGGAAATGCGCGACTATATCCGCGGCGCCGAAGTCATCATCCACAACGCCCCGTTCGATCTGGGTTTCCTGAATAACGAATTCAAGCTGCTGGGCTTGCCGACCTTCACCGAGCATTGCACGAGCGTGATCGACACGCTGGTCCACGCCAAGGAGATGCATCCGGGCAAGCGCAATTCGCTCGACGCCTTGTGCGACCGCTACGGCGTATCCAACGCCCACCGCAAGCTGCACGGCGCGCTGCTCGACGCCGAGTTGCTGGCCGACGTATATCTGTCGATGACGCGCGGCCAGAACAGCCTGTCGATGGACATCGAAGTGGAAGTCTCAAGCGACGGCGCGCTGCTCGAGACGGTGGCCTTGGCCGAGATCGTCGTCATGCCGGCCAGCGCCGACGAACTGGCCGAGCACGACAGCCTGTTGGGCGGGCTGGACAAGCAGGTCAAGGGGACTTGCGTGTGGAGAAATTACGCCGAGGCGTGAGAAAACGTGACGATTTTCAAAACCTATGCGATAATACGCCCCGCTTCGGGAGGTTAGCT
>DIZW01000077.1:3664-10951 GCA_002428015.1 Oxalobacteraceae bacterium UBA6018 | reverse complement strand
GCCACGGCCTCTGGTTGGCCTGAGAAACCGCTCGCGCGCCAGCCGGGCCGCTACATGAGGCCCAGGCCGCGCCAGACGGGGAGCCGGGTCTCGATGACCCGCTGCAGCGCCAGCCGCAGCTCCTCCAGGTTATCGGCCTCGGTCGCCAGGTTCTGGCCGTTGCGCTGCATGCAGCGGCCCTGGGACGCCAGGATGGGCCACAGGCTGCGCGCCAGCGCCTCCGCCGTGGGGACCTGGTCGGTCCGCGCCAGCGCGTCATAGGCCAGCAGATCGACCTGGCTGCAGGGCAGGCCGCCGCCTAGCAGCGGGGCGCACAGCGCGCCATGGTCGGCCGAGTAGCGGGCCAGGTGCGCGATGGCGCGGTTCAGGCGCCGCGCCGGCGCCGTGTCGGCCGCGGCGGCCGCGGGCAGGCTGAGCGCCACCTGGCCCGAGGCCGACAGCAGGCTGGCGGCTTCGGCGAAACCGGAGGGGGCCAGGCCTGCGAGTCCAGGCACGGCGCGCAGTTCACTCAGGCTGCGCGGACCGTCGGCCAGGGCATCCAGCACCGGCTCGTACACCTCGGCCTTGCCGCGCACTTCGCCATATGGCAGCTTGATGGTGAGGTTGGCGGCGCTACGCTCCACGGTCAGGCTCAAGCGCATCGCGCCGAGCACCTCCATCTGGCGCGGCAGCGACATCTTGCGCGCGCCGCGCACGAACACGTCCTTGCGGAAACGCGTGTTGAAGAAGCAGTCCTTCATCGTCTCGCGCAGCACGGGATCGGCCGTGCCCGCGAGCAGGGCCAGCCTGGCTTCGTCGAGGAACATGGGCAGGTAATTGAGCGGCAAGTCGGCCGAACCGACGTAGTCCAGCTTGGCCCCGGCCAAGCGCTCCACCACGTCGGCGTGGTACACGGGCTGCCAGTGCTTGTGCATGTATTCGTGCACGAGATAGTGGCTATTGCCCTCCCGCAGATCTTGCACGCGTGCCTGCAGTTCGGGGTGGGCCAGGAAATAGCCGGCCTTGAGCTCGGCCATCTGCGCCATGAGCTTGCCGGCGCCCCTGATCTGGGCCTCGCTGCCGCCCGGATGGGCCTGGGCATATTGCCACAGCAGCCTTTGCATGGGCAGGGCGTCGGTCCAGCCGGGCATGGCGTTGTAGCTGACATAGACCACCCCGCCCGGCTTCAGGTAGCGCTTGATGAAGGCCGCGATATGGGCCTGGTTGTCGGCGTTCACCCAGGTATAAATGCCGTGCAAGGTGATGAAATCGAACTGGGGCAGCGCGCCTTCGCCGCCGGCGGCGAGCTCCTCGAAGCTCGCCTCCAACAGGTGTAGATTGTCGAGCCGCGCGCTGTTGGCCAGCGCGCGCGCGCCGCTGACGTGGCCGGGATTGAAATCGGCGGCGTAGAACTGGCCCTTGGGGTAGGCGGCGGCCAGCACGTTGGCCGTCAAGCCACGGCCGAAGCCCAATTCGCAATAGGTGAATCCCTGCGCCAGATCGACAGGCTCGAAGCCCTGGAGCATGCAGACAAAATTGAGCAGGATCGGCCTTTGCTCACCATAATAGCCGGCGGTATAGGGAATATCCGAGGCGTATCCATCGGTCCAGTTCATGGTGTCCTTGTTGGTGCGATGCGGTGCTATTCGGCGCCAACGGGCATCGGGCCGCCGTCGCCGGGATGCGGCCCGGCCTCGATCACCGCCGTCGACGTGAGCCGGTCTATCCGCATCACGCCCTCGCACACGAGGTTCCACTCGTCGCCGCCGGCCTCCTTTTCGCTGTGCGACGGCACCCGCAGTTCAAAGTGCTTGAACACGTATTCCGTGTCGCCTTCGAAGATGCGCCAGACGTGGTCAAGGCTGCCCCGTCCGGGCATGCCGCGCGCTTTGTTGTAGCGGATCCGGTACTTCATATGACGATGGCGTCGCCGGCGGCCGGCGCCGGTTTGGCCTGCGCGTTCAGCACGCCGAGATTGAAGTGCACCACCGACATGGGCTGCTCGGCGCCATGGCGGGTCAGCGCCTGCGGCAGCCAGGCGTTGGCGAAGAACAGCATGCCCGCCTGGGGGGTGATGGTCACGAATGGGCTGGCCATGCTGGGCTGGCCCGGCGCGTCCTCCGGCAAATTGATCATCGCCTTGGCCGGGCGCGGATCGTGCAGCCTGATCTTGGACGATCCGGGCGGGGTGTCGAGGAAATAGAAGCCGGAGATCTGCGCGCCGGGGTGGACATGCTCGGCCACGGACGAGGTCCTGCCATGCTGCTGGCCCCACATCTCCGCAAAGAAGGTGGCCCTGCCCTGCATGCGGTAGCCCTGGCTTTGCAGGATGTTCCAGCCCGTGTTGGCGACATGGTGGGAAAATTCCGCGATTCTCGCGTCTTTGGAAAAATTGGCCGACATGAGCATCGGATGCAGGGGATCGATCTCGTCCTTGAGCCTGGCCGCGCTCATGTACTCGTCGAACACCGCCCTCACCGAGGCGAGGAATTCGGGCATAAGGGCGCTGTAGACGGCCGACGGAAAATAAACCTGCTTGACAAGCATCCCGTTTTCCACGGGTGGTCGTACCGGTACTTCATTGGACATAGTGGAACTCCGCGGGGCACGATTGGGGCAGCGACATGATGCCATGTTCGGCCAAGAAATTCGAGCGGCCCCGGCAAATTGTTTTGTCCCGCGCGCCGGGCAACTCTTAGGCGGCGCGCCAGCGCGCCATCCACTTGTCGTAGAAATTCAGGTCGCGCGGGATCGCGCCGGCCTGGGCGCAGACGGCGCCGGCGAATTCGTTGGCGCGCGCCAGCGTCTGCTCGAGCGGCCAGCCGCGCGCGCGCCCGAGCAGGAAAATCGCCGCGAACGCGTCGCCCGCGCCGATGGTGTCGATCACGAACGGCGGCTGCGGATTGTCGCGGTGGGCGACGATATTGCCGTCGGCGCCGAAATACATCGAGCCGCGGTGCCCCAGGGTGACGATCAGCGCCTCCAGCTCGAACAGCTGCACCAGCGCCATGCAGGCCGCGCGCACCGCGTCGGCGCCGAGCGCGGGCGCGCTCGGGTCGATGTCGAAGTACCAGGAGAACAGCGCCTGCAGCTCCTCCTCGTTGATCTTGACGATGTCGGCCGCGTGCAGCGAGTGGAACACGCAGCGCTCGTCGGCCTGGCCGTCGCGCAGGTTCAGGTCCAGGAAGCAGGTGGCGGGCGAGGCGTCGATCAGTGCGAACAGGGTGTCGCGCGAGCGCGGGCTGCGCTGGGCCACGGTGCCGAAGTAGAGCGTGGCCGGCGCGGCCTGCTCGAAGGCGGCCAGCGCCTGCTCCGGGTTGATGTAGTCGTAGGCCTGCCCGGGCAGCATCACGAAGCGCTGACCCTGGGCGCCGCGCTCGACGACCACGCGGCCGGTCTCCTCGATCGGATCGATCTGCAGGCCGGCCTCGGACATGGCGAAGCGCTCAAACTCGGCGCGCACCACGCTGCCGTTCTTGTCGTCGCCGATGCGCGTGATGATCAGCTGCGGCTGCATGAACGCGGCCAGGTGGCGCGCCACGTTGAACGGGGCGCCGCCGACCACCTGCTCGGTCAGGTAATCGTCGACCAGCGCTTCGCCATACACCACGATTGTCATGTTTTCCACCCAGGTTGTCTGGTGCGCATTATAGCGCCGCCAACGGCGCCGGCGGCAGCCCAAATACCAATGGCCGGCGAGGCGCCGGCCATTTGAAAGGAAAAAATCCCGCCGTGTCGCCACGCCGGGATTGAAACCACGCCTGGGAACGGGCGGCGCGGCAGGAAACACGGTTCAGCCGGCGCCCCCGCCAGTGCGGGGCGGGTCGCCGGCTACGGTCAGAACTTGGCGCGCACGCCCAGGGCGAAGGTGCGGCCCGGGTCGTAGGACGAGAACATCACGTTCGGATACTGGAAGTAGGTCTGGCGCTTGGCCCGGTTCAGGTTGACGATGTCGAAAGTGAGGGTCGGCCAGCCGTCATGGTCGAGCACCTTGTCCAGATCCACGCTGGAGGAGAAGTCGGCCTGCTTGTAGTCCATGCCGAACAGCGCCGCGGACGGGATCCCGTTCTGGTTGCCGCCGCTGCCCTGGCTGCCCTTGGAGAAGGTGTGCGACAGGCGCGCCATGTAGCCGTGGTTCTCGTAGAAGATGGCGAAGTTGTTGGTCCGCTTAGGCACGCCCAGCGCCACGAAGCCGTTGGTGCCCTCGCCGGTGGCGGTCTGGTTGATGAAGGTGGCCGTCTCGGTGAAGCCGAAGCCGCGCACCGGCAGCAGCTTGTCGAGCGGCTGCACCCAGCCCAGCTCCAGCCCGCGCACCTGCAGCACGCCGGCGGCGTTGCGCTCACGCGTCATCACCACGGTCGCCGCGTCCGGTCCGCCGCGCGCGTTGATCGCGCTCTGCTGGGTCGGAATGAGCGTGTTGTAGTTGATGCCGTAGGTGGACAGGGCGGCGAACGGCAGCGTGATGTTCTCGCTGACGGTGAAGCCCTTCACGCGCTTTTCGAACACGGTCGCGCTGACATAGCCTTCGCGGCCGGTGTACCAGTCCACGCCCAGGTCCAGGTTATCGGACAGGTAGGGACGCAGTTCCGGATTGCCGATGGTGCCGATGTCCGCCGAGGGCGACGAGAAGTTAATCCCGGGCCGCAGCGAGTTCGGATTGGCGCGGGTCATGCTGCGCGAGACGGCCACGCGGGCCACCACGTCGCTGCGCAGCGACAGCGCCGCGGTCGCCGACGGCAGCGTGTTGTGGTAGTTGGTCTCGGTGTAGACCCAGTTCGACAGGTTCGGGTATTTGCTGCCGGCCAGGGTCAGGCTGGCGTTGCGCGGATCGGCGAACGAGTTGAACGAGCCGACCATCTGCTTGGTCGTGATGTAGCGCACGCCGGCGTTATAGCGCAGCGGGAAGCCCATCGGATTGGCCGTGCCATTGAGCTCGGTGTAGAAGCCGGTGCTCTTCTCGCGCACATAGCCGGCGCTCGCGCCAGTGGAGGACGAGCCGGAGTCGGGCGCCGAGGTGTTGTAGGCCTCGTAGTTGGAATCCTTCTTGAAGCGGTCCCAGTCGATCACCAGCTTGCCGTAGGGGCCGGCCACCAGGTAACTAGGCAGCGCCTGGGCGGTGATCAGCGAGCCGTTGTAGACCAGCGGGGCGCTCTGGCCGGCGCTGTAGCCGGTGCCGTAGCCTGGGTAGAGCGCGCTGGCGCTGGCGCCCGGGGTCGACTTGCCGTCGCATGGCGGCGCGCCGTTCGGACCTTGCAGGAACACGCTAGGGTTGTTGCCGCACACGGCGGCCTGCCAGGCGGCCGAGTTGTCCTGGCCGCGGATGCGGCGGTCGATGTCGTCGTAGGCCAGGCCGACCTTGACGTTCAAGGCGCTGTCGCCCCACTTCAGGTTGGTGTGGAAGCCCTTGGTGCTCGTCTCGCGCAGCTCGTTCTGGATGTTGACGCGCCCGCCGGCCCACACGAAGGTGGCCGGGTTGTTCACGTCCAGGCTGTTGGTGATGGTCGGCACGCCGCCGTTGTTGTTGTCGAAGGTGACGACGTTGCCGCCGCCGCCGGGGGTGATCGGCATCACGGTCGGCGCTTCGTGGGTGAAGCTCGACTTGGTCCAGTTGGCCTGCGCGTCCAGGCTCAGGTTGGGCGCGAGCTGCCATTCCATGCCCGGGTTGATGCCCTTGAGCGTGACCTTGTCGTGGCGCGGGCCGTACTCGATGAAGTAGGGCGCATTGGCAAAGGTGCCGCTGGTGGCGGTGCAGCCGTTGGCGCAGTCGGCGCTGTCGGTCTTGAGGTTGAGCGGGATCTCGAAGTTGTTACGCACGGCCCAGGTGTAGGCGATGCGCTGCATCTTGTCGTCGCGCTGGCTGTAGAGCGTGTCGAGGTAGAAGTGCAGCGACTCGCTCGGACGGTACTCGGCGCTGAAGATGGCCGCGCCCTTGTCGCGGGTGCCGAAGAAGTCCATCTGGCGGCCCAGGCGCGGCACCAGCGCGTTGTCGATCGCGGTGATGCTGGTGCCCGGGTTGTGGGCCAGCAGGAAGGCCTGGTCGATCGGGGTGCCCGCCACCAGCCCGGCGCCGGCGCCGGCCGGCACGGTGCCCGGAATGGTCCAGTTGCCGCCGCCGGTGTTGTTGCGGGTGGCCAGCGGGTTCTGCGCGGCCGACAGGTTGGCGTTGGTCAGGCCCACGGTTTCATAGCCGGTGGTGCGCGCCTGCTGGCGGTTCCACGAGACGCCGGCCAGGATGCCGAACTTGTCGCCCCAGGTCTGGCTGGCCAGGACCGAGCCGCGCCCGCCCAGCTTGTCGGCGATCTGCTGCTTCTGCGCGGTCAGGCTGACGGCGGTGAAGCGGCCCGGATTGTCGAACGGGCGCGCGCTGCGCAGGTTGACCACGCCGGCGGCGCCGCCCTCGAGCTGGTCGGCGGTCGGGCTCTTGCTGACGGTGAGCTTGGTGAACAGGTCGGTCGGCAGCAGGTCCAGGTCGATTTCGCGATTGGTGTTGGCGCCGTCGGCCGGGCCAGACGAGGCCACCGCGATCTGCGCATTGTTCAGCAGGATCTTGGTGAAGCTCGATCCGAGCCCGCGGATCTGTACGTTCATGCCTTCGCCGGTCACGTCGCGCGAGATTTGCACGCCAGGGATGCGGCTCAGGGATTCGGCGATGTTCTTGTCCGGGAACTTACCGAAGTCCTCCGAACTGATGGTGTCTTCGAAGCCGACCGCTTCCTTCTTGTCCTTGGCCGACGACAGCAGGCTGGCGCGGTAACCGGTCACTTTCACGGTCTGGATGTCGGCGGCGGGCGCCGCTTCCTGGGCGTAGGCCTGGGAGATCAGGCTAGCCATGGCGGTCAGTCCGATAACGACATGGCGGCGCGTACGCAAGCCCTGGGTGGTGCACTTCTCGATCATTAATGTCTCCTAAGATTGACCGGTTGTTATGTTTTACTGAGTGACTCCTGCGTTCCATTTCCCTGCTTGATAACACAAAATGGTAGCGCGACCATTTGAGTGTAGGCCGGGCATGTACGGATTGTCAACCGGAATCGTATGCGCCGTTGTTATTTGCGCCGGACGGCGGGACCGCAATTTCCAATCTGAAATTGAACACCGAGCCCGGGGGAAAGCCTTCAACGTGGCCTACCGCAGGCGCAAGGATGCGGCACCGGAGCCGGCGCCGCCGGCACGTCGGCCGGGGCCGCCGGTACGCCGCCGCCTGGGCGCTGGTAGCGTAATCATCGGAGCGGCTGACCCAGGCAGGGCCAGCGGGAGGTGAGGCGACGGCGCCGGGCGGCGTTTTGGTTCGCTTTGGGTTCGCTTTGG
>DIZW01000077.1:1199-3500 GCA_002428015.1 Oxalobacteraceae bacterium UBA6018 | reverse complement strand
TTCGCTTTGGGTTCGCTTTGGGTGCGCTTTGGGTGCGCTTTGGGTGCGCTGTGGGTGCGCTAGTGGGCGGGCGCGCGCGATGCCGGAAGCGCCGCCTGGGCGCCGGACACCGTCACGCGCAACACGGCCGCGGCGCCGCACAGCATCAGCACGCCGGCCAGCGCGATCACGTTGCCGGGGTCGCCGCCGAGCAGGCTGCGGTAGTACAGCGGCAAGGTGAAGATCTGGATGATCATCGGGATCACGATGAACATATTGAAGATGCCCATGTAGACGCCGGTGCGCTCGGGCGGGATGCTCCCGGCCAGCATGATGTAGGGGTTACCCATGATGCTGGCCCAGGCCAGGCCGACCCCGATCATCGGAATGAACAGCAGCGCCGGCGTATGGATGTGCGGGATCGCCAGCATGCCCAGCCCGGCCAGGGCCAGGCACACGCTGTGCATGACCTTGGGGCCGTAGCGGCGCGTGCACGGCATCAGCGCGAAGGCCGCCACGAACGCGACCAGGTTGTAGAAGGCGCCGACCTGGCCGTTGAGCAGGCCGGCGTCGCGAAAGCCCGGCGCGGCCGCGTCGGTGGTGCCATAGACGCTCTTGGCCAGCGCCAGCATGATGTACTGCCAATAGCAGAACATGGCGTACCACTGGAACAGCTTGACCAGCGCCAGCTGCTTCATCGTGGCCGGCATCTCGCGCACCGCGCTGGCGATGTCGCCCAGCGTGTGCGACCAGCCGCGCGGACGGGCGCGGATCACCGCCAGTTCGTCGCTCGCCAGCGGATGCTCGGGCGTGGTCTTGAGCGTCCACAGCACCGACATGATCGAGAACAGCGCGCCGATCACGAAGGCGGCGATGACGATATGCGGGATGTGGTGGGCGTTGACGGCGTCCTTGTTCATCCCGCACAGCACCAGCAGCGAGGGCGTCAGGTAGGCCAGGGTCTGCCCCAGCCCGGTGAACGCGCTCTGGGTCAGGAAACCGATCGCATGCTGGCGCGGGGCCAGCTTGTCGCTAACGAAGGCGCGGTAGGGCTCCATGGTCACGTTGTTGGCGGCGTCCAGGATCCACAGCAGGCCGGCGGCCATCCACAGGCTGCGGCTGAAGGGCATCGCCAGCAGGCCCAGGCTGCACAGGATGGCGCCGATCAGGAAGTAAGGCGTGCGCCGGCCCCAGCGCGTCACGGTACGGTCGCTCATGGCGCCGATCAACGGCTGCACCAGCAGGCCCGTCATCGGTCCGGCCAGCCACAGGTAAGGCAGGCTGGCCTCGTCGGCGCCAAGGTATTTGTAGATCGGACTCATGCTGCTCTGCTGCAGGCCGAAGCTGAATTGGATGCCGAAGAACCCGACGTTCATGTTCACGATCTGCCAGAACGAGAGGTGTGGCTTGTGTGGCGACATGGGGCCCCCGGCTTCAGTTGGCAAGCCAGCGCGCGCGGAACGGCTGGTAGAACGACAGGTCGGTCGGAACCGCGCCGGAAATACCGCAGATGGCGGCTGCGAATTCGTTGGCGCGCGCCAGGGTGTCCTCGATCGGCCAGCCGAGCGATTGGCCGAGCAGGAAGATGGCCGAGAACGCGTCGCCGGCGCCGACCGTGTCGACCACCCGCTCCGGCTTGACGGCGGCGGCGCTGGCGAAGATGGCGCCGTCGGCGCGGAAGTACACCGCGCCGCGCTCGCCCAGGGTCACGATCAGCCCCTGCAGCTCGAAGATGCGCAGCAGGGCCGCGCAGGCGGCGCGCACGCCCGCGCTGTCCATGTCGGCGGTGTCGTGGCGCATGTGGGTGTACCAGCCGAACAGGTCGCGCAGCTCCTCCTCGTTGACCTTGACGATGTCGGCCTCGCGCAGCGACTCGTACACGCGGCGCTCGGTGACCTGCCCTTCGCGCACGTTCAGGTCGAGGTAGCGCTGGGCGTCGCTGGCGCGCAGCAGGCCGTGCAGGGCGGCGCGCGCGGTCTCGCCGCGCTGGATCAGCGTGCCGAAGTAGATCACCGCTGGTGCGCAGGCGGCGCAGGCGGCCAGCGCCTGCGCGCCGTCAATGTTGTCGTAGGCCTGGTCGGGCAGGATGATGAAGCGGTGCTGGCCGTCGGCGCGTTCGACCACCACCCGTCCGGTGGGCGCGGCGGCGTCGGTCTGCAGCGCGCCCTGGTCCATGCCGAAGCGCTCGAACTCGGCGCGCACCAGGGCCCCGGCGCTGTCGCTGCCCACGCGCGGCCGCGCGCCGCGCGGGGGGCGCGGGCCGCACCCATTGCCGGCGTGCAGCGGCTGCTTGTCGGCCTGGGTGTCGTCGGTGCGGAGCTG
>DIZW01000077.1:911-1064 GCA_002428015.1 Oxalobacteraceae bacterium UBA6018 | reverse complement strand
ACGTTGAAGGGCGCGCCGCCCACCACCTGCTCGGTGATGAAGTCGTCCACCAGCGCCTCGCCGAACACCACGATCGTTTTTTCATCAGCTTTCATATGCCATCCACCTTCGCGAAAAATGTGATTTCAAAGAGTACAAGTTACCCATGCCCGG
>DIZW01000077.1:435-636 GCA_002428015.1 Oxalobacteraceae bacterium UBA6018 | reverse complement strand
GAGTACAAGTTACCCATGCCCGGCCCGGCGTCAGCGTTCCAACCACAGCATCTGCCACGGCGCCAGCGTGATCCGGTCCGGCTGGCCGGGCCAGGCGCCGGCGCCGAGCGCGTCCAGGCTCAGCTCGATCGGCGCGGCGGAGAAGTTGGACAGGTTGAGGAAGCCCTCGCCACGCGCCAGCGCCAACAGCGCGGGAGCGGC
>DIZW01000077.1:0-145 GCA_002428015.1 Oxalobacteraceae bacterium UBA6018 | reverse complement strand
CGCCAACAGCGCGGGAGCGGCCGCCGGCAGCAGCGTGCACGGGGCCCCGGCCGCCAGCGCCGGCAGGCGCGCGCGCCGCGCGGCCAGCGCGCGCAGGCCCAGGAACACCCGCCCGGACGGGGTGGCCGGGTCCAGCCGGCGCGCG
>DIZW01000056.1 GCA_002428015.1 Oxalobacteraceae bacterium UBA6018 | reverse complement strand
AGCGCGTTGAACTTGACGCTGCCGTCCGTGTAGCGGACCTTGTCCTCGAGCGTCCAGCCGGCGCCGAAGCGCTGCTCGATGCTGGCGCCGATCACGCTGACCTTGGGATGGATGCCGTCGGCCAGGTCTTCGTCGACGCTGGCGCCCCCCGGCGCGCCGTTGAGCGTGCGCAGCCGCACGTGGCGGAAGTCGTTCGAGGTGAGCGTGCCGGTGAGCGGGTCCAGCAGATGCGACAGCGAGCGCGCCGGATTGCGCGGATCGGCCAGCGGTATGGGCAGGTAGAAGATGGTCCTGTCGTCGAGGCGGCTGGCGTACACATTGAGCTCGCCTTCGCGCAGGCGGCGCGTCAGGTTCAGGCGCAGCTGGCCGCCCTGGTCGGCCGTGAAGCCGGGTGGGCGCAGGCCGTCGTCGATGCGGTAATAACCACCTATGCTGAGCAGCCAATCCTTGGTCACCGGCCCCGACCATTGACCGTCGAAGCGCGCCAGCCCGTGCTCGCCGATGGTGGCGCGCAGGCTCCCTTGCGGCGTCGGCGTGCCCTTCTTGGTGATGAAATTGACCGTCGCCCCAGGCGCGTTCGAGGTGAAGATCGGCGACGTGCCGCCGCGCACCGCCTCCACGTGGTCGGTCATCAGGTCGACCCGGAGCAATTCGTCGGCGTTCAGGAAAGCTTCCTGCGATTCCTGGAAGATCGGCAAGCCATCCTGCAGCAGCGGAACGAACAGGAAGTTGGTAACGGGCAGGCCGCGCACGTTGACGTTGTTGCCGCTCTCGCCACCGGACGGCTCGCTGACGAAGCCGGCCAGTTTGCCCAGCAGGTCGACCGTGTTGAGCGGCGCGAAGCGTTCGATCTGCTGCTCGGAGATGGAGGAGTTGGCGTAGGCCGCCTCGAAGCTGCGCCGTTTCAGCGCGGTGCCGGTGACGATGACGGTGCCGATGGGCGCGGCGGCCGCTTCGCCGGGTTCTTGCGCGCTCTGCTGGGCGCTCGCCGTACCCGGCTGCGACAGCGCCGCCGAGATGGCAAACACGACCCGTCCTGGCGCGAACGATCCCAGCATTGCACCCCCAATGGTTGCGAAATTCGCGTGCGCACCACGCAACGTGCGGCGACACTAAGTGGTTGGATAGCCAATTGCGGGGAAGGTTCCGCAGTTTTTCCGATGCGCATACACCGCACCCGCACCGGCGTGCCGACGGTGGTGCCCTGGTCAGGTGGCTGTCAAACCTTCGCCCGCGGCGGGTAGATTGAGGATATTCAGGAACGCCCGGACCACCGGCGCGTCGTCGTGGGCGGGGTAGGCGATGTACAGGTTGGCCGACGGCGGGCGCGTCTTGATCGGCACGAACACCACGCCGGGCCAGCCGATCCGGCCGGTGGTCTCCGGCATGAGCGTCACGCCCAGGCCCGCGCCCACCATCGCCAGCAGGGTTTGCGGCTCGCTCGCCTCCTGGAAGATGGCCGGCTCGAAGCCGGCATCGACGCAGCATTGGATCAGGTAGCGCGGGAAGGACGACTTGTCCAGCGCCAGGGTGAGCATCGGGTCGCCGGCGATGTCGGTCAGTTCGATGAACGGTTCCTTGGCCAGGCGATGATGCTCGTTGAGGGCCACGCACACGTTCTCATGGAAGCACAGGTCCTGGCGCAGCTTGTCGTGCCGTAGTTCGTCCTCGTCCAGCTTGGGCTCGCGCCAGAAGCCGACGTCGATCTGCTTGGCGCGCAGGGCTTCGTACTGCACGTTGGGCCCGAGTTCGTGCAGGGTCCAGCTCACGCGCGGGAACTGGGACTGGAACTGTTCGAGCAGGCTGGGGATGGGCCCCCACATGGCCGAGCCGACGATCCCCACGCGCAGGCGTCCCACTTCGCCGCGGTCGATCTGGCGGATGGTGTCGATCGTCATGCGCATCCTGGCCAGCAGGTCGGCCGCTTCGTGCATCAGGGCCTTGCCGGCCACGGTCAGCTCGAAGGTGCGGGTGGTGCGCGCGAACAGGCGCACACCGAGTTCGCTTTCCAGCTTCATGATCTGCTGGCTCAGCGGCGGCTGCGAAATGTGCAGGCGCTCGGCGGCGCGGCTGAAGCTCTTTTCTTCAGCCACGGCGAGGAAGTACTTGAGCTGCTTAAGGTCGATCGACATGGGCGCGCCGCGCGGTCACTGGCGCGGCAGGGCGGGTAGCGCCACCGCGAGCCGGGCGCCGACGGCCGCGTTATGCTTGGCCAGCGCGATATTGGTCGCCAGGCCGCGCCCGCCGGTGAGCCGCACGATGCGATCGAGCAGGAAGGGCGTGATCGCCTTGCCGCTGATCCCGGCCGCGCCGGCGTCGGCCAGGGCCTCGGTGATGATGCGGTTGATCTCGTCCTTCGGCATGGCCGCGCCTTGCGGCACCGGAGTGCCGATCACGACGCCGCCGCGCAGGCCGAGCTGCCACTTTTGGTAGTCGGACTGGAAACCGCTCGCGCGCGCGCGTCGACCAGCACGAAGCGCACGTTGGGGAACTTCTGCGTAAGACTGAGTGTGGTCATTTTCATGAATGGCTCCTGGTGTCGATATTGTAACCGGCGCGTCGCCCGCGCCAGTGCGCCGGACATGAGCTAGCAGCGTACCACGTGGCGCGGTCCGGTCGCGCCGGAGCGCGGGCGGCAACAGCGGGGCAAAGCGGCACCGGCGGCGCGGGCTCGCCGCGCGCCTTGGTTCACACGGACAGGGGCCGGGCGGGCGGCACCACCATGCGCTGGCCGATCAGGTGGATGGGGGGATCTTGGCGGTCGATTGCGTGCGTTCGAGGTGGTGCCGGGGAGGCTCATCGACGCGCCTGCTTCCGCCATTTGCAGTAACTCCTGGTGATATGTTGTTTTTTTGCAACCGCATTGGATGCTCAACATCGGGCCGCTACCGTTCCCCGAAGTGCATTGCGGTGCCAAATAAAGCGTAATCGTTGCGGCCATTTCCGGCGCGACGCCTTGGACTGTGTTCGATATCCGCACCGGATCGCGGCGAGGCATGTCATTCAGCTTTATGACTTTGCATTAACGTTAGTTGTATGGCAAAAACGATTTTTCTTGGCTATTTGTGCGTGCGGCGTATAGTTGAATGAACGTCCACGCCGGTCTGGCGCTGCGGTCCTTGTCACTCGCGGTTAACGCCAGCGAGTGCGCGGCCTGGCCAGTAGCGGCGATGCGATGGCCCGGTCCTTTGCGTGACCTCGCTTTTTCTGAACCAATCGTGGTTGACTGACTCGAACATGACTGCGTTCTGCATAGCCGTTTGCGCCATGGTGATCGATCGCACCTGTATCCAAATCGCACGCATGGATCATTGGACAGGGGTTTCTCACATGGGACTGGACGAATAACGGCTATGAAAGATATCGCGGCGCCACCCATGCAAGGCCCGACCATCCTGGTCGTGGACGACACGCCAGCCAATCTCATCGTCATGGTCGATTATCTCGGCAGCCATGGCTTTTCCTTGGTGGTTGCGCAAGACGCCGAGGAGGCGATCGAACGCGCGCGCTTCGCCAGGCCGGATCTGATCCTGCTCGACGTGATGATGCCCGGAATCAATGGCTTCGAGGCATGCGGGCGCTTGAAACGCGACGAGCTAACCAGCCAGATCCCGGTCATCTTCATGACCGCCTTGTCCGATCCCAACGATAAAATCAGCGGCTTCAACGCTGGCGGGGTCGACTACATCACCAAACCGTTTCAGTTGGAGGAAGTGCTCGCGCGCGTCAACACTCACCTGGCGCTGCAGGCGACGCGGCGCCAGCTCGCGGACCAGAATCTGCGCCTGCGCGAGGAAGTCGCCGTGCGCGAGCAGGCCGAGGCGGCCCTGCAGCGCGCGCGCGACGAGCTCGAACTGCGGGTGGCGCAGCGCACCACCGAATTGGCGCAGGCCAATGTCCACCTGACGGCGGAGATCATTGAACGCACCCGCATGCAGGACGTGCTGCTCGAGCGGGAAGCGCGCATCCGCCGCCTGATCGAATCGAATATCATCGGCGTATTCTTCTGGAGCGGCGACGGCGTGATCGAGGACGCCAACGAGGCCTTCCTGCGCATCGTCGGCTACAGCAGCGCGGAACTGCAATCGGGAAGCGTCCACTGGACCGACCTGACCCCGCAGCAGTTCCATGTGGCCGATGCACTGGCGCTTGAAGAGCTGCACAGGGTCGGTGCGTGCACCCCGTATGAAAAGGAATTCACCCGCAAGGATGGCGCCGTGGTGCCGGTGCTCATCGGCGGCGCCTTCTTCGAGGGCTCGCGCACCAGTGGCGTCGCTTTCGTGCTGGACCTGAGCGCGCGCAAGCAGGCCGAGCAGCGGATCCGTTTCATGGCCCACCACGACGCCTTGACCGGCTTGCCCAACCGCCAGCTGCTGCAGGGTCGTATGATCCAGGCCATCGCCCTGTGCCGCCGCACCGGCACCCAGATGGCGCTGCTGTTCATTGATCTCGACGACTTCAAGCGCATCAACGATTCGCTCGGCCATGAAGTGGGGGACCACCTGCTGCAGATGGTCGCCGAGCGCCTGAAAGCGTGCTTGCGCGAAGGCGACAGTATCGCCAGGCTGGGCGGCGACGAGTTCGTCCTGACCGCATCGACCCTGGGCGACGGCAACGACGCCGGTCTGGTCGCGCGCAAAACCATGGATATGCTGAAGAAGCCTTTCATGGTCGATGGGCACGAACTGCATGTCACCGCCAGCATCGGCATCAGCATCTATCCGGCCGACGGCCTGGACGTCGACACCCTGATGCGCACGGCCGACACCGCGATGTACCACGCCAAGGAAAATGGCCGTTCCAACTACCGGTTTTTCACGCCAGTGCTCAACAAGGCGGCGCACCAGCGCCTGGTCATGGAAACCCGCTTGCGCCACGCCTTGGCGGCGGACCAGTTCACCCTCCATTACCAGCCGCAGGTCGACATGCGCACCGGGGCGATCTTTTCATCGGAAGCGCTGCTGCGCTGGGCGCGGCCGGGCAAGGCGCCCATGTCCTGCGGCGCGTTTATCGCCGTGGCCGAAAAAACCGGCCTGATCGTCCAGATCGGCGAGTGGGCGTTGCGCCAGGCGTGCAAGCAGCTCCAACGCTGGCACCAGCTCGGCTATTCGCACTTGCGGGTGGCGGTCAATTTGTCGCCGCGCCAGTTCTATCAGCCGAACCTGGCCGCGCTGGTGGCCGAGATCCTGGCCGAATGCGCTCTGGCTCCCGAATCGCTCGATCTGGAGATCACCGAGGGTATCCTGCTACAGCGTAGCAACGACAATGTGGAAACGCTCAGGCAGCTCAGCGCCATGGGGGTCAAGCTGTCGGTCGACGATTTTGGCACCGGCTATTCCAGCCTGGCCTACCTGCAGCGCTATCCGATCGGTTGCATCAAGATCGATCAATCCTTCGTCGGCGCCATTGCCCGCAATGCGAATGACCGCGCCCTGGTCGAGGCGATCATCGCGATGGGCCATAGCCTGGACCTGCATATTCTGGCGGAAGGCGTGGAGACGGCGCAGCAGGCCAGCTTTCTGCTCGACCATGGCTGCTTCTGTGCCCAGGGTTTCCATTACAGCATGGCGGTGGAGCCGGAGGCGTTCACCGAGCTGCTGCGCGCGCCCGACGGGCTTGTCGTGCGGGCCGGTTGAGGCGAACGCTCAGGTCGGCGTTGGCGCGGCCGGCGGCTGGTCCTGTCCGGTTTGGTAGCGCGCCACGAAGGCGGCCAGCGCCTTCGATTGGTAGCCTTGCGCCAGGGTGCGCAAGCGCTTGGCGAAGGGGCCGAAGGCTGGATCGAGCCCTTGCAGGTAATCGGCCTGTTCGCTGATCTTCTGCATATTGCCCAGGCGCGCCAATTGCGCCAGGGCGTAGATTTCGTGCGCGGGCGGAATGACCAGGTCGACCCCGTCCTCGGCGCCCGCGTCGAGCGCTTCCAGCGGCGACGGCTCGTCAATCCAGGCCAGGGACAGCAGCGTGCCGATGGCCGCCGGCAGCAGATCATACTCGACCGGCTTGGCGAGGAAGGCGTTGGCGCCGGCCGCATAGCATTTCAATTCGTCCTCCCGGCTGGCGCTGGCGGTGACGGCAATGATGGGAAGCGCGGACCATGGCGGGGTCCGGCGGATCCGGCGCGTCGCCTCGTGGCCGTCCATGACCGGCATCATGACATCCATGACGATCAGGTCGGGCTGGAAACTGTCGAGCATGGACAGGCATTCCTGGCCGTTCCTGGCGTCGGCGACGCCGAAGCCCAGCGCCTGCAGCATATCCATCAGCATGGCCCGATTTTGCGGCACGTCGTCGACGATCAGCAATCGCCTGCGCCTGCCCTCGTAGCCGACGATGACGCGCGGCACGGCCGGAGTGCGCAGCGTCTCGGTGGCCACCGGCAGATCCAGTTCGAAGCAGAACAAGCTGCCCCGATCGGGCTCGCTCTTGACCTCTATCGTTGCGCCCATCAGATGGATCAGTTGCTGGCTGATGGCCAGGCCCAGGCCGGTGCCTCCCTCGCGCCGCTGCATGTCGGCGACCTGCTCGAAGGGCTGGAAAATGCGTGCCAGCTGCTCGCCGCTCATGCCGATGCCGCTGTCGGCCACCTCGAAGCGCAGCCGCGCCATGGGCTGCTGGCCCTGGCCACGCACTGGCGCGCCCGCCCCGGCCGACGGCGCGGGCCGCACGCGCAGCGCGACTGCGCCGCGGTCGGTGAACTTGACGGCGTTGCCCAGCAGGTTGAGCAGTACTTGGCGCAGGCGCTTGTCGTCCACCGTCACCGCGGCGGGCAAGTCGGGCGCCGCCTCGTAGGTGAACAGCAAGCTCTTTTCTTCGGCCTTGACCCGCATGATGTCGGCCACCACCCGCAGGAAGGTGGGCAGGTGGGTGGGCGTGGGGAACAGGACCAGCTTGCCGGCTTCGACGCGGGCCAGGTCGAGGATATCGTTGATCAGGGTGAGCAGGTGCTGGCCGCTCTCGTGAATGGTGGCCAGGCCGGCGGCCTGGCGCTCGGTCAGCTGGTGGGTGTCGCGCCTGAGCAGCTGGGCATAGCCCATGATGGCGTTGAGCGGGGTGCGCAGTTCGTGGCTCATCTGCGCCAGGAAATCGCTGCGCTGGCGCGCCAGGCGCACCGCCTCGGCCAGCGCCGCCGCGCGCGCCGCCTCGGCCGCGCGCTGCTCGCTGACGTTGCGCGCCACCCCGACCATGCCCAGCAGCGTGCCGTCGTCGTCGAGCACCGGGGCGCGGTAGGTCTCCATCCAGACCATGCCCTCCGGGCCGTCGAAAGCTTGCTCCACGGTGGTGCGCTGGCGGGTCGCCATCACGGCCGCGTCGTTGGCCAGGAAGCGCTCGGCAAGTTCGGGCGGCCACAATTGCTCGTCGGACTTGCCCGTCATCTCGTCGACGCTGTGCCGGCAGGCGGCCGCGTTGGCCTGGTTGACCGCCAGGTAGCGCCGCTCGGTATCCTTGAGCCAGACCCACAGCGGCAGGGTGTCGATCAGCGTGCGCAGATAGCGTGTTTGCTGGCGCAGCTCGGCGGTGCGCGCCTGCACGCGCAGCTCCAGGGTGTCGAACGCGCGCTTGAGTTCGAAGCTCATGACGTTGAAGGCCGAGCTCAGTTCGCCGATTTCGTCGGGCGCCGCGACCGGGATGAATTCAAACTGGCCCAGCGGCGATGCGCTGGCGCCGGCCGGCTGGTTGGCCAGCGCGCGCTTGGCGCCGAGCTGCTTGACCGCCTTGGTCAGGGCGACGATCGGATCGATGAAGCGCCCCACCCAGTAGATGCCGACGGTGAAGCTGAGCGCCAGGATCAGGCCGGAGGCAAGCAGGATCGCGCCCACGGTCTCGTGGATGTTGCGCAAAGTGCTCGCGCGCGAGGAGCTCAAGCCCAGGATCATGCGGGTCTGCTCCTCATATCGCCACGGCAGCAGGACGGCATAATACGAGCCTTGCCCGGTCACGACGGTTTGCTGCAGCACGGCGGGGATGTTGGTGGCGCTGTCGGTCGCGGGCGCGAGCCGGCGCGCCGCGCGCACCAGCCGGTCCGGCATGACGGCGGGCTCGGCCAGGTGCTGGCGGTGGCTGCCGTCGGGCGCGAACAGTTCCGGCACCATCCCGGTCTTGGCGGCGACGGCGGCGAGCGCGCTACGGTCGATCAGCCGGCTAAAGACCACGATGGCGGCGGTCTGGCGCCCGCCGGGACCGCCCGGCTGGGGCTGCTGGCGCGCCGAGTCGGCAATCGACATGCCGGACACCAGCCGGTACTTGCGCGGGCGGTAGTCGCTCAGGAATTCTTCGAACACGCCTTGCACCGGCACGAGAATGTCGATCGCCGCCAAATCGGGCGACGGGAAGGAGACCGACACGGTGGGCCGCGTCACGTCGGCCACGGCCGCCTGCGCGCCTGGCGGCAGCGGCCCGGGTTGCCAGGCCGGCCAGCTCTGGAGGTCGAGCGCGCCGCCAGCGTCGGCCGGGGCCGAGACCCAGGCCGGAGCGCCGTTTCCGCGCTGGACCATCATGCCGGCCTCGGCGCCGGTCACTGCGTAGCTGAGCTTGCCGCCGGTGTAGACGGCGATCCGCGAAAAGCCGCTGGTGCGCAGGGCCAGGTGCAGGCGGTTGAGCGACACCGCCTTGGCGTACGACAGGCTGCGGGCGAGCGTGGGCCGATCCTGGGCGGGGCGGGCCTGCCCGGCCAGGTTCGGGGCTTCGAGCAGGATGAGTTCGGTCAGTTGGTTCAACACCACGGTGTCGCCAACGGTGGACAGCGCCGCACTCTTGAGGCGGACGGTCATCGATCGCAGGTCGTCATCCCAGGCGCGCAGCGAACGGTTGAGCGCCACAAAGGCCAGTTCCTGATTTTGCCGGTTGGTGAAATAGGAGGCGAGCAGGGCGTCGAGCGTGGCCGATAGCAGCAGCACGCCGACCAGCACGAGCAGCAGCTTGCGCTTGATACCGAGATTGATCATGGCATGGGGACGGTCGCGGCCGTCATGGATAGGCGTAGCCGCGGTGGGCGGCGATGTCGCGGTCGATGGTGTCGGCCGCCTTGCTGAGCTCGGTTTGGATGTCGCCGCCCCTGACAATGTCCACGATGGCGCCGCGAAACGCCAGGCTGATCGTGCCATAGGCCGGGGTGGCGGGACGCGGTACGCCGCCCAGTGCGAGTTGTTGCGCGATCAGGCGCAAGGGGCCGTTGGCGCCGTACAGCGGCGAGCGCCGCAAGGCGGAGCGGCGCGCCGGCACGGCGCCGTTGATGTTTGTCATGCGCTCGATCGCCTGGGTCGACAACAGGTCGGCCATGAAGGCCCACGCGCCTTGCGGCGCCTGGCAGGTGCTCGAAATAGCCCAGCCCCACGATCCCATGCCGGTCTTGACGCCCTGCCCGAAATCCGGCAGGGGCATCACGACCAGGTCCTGGCCGAGCCCCTTGCGGGCGGTGGGGTAATGCCAGTGCCCATTCCAGGACAGGGCCACCCGCCCCGCGGGCAAGTCGTCGGTCTTGTCCCGCACGCTGGCCCAGCCGGCGTCGAACCAGTGCTTGAAATGCCGGACCGCATCCACCGAGCGCGGCCCGTCCAGCACCCCCTTGGCCCGGCCGCGCGGGCCGCGGTCGATCAGGTCGCCGCCGAAGCCCTGCAGGATGGGGGCGTAGGCGTACGAAAAGAACTCGTTGCCGCGGCCGTTGTAGAACGCCACATTGAGCGGGTGGTCCAGCCCCTTGAGGGTGGCCAGGCGGGCCAGCGACTGTTCGAATTCGTCCAGGCCCCAGGGCGCCCGCAGGGTGGGGATGCGCACCCCGGCGGCGCGCAGGTAGCGCCGGTTGCCCCACAGGACGACGCCGGACTCGAACTGCCCCAGGCTGTAGAGCCGGCCCTGGTAGCTGCCCTGCGCGACAATGGAAGGGAGGAAGTCGTCCAGCATCTTTTTCGGGACGAAGCGATCGATGGGCTGGAAATATTGGGGCCATGCGAACTCGGCCAGGAAGGGGCCGTCGAAGTCGAGCAGGCAGGGCAGGCTGCCGTTGGCCGCCTCGCGGTGCACCCAGGTGGCGTAGTCGCGCCGCAGCGAGGACGTGAGCTCGACCCGGTAGGTGCGCTGGCGCCGGTTGAAGGCGTCGGCGGACTGCTTGATGAGGGCGTACTCGAGCGATAGCGGGTCGGAGTGGGAGCGCGCGGTGATGATGGTGGGCTGGGCGGGCGCGGCGCCGGCCGGCCCGCCGCACAGCAGCAGCGCCGCCAGCAGGGCGTGGCGGCGCCGCCAGGCCGGCGCGGCCAAGTACCACCAGCGGCGACCCCTTGTCATCGTCTCGATGTCTCCACTCACCAATTGTCGGTTAAGCTCAGGCGCACCGTGCGGCCGAAGATCGGGCGCGCGTAGATGGCGTCGCTGGTGCCCTGTCCTACCAGTGCGTCGGTGCGCGGGTTGCCTTCGGTAAGCGCGATCCTGTTGGTCAGGTTCGACCCCGCCACCTGCAGGCGCAGGTGCCTGTCCAGGTCGACGATGACGCCCGCGTCCAGCGTCGTAAAGGCCGGCAGGCGCGTGCTGTTGTTGGCGTCCACGAATCTCGTGCCCTCATGGAACAGGGTCGCGTACACCTTGGCCCGGCGCCCGTACGCGACCACGTCGTAGGACGGGGTGAAGCTGGCGAGCACCTTGGGAAAGCGCCGGATCTGATTGCCCTCCACCGCGGCAAGCGCCTGCCCGGTGGTCAGCACGGTGAGGCCCTTGTAGCGCGGATTTTGCAGGGTCAGGCTGCCCGCCAGTTCCACCTTGGGGACCACCCGCCAGTTGCCTTCGAGTTCGACGCCATAATTCTCGGTGGTGCTGACGAAGCGCGTCGTCACCACCTGGCCGCCCGCCTGCGCCGTGAGGGCCGAGTCACGCAGCGGATCGAAGCGGTTCCAGAACGCCGTGACGTAGGCGGAGCCGTCCGGGAGGCGGTGCTTGGTGCCGATTTCGGCCTGCCTGACGCGCGAATTGACGGCCGGCGCCTGGGTCGCCCCCGTATAGATGTCGGCCAGCGCCGGCGTGCGGAACGACGACGTGTAGCGTGCAAAAGCGCCTAAGCTGGGCCAGATATCCTGGTTGGCGCCCACGGTCCAGGCCGTGCCGGTCAAATGCTCCCGGCGCGCGTCGACGCTGCCGGACGGCCCGCCCACGGCGTCGTCAGCCAGGGTGGACGGGTTGCCCAGGTTTTGCGTGGTGCGCCGCATGGCATAGCCGCTCTGGCGCGTATCCTGGTGGCGGACGCCGGCGTCAAGGCGCAGGCGTTCGGTCAGCCTCCACTCGTCCGCGACATACAGCGCCCGCAGCCGGCCATCGACCTTGCCTCCCGGGTCGCTGTTGTTGCCATAATCGAGAAAGCCGTTCTCGGTCACCGAACCGAGCGTATTGCCGGCGTTGTCGAGCGCGATCAGGTCGAGCGCGCGTGGCCGGTTGCGCATTTCCAGCAACATCGAGTTGAACAGGCGCGACTGCTTGAACGTGTAGTCGCTGAAATACAGCCCGCCGGTCAGCGCATGGCTGCCGGGCCCGATGCCCGACAGTGCCTTGGTCAGGCGGAAATCGTTCATGACATTGGAGAACTTGGTGTCGACGCTCCACCAGCCGCCTTGCAGCACCAGATTGTCGGTGCCGGCCGGATCGAAGGCGATGCGGGCGCCGCCCGCGCCGCGCGCGTTGGCCAGCACATACGCCAGGCGGGTCACGGCCGGGCCGAAGCCGGCCTGCGCCCGGCTCAGCTGGGCGGCCTGGAAGGCGGCAGCGTCTTGCGGCGCGGTCACCGAGAACAGCGCGTTGAACTTGACGCTGCCCTCGGTGTGGCGGACCTTGTCGGCCAGCGTCCAGCCGGCGCCGAAGCGCTGCTCGATGCTGGCGCCGATCACGCTGACCCTGGGGTGGATGCCGTCGGAGAGATCCTCGTTGACGCTGGCGCCCCCCGGCGTGCCGTCGAGGGTGCGGATGCGCACGTTCCGGATGTCGTTCGAGGTGAGCGTTCCGGTGAGCGGGTCCAGCAGATGCGACAGGGAGCGCGCCGGATTGCGCGGATCGGCCAGCGGAATGGGCAGGTAGAAGATGGTCCTGTCGTCGAGGCGGCTGGCGTACACGTTCAGCTCGCCATCGTCCAGGCGGCGCGTCAGGTTGATGCGCAACTGGCCGCCGCGGTCGGCCGTGAAGCCGGGCGGGCGCAGGCCGTCGTCGATGCGGTAATAGCCGCCCATGCTGAGTAGCCAACCCTTGCCGACCGGTCCGGACCATTTACCATCGAAGCGCGCCAGCCCATGCTCGCCGATGGTGCCGCGCACGGTCGCTTGCGGCGTCGGCGTTCCCTTCTTGGTGATGAAATTGACGGTCGCCCCAGGCGCGTTCGAGGCGTAGATCGGCGAGGTGCCGCCGCGCACCGCCTCCACGTGGTCGGTCATCAAGTCCACGCGGAGCAACTCGTCGGCGTTCAGGAAAGCTTCCTGCGATTCCTGGAAGATCGGCAGGCCGTCCCGCAGGAGCGGAACGAACAGGAAATTGCTCACGGGCAGGCCGCGCACGTTGACGTTGTTGCCGCTCTCGCCGCCGGACGGCTCGCCGACGAAGCCGGCAAGTTTGCCCAGCAGGTCGACCGTGTTGAGCGGGGCGACGCGTTCTATCTGTTGCTCGGAAAGGGAGGAATTGGCGTAGGCCGCGTCGAAGCGGCGCCGTTTGAGCGCGGTGCCGGTGACGATGACGGTTTCGATCGGCGCGGCGGCCGGTTCTTCTGGCTGTTGCGCGCCTGCCGCGCCCGGCTGCGACAGCGTCGCCGAGATGACGAACATGACCGGTGCTGGTGTGAACGATCTCTGCACGGCACTCCCCCCGCATGGTTGAGGAATACGCACCGACGCCAGCGCCACTTGGGGCAAGCCACGTTGCGGCGATACTGGGTCGATTCTACACGCACTTGAGCAGGAAATGCCGTGGGCAAAAAAATACCGGCATTTTCCGCACAGCACGAAAGCACCGGCGCGGCATGGGCCGCAAGCGGCGCCAGGCAGGGCGCTTGTCCGGTCGCATGGGCCTGCGCGCGCTCACTGGGGCGGCAGGGCGTGCAGCGCCACCGCGAGCCGGGCGCCGACGGCCGCGTTATGCTTGACCAGCGCGATATTGGTCGCCAGGCTGCGCCCGCCGGTGAGCTGCACGATGCGATCGAGCAGGAAGGGCGTGATCGCCTTGCCGCTGATCCCGGCCGCGTCGGCGTCGGCCAGGGCCTGCGTGGTGATGCGGTCGATCTCGTCCTTCGGCATGGCCGCGCCTTGCGGCACCGGATTGCCGATCACGACGCCGCCGCGCAGGCCGAGCTGCCACTTGGTGCGGATGAAGGCGGCCTGCTCGGCCGCGCTGTCGAGCTGGAAGTCGGCCTGGAAACCGCTCTCCCGCGTGAAGAAGGCCGGGAAGCCGGGCTGGCCCACGCTCACCACCGGCACGCCATGGGTCTCGAGGTATTCCAGGGTCAGGCCGATATCGAGGATCGACTTGACCCCGGCGCACACCACGGCCACGTCGGTCTGCGCCAGTTCCTGCAGGTCGGCCGAGATGTCGAAGCTGGACGGCGCGCCCCGGTGCACCCCGCCCACGCCGCCGGTGACGAAGGTCTCGATGCCGGCCAGACGCGCGCAGATCATGGTGGCCGCCACGGTGGTCGCGCCCAGGCGGCGCTGCGCCAGCACGAACGCCAGGTCGCGCCGGCTCACCTTCATCACCCCGGGCGCGGTGGCCAGCAGCTGCAGCTGGGCGTGGTCCAGGCCGACCCGGACCTTGCCGTCGATGACGGCGATGGTGGCCGGGACGGCGCCGTGGTCGCGGACGATCTGCTCGACTTCACGCGCCATCGCCACGTTCTGCGGATACGGCATGCCGTGCGAGATGATGGTCGATTCGAGCGCCACCAGCGGGCGGCCGGCGGCGCGGGCGGCGGCCACCTCGGGCGAAAACGCTAGCAGGGGATGCGTCATGGTCAGTCCTCGGGAAGGGGCGCGCCGCGCGCCGGCGGCGGCGCCAACGCGAAATCATGGATGTCGCCGAGCGTGTCGGCCTGCAGGGAGGGGCATACCGTCTCCTCGCAGCCGAGCGTCATGGCCGACAGGCGCAGGCCGCGCCGGCAGGCCAGCGCCAGGTCGCCGCTGCCCTGGAACAGCGACCAGCAGACCGCCGCCGCGAACGCGTCGCCGGCGCCGGTGACGTCGACGACGCGCGCCTTGGGCGCCTTCATGTGGGCGATGCCGCCGGCGCAGGTGTAGATCACGCCGGTGCCGCCGCGCGTGACGATCACGTCGCGCGCGCCCTGGTCTTGCAGGGTGCGGCAGGCGGCGGCGAGATCGGCGTCATTGAGCAGGCGCTTGCCGCAGCGGGTTTCGAGCTCGCCCTGGTTGAGGATCAGCAGGCGCAGGCCATCGAGGCGCTCGGGCAGGTGCGCCATCTTCGGCTGCGACACCGCCACCACCACCAGCGGAACCGCGTCGCGCGCGGCGTCGGCCATCAGCACGGCCAGGGTCGCGCGCGGCAGGTTCATGTCGGCCACGATGAGGGCGCCGCCGGCGCGCAGCGGCTGGCGGCTGACGATGAAGTCGGGCGTGAGGGCGTCGTACAGCGCCATGTCGGCCAGCGCCACCAGCATCTCGCCATGGTCGTCCAGCACTGCGGTGTAGGTGCCGCTGCACTTGCCCTCCAGGCGCAGGGTGCCGCGGGTGTCGATGCCGGCCGCCTCGGCGTGGGCCAGCAGCGCCTTGCCGGAGGAGTCGTCGCCGATCGCGGTGATCAATGCCACCGGCGCGCCCAGGCAGGCCAGGTTCTCGGCGATATTGCGCGCCACGCCGCCGAACGATTCGTCCTGGCGCGCCGGGTTCGAGGTCCCCATCGTGATGGTGGCGAGCGAGCGCAGTTTGCGGTCCAGGTTGGCCGCGCCGATGCAGACGATGGGGCGGTTGTCGGGCAGGACGTAGGCGCGGCCGAGCAGGCGTCGTTCGCGGATCAGCCCGGCGATGTAGCCCGCCACGGCCGAACGCGACAGGCGCAGCTGCACCGCCAGATCCTGTTGCGAGATGAACGGATTGGCTCGGATGAGCTCGTACAACTGATCTTTTTTGGAAGGTTCGGCCACGGCGCGCCATCGTATGGACAATTGTTTAATATGGTAAACATATGTCCAGACACTGTCAATTTATTCCCGCGAAGGGCGGGGACGCCGGGAGCGCCTGGCGTTGTGGAAATGATACCCGGAATTTATTTGTCGGACATATAAATGGGGAAGAAAAATGGTATTTGCCGAACATATCACCGTTCATGCATAGTTATAATACTTGACAGGCATCGCGGCTTTGTCGAGTTCGCTAGCGGCCGCCATCCTCCACGCGGCGCGCCATCAGCCCCACCTCACGACGCCGAACCAGGATAGGAAAATCACATGTCCAACAACACTCCCTTTGAAGCCGCGGACTTGATCCGCGCGCGCAAACCCGGATGTGCGCCGCGCCTGGCGCTGATCCTGGGTTCGGGGTTGGGCGTGCTGGCCGAGCGCATGAGCGACGCGGTGACGATCGGCTTCGACGCGCTGCCCGGTTTCCCGATCAGCACCGTGCACGGGCACGCGGGCGAGCTGGTGGTGGGCACCCTGGCCGGGGTGGAGGTGGTGTGCATGAAGGGCCGCGGCCACTTCTACGAAGGCTATGGCATGGGCGTGATGACCAGCGCCGTGCGCACCTTCAAGCTGCTCGGCTGCGAGCTGCTGTTCGTGACCAACGCGGCCGGCTCCCTGCGCCCGGAGGTGGACGCCGGCAGCCTGGTGGCGCTGACCGACCATATCAATTTCATGCCCGGCACCCCGCTGGTCGGGCCCAACGACGAGCGTTTCGGCCCGCGTTTTTTCAGCATGGCCAACGCCTACGACAGCCAGATCCGCGCGCAGATCCACGCCTGCGCCGCGGCCGCGGCACTGGCGCTGCACGAGGGCGTGTACATCGCCTATCCCGGCCCGAACTTCGAGACCGCGGCTGAGATCCGCATGATGGCGCGCCTGGGCGCCGACGTGGTCGGCATGTCGGTCGTGCCCGAGGTAGTGGCAGCGCGCCACTGCGGCATGAAGGTCGCCTGCGTCTCCGTGATCACCAACCTGGCCGAAGGCATGTCGCCGGTGCCGCTGTCGCACGAGCAGACCCTCAAGTACGCCGCCATCGGCGCCACCGGCCTGGTCACGCTGATCCTCGCTTTCCTGACGCAGCTGGCCGCCACGCCGCGCGCCGCCGCCTAAATCGCCTACACTGCGCCTAGGCCTTCCCCATTTTCTCCGAGCCCGCCATGTCCCGCGCCTTCATCCTCCTGCTTGATTCCTTCGGCCTTGGCGCCACGCCCGACGCGGCCGATTTCGGCGACAGCGGCGCCAACACCTTCGGCCACATCGCCGACTGGGCGGCGCGCAACAAGCAGCCGCTGGCGCTGCCCAACCTGGAGCGCCTGGGCCTGGCCGCCGCGGCCCATGCGGCCAGCGGCGCATGGGCCGCCGGCTTCGAGCGGCGCGACGGCTTTACCGGCGCGTACGGCGCCGCGCGCGAGCGCTCCACCGGCAAGGACACCCAAAGCGGGCACTGGGAAATCGCCGGCGTGCCGGTCGAATTCGAATGGGGATATTTTCCGCGCACCGTGCCCTCGTTCCCGGCCGCGCTCACCGAGCAGCTGCGCCAGATCACCCAGGTGGCCGGCTTTCTCGGCAACTGCCACGCCTCCGGCACCGAGATCATCAACCTGCATGGCGACGAGCATGTCGCCACCGGCAAAGTCATCATCTACACCTCGGCCGACTCGGTCATGCAGATCGCCGCGCACGAGGAGCACTTTGGCCTGGAGCGGCTGTACGCCGTGTGCGAGGCGGCCTTCGAACTGGTCAAGCCGTACAACATCGGGCGCGTGATCGCGCGCCCTTTCGCGGGCGCCAACGGCGCTTACCGGCGCACCGCCAACCGGCACGACTACGCCGTCGCGCCGCCCGCGCCGACCCTGCTCGACCATGTCAAAAACGCGGGCGGCGAAGTGATCGCTCTGGGCAAGATCAGCGACATCTTCGCCGCGCAAGGCGTCTCGCGCGTGGTCAAGGGCGCCGACAACATGGCCTTGTTCGACGCGCTGCTCACGGTGGCCGGCGAGGCGGGGAACCAGTCGCTCACCTTCGTCAACTTCGTCGACTTCGATCAGGCCTTCGGACACCGCCGCGATATCGGCGGATACGCCAAGGCGCTGACCGAGCTGGACGCGCGCCTGCCCGAGTTCAACGCGCGCCTGCGCCCCGGCGACCTGGCCGTGATCACCGCCGACCATGGCTGCGACCCCAGCTGGAGCGGTTCGGACCACACCCGCGAGCATATCCCGATGCTGTTCTTTGGCCCCGGCGTGGCGGCGCGCGCGCTGCCGGTCTCGGACAGCTTCTGCGACATCGGCGCGACCATCGCCCGGCACCTCGGCGTCACACCTCTTTCGAACGGAACCAGCCTTCTATGACCGACCAACCGGCATTCCAGCGCAACCAGGCTTGCGCCCTCGATCTCGGCTGGGTCAACCAGATCAAGGTCAACCGCAACGCGGCCGACCGGCGCGCGGCCAGCCTGGCCAGCCGCCGCACCGTCAAGCAGCAATACCAGGCCGCCTGGCTGATCAAGGCGGTGCAGTGCATCGACCTGACCACCCTGGGCGGCGACGACACGCCCGGGCGCGTGGAGCGCCTATGCATGAAGGCCATGCGCCCGCTGCGCGCGGACCTGATGCACGCGCTCGGCGTGAGCTCTCTCACGACCGGCGCGGTGTGCGTCTACCATGAAATGATCGCGCCAGCCGTCGCGGTCCTGCACGGGCGCCTGCCGGTGGCCGCCGTTTCGACCGCCTTCCCGGCCGGCCTGGCCAGCCTGGAGACCAAGCTGCGCGAGATCGCCCTGTCGGTCGCCGCCGGCGCCAGCGAGATCGATATCGTCATCACCCGCCAGCACGTGCTGACCGGGAACTGGCAGGCGCTCTACGACGAGATGCTGGCCTACCGCCAGGCCTGCGGCGAGGCCCACGTCAAGGCGATCCTGGCCACGGGCGACCTGCTCACGCTCGACAACGTGGCCAAGGCCGCGTGGGTGTGCATGATGGCCGGGGCCGACTTCATCAAGACCTCGACCGGCAAGGAAGGCGTCAACGCCACCATCCCCGTCGCGCTGACGATGGTGCGCGCGATTCGCGAATACCACGAGCGCACGGGCTTCCGGGTCGGCTTCAAGCCGGCCGGCGGCGTGGCCAGCGCCAAGAGCGCGCTGCAGTACCTGACCTTGATGAAGGAAGAGCTGGGGCGCGAGTGGCTGGAACCGCACCTGTTTCGCATCGGCGCGTCGAGCCTCTTGACCGATATCGAGCGCCAGCTGGAACACTACGTCACCGGGAACTACTCGGCCGCGCACCGCCACGCGCAACCATAATTCGCACGGATTCGACATGCCCACCATTCAAGAGATCCTCCAGACCATGGACTACGGCCCGGCACCTGAAAGCACCAAGGAAGCCCACGCGTGGCTGGAACGGCACGCGCGCCGCTTCGGGCTGTTCATCGACGGCGCCTGGAGCGCGCCCGGCGCCACCTTCGCCTCGGTCAACCCGGCCGATGGCGCCGCGCTGGCCCAGGTGACCCAGGCTACGGACGCCGACGTGGAGCGCGCCGTGCAGGCCGCGCGCCGCGCCCAGCCGGGCTGGGTCGCGCTCGGCGGGCACGGGCGCGCGCGCGTGCTGTACGCGCTCGCGCGGCTGCTGCAAAAGCACGCGCGCCTGTTCGCCGTCGTCGAAACGCTCGACAACGGCAAGACCATCCGCGAAACGCGCGACACCGACCTGCCGCTGGCGGCGCGCCACTTCTACCACCACGCCGGCTGGGCCCAGCTGCAGGCCGAGGAATTCGCCGGCCACCGCGCGCTCGGCGTGGTCGGCCAGATCGTGCCGTGGAACTTCCCGCTCCTGATGCTGGCCTGGAAAATCGCGCCCGCCCTGGCCGCCGGTAACACGGTGGTGTTCAAGCCGGCCGAATTCACGTCCTTGTCTGCGCTGCTGTTCGCCGAGATCTGCCAGCAGGCCGGGGTGCCGGCCGGCGTGGTCAACATCGTCACCGGCGACGGCGCCGTGGGCGAGGCCATCGTCCGGCATCCGGGCGTCGACAAGCTGGCCTTCACCGGTTCGACCGAGGTCGGGCGCCGGATCCGCGTCGCCACCGCCGGCAGCGGCAAGAAGCTGTCGCTGGAGCTGGGCGGCAAATCGCCCTTCATCGTGTTCGACGACGCCGACCTCGACGCCGCCGTCGAAGGGCTGGTCGACTCGATCTTCTTCAACCAGGGGCAGGTCTGCTGCGCCGGCTCGCGCCTGCTGGTGCAGGAATCGGTCCAGGAGCGCCTGCTGGCCAAGCTGCGCGCGCGCATGGACAACCTGCGCCTGGGCGCGCCGACCGACAAATCGATGGACATCGGCGCGCTGGTCGATCCGGTGCAGCGCCAGCGCATCACCGAGCTGGTCGAGGCGGCGCGCGCCGAGGGCTGCACGGTCTACCAGCCGGCCGCCTGCGCGCTGCCGCCTGACGGCGCGTGGTACCCGCCCACGCTGATCACCGGCGCCTCCACCTCGGCCGGCATCGCCCAAACCGAGGTGTTCGGCCCGGTGCTGGTGGCGATGAGCTTTCGCACGCCGGTGGAGGCGGTCCAGCTGGCCAACAACACCGTGTATGGCCTGGCCGCCTGCGTGTGGTCCGAGTCGATCAGCCTCGCGCTCGACGTGGCGCCCCAGCTCAAGGCCGGCGTGGTGTGGATTAATACCGCCAACCAGTTCGACGCCGCCTGCGGTTTCGGCGGCTACCGCGAGTCCGGTTTCGGACGCGAGGGCGGGCGCGAAGGCATGCTCGAATATCTCACGCCGCTGGCGGAAGACGCGCGCCCGCCCGCGCCGCTGTTCCCAGTCACGGCGGCAAGCACGGTCAACGCCGATGAAGACGCCGACGCTGACGGTGAGGCGCCGTTCGCGCTCGACCGCACCGTCAAGCTCTACATCGGCGGCAAGCAGGTGCGCCCCGACGGCGCCTATAGCCGCGCCATCCTGGGCGCCAACGGCGCCTTCCTGGCCGATGTCGGCGAAGGCAACCGCAAGGACATCCGCAACGCCGTGGAAGCGGCGCACAAGGCCGCCGGCTGGGCCAAGGCCAGCGCGCACAACCGCGCCCAGGTCCTGTATTACATGGCCGAGAACCTGTCCATGCGGGCCGGCGAATTCGCCGCGCGCCTGGCCGCCATGACCGGCGCGTCCGATGCGCGGCGCGAAGTGCAGGCCGCCATCGAGCGCCTGTTCTACTACGCCGCCTGGGCCGACAAGTACGACGGCCTGGTGCACCAGCCGCCCATGCACGGCATCACGGTCGCCCTCAATGAGCCGCTCGGGGTGATCGGCATCGTCTGCCCCAACGAAGCGCCGCTGCTGGGCTTCATCGCGCTGGTGGCGCCGGCGCTGGCGCTCGGTAACCGCGTGGTCGCAGTGCCGTCCGAGGCCCATCCGCTGGCCGCGCTCGACCTGTACCAGGTGCTCGACACCTCGGACCTGCCGGGCGGGGCGCTTAATATCGTCAGCGGCAGCGCCGACGTGCTGGCGCGCACGCTCGCGTCGCACGCCGACGTGGACGCGGTGTGGCGCCACGACGGCTCGGCCGAAGGCTGCGCCGAAGTCGAGCGCCTGTCGGCCGCCTCGCTCAAGCGCACCTGGGTGGGCGGGGGCAGGGGCCGCGACTGGTACGACCTGGCGCAGTCCGGCGGGCGCGCGCTGCTGGCCCATGCCAGCCAGGTCAAGAACATCTGGATTCCCTACGGCGTATGAGCTTATCGACTGCGAGACACCCATGCTGCTAACCCAGGAAATCATCCGCAAGAAGCGCGACGGCGGGGCGCTCAGCGTTGACGAAATCGGCTTTTTCGTGCGCGGCATCACCGACGGTTCGGTCACCGAAGGGCAGATCGCGGCGCTGGCGATGGCGGTCTACTTCCGAGACATGAACATGGACGAGCGCGTGGCCTTCACGCTAGCCATGCGCGACTCCGGCCAGGTGCTCGAATGGCGCTCGCTCGACCTGCCCGGACCGGTGCTGGACAAGCACTCCACCGGCGGCGTGGGCGACGTGGTCTCGCTGATGCTCGGCCCGATGGTGGCGGCCTGCGGCGGCTTCGTGCCCATGATTTCCGGGCGCGGCCTGGGCCACACCGGCGGCACGCTGGACAAGTTCGGCGCCATTCCTGGCTACTGCGCGGCGCCCGACGCGGCCCTGTTTCGCAGCGTCGTCAAGCAGGTCGGCGTGGCCATCATCGGCCAGACCGCCGAGCTGGCGCCGGCCGACAAGCGCTTCTACAGCATCCGCGACACCACCGCCACGGTCGAATCGGTCGCCATGATCACCGCCTCCATCCTGTCCAAGAAGCTCGCGGCGGGGCTGGACGCGCTGGCGATGGACGTGAAGGTCGGCTCCGGTGCCTTCATGCCTAGCCTTGATAAATCCGTGGAGCTGGCCGAGAGCATCGTCGCCGTTGGCGGCGGCGCCGGCACCCGCACCGCGGCGCTGCTGACCGACATGAACCAGCCGCTCGCGCCGGCGGCCGGCAACGCGCTCGAAGTGCGCCTGGCGATGGACTACCTGACCGGCCGCGCGCGACCGGCGCGCTTGCACGAAGTGACCATGGCGCTGGGGGCCGAGATGCTGGTGCTGGGCGCGCTCGCGGCCGACGAGGCCAGTGCGCGCTTGCTGCTACAAGGCGCGCTCGACTCGGGCGAGGCGGCCGAGCGCTTCGCGCGCATGGTGGCGGCCCTGGGCGGCCCGGAAGACCTGCTCGACCGCCCCAACGCCAACCTTGAAAGGGCGCCGCTGGTGGTGCCGGTGCCGGCTCCGCGCGCAGGTTACGCCGCCAGCGTCGACTGCCGCGCGCTGGGCCTGGCGGTGGTGGGCCTGGGCGGCGGACGGCGCCGCCCGCAAGACCCGATCGACGCCGCGGTCGGCTTGAGCGGCCTGGCCGAACTGGGCGACGAAATCGCCGCCGGCGCACCGCTGGCGCTGGTGCACGCGCGCACCCAGGCCGGCGCCGAGCAGGCCGTGCGCGAGGTGCAGGCGGCCTACCGCATCGCCGACGCCCCCGCGCCGCCCAACCCGATCATCTACCGCACCATCCGTTAGCGAGAACCCATCGATGCCATACCAGACACTGATCGAAGAAGCCACCATCGCCCGCAGCTTCGCCTATGCGCCGTATTCCGGCTTCCAGGTCGGCGCCGCGTTGTTGTGCAAGGACGGCCGCGTGTTCCGCGGCTGTAACGTGGAAAACGCCTCCTACGGCCTGTGCAACTGCGCCGAGCGCACCGCGTTTTTCAGCGCCATCGCGCATGGCTGCAAGCCTGGCGACTTCGCCGCGCTGGCCGTCATCGGCGACACCGACGGCCCGATCGCGCCTTGCGGCGCCTGCCGCCAGGTGATCCTCGAACTGGGCGGCGGCGCGCTGCCGGTGGTGCTGACCAACCTGCGCGGCGAGCTGCTCGAGACGACGGCCGCCGCCCAGCTGCCGAACGCTTTCGGCGGCCGGGACCTGAAGAAGTAAGTGCTCAAGAAGATCATCGACATCCAGGCCGCGGTGGCCATCGCCGCCGCCCAAGCCATCGCCGCCAAGGAGCGCGGCACCTTCGGCGTTGGCGGCCTGCTGCTCGACCAGCACGGCGGGCTGCTGCACGCGCTCGGCAACGACGTCGTGCGCGGCGGACTGATTCACGACCCGACCGCGCACGGCGAGCGCCAGCTGATCGACTGGTACTACGCCGAGGTGGCCAAAGGACGCGCGCTGCCGCCGCCCCACCAGCTGACCCTGGTCACCTCGCTCGACCCCTGCGCCATGTGCGCCGGCGCGATCATCGCGGCCGGTTTTCGCGTGGTGGTGGCGGCGCACGACCCCAAGGCCGGCATCAATTATGACGCCACCCACGACACCGTACCTGCGTTCACCGCGCTGCCCGAGCCGCTGCGGGCGGGGGCGGGGGAGCGCTTCTACTATCCGGCCGTGCTGGGCACGTCGAGCTTCGCGCGCGCCGCCGCCGGCGCGCCGCCCCAGCCGTTCTTCATCGGTAAGACGATCGCCGAACCGACCGTGGCCCTGTGCTCGCGGGTATTCGAAGCCAACTCGGAGCGCGTGCAGGCGCTCCTGAACGCCGACCTGCCGCAGGACCAGTTGCGCGATCCGGCCACCTTGGCACCTACCCATCGGCTGGTGCGGCGGCTCAAGAAGCTCTATCCGGACGCGCTGGCCTGCCGCGCCAGCCCGCATGCGCCTGGCGCCGCGCTGGCGCCGTTCATGCGCGCCGCCATCGAGCAGGACCTGCGCCAGGGCGGGCAGGGCGACGCGGTGGTCCTGCTCGACAGCTTCGGCAACCTGCTGCTGTGCGTGCCCGGACGGCGCAGCCACTCGGCGATCGCGACCGCGTTCATGGAGTGCACGCGCAAGTATGCCCAGCTGCGCTTTGGCCTGATGCAGGGCGCCGACGCGCACGCGCAGGACGAAGTGAGGCGCTACCTGGCCCATCCCAAGGAGGGCACCTTCGTCTTCGCGCGCGCGCCGGACGCCAGCGCGCTGGGCGTCATGGACCTGGGCGCATATGGATCGACCATGGAAGGCCCGCTGCCGGCCAATAATCCGGCCCAGTTCCAGTATGTGCTGCCCGCGCTGGACCAGTCGGCATTATCGGCGCTGTGCGCAGGCATGCCGCCGCTGTATCGTGAGATGATAGGCATCCGGCCCGTGCAGGTGCGCGACGGCGCGCTGATCGAGGCGCTGGCCGGCCTGTTTCCTCCATCGGCATGAATCCATCGCAAGACACCTCAGCGTTGCTCGCCCAAGCCGTGGCCCTGCACCAGCAAGGCCGGCTGGCGCAGGCGCAAGCGCTCTATCTGCGCGTGCTCGCGGCCGCGCCGCGCCAGTTCGACGCGCTGCACCTGCTGGGCGTGATCGCGCGCCAGCAGGGCGACGCCGCGCTGGCGGTGCAGCGCATTTCCGACGCCATCGCCATCGATGCCGGCAAGGCCAACGCCCACTGCAACCTGGGAGCGGCCCTGCAGGATCTGGGCCGCGGCGAGGAGGCGCTGGCCAGCTACGAGCGCGCGCTGCGGCTCGATGCGGGCTATGCGCTGGCCTGGAGCAATCGCGGCAACGCGCTGCGCAAGCTGGGCCGGCACGACGAGGCGCTGGCCAGTTACGAGCGTGCGCTCGAGATCCGGCCGGCTTACCCGGAAGCGGCCTGCAACCGCGCGATCGCCCTGCAGGACCTGGGCCGCTTTGAAGACGCCGTCGCCAGCGCCGAGCGCGCACTGGCCGCCCGGCCGCAGTACGCGGACGCCTGGTGCGCACGGGCCAACGGCTTGCACAGCCTGGGCCGGTTCGAGGAGGCGGTCGACAGCTACGACCGCGCGATCGCGGCCGGCGGCGACGGCGGCGACGTGTACTGCTCGCGCGGCAGCGCGCTGCAGCGTCTGCACGACTTCGCGGCGGCGCTCGTCAGCTACGACCGCGCCATCGCGCTGCGCCCGGACCATCCGCTGGCGCATCAGTACCGCGCCAACACCCTGCGCGCGCTTGGCCGAGATGGCGAGGCCGTGGCGGGGTACCGGCAGGCGCTGGCGCTGGGCGGCGACGCCGGGCAGATTGGGTTCGCCCTGGCCGCGCTGGGGGCCGCGCCGGCGCCGGCAGCCTCGCCCGCGCCGTATGTGAAGGCGCTGTTCGACCAGTACGCGGGCCACTTCGACCAGCATCTGGTGGAGGTGCTCGGCTACCGCACGCCGGCGCTGCTGGACGCGGCCCTCGCGCCACGGCTCGCGACGACGACACCGGACACGCTCGATCTCGGCAGCGGCACCGGCCTGTGCGGGCCTTACCTGCGGGCCTATTCGCGCAGCCTGACCGGCGTCGACCTTTCGGCCAGGATGCTCGACAAGGCGCGCGAGCGCGGTATCTACGACCGCCTCGTCTGCGCCGACATCGGCGACTTCCTGGCGCAGGAAAGCGGTCAGTTCGACCTGATCGTCGCGGCCGACGTATTCGTGTACATCGGCGCGCTGGCGGGCTTGTTCGCGCAGGTGCACGCGGCCCTGCGCACGGGCGGGCACTTCGGCTTTTCGGTGGAGCGCTGCGAAAACGGCGATTTCACGCTGACGGCGTCGAACCGCTACGCGCACTCGCTGGACTACGTTCGGCGCCTCGCGGCCGGCGTTGGATTCACGATCGCCGAGGCCGCGCCGCACACCTTGCGCACCGACCAGGGCGCGCCGGTGACGGGCTACCTGGTGGTGGCGTACAAAGCGCAGTAACGCGCACCAGATCGCAGGGGCGCGGATCAGATCGCAGCGGCGAGCAGGAGCTCGTAGCAGCTCGTAGCAGCACGCAGCAGCGTGGAAGCGCGACTGTGCCAGCCTACCCGGGGGAGCCCAGCATATTCGCGTCGCGCGTGAGCAGCCACTTGCCGTCGGCGCCCTTGCGCAGGATCGACAGGGTATGCCCGCTGCGCATGGTCGGCGTTTTGCCGTGGCGCGAGATGACCGTGACCGAGAGCCGCGTGCGGCAGTACGCCATGTCGCCGCTGACTTCGATCTCGTCGATGACGCTCGACGATTCGATCACATGATCGAGCAGCATCTTGCGCAGTCCGGTCGCGAAGGCCTCGCGCCCGAGCATGGGCGGCTGGCCGGCGGTGAGGAAGACCACGTCCGGCGCCATCAGCGCGGTGACGGCGTCCACGTCGCCGGCGCGGGTGGCGGCCAGCCAGTTTTCGATCAGCGCGCGGATCGCCGCGTGGTCCTGATGCGCTTCGCCCGAAGCGGGATTGTTTGCGGACGGGTTCATTTCGCGCTCCTGTCGGCCTGCATCATGCCGAAGATATTCCCGTCCGGGTCCTTGACGTAGGCCAGCCAGCCGATCCCGGGCACCGCCGTCTTGGGCGTGCACACCTTGCCGAGGTGGCCGTGTTCGGCGCGGGCCACGGCCGCGTCGATATCGGCCACGTCGACGGTGATGACGAAGGCGTTGACCGCCGCGTCGGGGTTGGGCAGGGCGCCGCGGCGCGGCAGCAGGCCGCCGTTGATGCCGGGCTGGTCGTCCGGCCCGGTGTGGATTTCCCAGTAGTCGCCGCCGTTCCATTTGTTGAACGACCAGCCGAACAGGCGGTGATAGTAATCCATCAAGGCCTGCGGGTTCGACGCCTGTATTTCGAAGTGAACAGCACGTGACATGATGTACTCCCGAACAGTGAGAACATCCGATATGGTAGTCGAAATGCCAATCCTGGCGCTCACATTTGCTGGAACAGATGGGTGTGGTTGCGGCTGACCTCCAGCGCCCCGGCGAAACCGCGCATCTTCACCATCTGGCGCCCGCGCTCGTCGCGCGATACCTCGGCGATGGCGTCGACCCGCACCAGGGTGGAACGGTGGATGCGCCAGAATTCGTCCGGGTCGAGTTCGGCCTCGAGTTCCTTGAGCGTTTTACGGATCAGCAGCTCGGCCTGGGCGGTCTGCACCACCGTGTACTTCTCGTCGGAGCGGAAGAACAGCACTTCCTTGGTGCTGATCATGCGCAGGCTGCTGCCCACCTGGGCCTGGATCCAGCGCAGGTACTCGGGCTTCTTGCCGGCGCCCTGCAGCACGCGGGTGAGCTGCTCGAGCTGGGCGCCGATGTTCTGTGGGGCCTGGGTCAGGCGGGTGCGCAGGCGCTCGCAGGTCATGCGCAGGCGCTCGGCCACGACGGGCTTGAGCAGATAGTCCATCGCGCCCTGTTCGAAGGCGTCGAGCGCGTACTGGTCGTAGGCGGTGACGAACACGATGTGGCAGCGGTTGTACAGGTGGCGCGCCGCCTCGATGCCGCTCTGGCCGGGCATGCGGATGTCGAGGAAGACGATGTCCGGCTGCAGCTGGGCGGCCATGGACACGGCGTCGACCCCGTTGGCCGCCTCGCCGGCGATGACGAGCTCGGGCCAGGCTTCGCGCAGGCGGGCGCGCAGCTGGTCGCGCATCGGCGCCTCGTCGTCGACGATCAGGGCGGTGACGGTGTTCGGTACGGTCATTGTGGTTTCTCCGGCGTGGTCAAGGGAATGCGGATCGATGCCAGGGCGCCGCCTTCGGGTGGCGCTTCGAGCACCAGTTCGGCGCGCCCGTCGTAGAGCAAGTGCAGGCGTTCGCGGATGTTGGCCAGGCCGACGCCGTCGCCGGCATGCATGTTAAAGCCGACGCCGTTGTCGCGCACGTCCACGTGCAGGCTGTTGTCGACCAGGCTGGCGCGCACGTCGATGCGGCCGCCTTCCATCTTCGGCTCCAGGCCGTGCTTGATGGCGTTCTCGATCAGCGTCTGCAGCATCATGGGCGGAAAAGCGGCCTGCTGCAGGTAATCGGGCACGTCGAAGCTGACGGTCAGGCGTTCCTTCATCCGCGCCTGCATGATGGACAGGTAGGCGCGCGAGAGCTCGACCTGGCGCCCCAGGGTGCCGCCACCGGTCGAGCGCAGCTGCGGCAGCGCCGAGCGCAGGTACTCGATCAGGTTCATGTGCACCTTGGCCGCCTGGGGCGGATCGGTTTCGATCAGCTGGCCGATCAGCGCGAGGGTATTGAACAGGAAGTGCGGTTCGATCTGGGCCTGCAGGGCCGCCATCTGCGATTCCAGCAGGCGCCGCTCCAGCGTGGCGATGTCGGCCTGGCGGCTCGCTTCCTTGGCCGCCAGCTCGGCCTTGCGCTTGCCGCCGCCGATGACCTTGATCCCGAACGACAGGAACACGAACCAGGTCACCACCTCGGCGATGTTGAGCATCCCGCCGAGCACGAAGGCGACCAGCCAGACGACGATCAGCTGGCGCCATTCGACGACGGCGAGCCAGTCGACGAATTTCCACCACACGAGCTTGGCCTGCGCCAGCATGTCGCGCAGGAGGTCCATGGCGCCGTTGGCCTGACTGGCTTTCATGTTTATTTCCCTTCGCCGTTGAGCGGTTCGCGCGGGGGCGGCGGGTCACGGCGGGGGCGCATCACGAAGGCGGCGATGAGCAGTTTGGCGAGCATGAAGACGATGAACAGGGTCAGCGCCAGCGGCACGACCGAGATGGCGAGCGCCAGCACGATGCAGCTGGCCAGCAGGGCCGGCCACGACATGCTGGCGACGGCGCCGGCCGCGTAGCGCACAGCCTTGGTCAGGGTCAGGCAGAGCTCCTCCAGGATGGCCAGGAACTGGTTCAGGGTGGGGTTATTCATGATGTCGCTCCAGTGAACGGTTTCGATGCTGGCACTGTACCAACCCGATGATACCGCCACTAGCGCACTGCGACGAAGCGCGTCTTTGACGGGGCGACCGGTCGGGTGGCATGACGAATGGCGCCCGGCGCGCATCGGCAGGGACGTGCTTGCAGAATCGGCAAGCCAGCGGCGCGCCCTCACGCCGGGCGCGCCAGCGCGGCAAGCACCATCCGCATGATGGTTTCCTCGGCCTCGTCGAAGTCCCTCTTCTGCAGCTGGCGGCGGCCCAACACCAGCGTCATCTGGGCCGCGAAGTCGGCGTAGGACTGGGTCATGGCCCAGATCGCGAACAGCAGGTGGGTGGCGTTCACGGGGCCGATCTTGCCGGCTGCGATCCAGCCCTCGAACACCGCGATATCCTTGCGCAGCAGCGGCACCACGCGGCGCGCGATCTGCTCGCCGTACAGGCGCGCGCCGCCGATCACTTCGAGCGCGTACACGCGCGACGCGTGCGGCTGTTCGCGCGAAAAACGCAGCTTGGCGCGGATGTAGGCGCGCAGCAGGTCGGCCGGCTCCTGGGCCGCGTCGGCCAGCGATTCCATGCGCGCCAGCCAGTCGTCGAGCACGCCGTCGAGCACGCGCCGGTACAGGGCCTGCTTGGTGGGGAAGTAGTACAGCAGGTTTTGCTTGGACAGCCCGGCGTTGTCGGCGATGGCCGCGACCGCCGTGCCCTCGTAGCCGCATTCGGCGAACATGCGCACCGCCTCGGCGACGATGTCGGCTTCGAGCTTTTCGCGGTCGAGCAGGCGGCGCCTCGGCTTGACGGTCATGGCATCCTTGAACGCGATGCGGGCGCCGGCGCTTGCGGGCGCCGCGCGGCCGCGCCAGGGGGTAGTTTGCTTGCGCAACGTCGCATCAGACGCATAACGTTTCCTCGCGCCGCGTGTGCGCGTTTACCAAAGTCCAGATCGCTGCCACAATCCTAGCGTGATGTCGCCGGCCCCATCCTTGCCCTTCGTGCCGCATTACTGGCCGCGCCCGGCAAGACTGTATTGTTTTCGCCACGGCACCGTGGACGAGTGTTGCGATTCGTATATATGTGCCATAGTGGAACCATTGACGTCGATTGAATCACGATTTTGCCAACTGGTAAATAATTTTTTTGGTTGTAAAAATCTTGGAGACCGTATGAACGAGTCCAAACCCGCATCCATGTCGTCGTTCTGGATGCCATTTACGAACAACCGCGACTTCAAAGCCCATCCACGCCTGCTGGTGTCGGCGGAAGGCATGTACTACCGTGACGTGGACGGCAATCAAGTGCTCGACGGTACCGCCGGACTGTGGTGCGTGCCTTGCGGCCACGCACAGCCAAAAATCGTCAGCGCCGTGCGCGAAATGGTCGGCCAGCTCGACTTCGCGCCGACCTTCCAGATGGGCCACCCGGCCGCCTTTGAGCTGGCCGACCGGCTCATGGACTACACCAGCCACAAGTTCGGCCACGTGTTCTACACCAATTCCGGCTCCGAGGCCGTCGATACCGCGCTCAAGATCGCGCTGGCCTATCACCGCGCGCAGGGCGAGGGCCAGCGCACCCGCCTGATCGGGCGCGAGCGCGGCTACCACGGGGTCGGCTTCGGCGGCATCTCGGTCGGCGGCATCGCGACCAACCGGCGCAATTTCGGCCCCATGCTGCCGGGCGTGGACCACCTGCCGCACACCCACGATCTGGAGAAGAACGCCTTCTCGCGCGGCGAGCCTGAGCACGGCGCCAACCTGGCCGACGAACTCGAACGCATCATCGCGCTGCACGACGTGTCCACCATCGCCGCCGTGATCGTCGAGCCGGTGGCCGGCTCCACCGGCGTGCTCATTCCGCCCAAGGGCTATCTGCAGCGCCTGCGCGAGCTGTGCACCCGGCACGGCATCCTGCTCATTTTCGACGAGGTGATCACCGGCTTCGGGCGCCTGGCCACGCCGTTCGCCTTCGATTATTTCGACGTCGAGCCGGACATCGTCACCTGCGCCAAGGGCCTCACCAACGGCACCATCCCGATGGGCGCGGTGTTCACCAAACGGCATATCCACGACGCCTTCATGGACGCGCCGCCCGGCATCGAGCTATTCCACGGCTATACCTATTCGGGCCACCCGGTGGCCTGCGCGGCAGCGCTGGCCACGCTCGAGGTATTTCAGGAACAGGACCTCATCGGGCAGGCCGCTGCAATGCAGGAGTACTGGGCCGACGCCGTGCATTCGCTCAAGGGCCTGCCGCATGTGATCGACATCCGCACCATCGGCCTGATCGCCGGCATCGAGCTGGCGCCGATTCCCGGCAAGCCGGGCGCGCGCGCCTTCAGCGCCTTCAAGCAGGCTTTCGCCGACGGCATCCTGATCCGCACCACCGGCGACACCATCGCGCTCTCGCCGCCGCTGGTGATCGAGAAGAAGCATGTGGACGAACTGTTCGCCAAGCTCGCCACCGTGCTGAAGAACCTGGACTGACATCATGGCCGATCTCGACACCATCACCCACTTCATCAACGGCGCCCGGGTCGACACCACGGGCGGGCGCTACGCCGACGTCTACAACCCGGCCCTGGGCAGCCCGTGCGCGCGGGTGGCGCTGGCCACCGCCGCCGAGGTCGACACGGCCGTGGCCGCGGCGGGGGCCGCCTTTCCGGCCTGGGCCGCCACCCCGGCGCCGGCGCGCGCCCGGGTGCTGATGCGCTACCTGCAGCTGTGCCAGGAGCACGCGGACGATTTCGCCGCGATGGTCACGCGCGAGCATGGCAAGACCTTCTCGGACGCACAGGGCGAGGTGGCGCGCGGGCTCGAAGTGGTCGAATTCGCGGTCGGCATACCGCAGCTGCTCAAGGGCGAATACACCGAGCAGATCGCGCGCGGCATCGACGCCTGGTCGATGCGCCAGCCGCTCGGCGTGGTGGCCGGCATCACGCCGTTTAACTTCCCGGTCATGGTGCCGATGTGGATGTTCCCGGTGGCGCTCGCGTGCGGCAACGCCTTCGTGCTCAAGCCGTCCGAACGCGACCCGTCGGCGTCGCTGCTGCACGCGCGCCTGCTGCAGCAGGCCGGCCTGCCGGACGGCGTGTTCAACGTGGTCCAGGGCGACAAGCTGGCCGTCGACGCGCTGCTCGACCACCGCGACGTGCAGGCGATCAGCTTCGTCGGCTCGACCCCGATCGCCGAATACATCTACGCGCGCGGCAGCGCCGCCGGCAAGCGGGTGCAGGCGCTCGGCGGTGCCAAGAACCACATGGTGGTCATGCCCGACGCCGACATGGACATGGCCGTGGACGCGCTCATGGGCGCCGCCTTCGGCTCGGCGGGCGAGCGCTGCATGGCCATTTCGGTGGTGGTGGCGGTGGGCGATTCGGGCGACCGCCTGGCCGCCGCGCTGGCCGAACGTACCGCCGCGCTGAAGATCGGCGACGGCATGGCGGCCGGTTCCGAGATGGGGCCGGTGGTGACGCGCCAGGCCAAGGAACGCATCGAACGGCTGATCGGCGAGGGCGTGGAGCAGGGCGCCACCCTGCTGGTCGATGGACGCGACTGCAAGGTGGCCGGGAGCGAGGAAGGCTTCTTCCTGGGCGGTAGCCTGTTCGACCACGTCACGCCGGACATGAGCATCTACCAGCAGGAGATTTTCGGGCCGGTGCTGTGCATGCTGCGCGCGCCCGACGTGGCCAGCGCGGTGACCCTGATCAACGCCAACGAGTATGGCAACGGCGTGGCCATCTTCACGCGCGACGGCGGCACCGCGCGCGAGTTCGTGCGCCAGATCCAGGTCGGCATGGTGGGCGTGAACGTGCCGTTGCCGGTGCCGATGGCGTTCAACAGTTTCGGCGGCTGGAAGCGCAGCATGTTCGGCGACCACCACGCCTACGGGCCGGAAGGGGTGCGCTTCTACACGCGGCACAAGGCGGTGATGCAGCGCTGGCCGAACACCGCCAGCGCTGGCGCGGAATTTGCATTCCCGCAGATGAAGTAGGCGCTGCCGCGGCAGCGCCGCAGCCGTGCGAACGGCAGGATGGATGTGCTGGTGTGACCCAAACCAAACCGGGGGTGAACCATGATCGAATCTCTCAAGCACCTGCCGCCCACGGCGGCCACGCACGAGGAGCTGGCCGAACAGTTCACCGATCTGGCGCCGCCGCTGACGGCGCGCCAGGCCGCCATCGAAAGCGCGCGCTGCCTGTACTGCTACGACGCGCCATGCACGCGCATCTGCCCCACCGGGATCGACGTGGCCGGCTTCATCCGCAATCTGCACAACGAGAACATCAACGGCGCCGCCGTCGGCATCCTCAAGCAGAACATCCTGGGCGCGGCCTGCGCGCGCGTGTGCCCCACCGAGATCCTGTGCGAAGACGCCTGCGTGCGCAATCACGACGCCGAAGGCGATCCCGTCAAGATCGGCCTGCTGCAGCGCTACGCGCTCGATCACGCCAGCTTCGACGGCCATCCGTTTGAACGCGCCGCCGCCACCGGCAAGGTGATCGCGGTGGTCGGCGCGGGCCCGGCCGGCCTGGCCTGCGCCCACCGCCTGGCCATGCTGGGCAACGACGTGGTCGTGTTCGAGTCGCGCGAGAAGCCGGGCGGGCTCAATGAATACGGCATCGCCAGGTACAAGCTGCCGGGCGACGTGGCCCAGCGCGAAGTCGCCTTCCTGCTCGGGATCGGCGGCATCCAGATCCGCCACGGCTTCACCCTCGGCGCCAACCTGCACCTGGCCGACCTGCACGCCCAGTACGACGCGGTGTTCCTCGGGATCGGCCTGAACGCCAGCCGCCAGCTGGGCCTCACCGGCGAGCACGCGCCCGGCCTGATGGCGGCGGTGGACTACATCGCCGCGCTGCGCCAGGCCAGCGACCTGTCCCAGTTGCCGGTGCCGCGCCGCGCCCTCGTCATCGGCGGCGGCAACACCGCCATCGACATGGCGGTGCAGATCAAGCGCCTGGGCGCCGAGGACGTGACGGTGGTGTACCGCCGTGGTGCGCAGTCGATGACGGCCACGCACCACGAACAGGACATCGCCAAGCACAACCAGGTGCGCATCCGGACCTGGGCCGCGCCGCTGGAAGTGCTGCTGGACGACGCCGGCCGGGTGCGCGGCATGCGCTTCGAGGAGACCCGCATGTTGGACGGCGCCTTGCACGGCACCGGCGCCTTCATCGAGATCGCGGCCGACGCGGTCTTCAAGGCCATCGGCCAGGCCTTCGATCCGGCCGCGCTGGCCGAACCGATGGCCCAGGGCCTGACCCAGGGCGGCGACAGGATCCACGTCGACGCGGCATTGCGCACCGTGCTGGCGGGCGTGTACGCCGGCGGCGACTGCGTGGCGCCGGGCCTGGACCTGACGGTGCAGGCGGTCCAGCATGGCAAGCTGGCCGCGATCGCCATCCATCACGACATTCAATCCAGCCGCGGGAGCTGACATCATGGCCGATCTGAGCATCGAATTTTGCGGCATCAAGGCGCCCAATCCGTTCTGGCTCGCCTCCGCGCCGCCCACCGACAAGGCCTACAACGTGGTGCGCGCGTTCGAGGCAGGGTGGGGCGGGGTGGTGTGGAAGACCCTGGGCGAGGACCCGCCCGCGGTGAACGTATCGTCGCGCTACTCCGCGCATTACGGCAAGAACCGCGAGGTGATCGGCTTTAACAACATCGAACTGATCACCGACCGCAGCCTGGAGATCAACCTGGCCGAGATCGCCGCGGTCAAGCGCGCCTGGCCCGACCGCGCCCTGATCGTCTCGCTGATGCTGCCCTGCGAGGAGGCGCTGTGGGCCGCCATCCTGCCCAAGGTCGAGGCGACCGGCGCGGACGGCATCGAGCTCAATTTCGGCTGCCCGCACGGCATGCCGGAGCGCGGCATGGGCGCGGCGGTGGGGCAGGTGCCCGAGTACGTGGAGATGGTGACCAGCTGGTGCAAGAAGCACGCGCGCCTGCCGGTGATCGTCAAGCTCACCCCCAACATCACCGACGTGCGCCAGCCGGCGCGCGCGGCATTCCGTGGTGGGGCAGACGCGGTCTCGCTGATCAACACCATCAACTCGATCACCCACCTGGACCTTGACCGCATGGTGGCCTACCCGGTGGTGGGCAATGCCAGCACCCACGGCGGCTATTGCGGCTCGGCGGGCAAGCCGATCGCGCTGAACATGGTGGCCGAGATCGCACGCGACCCCGAGACGCGCGGCCTGCCGATCTCCGGCATCGGCGGCATCGGCAACTGGCGCGACGCGGCCGAGTTCATCGCCCTGGGCGCCGGATCGGTGCAGGTGTGCACCGCCGCGATGCTGCACGGCTTTCGCATCGTCGAGGAGATGAAGGATGGCCTGTCGCGCTGGATGGACCAGCAGGGCTACCGGACGGTCGCCGAGTTCACCGGCAAGGCGGTGCCGAACACCACCGACTGGAAATACCTCGACATGAATTACCAGGTGATCGCGCGGATCGACCAGGACCAGTGCATCGGCTGCGGCAAATGCTACATCGCCTGCGAGGACACCTCGCACCAGTCGATCGCCCAACTGGTCGACGCGGCCGGCGCGCGCAGCTACCAGGTCATCGAGGCCGAATGCGTGGGCTGCAACCTGTGCGAGATCACCTGCCCGGTGGAGGGCTGCATCACGATGCTGCCCCAGCACACCGGCAAGCCCTACCTGAACTGGACGCGCGACCCGCGCAACCCGCGCGCCGAGGCGGACGCCGGCGCCGACGCCGCGTCCGCACCGGCCGCCGTCTAACGCTGGAACCGATGCATCACGTTGAGGAGAACCGCGCTGTGAGCGACGACCTGTCCGGGAACACCCAGCTGTACAACGCCGACCTGGCGCCGACCACGCCGGCCCAGCGTACCTGGCGCTGGTACCACTTCGCCGCGCTGTGGGTCGGCATGGTGATGTGCATCCCGGCCTACACCCTGTCGGCCACCTTGATCGAAGGCGGCATGTCGGCCACCCAGGCCGTGCTGACGGTGTTCCTGGCCAACGCCATCGTGCTGCTGCCGATGCTGCTGATCGGCCATGCCGGCACCAAGTACGGCATCCCCTACGCGGTGCTGGCGCGGGCGGCGTTCGGCACGGTCGGTGCGCGCCTGCCGGCGCTGATGCGCGCGGTGGTGGCCTGCGGCTGGTATGGAATCCAGACCTGGTTCGGCGGCAGCATGATCTACACTCTGCTTGGCGTGCTGCTCGGGCACGCCATCGGCGGCGCCCCGCTCGCGGGCCTGGGCATCAACGGCGCCCAGCTGCTTTGCTTTCTCGCGTTCTGGGCGATCCAGTTCTGGTACATCGTACACGGCATGGACGCGATCCGTCAGCTCGAAACCTGGACCGCGCCCCTCAAGATCGTGATCTGCTTCGTCCTGCTTGGCTGGGTCTACAACAAGGCCGGCGGCTTCGGGCCGCTGCTCGACCAGCCGTCCCAGTTCGCCGAGGGCGGCGCCAAGGCCGGCCGGTTCTGGTCCAGCTTCTGGCCCTCGCTGACCGCCATGGTCGGGTTCTGGGCCACGCTGGCGCTCAACATCCCCGACTTCACCCGCTTCGCCAGGACCCAGCGCGACCAGCTCGTCGGCCAGACGGTCGGCCTGCCGCTGCCAATGGGCCTGCTGGCGCTGCTGGCGGTGATCGTCACCTCCGCCACCGTGGTCTTGTACGGCAAGGCGCTGTGGGACCCGGTCGACCTGGCCAGCCGCATGCGCGGCGCGGCCGTGCTGGTCGCGCTGCTGGTGCTGCTGGTCGATACCGTCAGCGTCAATTTGGCCGCCAACCTGGTCGGACCGGCCTACGATTTCTCCTCGCTCGCGCCTGGCCTGGTGTCCTACCGCGGCGGCGGCTACATCACGGCCGGCATCGCCCTCGTGATGATGCCCTGGAAGATACTCGAGTCGTCCCACGGCTACGTGTTCACCTGGCTGATCGGCTACTCAGCGCTGCTCGGCCCCATCGCCGGCGTGCTGATCGTCGACTACTACGTTGTGCGCAAGACCGAGCTCGATGTGCCCAGTCTGTACCGCGCCGACGGCGCCTATAGCTACACCGGCGGCTGGAACCTGGCCGCCGTGGCGGCCTTCGGCACCGGCGTGCTGCCCAATATTCCCGGCTTTCTCAACGCCGCCTTCCCGGACACTTTCGGCGCCGTGGGCGAGGGCTTCAAGACCGTCTACACCTACGCCTGGTTCGTCGGCATCGCCATCTCGGCGCTGGTGTATGGCGTGCTGATGAAGGCGAAGGCCGTCGGCGCGCTGCGGCCCGCCACGCCCGGCTAAACACATTTTCAGGAGAGTTTATGACCACGATTATCCGCGGCGGCACCGTCGTCAACGCAGACCGCGCGTTCAAGGCCGATGTGCTGTGCTTCGGCGACAAGATCGTGGCGGTCGGCGAGCAGCTCGACGCGCCCGCCAGCGCCACGGTGATCGACGCCGGCGGCCAGTACGTCATGCCGGGCGGGATAGACACCCACACCCACATGCAGCTGCCCTTCATGGGAACCGTCACCGCCGATGACTTTTTCACGGGCACCGCGGCGGGCCTGGCCGGCGGCACCACCACCATCATGGACTTCGTCATCCCCAACCCCCGCCAGTCGCTGCTGGATGCCTACCACACCTGGCGCGGCTGGGCGGCGAAGGCGGCCGGCGACTACACCTTCCACGTGGCGGTGACCTGGTGGGCCGACTCGGTCCACGCGGAGATGGGTACCCTGGTGCGCGAGCATGGCGTGAACAGCTTCAAGCACTTCATGGCCTACAAAAACGCCATCATGGCCGACGACGAGACCCTGGTGCACAGCTTCAGGCGCGCGCTCGAACTGGGCGCCATCCCCACCGTGCACGCGGAGAACGGCGAGCTGGTGTTCCAACTCCAGCAGGACCTGCTGCGCAAGGGGATCACGGGCGCGGCCGCGCATCCGCTCTCGCGCCCGCCCGAGGTCGAGGCCGAGGCGGCCAACCGCGCCATCGCCATCGCCAGCGTGCTGGGCACGCCGGTGTATATCGTGCACGTGTCGTGCGCCGAGTCGCTCGAAGCGATCACGCGGGCGCGGGCGCGCGGCCAGCGCGTGTACGGCGAGGCGCTGGCCGGCCACCTCGTCATCGACGACAGTGTGTACGCCAGCGAGGACCAGGAGTTCGCGCGCGCCCACGTGATGAGCCCTCCGTTTCGCGGCAAGGAGCACCAGGGCGCGTTGTGGCGCGGCCTGCAGGGCGGGAACCTGCACACCACCGCGACCGATCACTGCACCTTCTGCGCCGCGCAGAAGGCGGCTGGCAAGGACGACTTCACCAAGATTCCGAACGGCTGCGGCGGGGTCGAGGAGCGCATGGCGGTGGTGTGGGACGCGGGCGTGAACACGGGCCGGCTGACGCCCTGCGAATTCGTGCGGGTGACCTCGACCAACGCGGCGCAGATCTTCAACATGTATCCGCGCAAAGGCGTGATCGCGGTGGGCGCGGACGCCGACATCGTGGTCTGGGACCCTGAGGGGACGCGCACCATCTCGGCCAGGACCCAGTTCTCCAAGGGCGGGTTCAACGTGTTCGAGGGCCGCACGGTCAAGGGCATCAACACCCACACCCTGGCGGCGGGCAAGCTGGTGTATGTGGTGGGCGACCTGCGCGCGGCGCGCGGCGCGGGACGGCATATCGACCGCCCGGCGTTCAGCGCCACGCACGCTTAAGAGAGGAGACGATATGGAACACTTGCGGATCGACGGACAGCGGCTGTGGGACTCGCTCATGGAGCTGGCGCGTATCGGCGCCACGCCCAAGGGCGGCGTCAAGCGCCTGGCGCTCACGGACCTGGACCGGCAGGGGCGCGATCTGGTGGTCGGCTGGGGCAAGGCCGCCGGGCTGGCGGTCACGGTCGACCAGATCGGCAATGTGTTCATGCGGCGCGAAGGGCGCAATCCCGCGCTGGCGCCGGTCATGACGGGCAGCCATATCGACACCCAGCCGACCGGCGGCAAATTCGACGGCAACTACGGCGTGCTGGCCGGGCTGGAGGTGGTGCGCACGCTGAACGACGCAAAGGTCGTCACCGAGGCGCCGCTGGAGGTGGCCTTCTGGACCAACGAGGAGGGCTCGCGCTTCGTGCCGGTGATGATGGGCTCGGGCGTGTTCTGCGGCGCCTTCAGCCTGGAGAGCGCCTACGCCGCCCGCGACACCGAGGGCAAGACCGTGGGCGAGGAGCTGGCGCGCATCGGCTACCTGGGCGAACAGGTCCCGGGCGCGCATCCGATCTGCGCCTATTTCGAGACCCATATCGAACAGGGGCCGGTGCTGGAAGACGCCGGCAAGGTGATCGGCGTGGTGCCGGCGGTGATGGGCCTGTCGTGGTACGACTGCGTGGTCAGCGGCATGGAGGCGCACGCCGGGCCCACGCCCATGGGCTTGCGGCGCGACGCGCTGCAGGTCGCCACGCGCATCATGCAGGAGGTGGTGAGCATCGCCAACCGCTATCCGCCTTACGGGCGCGGCACGGTCGGCATGGTGCAGGTGTTCCCCAACAGCCGCAACGTGATCCCGGGCGAGGTCAAGTTCAGCATCGACCTGCGCAACGTGAACGCGGCGCTGCTCGACACCATGCACGCCGAGATGCTGGCCTTTGTCGAGCACACCCGCGTCACGTCCGGCCTGGGCGTGACGCTCGAACGGGTGTCCCACTATCCGCCTTGCCCCTTCCATCCGGACTGCGTGGACGCGGTGCGCGCCGCCACCGCCAGCCTGGGCTACCCGTGCATGGACGTGGTCTCGGGCGCCGGCCACGACGCCATCTACTGCGCGCGCATGGCGCCGGCCGGGATGATCTTCGTGCCCTGCAAGGACGGCATCAGCCACAACGAGATCGAGGACGCGCAGCCGGGCCACCTCGAAGCCGGCTGTAATGTGTTGCTGCATGCCATGCTGGCGCGTGCGAAGGTGGCCGCTGAATAGTTCGTGAAGGAAACCACGTCGGCGTCATCCTACTGTTCAGGGCGTGGTGATCCGATTCTCCCGTAGGAATCGGCTTGCTAGGCTGGGCCCTTGTTTGTCAAACCAACGAGGAGAGCAGTCCATGCGCGCACTTACCTATCACGGCAGCCACGAGGTCAAGGTCGATACCGTCCCCGATCCGATCCTGCAGGAAACGGACGACATCATCTTGAAAGTCACGGCCACCGCCATCTGCGGCTCGGACCTGCATATGTACCGCGGTAAAATCCCGGCCATGAAAAGCGGCGACATCCTCGGTCACGAATTCATGGGCGAGGTGGTCGAGGCCGGCCCCAAGGTGACCAAGCTGCAGACGGGCGACCGCGTGGTGGTGCCCTTCGTGATCGCCTGCGGCAGCTGCTTTTTCTGCGACATGCAGCTGTTCTCGTCATGCGAGACCACCAACCCGGACCGCGGCTCGATCATGAACAAAAAAAGCCTGCGCCCGGGCGCGGCGCTGTTCGGCTTCAGCCACCTGTACGGCGGGGTGCCGGGCGGGCAGGCCGAATACGTGCGCGTGCCCAAGGCGAACGTGGGGCCGATCAAGATCCCGCTGCCGCTGGCCGACGAGCAGGTGCTGTTCTTGAGCGATATCCTTCCGACCGGCTACCAGGCCGTGCTCAACACCGGCGTGGGGCGCGGCGGCAGCCTGGCCATCTTCGGCGCCGGCCCGGTCGGCCAGATGGCCGCGGCCTGCGCGCGCATGCTGGGCATCGAGACCATCTTTATGGTCGACCATCACGCCTACCGGCTCACGTTCGCGCAGGAGGAATACGGCATCATCCCGGTCAACTTCGACAAGGTGGACGCCGCCGAATTCATCCTCGATAACACCAAGCACCGCGGCGTGGACGGCGTGGTCGACGCGGTCGGCTTCGAGGCCAAGGGCAGCGCGCTCGAAACCGTGATGGCCAACATGAAGCTCGAAGGCAGCAGCGGCGCGGCCCTGCGCCAGTGCATCGCGGCGGTGCGGCGCGGCGGCACGGTCAGCGTGCCGGGCGTGTATGCAGGCTTCATTCACGGCTTCCTGTTCGGCGACGTGTTCGAGAAAGGCGTCGGCTTCAAGACCGGCCAGACCCACGTGCAGAAATACATGCCCGAGCTGCTACAGGCGATCGAGGACGGCAAGCTGCGTCCCAACGCGATCATCTCGCACCGCCTGCCGCTGGCCCAGGCGGCCGAAGGCTACAAGATGTTCGACAAAAAAGAGGACGACTGCCGTAAGATCGTGCTCACGCCGTAAGCGCGCTCCGGCGCGCAGACTTCTAGCGCGCCGGCGCGAAGCGGCGCAGGAAGTCCAGCAGCACCTCGCCGGCGATCTGGGCGTCGTCGCCGGTCATGGTCTCGAGCCGGTTATGGCTGATGCCGCCGTTACCGCAGCGGACGAACAGCATCGCCACATCGGTGACGCGCGCCATCGCCATCGCGTCATGCCCCGCGCCCGAGGCCAGGTCGAAGCGCGGCAGCCCCGCGCGCAAGATGGCCTGGCCCAGCTGGTCCATCATCCACGGCGCGCATGGCGCCGCGCTGGCCGACACGGTAGCCTCCACCCGCGCCTCTACCTGGCGTCGCGCGCAGATATCGTCGATGGCCGCCAGCACGTCCGCCACCGCCGCCAGGCGCACCGCGTCGTCGGCCGCGCGGATGTCCAGCGACAGGGTGCACGCGCCCGGGATCACGTTGACCGAGCCGCCCGGCACCTGCAGCTGCCCCACCGTCCCCACCAACGCCGGAACCGCGCCGCAGCGGCGCTCGACCATCAGCACGATCTCGGCCGCCGCCGCCGCCGCGTCGCGGCGCATGCCCATCGGCGTGGTGCCCGCGTGGCTGGCCAGCCCGGTCAGCGCCACCAGGTACCGCGAGCTGCCGGCGATCGCCGTCACCACGCCCAGCGGCAGGCCGCGCTCGAGCAGCACCGGCCCCTGTTCGATATGGACCTCGACGAAGCCGAGCAGGTCCTCGGGCCGGCGCGCGAGCGCGGGAATGGCCGCCGGATCGTGCCCCGTCGCGGCCAGCGCGGCGCGCATGCTGACGCCGTCGGCGTCGCGCTGGTCGAGCTGGGCCAGGTCGAAGTGCCCGGTCAGCGCGGTGCTGCCCAGGAAGGTGCTCTTGAAGCGCACCCCTTCTTCCTCCGCGAAGCCGACCACTTCCAGGTGGTAGGGCAGGCGCTCGCCGCGCTCGTGCAGATGGCGCACCACGGCAATCGGCAGCAGGATGCCGAGCCGGCCGTCGTAATGGCCGCCGTCGCGCACGGTGTCGTAGTGCGAACCGGTGACCAGCGTCCTGGCGCCGGCGTCGGGCGACAGGTAGCGGCCCACCACGTTGCCGACAGTGTCGATGTGGACCTGCATGCCGGCCTGCTCCATCCAGCGCGCGAGCTGCGCGGCGGTGCGCCGGTGCACGTCCGTCATGTAGGAGCAGGTCAGGCCGTCGTCCTGTTCGCTCCAGGCGCCGATGGTGGCGGCCCATTGCATGACCGCCGCGCCGATGTCGGTGGGCAGGGCCAGCAGCGCGTCCAGGCGCAGTTCGGCGATGCGGTGGATCTGGCGCAGGCACTCGGCCATTTCGTCGGCGCGCTGGTGGCGCAGGCGCCGCGCGAAGGTCTCGATGATGGCCTGGCGCGTCAGCCCCTTGCCGTCCGGCCCCTTCACGGCGAGGATGAAGGGGAAGCCGAACCTGGCGTTGTAGTCTGCGTTGAGCTGCTGGAGTTGCGCGTATTCCGCTTCGCTGCACAGGTGCAGGCCGGCGCCGGCCTGCTCGTGGGTCGATTCGCGCGTCAGCGCGCCGGCCAGGGCGGCCTTGCCGGCCAGTTCGGGGTGGGCGCGGATCAGGCCGAGCTGCTCGTCGGTGGATGCCGTGGCCACGGCGTCCTGCAAGGCCAGCTTGAGCGCGGCGGCGCTGGCGAACGGGCGCCGGCCGGCGGCGCGTTCGGCGATCCAGGGCGAATGCTCATAGATGCCGCGCAGGGTCTCGACGAAGGCTGCGGCATCGCCGCTGTTCAGGTCCGATAGGGTGGTCATGGTGGCCTCGATGGTCGGCGAAGGAGCACGCGCCCGCGCCAAATATACGTGCTGAATATACGTGGTTTTTCATGGCCCCGCAGTAGAATAAAGCTATCCCGCGTCGACTCGACTCGCCGCGCCTTTCGCATCAAGGACAACCATGGCATACCTGATCCCGTACGGCCTCGAATGGGCCAACCTGCTGGTGCGCTGGCTGCACGTCATCACCGGCATCGCCTGGATCGGCGCGTCGTTCTACTTCGTCTGGCTCGACAACGCGATCCGCCCGCCGGCGCCCGGCTCCGAGCTGGCCCGCAAGGGCGTGTCGGGCGAACTGTGGGCGGTGCATGGCGGCGGCTTCTACAACCCGCAAAAATACCTGGTGGCGCCGGCCGAACTGCCCGCCGAGCTGCACTGGTTTAAGTGGGAGGCGTATTCCACCTGGCTGTCCGGCTTCGCGCTGCTCACCATCGTCTACTACTTCAACGCCCAGGCGATGATGGTCGACCGCGCCGTGGCGGATTTGTCCAGCTGGCAGGCGGTCGGTATCGGGCTGGCCAGCCTGGTGCTGGGTTGGACCGTCTACGACCTGCTGTGCCGCTCCCGGCTCGGGCGCCACGACCTGGCGTTCGGCGCCGTCGTCTTCGGCCTGCTCAGCGCCAGCGCCTGGGTGCTGACCCACTTCCTCAGTGGGCGCGCGGCCTACATCCACGTGGGTGCGATGATCGGCACCATGATGGTGGCCAACGTGCTAATGCTGATCATTCCTGGCCAGCGGAAGATGGTCGAGGCCATGCGGGCGGGGCGCAAGCCGGACCCGGTCCACGGCAGCAAGGCCAAGCAGCGCAGCGTGCATAACAACTACTTCACCTTGCCGGTCCTGTTCATCATGATCAGCAACCACTACGCGATGACCTACCGCCACGAACACGCGTGGGCCGTGCTGGCGGCGATCATGGCCGCCGGGATCCTGATCCGCCACTTCTTCAATCTGCGCCACAAGGGCCGCACCGAATGGCGCTACCCGGCCGCAGGCGTGGCGCTGCTGGTGGCCGTGGCGGTGGCGATCGCGCCGCCGGCGCCGTCCGGCGGCGCGGCGGCGGGCGACCCGGCCGCGCAGTTCGCCGCCGTCAACGTGATCGTGAGCCAGCGCTGCGTGGCCTGCCACGCCGACCATCCCACCCAGCCGGGCTTCACGGCCGCGCCGGCCGGCGTGATGCTCAACACCCCCGAACGCATCCACCAGAACGCGGCGCGGGTGTACCAGCAGGCGGTGCGGCTCAAGGCCATGCCGATCGCGAACCTGACCAACATGACCGACGCCGAACGCGCCCAGATCGGGGCCTGGTTCGAAGCGGGCGCACACTAGAGGAGCATCATGAGCGACGCCAAAGACCGGCTGGCCGCCTGGATCGACGCGCATTTCGACGAAGAGGTGGCATTCTTGCAGCAGGTGGTCCGCATCCCGACCGACAACCCGCCCGGCGACAACGCGCCGCACGCCGACGCCGTGGCCGGCATGCTGGGCCAATTCGGCTGGCAGGCGGAGAAGTACCCGGTGCCGGCGGCGGACGTGGCCGACTATGGCATGCGCAGCATCACCAACCTGATTGTGCGCCGGCCCTACGGCGGCGCCGGCCCGACGGTGGCGCTCAACGCCCACGGCGACGTGGTGCCGCCCGGCGAAGGCTGGCTCCACCCACCCTACGGCGGCGTGGTCGAAGACGGTTATCTCTACGGACGCGCGGCGGCGGTCTCGAAGGGCGATTTCGCCACCTTCATTTTCGCCGTGCGCGCGCTCGAGGCGCTCGGCGCCCAGCTCAAGGGCGGCGTCGAACTGCACTTCACCTACGACGAGGAATTCGGCGGCCTGCTGGGCCCGGCGTGGCTGCTCGAACGCCAGCTCACCAGGCCCGACCTGGTGATCGCCGCCGGCTTCAGCTACGCCATCGTCACCGCGCACAACGCCTGCCTGCAGCTGGAAATCACCGTGCACGGCAAGTCCGGCCACGGCGCCATGCCCGAGACCGGGCGCGACGCGCTGCAGGCGGCCACGCGCATCCTGAACGCGATCTACGGCCAGCTGCCGGCGCTGAAGCACATCAAGTCGCAGGTGCCAGGAATCGATTCGCCGACCATGCTGGTGGGTCGCATCGAGGGTGGCACCAACACCAACGTCGTGCCGGGCAAGGTGGTGATGAAGCTGGACCGCCGCATGATTCCCGAGGAAGACCCGGTGGCGGTGGAAGCGCAGCTGCGCGCGCTGATCGAAGCCGCCGTGGCAGGCCAGGACGGTATCACAGTGGAGATCCGGCGCCTGCTGCTGTCGCACGCGCTGCGCCCGCTGGCCGGCGGGCAGCCGCTGGTGGCCGCGCTCCAGCGCAATGCCAGGCGCGTGATCGGCGAGGACATCCCAGCCGTGGGCACGCCGTTGTACGCCGACGCGCGGCTGTACGGGGAACGCGGCATCCCGGCGGTGCTGTACGGAGCCGGGCCGCGCACCGTGCCCGAATCGAACGCCAAGAAGGCCGACGAGAGGCTGGCGGTGGAAGACCTGCGCATGGCCACCAAGGTGGTCGCCATGACGCTGTACGACCTGCTGGACGCCAGCGTTTCGCCGGAGCGTGGCGGGTGAGGACGCCACACGTGGCATGGTGGCTGCCGGCGATGCTCGGCCTGGCGGCTTGCTCGCCGGACTGGAAGGCCAGCATGCGCTTGCAGGGCGTTGGTGCGGCCGGCCAGCGGCAGCTGGCGGTGACGGTCGAGAGCGCCATCGGCGACCGCTTCCAGGGCGCTCTCGTCGGCGGCTGCGTCGACGTGCGCGTTCCCCAGAGCCCCAAGCTGCCGAACCGGATCGCCATCACTATCGCCGATGCCGGCGGCAGGGTGGTGGGCAGGGCGGCCACCAACGACCTGGCCAACCAGCCGTTCACCATCGCGCTCGACGGCGGCGCCGCCGTCGCAGTCACTCCCAACGCGGCGTGCGCGTCGGCCCCGCCGCCCGCGTGAGCGGGCCGGCATATCGCGCCGGCCGGCGCCTGCGCGTCTAAGGTTTCAGGCTGCCTTCGAACAGCTGGAAGATGCGGCGGTACTCGTCGTACCAGCTCTCCGGCTGCACGAAGCCGTGGCGCTCGAGCGGGTAGCTGGCCAGCTCCCAATGGTCCTTCTTCAATTCGATCAGCCGCTGCTCGATGCGTACCGAATCCTGGAAGAACACGTTATCGTCCACCATGCCATGCGCGATCAGCAGGTGGCCGCGCAAGCCCTCGGCGTACTCGATCGGCGACGACACTTGGTAGGCCAGCGGGTCCACGTCCGGGGTGTTGAGGATGTTGGACGTGTACTCGTGGTTGTAGGTGGTCCAGTCGCTCACCGGGCGCAACGCGGCGCCGGCCTTGAACACCTCCGGCGCGCGCATCATCGCCATCAGCGTCATGAAGCCGCCGTAGCTGCCGCCGTAGATGCCGGCGTTTTTCAGGTCGCCCTGCATATTGGCGGCGAGCCAGTTGGCGCCGTCGATGTAGTCGTCCAGCTCAGGGTGGCCCATCTGGCGGTAGATCGCGGTGCGCCAGTCGCGCCCGTAGCCTTTCGAGGCGCGGTAGTCCAGGTCCAGCACGATATAGCCGTGTTCGACCAGCAGGTTATGGAACATCTGCTCGCGGAAGTAAGGCGGATAGCGCCGGGTGACGTTTTGCAGGTAGCCGGCGCCGTGCACGAACAGCACGATCGGATAGGCGCGCCCGGGTTCCAGCGTGGCCGGGCGGTACAGCTTGCCCCAGATCGGCGCCGCGCCGTGGGTCGACGGCACCGCGACGAATTGCGGCGCGATCCACGCGCGCGCCTTGAACGCGGCGCTGCGCGTATCGGTCAGCACGGTGGCCGCGCCGCCATTGGCCGGCACGCTCGCCAATTGGGGCGGCAGGTAGCTCGACGAGTAATGCACCAGCAGCTTGCGCTCATCGGGCGACAGGGTGAAGCTCTCCACGCCTTGCAGCGCCGTCAGCTCACGCAGGCGGGCGTCCCTGGACACCGAGCACACCTCGTAGATGCCCGGGTTGCGCGGATTGCACAGCATGAAGGCGGTGCTGCCGTCGGCATTCCACTGCACGTCGGTCGCCTCCCAGCGGCCCTGCGTGAGCGCGCGCGCCTGCGATCCCGGCGCCTGGGTGTAGAGGTGGGAGTAGCCGCTCGCCTCCGACAGATACCACAGCGTCGCGTCGTCCGGCAGCCAGCCGAACTGGTTGTAGCTGTCGTTGACCCAGGCCGGATCGCTCATGCGCTGGACCGGCTTGAGCCTGGCGGCGGCCAGATCGACGGTGGCGATCCAGCGGTCCTTGTTGTCGACCGCGCGCAGCATGATGGCGGCCTGGGCGCCGTTGGCGCTCCAGCGGACCGCCTCGCCTTCGTCGTCCACGCGCACGGCCCGTTCGCCCTTCAAGGGCGGCAACTTGTGTTCGGCCCGCAGCGCCGCCAGCGGATCGTCGCCGATGCCGGGCAGGGTGTCGAACGGCAGGTCGCGCACGCTGCGCGTGGCCAGGTCGATCAGCTTGACCGTATGGGCGGGCGGCACGTTGCGGCCCACGCGTGGGCGCTGGTCTTCGAATTCCTCGTAACCGGATTCCGTCACGTAGCGCGACACTTTGCCGATGCGTCCCTTGTCGGTCGATTTCGGCGCCGTCACCACCAGCAGCCAGCGCGCGTTCGGCGACAAGGCGCTGCCCGCGATGACGACCTTGTCGCCGAGGTAGAGCGGGGCCGGCGCGCGGGTCGGGTCGGCGCGGCGCTGCTCCAGGTCGCGCACGCGCGCCGCGTCACGCTCGTCCTTCTGGCGCTTGAGCGTGGTAATCAGGCGCAGCTGCATGTCGCGCATGGCATCCTCGTCCGCGGCGGCGGCCGGGTCCTTGGTGGCGCGCACCGCGGCCACCGGCGCGACCAGGTGGTCGGCGCGGTTCCAGCTCAACCACTCGTGCTCGACCCGGAACTGCACCGCGCGCCCGTCGGCCGAGTACTGCGGCGCGGCCAGGCCGCTGCTGCCGCGCGTGATCTGGGTCAGCGCGCCGCTTTTCAGGTCGCGCTCGAACAGGTCGCCGTTGCGCTGTACGATGGCGTGGGTGCGCGTGCGGTCGTACACCACCATGTCGCTGTCCAGGCGCGCCAGTTCGGTGTCGGGCACCAGGCGCGCCTTGCCCGGAATGGCCTGGTAGGTGTCGCGCAATTGCGAGCCGACGCGCTTTTGCTGGAAGTAGACTTGTTTGCCGTCCCAGCTCCACCACGCGTTTTCCACGGGGGTGCCGATCCAGTCGGGGTTGGCCATGGCCTGGTCAAGGCTGATGGGCGTGACGGCCGCTGCGGGGATTGCCCACAGTGCGGCCAACAGCGGAAGTGCGAAATAGCGCATCGTCGTCGGTATGAAAAGTTGAAGGAAGGCTGGGTAAGCCGAGATTGCAACAAGGCATTCTAGCGCAGCGGGGCGAGCGCGCGCGACTGCGGCGCCAAAGGGCGAATGACAGTTAGGTGCGCGACGCGCGCCTATTCGGTTGCCGGTCTCAAACGGGACGCTAAAACCGACGCAATACGATTGCCAGAATAGAAGATTCTCGTTAGCAAGAGTTGGTGAGCGCGAAGTGCAACTCGCGGTATCGATTTCGCCCCGCCAGAGCGAAACAGGAGTATGGTGTCGATACGGGCGTCTTGTTCGGTGCTGAAAATGTTTCGATCGACGTCTCAAGGCTTAATCATATGAATGACAATGTGCAGTCCGATACGCCAGCCGCTCCGGAATCCGGTGGCGCGCAATTGGCGTTACTGCAGGCCGCTCACACCAAGGAACTCGCCGCGCTGCGCGAGATAAACGCGCAGTTGATGGCGCAGCAAGCGCTTCTGAAGCTGCAACGCACCCAAGAGCAGACCAGCCACACGCTGTGGCTGCGCGAGGCGAACGAACACCTGGTGCTGGCCACCTTCAGCGCACAGGACAAGCAGGCTAGCGCCGAAGAGCGGATGCAGCGCCAGACGAACTTCCTGTCGATGCTGGCCCATGAATTACGCAATCCGCTGCAACCGATCGCCTACGCCAACGCCCTGCTGGGCAAGCTGGCGGGCAGCAGTCCCGAGATGCCGCGCCTGAACGCCATCATTGAACGGCAGATGGGGCACATGACGCGCTTGATCGACGACCTGCTCGACGCCTCGCGCATCAGCAGCGGCAAGATGGGCCTGTACAAGTCCACGCTGGCGCTGGCGGACATCATCGCACTGGCGGCGGAGAGCAGCCAGCCGCTGATTGACGCCCGCCAGCAGCAATTGACGATGACGCTGCCGCCGTATTCGATACTGGTCCATGGCGACCGCATGCGCCTGGCGCAAGTGGTGTCCAATCTGCTCAATAACGCCTCCAAGTTTTCTCCTGAAAGCGGAAGCATCACGCTCACGGCGCAAGTGGTGGACGGCATGGCGCAGATCGCGGTGCGCGACCAGGGGATCGGCATCGCGGCCGACCTGCAACCGTTTATCTTCGACCTGTTCACCCAGGGCAAGCAGTCGCTTGAGCGCGCCCAGGGTGGGCTTGGCATCGGCCTGACGCTGGTACGTTCTCTGGTCGACATGCATGGCGGCACAGTGCAGGTGCGCAGCGAGGGCGCCGGCACGGGCAGCACCTTCACGGTGCGGTTGCCGCTCAGCGCCGAGGTGCTGGCGATGCCGGCCGTCGCGTCGCGTCGCCGCGCCTGCCCAGCCCGCGGCCGCTGCGGATTCTGCTGGTGGAGGACAACGTCGACGCCGCCGACGTGCTCAGTCTGCTGCTGGAGCTGGACGGACACACGGTGGTGCCATGCCACGATGGGGCCGACGCGGTGCAATTGGCGCTGGCGCAGCACTACGACCTGGTCATCTGCGACATTGGCCTGCCCGGCCTGGACGGCTTCACCGTGGTCGAGCGCATCCGTGCCGGCGTGCAAGGCAAGATGCCGTTTTTCATCGCGACCTCCGGCTACAACATGCCGCAGGACCGCGCGCGCGCCGAGCGCAGCGGCTTCGATCGCTATATCGTCAAGCCGGTCGGAATTGACCTGCTTCTGGAATTGATCGATCAGCATGTACACTGACACCTTTTCAGCGCCAGCACTCCTGACCGCCTTACCGTATCCAGACTGACATGACGACTATCGATGAACGGCATCAGATGATCGAGCGCAACGTGATGTGCCGCCCCGAGGCCGTCGTGGAGGACACGATCGTCCTGTGGGATCTGCTCGCCGCCGAACTGGTCGCCATTATCGGGCGCATCGGCTTCGACACCCTGTACGCACGCAGCATCCATATGGTGCGGGGGCAGTACCCCTGGTTGGCCGAGGGCGGCGACCCTGACCGGTTCAAGCTGCGCGCCAGCCTGGCGGAGCGCACACCGGCACTGGCCGGAGCCGCCAGCAGCGCGCTGCTGGCCACTTTTACCGACACGCTGACCCAACTGATAGGCGAGTCCCTGACCACCGCCATACTCCGATCGGCCTGGGGCCAGAACATCGCGGACAATGCCGCTAAGGGAATTGAACAATGAGCAATAAAGTCAACATTCAGCGCCTGGCGACGGGCGTGCCCGGGTTGGACGAACTGCTGGGTGGCGGCATCCCGGAATTTTCATTCAACCTGGTGGCCGGCACGCCGGGCAGCGGCAAGACCACGATGGCGCACCAGATCATGTTTTCGCTGGCGAGCCCGGAGCGGCGCGCGCTGTTCTTCACCGTGCTGGGCGAGCCGCCGCTGAAGATGCTGCGCTACCAGCAGCAGTTTCCCTTCTTCGATGTCAGCAAGATCAACCAGTCGATCAAGTTCGTCAACCTGGCCGCCGACCTGCTCGACGGCGATTTCGACCGCGTGCTGGCGCGCATCCTCGACGAGGTGCGCGAGTTTTCGCCGAGCCTGGTGTTCGTCGATTCTTTCCGTTCGGTGGTGCAGTCGGCGCAGGGCATGGACCGCGGCGCGGCCGGTCTGCAGCAGTTCGTGCAGCAGCTGGGCATGCAGATGACCAGCTGGCTGGCCACCACCTTCCTGATCGGCGAGTACCTGGCGCCGGAGGCCGAGTCGAGCCCCGTGTTCACCGTGGCCGACGGCATCATCTGGATGTCGCAGCTGGTGCACCGCGACGCCCTGGTGCGCAAGATTCAAGTGGTGAAGATGCGCGGCCAGGCGCAAAGCCTGGGCGTGCACACCTTCCGCATCAGCGACAGCGGCGTCGATATCTTCCCGCGCGCGATGCTCAGCGCGCCCATGAGCGAGGTGATGATCGACGCCGAGGAGCGGCTCTCGATGGGGGTGCCGGAACTGGACGCGATGATGGGCGGCGGCGTGCCGGCCGGCTATTCCCTGCTGCTGGTGGGGCCTTCCGGTTCCGGCAAGTCGGTGCTGGCGACGCAATTTCTGACCGAGGGCGTGCGCAAGGGCGAGGCCGGCGTGATCGCGGCCTTCGAGAAGAGTCCGAACCAGCTGCTCAGCCACCGTTTGAACGCGCTCATCGACAGCGGTAAAGTGGGCGTGATCAACACGCGCACGCTGGACCTGTCGATCGACGAGATCCTCCACGACCTGGTCAGCATGATCAAGAGGATGAACGCGAAACGGGTCGTGATCGATTCGCTGTCCGGCTTCGAACTGGCGCTGGCGTCCTCGTTCCGCGACGATTTCCGCGAATCGCTGTACCGCATGGTCGCCGTGCTCACCGCGATGGGGGTGACCGTGCTCATGACGGCCGAGCTGGAAGACCGCTATGAGGTGCTGCGCTTTAGCTCCTACGGCAACGCCTTCCTCTCCGACGCCATCGTCATGCAGCGCTACGTCGAGCTCGAGGGCCAGTTCAGGCGCGTGATCGCGGTGGTCAAGGTGCGCGCAAGCGAACACAGCAACGATCTGAGGTTTTTCGAAATTGACGCCGACGGCATCGCGATCGGGGAGTCGCTGTCTCAGTACGCGGGCATCCTGACGGGGCGGCCGATCGCCGCGCCGGCGGGCTGACGGCAATCGGTGAGCAATACCTCGTGCGAAGGAAGGTATTGCTGATCGCCAATTGTTCAGGATTATGAAGGCACACTAGTTTGCAACTATGGGAGCTAGAAAATGACAAAGCCCCAATGACTGGGGCTTTTCTACGTTCTTTATGTTAATAATGAACGATGGTCGGGGTGAGAGGATTCGAACTGTAGTGGTCTAATCTGCCCGGACACCTCGATAGGTGGACGCAGCGCATCGACCAAGCATACGGCTTCGTCGACTGCCAGCCATACGACGGCGTCGAGGTGCCGGCCGCAGTCCATGCGCAGTGGCGCTTTATGCGCAAGGTGCTGGCGCAAGCCTGACCGTTCTAGCGGGCGCGCTCGCAAATCGCCGCCACCTGGGCCAGGAACGCCAGGTAGTCGATCGGCTTTTCGATATAGCTGTCGAAGCCGGCGGCCAGCATGCGCTCGCGGTCGCCCTTCATCGCGAACGCGGTCAGCGCGATCACCGGAATGGCGCTGGTGCGCGCGTCGCCCTTGAGGATGCGGGTCGCTTCGATCCCGTCCATGCCCGGCATCTGCACATCCATCAGGATCAGGTCGGGCGCCTCGCTGCGCGCAAGCTCGATGCCGAGCAGGGCGCGGTCGGCCTGCAGCACGGTGTGGCCTGCGCTTTCGAGCAGGGTCAGCGCCAGCATCATGTTGGTTCCCGAATCTTCCACTACCAGTATGCGTGCCATGATGGTGTCCCTTACTTGTTCGGTTCGACGGGCGCCAGGCCCAGAGCATGGACTGCCTCGAGCAGGGCCTTGTGCGCGACCGGTTTCTGCAGCAGCGTGGCCGCGCCCAGCGCGCGCGCCTTGGGTTCGTCGGCCACGATCGAGATGATGATGACCGGCGTGCTGCCCAGCCGCGGATGGGCCTTGAAGGCGGTCAGCATGTCCCAGCCGCTGGTGCCCGGCAGCAGCAGGTCGAGCGTGATCAGGTCCGGTTTGCTCAGTTCGGCCCGTTCCAGCGCGGTGGCGGCGTCGCCGGCCAGCTGCACTTCGAAGCCGAGATTTTCGAAATGCAGGCGCAGCAACTGGGCCGCCTGGACGTCGTCCTCGATCACCAGCACCCGGTACGCCGCCGGCGCGCTGTCGTCGGCGTTCACTGCGCGCTGCGGCGCGCGGCGCGGCAGCCAGATCGAGAACTGCGCGCCCAGGCCTGGCGCGCTGGCCACGCCGGCAGTGCCACCGTGTAGGTCCGCCATCCGGCTCACCAGCGCCAGTCCCAGGCCGCTGCCCTCGTGATGGCGCGCCATCGACGAATCGAGCTGGCGGAACGTTTCGAACAGGTGCGCCAGGTCGTCGCCGTGGATGCCCGCGCCCTGGTCGCGCACCCGGATTTCAAGCCAGTCCTGGTCGTCGCCAGCCTCGCCCACAGGCAGCATGCGCAGCGCCATACCGGGCGGTGCATCGCAGCCGATCCGCGCGCGTTCGACCCAGTGCACCGACAGCGTCACCGCGCCGCCGTCGAAGCTGAACTTGACCGCGTTCGAGAGCAGGTTGTAGACCATCTGCTTGAGCTTGCGCACGTCGGCCAGCGCCTCGCCGCGCTCCTCGCAGGCGATGAATTCGAGCGTGATATTGCGCTTGGCCGCGCTCTCCTGCACGATGTCGAGGCAGCCGCGCAGCAGCTGGTTCGGCTGGTATTGGTCGAGGTCGAGCGCCATTTTTCCCGCTTCGACCTTGGACAGGTCGAGGATGTCGTTGATCAGGGCCAGCAGGTGCTTGCCGCTGTTGACGACGTGGCCGATGCACACTTGCTGCTTGTCGCTCATGGTGCCGGCCAGGCCGCCGTGCATCAGCTCGGAAAAGCCGATGATCGCGTTGAGCGGAGTGCGCAGCTCGTGCGACATATTCGACAGGAACTCGGACTTGAGGCGGCTCACTTCCACCAGCTGGCGGTTCTTCTCGTCGATTTCGCGCTGGCGTTCCTGCAGGCTCGATATCGCAAGTTCCAGGTCGCTGTTTTTCTGTTCCAGGATGCCCAGCATTTCGGCGCGGCTTTCGGCCAGCGCGCGCGCGGCGCGCGATTCGGCCGCTTCCAGTTCCTTGGCCATCAGTTCGGCGCGGATGCGCCGGCTTTCGTCCTCGAACTGCTTGCGCCGCAGCTGGGCGCGCACGCGCGCCTTGAGCACGTCGAATTCGCTCGACTTGAGCACATAGTCGTCGGCGCCGGTACTGAGGGCCTCGATCATCGCTTCCCGGTCCTCCATCGCGGTCAGCATGATCAGGGGGATGTCGCGGGTGGCCGGATCGGCTTTCAGGCGGCGGCAGGTTTCGGTGCCGCCCAGGCCGGGCATGATGCGGTCCAGCAGGATGCAGTCGACCGCCTGCGCGCACAGCATCTGTAGCGCCTCCTCGCCCGATTCGGCCAGGATCACGTCGTAGCCTTCACTGCGCAGCACGTCGGCCTGCGCGTGCAGATAGCTCAGGCTGTCGTCGACCGCCAGGATGCGGGCCGCGCCGAGCATGGTGGCGCCGTGCGGCGCGGCTTGGCCGCCGACCTTGCGCAGCACCGCCGACACGCGCGCCAGGATCATGTCCAGGTCCTCGTCCTTGCGCACGAAGGCATCGGCGCCCGAGTCGAGCGCGTGCAGCTCGGCTCCGTCGTCGTCGGAGCCGGTCAGCAGGATGCAGGGGATGTGGCGCAGCGCCGCGTCCAGGCGCAGCTTGCGTATCACGCCGGCGCCGTCGATGCCGGGCAGGGCGCCGTCGACCACCACCGCCGCCGGCCGGTTCATGGCGATGCTGCGCAAGCCTTCCTCGCCGCTGGCGGCCGAGGCGACCGTGTAGCCGCGCGCGCGCAGCGATTCGCACAGCCGTTCGCGGAAGGTGGCGCTGTCGTCGATCAGCAGGATGGTGCAGGATGGCGGCGGCGCGTCGCCGGCGGCCAGCAGTTCGCGCGCGCGCGCCACCACGTAGTCGCGTTCGTAGGGCTTGCCGACATAGTCGTTCGAGCCCATGTTCAGGCCGCGGATGCGGTCGCGCACCTGCGCCTCGCTCGACAGCATCAGCACCGGCAAATGCAGGTGCTCGGGCATGGCGCGGATCTCGCGCAGCAGGTCGGTGCCGTCGCCGTCGGGCAGCATCACGTCCAGGATGATCAGGCCGATGTTTTCGTCCGCCAGCGCCACGCGCGCCGCGCCCAGCGTGGCGCAGCCGATGGTCGGCATGTCCTGTTCGGCAAACGCCTCTTCCAGGTCGGCCCGGACCGTGAGGCTGTCATCGACGATGAGGATGGATGGCTGCATGGTGGCCTAGCTCGAGTCGCGGGTCAGGGCCACCAGCGCCGGGCCGATGTCGGGCAGGGGCAGGACGTGCTGCGCCGCGCCCAGCAGCGCCGCTTCGCGCGGCATGCCGTACACGATCGACGTCGCTTCGTCCTGGGCCAGCGTGGTGCCGCCCGCGCTGCGCACCGCCAGCAGGCCGCGCGCGCCGTCCTGGCCCATCCCGGTCAGCACCACGGCCAGCGCGCCGGCGCCATAGTCGCTCGCCACCGACTCGAACAGCACGTCGATCGAAGGCCGGCACGAAAACCGTTCCGGGCCGTGGTCGAGCATCAATCGCCGGCCCTGCACCATCAGGTGGCTGCCGGGTGGCGCCATCGAAACGCCGCGCGCGCCGACCGCCTCGCCGTGCCGGGCGATGCGCACCCGGTGCGCGGTCTGGCCGTCAAGCCAGTCGGCGAACGCGCTGCCGAACGGTTCGGCGATGTGCAGCACGGATCAGGATCGGCAGCGGAAAGTCGACCGGCAGCGCCTGCAGCACCTCGACCAGCGCGCCCGGGCCGCCGGTCGAGGCACCCAGCGCCAGCAGGCGGTAGCGGGTGCCGTGCGCGGCCGGCAAGATCGCCGGCGGCGGCGCGAACTGGCGCGTGCTGTGCCGCCCGCGCACGTGGGTGACCACCTTGACGCGCGCCACCAGCCGCACGGTGGCCACGAATTCGCGCTCCCAGGCGTCGCCCTCGTCGTCGGCGCGCGACTTGTCCATCACCTCCACCGCGCCAGCCGACAGCGCCTCGTAAGTCTTGAACAGTTCGCCGCGGTTAACGGATGCCGACACCACCAGGATCGGGGTGGGGCAGTAGGCCATGATGTACTCGGTGGCCGCCAGCCCGCTCATCACCGGCAGCATCATGTCGAGCGTGATCACGTCCGGCCGCAGCGACTGGCACAGTTCGATCGCCTGGCGGCCGTCCTCGGCTTCGCCCGCTACCTCGATGCCGGGGTCGCGCGCCAGGATCTCGCACAGGTGCTTGCGCACTGTCAGCGAGTCTTCGACCACCAGCACGCGCAGGCGCTTCATGGCCGCACCAGCGCGCCGACGCGCTGCAGGAAGTCGATCTGGTCGAATTCGTTCTTCACGATGTAGGCGGCGGCGCCGACCTCGGCCCCGCGCCGGCGGTGCTCGGGCGTTTCGCAGGACGTCACCAGGATCGCGGGTATCGCGCGCAGCAAGGGATCGGCGCGGGTGCATTCGATGAACGTAAAGCCGTCCATGCCGGGCATTTCGACGTCCACCAGGAACAGCGCGTAGTCGGTCAGGCGCGCCATGGCCAGGCCTTCCTCGGCGCTGGCGGCCAGCGCCACGCTGAAGCCGGCCGATTCCAGGATGCTGCATTCGAGCATGCGGGTGGTCAGCGAGTCGTCCACGATCAGGATCGGCTTGGACGGCGCTTGCGCGTCCTGGGCCGCGGCGCGGCGCAGCTGCACGGCGCCGGCCAGCGCCTCGGGATCGAGCACCAGGCGCGGATTGCCTTCGCTGTCCAGGTGCAGGCCGAGTACCGCCGGATCGGCCGGCGCCAGCGCCGGCAGGGCGCGCAGCACCACGCTGTCGATGCCGCGCAGGCGCGCCACCGCCAGCGCGGTCAATACCCCGTCGACCTCGATGATGACCGCGGTCAGCGCGCGCGGCGACCAGCGGTGCGCGGCCTTGGCGCGCGTGCCCAGCGTCAGCGCCAGCAGTGGCACGGTCTGGCCGCGGTAGGCGATCAAGTCGCCGTCGGGGGTGCGGATGATATCGTCGTGCATGACGCGCATGGTGCCCTTGACCGCATCGAGGGGCAGCGCCATGACCTGGGCGTCGGCTTCGACCAGCAGCACGTCGAGCGCGGCCAGCGACAGCGGCACCCGCAGCTCGATCGCCAGGCCCAGGCCCGGACGGCTGACGGCGTGCACTTCGCCGTTCAGGGCCAGCATCGCGGCGCGCACCACATCGAGTCCGATGCCGCGCCCGGCCAATGACGTCACTTCGCGGCTGGTGCTGATGCCGCCCGCCAGCAGTAGTTCGAGCAGCCGCTCGGCGCTGTGGCCGGCCACCTCGGCGGCGCCGCCGCCGCGTTCGCGCAGGACCCGGCGCACCGCGTCCAGGTCGATGCCGGCGCCGTCGTCGGCGCAGCGGAACCAGACCTGGTAGCCGCGCCGCACCACTTCCACCGTGAAGCGGCCGCTCGGGTCCTTGCCGGCGGCGCTGCGCTGGTCCGGGGTTTCGATGCCGTGCGCGACGGCGTTGCGCACCAGCTGCAGCAGCGCGCCCTGCACTGCGTCGAGCACCGCGCCGTCGATCCGCAGATCGCCGCCGACCGCCTCGAACGCGAGCTGCTTGCCGATGCTGTTGGCGGCGTCGCGCGCGGTACGTTCGAGCGCATGGAACACGCTCGACACGGGAATCAGGCGCAGCCGCTCGGCGGCGTCGCGGGTCTGGCGCAGTTCGCGGTCGATGCGTTCGGCGCCGCCCGCCATCGAACGTTCCAGGCTGTTGACCAGGGTTTGTAGCTGGGCCGTCAGCGCATGCGCCTTGCCGGCCGCATGGATGCTGGGGTCCTGCAGCGCCTGCGCCAGGTCGCGCACGCCGTCAAGCTGGTCGACCCCGCGCCGCAGCGCGGCCAGCTCGCTGCCGATCTCGCCCAGGCCTTCGAGCAGCATGTCCACTTCCAGCACGTTGGCGCGCACGATGCGCGGCGCGCTCACAGGCAGCGGCTCGGCTTTTTGTTCGGGCGCCAGCGGCGCGCCCTCGGCCTGCGGTAGCGCCGCCAGCAGCGCGCCGATGGCGTCGATCGCGGCCAGCACCCGGTCGATGCCCTGGCGCGCCAGGGGCATGGCGCCGTCGCGGTGCGGCGCCAGCATGTCCTCGACGCCGTGGATCAAGTCGGCGATGGCGACCTGCTTGACCACCCGCGCCGCGCCCTTGAGCGTATGCGCCAGGCGCAGCAAACGCTGCACCGGGGCGGCGCCGCCCTGGCCCTTTTCCAGTTCGAGCATGCCCTGGCCGAGCTGTTCGACCAGCTCGCGCGCCTCGATCCGGAAATAGCGGTACGGGTCTTTGGCCATCGCGCTTGCCTCAGGCGGCCTGCGGCTGGATCAAACGCCGCAAGTCGAGCGACAGCACCGCCAGCTGCGACGCCGTCTGCAAGGTCTGGCTGGAGCTGGCCTCGGTCTCCTGGGTGGCCTGGGCCACGTCGGTGACGGCGATGCGGACCTGTTCGGCGGCGCTGGCCTGCTGCTTGGTCGACAGCTCGATCTCGCGCGCGGCCTCGGTGGTGGTGGCCACCAGCGCCGCGATCTGGCGGAACGCCTGCGCCACTTCGGTGAACTGGCGCGCGCCGGCGTCGACCGCCTTGGCGCCGCTCTCGGTGGCCATCACGGTGGTGTTGACTGCGCCGCGTACGTCGTCGACCTGGGTCCGGATACCCTTGGTGGAGGCGGCCACGCGGTCGGCCAGCTTGCGGATTTCCTCGGCCACGACCGCGAAGCGCTTGCCCGATTCGCCGGCGCCCGAGGCTTCGATGGTGGCGTTGATGGCCAGGATGTTGGTCTGTTCGGCCAGTTCGGCCACCACGTCGAGCACCGCGCCGATTTCCTGCGACTTGCGGCCCAGGTCGAGCATGTGCCTGACCACCAGGTCGATCTGGCGCCGGATCGCGCCGATCGCGTCCTGGCCCTTGTCGACGGTGCCTTCGCCGCTGCGCGCGGCGCCTGCGGTCTGTTCGGCGATCTGCGCCACCCGCTGCGCGCTTTCGGCGATCTGGCGCGAGGTCGCCACCAGCTCGCTGATGGTGGTGCTGATCTCGGTCATGGCGCCGGCCTGCTCCTTGGCGCCGCTGGCTTGCTGGCTGGCGGCGGCCTGCAATTCGGCCGACGAGCTTTGCACGTGGCCGACGGCGGCGCCGATCTGGCGTCCGAGCGTGCGGGTCAGCATCAGCGCCAGGCCGAGCGCCAGCAGCGCCGTCGCGGCGGCCATCACCGACACCATCAGCACCGCGCTCGAGGCCACCTGGGCCGCTTCCTTGCGCGCCTCGTCCAGGTGCTGTTCCTCCAGCTTGACCAGGGCGCCCATGCTGGCGTCGAAGCGTTCACGCGACGGCAGCATTTTGTCGTCGAACAGGCGCGGGATCAGGTCCTGCTTGGTGTGGGCAACGGCCAACTGCATGATGTCGTCGCTGACCTGCTGGTAGATGAGGGCGTCGCGTTCGATCGCATCGAGCAGGCGTCTTCCGTCGTCGGTGTAGACCAGCTTTCTGAGGCGTTCATTGGTCAGCGCGAAGTCCTGGCGCGCCTTGGACAGGTGGTCGACGAAGCGCTGTTCGGGGGAGATCACCTGGCCGCGCACGGCGGCCACCATCTGCTCGGTCGCTACGTGCAAGCGCTCGACGTCGACCAGCATCTGGCCGTTGACGCTGATGACGCGCTCCTGGCTGTTGACGGCGCTGCGCAGCGCGAAGATCGACACCGCGCTAATGACCAGCACGAAGGCCAGCATCACGGCGTAGCCGGCCGCCAGCTGTTTTCCGAAAGTCCAGTTTCTGTTCATGTTTGCTTGCTCCTCTGTTGCAGTGCCAGGCCAGCCTGGCGCTGTATGTCGTCGTGCAACGATGGTAGATGGATCACGGGGCGCAGCGCGTCGCACCCTTGCACGGTGTCGCACTGGTGCGGCCGGCCCGGCGCTGCGGCGGCGCGCATGATCTGGTCCGGCGCCACCGTGAAATGGGATTCGAACTGGTCGAACGCGAGCGCCAGCGGCTGCGCGCAGCGCACCAGCACCAGCCAGCGCGGGGCGGCGCCGGCCACGTGGCCGAGCAGCGCCGCCAGGTCATAGACCGGCGCGATCTGGCCGCGAAAGCCGGTCACGCCCAGCAGCGAAGCGAGCGGGGTGGGCAAGGCCATGATGCGGCGGTCCGCATACAGGCCGGCGATCTGGTCCAGGTGCAGCGCATACGGCTCGCCGGCGACCCGGATCGCAAGCATGTTCAGGCTGGCCGCGGCGGCCACCCGCGGTGCCTGCGCGAAGCCGCGGTCGAATTCGGCGCGCAGGTCGAGCACGGCCTGGTTCAGGGGCGCGTTCATGGATAGTCTCCCAAGGCGGTCAGTTCGGCGCGGCACAGCGCCATCAGTGCTTCGCGCTTGAAGCCGCCGCCGAACAGCAGCAGGCGCGCCGCGTCTTCGCGCTTGAGCAGCAGCAGCGCTTGCGCCAAGTCGTGGCGGGCCGCATCGGGCCGGCCCTGGCGCCGTGCCAGCAAGCCCGCTTGCAGGCGCGGCATGGCGAATTCGGGATCGAGATAGGACGCGCTCTGGTAATGGCTGAAGGCGCCGGCGGTGTCGCCGCCTTCCTCGCGGCACAGGGCCAGCACGTAATGGGCGCCGGCACTGAGTTCGTCGAGCGCGAGCAGCTGGTGGCAGGCCGCTTCGGCCGCTGCCAGCGCGCCGCTCTGGCTCAGCGAGACCGCCTTGAGCAGCAGCACGTCGGGGTCGCCCGCGTGTTCGAACGCCAGCGCGCCGATCTGTTCCAGCGTGCGGTCATAGCGTTCGCTGTGCAGGTAGGCACGGGCCCGCTGCAGGTCGGGCGCGCTGGCGGCCGGCGCGCTGCTGGCGGCCGGTGGAGCGCGTGCGGCCAGCACGTCGATGCGTTGCGACGCGTCGGCGATCGCGGCGATCCACCCGGTGTCGCCCAGCACCTCGCCGGGGCGCCAGTGCGGCGCCACCGCGGCCGGCGGGGTATACGACGGCGGCGCCGACAAGTGCGGCTTGCGGCGGTAGTAGAACGTGCCGTGGGTGTGGCATAAATGGAAATCGTTACTCAGGCCGCGCAGCGTTTCGGCGTGGCCCAGGAACAGATAGCCGCCCGGCGCCAGCGCGCCGGCGATGCGCTCGACCGCGGCCTGCATCTGCTGCGGCGTGAAGTACATCAGCACGTTGCGGCAGAAGATGATGTCGAACGACTCCAGCTGCCAGAAGGCGGGATCGCTGTCGGCCAGGTTGCGGTTCTCGAAGCGCACCATGCGCCGGATCGAATCGGACAGCACGAAGGAGTCGCCCTCGCTCCTGAACCAGCGCTGCTTCAATTCGGGCGGAAAATCGCGCAGCGACCAGTGCGTGTAGTGGGCGCGCGCGGCCTTGGCCAGCATCACCGGATTGATGTCGAGGGCGGTCAGTTCGACCTGGCTTTCGGTGACGCCGGCCCGTTCGCGGCTGGCGATCGCCAGCGAAAACGGCTCCTCGCCCGAGGCGCAGCCGGCCGACAGGATGCGCACCGCCCGCGCGCCGTCGTGCGCCTGCACGCAGGCCGGTAGCGCCACCTCGGCGAAGGCGTTGATCTGGTCGACGTAACGGAAGAAAAAGGTCTCGGTGACGGTCAGTTCGGGCGCCAGCGCGGCCAGTTGCGCCAGCGTGGCGTCGGCCAGGTAGGTCAGGAAGGCGCCGCAATCACCCTTGGCGTGCAGTGCCAGCAGCTTGGCCAGGTTGACCAGTTTGCTCTCGTCGAAATGCAGTCCGAGCCGGGTCGCGATCAAGTCGCGAAACTGCGCTACCTCGCGCGCGCTCGGCTGCGCGTTCATGCGGCGGCAGCCTGCGCGGCCAGCAGCGGCCACAGTTGGTCGGGAATCAGGTGGGTCGCTTGCAGCACCAGCAGCAGTTCGGCGTCGAGCATGGTCAGGGCGCTTAGCATGCCCGCTTCGGCCGATTCGAGCAGCGGCGGCACGTCGCCCAGCGCCGACGGCGGCAGGCTGTGCACACCGATCACGTCGTCGACCGCCAGCGCGACCTGGCGCTCGCCCAGCACCAGCGTCACATAGCGCTCGGCGGGCATGGGGCTGGCGCCGGTGGTCAGGCAGGCCAGGTCGACCACCGGCACCACCTGGCCGCGGATGACGGATACGCCAAGCAGGAACGGCGGCATATGGGGGACGGCTTCGAGCGCGAGCGCGCGCATGGTTTCGCGCACAAATTGCAGAGGCAGCGCGCACAGGCGCAGTCGGCTGCGGCATATCAGGAATAAAGCCGGTAGCGATTGCTCACTGGGCACAGTCATCCTCTCTGGTTGGCGCTACGAAATTGCATAGTACACCGACTATTTCTGAAACAATATTTTTTTTCTAATTGAAACTGGAAGTCACGCGCGCCGGCAACAGGGCCAGCGGCAGCGAACCGTCGCGATGCCGCTTCGTGCAAAATCGGCAACATCGGGGTCAGACCGCAATTCGACAGTTCGGCGACGTAGGCTTCGAATTCCTCTGTTCGGTCGAGGTTGCTATGCTTGGGTACCGTGACGAAAAATGCCGAACGATTTTCGATGGTAATCATGACGCTTGCTCCATTTTGTTGGGGGAGCTTGGTCTAGTCGATGTTGTTTAGCCTGCCTTCGCAGAAGCGGCACGAAAGTTACGTGCCTGCCACGAATTTGCCACGAATGGGCTGGAAATGACAAAGCCCCAGTGGCTGGGGCTTATCTAAGTTCTTGATTTACAGGAAGAACTTTGGTCGGGGTGAGAGGATTCGAACCTCCGGCCTCTGCGTCCCGAACGCAGCGCTCTACCAGGCTGAGCCACACCCCGACGGGCAGTAGATAGGCGTTAAGTTAACGTCTCTTAGTGGTTCCTGTCAACTGCAAAACGGCACAGCTGGAGCAAGCTTTGTTTGTACACGCTGTCCGGCAGGCCGGCGATGGCCGCCTTGGCCCGTTCGGCGGCCTCGACCGCGTAGCGGCGCGTGTAGTCGAGCGCGCCGCTGCTGGTCACGGCGGCGAGTATGGCGTCGAAATGCTGTTCGTCACCTTTTTCGATGCAGTTGCGCACGAGTTCGCGCTGCTCGGCCGTGCCGTTTTCCATCAGGTAGATCAGGGGCAGGGTGGGCTTGCCCTCGCGCAGGTCGTCGCCCACGTTCTTGCCGATCTCGGCGGCGTCGCCGGCGTAGTCGAGCACGTCGTCGATCAGCTGGAAGGCGGTGCCGAGCGAGCGCCCGTATTCGCCGGCGGCGTCGACCTGGACGTCGCTCGCGCCGGAGATGAGGGCGCCAAGCTCGGCCGCGGCCTCGAACAGCTTGGCGGTCTTCGACTCGATCACCTTCAGGTAGCTGTCCTGGCTCACGTCCGGGTCGTGCATGTTGAGCAACTGCAGCACCTCGCCCTCGGCGATGACGTTGGTGGCGTCCGACAGGATCTTCATGACGCGCATATTGTCCAGCCCGACCATCATCTGGAAGGCGCGCGAGTACAGGAAGTCGCCCACCAGCACCGAGGCGGCGTTGCCGAACAGGGCGTTGGCGGTCTGGCGCCCGCGCCGCATCGACGACTCGTCCACCACGTCGTCGTGCAGCAGGGTGGCGGTGTGGATGAATTCGACCACGGCGGCCAGTTCGTGGTGGGCCACGCCCTGGTAGCCATAGGCGTTGGCGACCAGCAGCACCAGCACGGGACGGATGCGCTTGCCGCCGGCGCTGATGATGTATTCCGCGATCTGGTTCACCAGCGCCACGTCGGAATGCAGGCGCGCACGGATCACCGTGTTGACCGCCTCCATGTCCGAAGCGATCGACTGGGCAATATTATTTTGTTGTGCGTGGGGAGTGGCGGCGGACAAGGCAAACCTGCAATAGTCGTTAGGTGCCGCGATTATACGACAAGCACGTCATTCCCGGCCATTCGCCAGCGCCCCTCGCGCCAGGGTGGTGAAGGGGGATCAAGCGGCTCGATGTTGTCGTTGTGCCCATACCACGAAGCGGAGCGCCTGTGCATGGGTTTTGACGAAAAAAACGATCCCATGTATAATCAGCGGTTCCCCGGACCTCGGTCGGGCGGATTTTCTTAACATTTGATGAGGTTTCAAATCATGTACGCGGTCATAAAAACCGGTGGCAAACAGTATAAAGTTGTCGCTGGCGAAAAACTTAAAGTAGAACAGATACCGGCAGACATTGGTTCCGAAATCACCATCGATCAAGTTCTCGCAGTAGGCGCGGGCGACACCATCAAGTTTGGTGCGCCATTGGTCGAAGGTGCAAAGGTACTGGTAACTGTTGTGGCACACGGTCGTCACGATAAAGTGAAGATTTTCAAGATGCGTCGTCGTAAGCACTACCAGAAGCATCAAGGCCATCGCCAGAATTTCACCGAAATCCAAGTCGTATCGATCAACGGCTAATTGCCGTTTGCCCGGTTCAATCAGCTATCAAGGAGTACTTAAATGGCACACAAAAAAGGCGGCGGCACTACCCGCAACGGCCGTGATTCAGAATCAAAGCGCCTTGGCGTGAAGGTGTATGGCGGCCAGGCGATCAATGCCGGCGGCATCATCATCCGTCAGCGCGGCACCCCAGTGCGCGCGGGCGAGAACGTCGGCACCGGCAAGGATCATACCCTGTTCGCGCTGGTCGACGGCAAGGTCAAGTTCGTTGTCAAGGGCGTCGGTTCGAAGCAGTTCGTCACCGTTGTTCCTAACGAAGTCGTCGCCGCGGCAGCTGCTGCTTAAGCGACACTAGTGAAGTATTCGCGCCGTCATGGCGCACACTTGTAAGGCGCAAGCCTTCCATCGAAAGGCTCTGCCAACGGTAGAGCCTTTTTAGTTTTATGGCGGCAAAATCATGAAGTTTATCGACGAAGCAAAAATCGAAGTCATCGCTGGCACGGGCGGCAATGGCTGCGCCTCGTTCTGTCGCGAGAAGTTCCGCCCATTCGGCGGTCCTGACGGCGGCGACGGCGGCAAGGGCGGCACCATCTGGGCCGTGGCGGACCGGAACATCAACACCCTGGTGGACTTCCGCTACTCCAAGATGCACAAGGCCAGGGACGGCGAGCCGGGCCGCGGCGCTGACTGCTACGGCAAGGGCGCGGACGATATTTTCCTGCGCATGCCGGTCGGTACGCTCATCATCGATAACAACAACGGCGAGATCATCGCCGACCTGACCGAGCACGGCCAGGTCGAGCTGCTGGCCAAGGGCGGCGAGGGCGGCTGGGGCAATATCCACTTCAAGTCCTCCACCAACCGCGCCCCGCGCCAGAAGACCGAGGGCAAGGAAGGCGAACGGCGCGAGCTGCGCCTGGAGCTCAAGGTGCTGGCCGACGTGGGCCTGCTGGGCATGCCCAACGCGGGCAAGTCGACCTTCATCACGGCCGTGTCCAACGCCAAGCCGAAGATCGCCGACTATCCGTTCACCACCTTGTACCCGAACCTGGGCGTGGTGCGCGTGTCGCACGAGAAGAGCTTCGTCATCGCCGACATCCCGGGCCTGATCGAAGGCGCCTCCGAGGGCGCCGGCCTGGGCCACCAGTTCCTGCGCCACCTGCAGCGCACCGGCCTGCTGCTGCACATCGTTGACCTGGCGCCGTTCGAGACCAATGTCGATCCGGTCAAGGAAGCCAAGGCGCTGGTCAAGGAGCTGCAGAAGTACGACGAGGCGCTGGTGGACAAGCCGCGCTGGCTGGTGCTCAACAAGCTCGACGTGGTGCCCGAGGACGAGCGCAAGAAGCGCGTCAAGGACTTCGTCAAGCGCATGGCCTGGAAGGGCCCGGTGTTCGAGATCTCGGCCTTGAGCCACGAGGGCTGCCAGGAGCTGGTCAACGCGATCTACATGCACCTCGAGGCCAAGCGCAACGTCGAGCATCGCGCCGAGGAGACCCAGATGACCGAGGAAGCGCGCGGCATCGCGTCGATCGATCCGGACGATCCGCGCTTTAAGATCCAGGATTAAATTTGATCCCCGGTCTAACGTGATCCTCGATTAAAATTGACAAGGTCCTTGCCACTGGCGGCGCTGCGCAGGCAGCTGCTGCAGCTGACCGCGACGGTGTGTTCGCTGGCCGCCCTTCTGGCCATGCTGGACCCGGACCGGGTGGCCTTGGGCATGGGCGAGTTTCCCGTTGGCGTGAACGGCTACAGCCAGTTCTACGCCATCTACGTCGGCGTCAGGCTCGCTACCGCGGCCCTGGCGCTGCTGGCGGCACGCCACGGCGACCAGCCGCTGCTGGGCGACATCACAGCATTGTTCATCCTGGCGCAGCCGGCCGGCCGCTTGATCGCGGCGCTGGCGATCGGTCTGCCCAAGGGATTTTTATTAGCCGTTTGCGGGATCGAACTGGCGGGCGGCCTGCTGCTGCTTGCGCTGCGCCCGCGTAGACCAGAACCGCAACGATGAAATCCGTCATACAAAGCGCTAGCCGCATCATCATCAAAGTCGGCTCCTCCCTCGTGACCAACGACGGGCGCGGGCTCGATCACGCCGCCATCGCGCGCTGGGCCGCGCAAATCTCGGCCCTGCGCACGCTGGGCAAGCAGGTGGTGCTGGTCAGCTCGGGCGCGGTGGCCGAGGGCATGCTGCGCCTGGGCTTCGAACGGCGCCCGACCGACATCCACGAACTGCAGGCCTGCGCCGCGGTCGGCCAGATGGGCCTGGCCCAGATCTACGAGACCAGCTTCCGCGCCCACGGGATCGGCACCGCGCAGGTGCTGCTCACCCACGCCGACCTGGCCGACCGCGAGCGCTACCTGAACGCGCGCTCGACCCTGACCACCTTGCTGCGCATGGGCGTGGTCCCCATCATCAACGAGAACGACACGGTGGTCACCGACGAGATCAAGTTCGGCGACAACGACACCCTGGGCGCGCTGGTGGCCAACCTGATCGAGGCCGACGCGCTGGTGATCCTGACCGACCAGCAGGGCCTGTACAGCGCGGACCCGCGCAAGGACCCGAACGCGGTGCTGATCGCGCACGGCACGGCGGGCGACCCGGCGCTCGAGGCGATGGCCGGCGGCGCCGGCAGCAGCATCGGGCGCGGCGGCATGCTGACCAAGATCCTGGCGGCCAAGCGCGCCGCCGGCTCGGGCGCGCACACCATCATCGCGTGGGGCCGCGACAGCGACGTGCTCACGCGCCTGGCCGCGGGCGAGGCCATCGGCACCCAGCTGTCGGCCCAGACCGGGCATCTCACGGCGCGCAAGCAGTGGATGTCGGACCACCTGCACACGGCGGGCAAGGTGGTGCTTGACGCCGGCGCGGTGCAGAAGCTGTCGCGCGAAGGCAAGTCGCTGCTGCCGATCGGCGTGCTCGAGGTGCGCGGCGAATTCGGCCGCGGCGCGGTCATCACCTGCCTGTCCGAGAACGGCGCGGCGATCGCGCGCGGGATCAGCAACTACACCAGTTCGGAAGCGCGCCGCATCATGCGCAAGCCGTCCTCGGAGATCGAGGCGGTGCTGGGCTTCCTGGAAGGGCCGGAGCTGATCCACCGCGACAATCTCGTGCTGCTGTAGGCTGCTAGACCCGGCCGCCGGATGTCAGGCGCCTGCCGGCGCCGGCGTCTTCGGCTTGTACTCGCACAAATCGTTGATGATGCAGTTCCAGCACAGGGGCTTGCGTGCCACGCAGGTGTAGCGCCCGTGCAGGATCAGCCAGTGATGCGCGTCGTGCAGGAACTCCTTCGGCACGAACTTGAGCAGCTTCTGCTCCACCTCCACCACATCCTTGCCCGGCGCGATGCGGGTCCGGTTGGCGACCCGGAAGATATGCGTGTCCACCGCCATGGTCGGCTCGCCGAAGGCGGTGTTCATGACCACGTTGGCGGTCTTGCGTCCGACCCCGGGCAGGGCCTCCAGCGACGCGCGGTCGCGCGGGACCTCTCCGCCATGCTGCTCCACCAGGATCTTGCAAGTGGCCATGACGTTCTTGGCCTTGGTCGGGTACAGTCCGATGGTGGAGATGTACGATTTCAATTCATCAAGGCCAAGGTCGAGGATCGCCTGCGGCGTGTTGGCCACCGGGTAGAGCTTGCGGGTGGCCTTGTTGACGCCGACGTCGGTCGCCTGGGCCGACAGCAGCACGGCGATCAGCAGCTCGAACGGCGTGCTGTATTCCAGCTCGGTCTTGGGATGGGGATTGGCGGCGCGGAAGCGTTGAAAAATTTCGAGTCGTTTGGCTGGGTTCATGCGTCTCTAGCGTGGTGGTGCGTGGCTTATTCTTTGCCCGGCGCGGCCGCGGCGGCCTTCAGGCGCGCCCGTTCCATGGCGGCGGCGATGATGGCGCGCTTGCGCTCCTTCTCGGCCAGTTCCTCCGGCGTGTTGGTGACCTCGTCCGTGACTTCCTTCATCTTGGCCACGGCCTTGGCGGCCAGGCGCGCGTCGTTCTCGGCGCGTTCGCGCGCCAGGCGGGCGGCGCGCGCGTCGTGGCGCGCGCGCGCGGCGTCGGCCTGCTGCTGGGTCCAGGCCTCCCAGCCGGTGCGCTCGCCGGTCACCGGCATCATCGAGATGCAGTCGACCGGGCAGGGCGCCACGCACAGGTCGCAGCCGGTGCACAGGCTGGGCAGAATGCTGTGCATCTGCTTGGCCGCGCCGAGGATGGCGTCCACCGGGCAGGCCTGGATGCACAGGGTGCAGCCGATGCACAGCGCCTCGTCGATGAAGGCCACGGGGCGCGGCCGCTCGACGCCGTTGACCGGATTGAGCGCGATCACCTTGCGGCCCAGCAGCGTGGCCAGGCGTGCTATGCCCTCCTGGCCGCCCGGCGGGCATTGGTTGATGTCGGCCTGGCCGGTGGCGATCGCCTCGGCGTAGGGACGGCAGCCCGCATACCCGCACTTGGTGCACTGGGTCTGCGGGAGCAGGTCTTCGATCTGGTCGGCGAGGGGTTTGGTCACGGGGCTGGACGGCGCTGTTTTTTGAATACAGCGTCATTATAGTCGCTACGACGGCGGCTCCCGTGGACGAAAAAATGCCGCATCGCTGCGGCATTTTGGTTTGCTACGTCCGCTGTTAGCGGTGCTTCTCGATGAAATCGCCGATCTTCGGACAGATCGTCTCGCGCCAGCGGCGGCCGGAGAAGATACCGTAGTGGCCGCATCCGGGCGCGACGAAATCCTGCTGCATGGTGGTCGGAATGCCGCTGCACAAATCATGCGCGGCCTGGGTCTGGCCGGCGCCGGAGATGTCGTCGAGCTCGCCTTCAACCGTGAACAGGGCCACCGTCTTGATGTCCTGCGGACGCACCAGCTGGCCGCCCACGGTCCAGTTGCCCTTGGGCAGGCGGAATTCCTGGAACACGGTGCGGATCGTGTCGAGGTAGTACTCGGCCGGCATGTCGAGCACGGCGTTGTACTCGTCGTAGAACTTGCGATGGCTATCGGCCGGTTCGTCGTCGCCCGCCACCAGGTGGTTGTAGAACTCGCGGTGGCTCTGGGCGTGGCGGCCCGGGTTCATGGCGATGAAGCCGGCGTGCTGCAGGAAGCCCGGATACACCTTGCGCCCGAAGCCCGGGTAGTTGGCCGGCACCGCGTAGATCACGGTGTTCTCGAACCACGCGAAACTCTTTTCGATGGCCAGGTCGTTGACCGCGGTGGGCGAACGGCGCGGGTCGATCGGGCCGCCCATCATCGTCATGGTCTTGGGCAGCTTGGGGTCGTTGTTGGACGCCATCAGCGAGATGGCGGCCAGCACCGGCACGGTCGGCTGGCACACGGAAATGACGTGCACGTCCGGTCCCAGCGCGCGGATGAAGTCCTGCACGTAGTAGATGTAGTTCGTCCAGGTGGAAGGCGCCGGCGCTGGCTGGCACCATGCGCGCGTCGGTCCAGTCCGTGATGTACACGTCGTGCTTGGTCAGCAGCGCGCGCACGGTGTCGCGCAGCAGGGTCGAGTGGTGGCCGGACAGGGGCGCGACCAGCAGCACGGTGGGCTGGTCGAGCTCGGCGATCTGCACGTCGCTCAGGTCTTTCTTGAAGTGCAGCAGGCGGCAGAACGGTCGGTTGACGGCGGTGCGTTCCATGATGCCGACGGGGACGCCGTCGATCGTGGTCTCATGGATCTCGAATGCTGGCTTTTCATAATCCTTGCCCAGACGGTACATCAGCTCGTAACCGGCGGCGATGCGCTGGGCGAACGGGGTGTGCGCCAGCGGCGACACAGGATTGGTGAACAGCTTGGAGGAGGCATCGGCCCACTGCATCAGTGGTGTTAGGAATGAGCGTTGCATCTCGTGGAGTTGATAAAGCATACATATTCCTTGGTAAATTCGTTGCCCTGCAATCGATAACAACAGGTTCGCCGTTTAATTATAGGCCAAAAATCAGTCTCGTTTGCAATTTAGGGTTCCTCTTAGAAATTTGCCATCGCGTGGGCGCTGACAAAGAAAAATCTAAGGGATAAGACGTTTTATCACGGATCGCGATATGCCGAACATGAGGTACCTAACACATAAAAAAAATGCCCCGGCTAGCGGGGCATTCGTTGCGCGAGAGTTACTGAACGCTGATCAGTCGATAACTAATCAAACACGGGCGTTTCCACGCCGAGGATCTTGTGCAATTTCGGCGAGGTCGTGGTGTACTGCATGTGGATCTTCTTGTCCGGGAAGATGTAGGGCGCGGCGCCGAAGGCGGCCAGCGCGGCTTCGTGGAAGCCCGACAGGATCAGCTTCTTCTTGCCCGGATAGGTGTTGATGTCGCCCACCGCGAAAATGCCCGGCACGTTGGTCTCGAACTTTTCCGTGTCCACCACCTTGAGCTGGCGGCGCTCGATGTCCAGGCCCCACTCGGCGATCGGGCCCAGCTTGGGCGACAGGCCGAAGAACACCAGCAGCATGTCGAGCGGGACGCGGCGGGTCACGCCGTCGGCGCCGGTCACTTTCACTTCGCTCAGCTTGCCGTCCTTCTCGTCGAAGCCGGTGACCTGGCCGATGATCAGCTGCATCTCGTAGGCGTCGCACAGCGCCTTCATCTTCGCCACCGAAGCGGGGGCGGCGCGGAAGTCCTCGCGGCGGTGCAGCAGCACGACGGACTCGGCCTTGCCGACGAAGTTCAGCGCCCAGTCCAGCGCGGAGTCGCCGCCGCCGCAGATGACCAGGTTCTTGCCTTCGAACAGGTCGGGCTGCTTGACGCGGTAGTGCAGCTGGCTGCCGTCGAACTTGTCGATGCCGTCGACCTTGATCGTGCGCGCCTGGAACGAGCCGACGCCGGCGGCGATGAAGATGGTCTTGGTGATGAACTGGGTGCCGGTCGAGGTTTCGACGTTGAAGCGGCCGTCTTCGCGGCGCTGCACGGTCGTCACTTCCTGGCCCAGGTGGAAGGTCGGCTCGAACGGTTCGATCTGCTTGAGCAGGTTGTCGGTCAATTCCTGGCCGGTGCACACCGGCACGGCGGGAATGTCGTAGATCGGCTTGTCGGGATACAGTTCGACGCATTGGCCACCCACCGCAGGCAGCGAATCGATGACGTGGGCCTTGATCTCGAGCAGGCCCAGTTCGAAGACCTGGAACAGGCCGACGGGGCCGGCGCCGATGATGACGGCGTCGGTGTCGATGGCGCCCGCGAAAGAACTGTTGGCAGCGACGCTGCCTGCTTCATTGTTGGCGATGATAGTCATGCGCTTACTTCCTGTTGAATATGAATGGTGATGCGGTGCCGCGCGCGGCGCGGCCAGGGCCGGCGCGTTGCCAGCCTCCGGTCCCGGCCGACTAGCGGATCAGCTGGTCCAGCTTGTCCTTGACGTCTTTCCACTTCTCGGCGTCGGGCAGGGCGGCCTTGGTCTTGGTGATGGACGGCCAGTTGCGCGCCAGCTCAACGTTGATCTTGATGAACTGCTGCTGGTCGGCCGGGACGTCTTCCTCGGCGAAGATCGCATTGACGGGGCACTCGGCCACGCAGACGGCGCAGTCGATGCACTCGTCCGGGTCGATGGTCAGGAAATTCGGGCCTTCCCGGAAACAATCTACCGGGCATACATCGACGCAATCGGTGTAACGACAGCTGATGCACGATTCGGTGACAACGTGAGTCATAACAGTCCTATCAGTGAAAAGGGAGCGTTGCGGACAGTGCGCGAGGCGCGCCGCTGAGCATAGCAAAGCACTGTATTTTAAGGCAATTCGCTTATTCCCACAATTCAGGCTTATACACAATACAAATAAGCAAATGCGCGTTGTTTTCCCGGGATTACTCCGCGCCTGGGCCGCGCCGGCCCGTCGCCGGCCCCTTTTTTGAGCTGAAATTGCCCCAGATTTGCTCCGGGTTTTGCGCGCCATGGCCGGGGAATTAAAAAAAAACCGGCGGACGAAGCGCTCCCGCGCCGCGCCGGTCAGGGCGTCACGCGGCCGCGCGCAGGCCCTCAACCAGGGCCTGCCACGGCGCGGCCTGGGCGCTGCCGTCGTTGGCGAAGGCCAGCGTGCGCTGGGCGCCGTCGTCGTCGATGGTCAGGTGCCAGCGCTCGATGTCGGCGCCGACGGGCTGGGGCGGGGCCGGGAGGAAGTCGAGGTTTTGCAGGAGCGCCTCGATCTCCTTACCGTTGGCCAGCTTGGCCGTGTCGAGCTCGAAGTGGGCGGCCTGGCCGCTGAAGCCGCCGCTGCCGTGGGCCGTGACCTTCATGCCGGCGGCGGACTGCCATCGGACGGCAGGGCCGGCGGCGCGCCGCTGCGCCCGTGCGCGGCGCACCACTGCGCCAGCGCCTGCAGTTCGTCGTCGATGAAGTGGTCGAGCGCGAAATACTCGGCCAGGTTCATGGTGCCGCAGCAGGCGCGCCGGTCCTGCACGGCGCCGGGGGCGTCGCGCACGGCCGCCTCCAGCCCGACCCCGGCCACGTGGTCCTGGTCCAGCGGCACGGGCGAGAGCACCACTTCGCGCACCGTGAAGCGGTTACGGATGGCGTTGCGGTACTGCACCGGCCTGGCGTCCTCGGTCACCAGGCGCAGCATGTGGTTGACCACGTCGGCGTAGCCGGGCGCGTGCTCGGGCGAGGCGATCAGGGCGCGCAGCAGCAGGCCGCGCAGGTAGCCGCCCATCTCGTGCAGCACGGCCGCGTCGTCGCGCACGGCCGGGTCGCGTTCGAGCGCGAACAGGTCGGCCAGGATGTCGTAGATGGCGCCGGTGAACACCTGGGACAGCGCGTGCACCTCGGTGCCGGCCTGCGACAGGGTGATGTCGTTGTCGGCGTTGCGCAGGCCGTTGGAGCGCCCCAGCGCCAGACCGAACTGCTCGGCGATGTCGGCCAGGAAGGTCTTGTCGTGCAGGTTGGCCTTGGTCTGGGCCACGATTGCCTCGCACTGGTCCAGCTGCGACAGCGACAGGAAGATGGCGGTCAGGTCGCCGAACGATTCGTGCAGCCCGCCCGTCTGGGGCGGATTGTCGGCCAGCAGCCAGTCCGGCTTGAGGCCGTCGAGCACGGCGTGGCCGGTCTCGTGGGAGACGATGTCGAACGAGCGGCAGGTGTACACGCGTTCGTTCTGGCCGGTCGGGATGAAGTCGCCGAACTTGAGGCAGCATTGCGAGCGGCTGTAGAACGCGTTCATGATGTTGGGCAGGCCGTAGGGGAACACCTCGATCGGCGTGGTGTCGACGCTGCTGTTCCATTGCCACGGCAGCGGGGTGCCGCTGTCGCCGCCGGCCAGGGCGCGCTGGTACATGGTGAGCGTCTGGCGCACCACGGCGAAGGTGTGGACGGCGTCGAACTGGGGCGTGTCGGGCATGGTGACGAAGTCGCCGAAGGCGTTCGGCGGCACCGGGCTGATGCCCGGCTGGCCGAACACGATGCGGGCGTCGCGCGGGCCGTCGAGCACAATGCCGGGCAGGAAGGCCTTGCGCGCGCCGATCTCGCCCACGGACGGGTCCTGCTTCCACATCAGCACGCGGGTGCCGTTGGCGTAGGTGGGCGGCACCGGTTCGGCGTCCAGCGCCGAGCGCGGCCGGCCCGGCTCGAACACCAGCTGGGAAGCCTTGCGGTGCTGGCGGTAGGGTGCGCTGGGGGTGGGGATGAAGCTCACTGGCGGTAGTGCGCGCTCCGGCAATACCTCGGCGACCGGCAGGCTGACGGTGTGTTCCATGGTGGGGTTCTCCGCGCTGAAGGCCAATCCTGTAGGCTCTGCCAGAAATAGTCGCGCGAGCGGGCCTCGTGCCGCTTGAGGTCCGTCAAGCGCACGAACGACAGGCCGAACCACGGGCCCGACCGGACGCGTCCGTGCGCTACATCAGGAACGCCAGCATCGCCACCAGGGTGGGTCCGAGGGCGCCGGCCAGCAGGCCGGCCACGCCGATCGATTCGTCCTCGAAGCCGTCGCGCAGCAGGGCCGCGCCGGCCGGGTTGGGCGCGTTGGCGATGATGGTCAGGCCGCCGCCGGCCACGGCCCCGGCCAGCAGCATGTACTTGGCGTGCGCGGCCAGGCCGACGATCAGCGAGCCGAGGTAGGTGAGGGCGGCGTTGTCGGTGATGGCGGTCAGCCCGACCGCGCCGAAGAACAGGGCGGTCGGTTCCAGGCGCGAGACGATGGGCTGCAGCCACCATTGCTGCATGCCGCCCAGCATCACCAGCCCCGCCAGGAAGAAGCCGACCAGCAAGCCCTCGCGCAGGATCAGCGGGTTCTGGTATTGCTCGTAGGCTTGGGTGAAGCCGAGGAAGAACATGAACAGGCCCATGAAGATGACCGGATGGTGGGCGAAAGCCACCACCGCGCCCAGGAACAGCAGGTGGATCGCGGCCACCAGCGGCGGCATCGGCGTGTGGCCGGCATCGGTCCCGTCGGCGTCGTCGATGTGCTTGCGCAGCATGAAGGTGATGACGCTGGCGTTGACCACCACCGCCAGCGCGGCGCGCCAGCCGAAGGTGCTGGCCATGAAGGCGCTGTCCCACTGCCAGGTAGTGGCCACCATCAGCACCGGCGGCGCGGCGAACGAGGTCAGGGTGCCGCCGATGGACACGTTCACGAACAGCACGCCGAGGGCGCCGTACTTGAGCCACTCCGGCATGGCCTTGCGGAACACCGTGGGCGCGAGCATGAGCGCGGCCAGGGTCATGGCGGCCGGCTCGGTGATGAGCGAGCCGGTCAGTGGCACCAGCGCCAGGCACAGCCAGGCGCGCACGAGGGACGTGCGCAGCGGGGCCAGGCGGGCCAGCAGCGCGATGGCCGCGCGTATCGTTTCGAGCACCGGCTTGGAGGCCGCCACCACCATGATCACGAACACGAACAGCGGCTCGGCGAAGGTGCGCGACTCGGCGTAGGCGATCGCGCTGTGGCCGCCATTGACGGCGGCCATGGCCAGCATCAGGACCAGGGCCCACAGGCCGAACACGACCTCGACTTCGCCGAAGAAGTGGAACAGGCCGGCATGGCGCGGATAGCGCTCGGCCAGGCGTTCGAAGGTCTTGGTGGCGAAGGTGTGGGCGAGGGCGAGGCCGAACAGGACGGCGGCGATCAGCTGGATGTCGGTCATGGCGGGGCGGCGGGTTGATGTGCTTGCATTATAGACAGGTCGGAAGCGGCGGCCGCGCTGGGTTCTAGCAAGCTCGGGCGCAGGTGCGCTATCATGCCGCCTTCGTCGAAAGGAGCCCCATGACCGCCATCAGCATCGTGCAGGAACATACATTAAGCCCCGCCATGGCCCGCGCCGCGGCCCAGCAGGTGGCCGACAAGATCGCCGGCGAGTTCGGCCTGGCCTGCCGTTGGGACGGCGACGTGCTGCGTTTCGAGCGCAGCGGCATCGACGGCGCGCTGAACCTGCAGCCGCGCCAGGCCGAGATGTCGATCACGCTGGGTTTTCCGATGAGCGCCTTCGCCGCGGCGATCGAGGCGAAGGTGGCCGAGAAAATGAAGAAGGTGTTCGGCGCCGCCTGAAAGCGCGCCGGCCTCAGTCCTTCAGGTCCGCGACCAGGTCGATGTACTGGCGCATCGCGTCCTCGGGCGAGGTGCCCTTGAGCGCGGCCCAGGCGTCGAACTTGGCGCGCCCGACCATGTCGGTGAAGCCGGGCCGCTCGCCGCCCGCGTCGCCGCTGGTGGCCTGCTTGTACAGGGCGTATATCTGCAGCAAGGTCAAGTTGTCGGGACGTTCAGGCAGATTCTTGGAATCGGCCTGGGCCTGGGTAAATTGCTCCTGCAAGCTCATCGCGGATACTGGGACGCGTGGCTTAGACGGCCAGCAGGTCGACGTCGAAAATGAGGGTCGCGTTGGGCGGGATCACGCCGCCGGCGCCGCGGGCACCGTAGCCCAGGCTGGCCGGAATGGTCAGGCGGCGGCTGCCACCGACCTTCATGCCCTGCACGCCTTCGTCCCAGCCGCGGATGACCTGGCCGGCGCCCAGCGAGAACTGGAAGGGATCGTTGCGGTCCTTGCTCGAGTCGAACTTGGCGCCCTGGGTGCCGTCGTCGTTGCGCAGCCAGCCGGTGTAGTGCACGGTGACGTGCTGGCCGGCCTTCGCTTCGGCGCCTTCGCCGACGCTGGTGTCTTCGTATTGCAGGCCGGATTCGGTAGTGATCGTGGACATTGTTGTTCCTTGGTCTTTGTTAAATGATACGGAAGAATCGATTGTAGACCATGGCGTGGCAAAGCGCTATCGATGCGCGCCGCGCCGCTGGGCTACACTGGCGCCATCACTGACTCCCGGATCGCACCATGAAAGAGAACCCGGCCCGCGCGGTCGTCATCGCTTACGGGCGCGCGCTGCGCTCCCAGTTCAACGGCAAGATGCTGCTGCTGTCGATCGTCCCTTTCCTGCTCTCGCTGGCCTTGTGGGGCAGCCTGCTGTACCTGGGCTTCCAGCCGCTGCTCGACGCGCTGCAGACGCTGTTCGCCGAGCACGACATGTACCGCCTCAGCGGCGGCCTGCTCGGCGCCATCGGCCTGGGCGTGCTCAAGACCGTGGTGGTGCCGCTGATCGCGATGCTGTTGCTGCTGCCGCTGATGATCGTCACCACCTTGCTGTTCATGGGCGTGGCCGCGATGCCGGTCATCGTGCGCCATGTGGCGCTGCGCCAGTTCCCCTCGCTGGAGAAAAAGTGCGGCGGCAGCCTGGCTGGGAGTCTGGTCACCAGCCTGGGCGCCTTCGCGGTGTTCCTGCTGGCCTGGGTGGTCACCCTGCCGCTGTACGCGCTCGCGCCGCTGGCGCTGCTGGTGCAGATGGCGCTGTGGGGCTGGCTGAGCGCGCGCGTGATGACATACGACGCGCTGGCCGAGCACGCCAGCGCCGACGAGCGCGCGGCCATCACCCGTTCGCGCCGCCTGCCGCTGCTGGCCATCGGCATGGTCTCGGGCGCGCTGGGTGCCTTGCCCGGCATCGTGTGGGTGGGCGGCACGGTGCTGTCGGTGGTGCTGTTTCCGTTCCTGGCGGCGCTGTCGATCTGGCTGTACTTGATGATCTTCATTTTCACGGGACTATGGTTCCAGTACTACTGCCTGCAGGCGCTGGCAGACCTGCGCGCCGGGGCCGCCGCCGATGGGGGCGCCGGTTTCGTGGCAAACTAGCATCGAGCACGCCTAGCTCCGGCGCAGTCGGCCGGCACCGACGGACACCACCAACAACAAGGACGCTTTTTTATGGCCATTGGCTTGATCATCATCGGCGACGAAATCCTCTCGGGAAAACGGCGCGACCAGCATTTCCCCAAGGTGGTCGAGCTGCTCGCCGAACGGGGCCTGCAACTGGCCTGGGCCGAATATGTGGGCGACGATCCGGAACGCATCAGCGCCACCCTGGTGCGCACCATGGCCTCAGGCGACATCGTGTTTTCCTGCGGCGGCATCGGCGCCACGCCGGACGACCACACGCGCGCCTGCGCCGCGCGCGCGCTCGGCCGGGCGCTGGTGCTGCATCCCGAGGGCAAGCGCAACATCCAGGAGCGCATCGTCGAGATGGCGCAGGAGGCCGGCACCAGCGCCGACCTGGACTCAGCGGAGAACCAGCACCGCCTCAAGATGGCCGAGTTCCCGGAGGGCGCCAGCCTGATTCCTAACCCCTACAACAAGATCGCCGGCTTCACCGTCGGCACCCACCATTTCGTGCCGGGCTTTCCCGTGATGGCCTGGCCGATGATCGCCTGGGTGCTCGACAACTGCTACGCCGAGCTGTTCAACCGCGAAGCGCGCAGCGAGCACGCGGTGCTGGTGTACGGCCAGGCCGAGTCGGCCCTGACGCCGCTGATGGAGGCGCTGGAGGCGCAGTATCCGCTGGTGAAGGTGTTCAGCCTGCCCAGCGTGGGCGACGCGGCCACGCGCCGCCATATCGAGCTGGGCGTGAAAGGCGAGCCGGCGCAGGCGCGCGCCGCCTTCGAGCGCATGTGCGCCGAGCTCGATCGTCTGGGCGCGGAATACGCTCCGTCCTGAGCGCCGCGCCAGCGCGCTTGCCCAATCGGCATCACCTGTTGTGCGATTCGCCACGGCAATTTTGTGGCGTGAAATCTGCCGTTGTTTTTTTGCGAAAAACGAAGCGCGCGATCAATTTTTCTTGAACACGGCAACGTGAACGCGGGTCCGATGTGGTGCAATGGTACTCATGAGAGCATGGAAATCCGGAGTGAGATACCCGTGCCGATACGATTAATTTTTTTGATATACGATAGATCACGATCACTCGGATACCCGTAGCACCGATGGCGAAGGTTGAGGCAGTGATTGCAGTTACGATTGATTCAGACCGGTTGAGCCATCATGGAAGATACACGTCGTTTTAAACGACCCCGCATTGTGACCCGCGCAGTACGCAAGCTGCGTGCGCGGGCGGCCTCGATGAGTTCCGCGGTAGCGCAGGACGAGCCGGCGCACAGCCATCCCCATCCACCGCATCTGTCGCTGGTGCCCGACGTCCCCGAGCCCGATGGCGGGCCGGACGCGCCGGAACCGGTGCCGGCGGCACCGCGCAAGCGCCGCATCAAGCCCGCGCTGCTGCTGCTCCTGCTCATGCTGCTGGTGTTGCTGCTCACCTGGGGCTGGTACGAATCGCGCACCTCGGCGATGCAGGCGCGCTTCTTCGCGGCCATCGCGCACAAGGTCAGCTACCGCATGGAGAAGGGGCCAAGCAGCGCGATCCGCTTCCCCAAGGACAGCCCTTACGACGAGCGCCTGGGCTACGCCAACCTGCCCGACTACCTCAAGAAGCTGGGCACGCGCGACTACGTGATCGATTCGCAGGCGCACATCTCGCCCAAGATGGTCGAGCTGGCCGACATGGGCCTGTTCGCCACCTACCAGGAAAAGACCAAGACCGGCCTGTCCATCCTCGACTGCCGCAGCAAGCCGCTGTTCAGCGTGCGCTACCCCGAGCGTTCCTACGAGCGTTTCGAGACCGCGCCGCCGCTGCTGGTCAAGAGCCTGCTGTTCATCGAGAACCGCGAGCTGCTCGACCCGACCTACCCGAAACGCAATCCGGCGGTCGAGTGGGACCGCTTCAGCAAGGCCGTGTTCGACAAGTCGCTGCACATCTTCAGCGGCAGCGACAAGCGCTCGGCCGGCGGCAGCACCCTGGCCACCCAGATCGAGAAATACCGCCACTCGCCGGACGGGCGCACCAGCTCGCTGTCGGAGAAGCTGCGCCAGATGGTTTCGGCCACCCTGCGCGCCTACCAGTACGGCGAGGACACCACCCGCGCGCGGCGCCAGATCGTGGTCGACTACCTGAACACGGTGCCGCTCTCGGCCAAACTCGGCTACGGCGAGGTCAACGGCATCGGCGACGGCATGTGGGTCTGGTACGGGCGCGACTTCGCCGACCTGAACCGTGTGCTGGCCGGGCCCATCACCACGCCCGCCCAGGCCCTCGCGTACAAGCAGGCGCTCTCGCTGATGATCGCCCAGCGCCGCCCCGCGCACTACCTGGGCGCCGGCGCCCAGGACCTCGAGGACCTCACCAACGTGCACCTGCGCGTGCTGGCCCAGGCCGGCGTGATCACCCCGCAGCTGCGCGACCTGGCGCTGTCGGTCAAGCTGCATCCGTCGACCGCGTCGGGCGTGCTGCCGGCCGAGCCGAACGCCTTCGTCACGCGCAAGGCCTCCAACGCCGTGCGCGCCCACCTGGCCGCTCTGCTGGGCGACTCGCGCTTGTACAACCTGGACCGGCTCGACCTGTCGGTGGTGACCACGCTCGACTCGAACGCCCAGCAGGCCGTGACGTCGGCGCTGCGCAACCTGCGCGACGCCGACAAGGCGGCCGCGGCCGGCCTGACCGGCAAGGGCATGCTCGGCAACGGCGACCCGGCCAACGTGGTCTACAGCTTCACCCTGCTCGAGCGTGGCGACAAGGTCAACTACCTGCGCGTGCAGACCGATAACTACGACCAGCCGCTCGACATCAACGACGGCGCCAAGCTCGATCTCGGCTCCACCGCCAAGCTGCGCACCCTGGTCACCTACCTCGACATCTTCGACCAGCTGCACCAGCGCTACTCGGGCATGACGCCGGACCAGCTGCGCAAGGTGAACGTCGATCCGAAGGACCAGCTCTCGCGCTGGGCGCTGGACTACTTCATCGCGCTGCCCAACGCCGACCAGCGCGGCCTGACGGACATGCTCAACGCGGCCATGGAGCGTAAATACTCGGGCAATCCCGGCGAAGGCTTCTTCACCGGCGGCGGGCTGCAGCACTACAACAACTTCAGTAAACTCGACGACCACCGCATCCTGACCCTGCGCGACGGCCTGCGCAGCTCGACCAACCTGGTGTTCGTGCGCATGATGCGCGACGTGGTGCGCTATTACATGTTCCAGCAGCCCGGCTCCTCGGCGGCGCTGCTGGCCGACTCGGACGATCCGCGCCGCGCCGAATACCTGGCGCGCTTCGCCGACCGCGAAGGACGCGAGTTCCTGGGCCGCTTCTGGACCAAGTACAAGGGCATGAGCGCCGACGAGGCGGAGAAGGCGCTGCTCGAGTCGCACCACCAGACCCCGACCCGGCTGGCCAACATCCACCGCACGATCGCGCCCAACGCCACCTTGGCCCAGTTCCGCGCCTTCCTCAACGCGAACCTCGATTCGTCCAACGAAGTCACGGACGAGAAGAGCGCCAAGATGTACGATCAGTATTCACCGGCCAATATGTCGCTGGCCGACCGCGGCTATCTGGCCAGCATCCACCCGCTCGAGCTGTGGCTGGTGGGCTACCTGCGCGATCATCCGAAAGCCACCTACACCGAGATGATCGAGGCCAGCACCAAGCAGCGCCAGGAAGTGTACGCATGGCTGTTCAACACCCACCGCAAGCACGCCCAGGACAAGCGCATCGCCGGCCTGCTCGAAGTCGAAGCCTTCCTCAAGATCCACGCGCAGTGGAAGAAGATGGGCTATCCGTTCGACTCGCTGGTGCCGTCCTACGGCACGGTGCTGGGCGCCTCGGCCGACCGGCCGGCCGCGCTGGCCGAGCTGATGGGCATTGTCATCAACGGCGGCCTGCGCAAGCCCGTCGAGCGCATCGACTCGCTGCATTTCGCCAAGAGCACGCCCTACGAGACCCTGGTCAAAAACGGTAAGGACGCCAAGCCGGAACGCGTCATCTCGGCCGAGGTGGCGCGCGTGACGGCCAACGAGATCCGCGGCGTGGTGTCGGACGGCACCGCCAAGCGCGTCAAGACCGCGTTCAAGCTGGCCGACGGCTCGGTGATCGCGGTGGGCGGCAAGACCGGCACCGGCGACCAGCGCTTCTATGTGTACGGTCCGGGCGGTCGCCTGATCGAGTCGCGCTACGTGAACCGCTCGGCCACCTTCGTGTTCAACATCGGCGAGCGCTTCTTCGGCAGCATGACGGCCTATGTGCGCGGGCCGCAGTCGGCCAACTACGACTTCACCAGCGCCTTGCCGGTGCAGTTGCTGGTGACCCTGGCGCCCAGCCTGATGCCGCTGATCGAGCCGCCCGCGGGCGACAAAGCGGTGGCCTGCGTGCGCTGACGGCGCCGCGCGCCACGGGGTTTTTTTATTTCAGCGGCGGCGCGCCGTAGTAGTTGGGCGCGCCGTCTTCGAGCACGTCGATGCGGTCCAGGATAAAGCCGGGATCGACGGCCAGCACTTGCACGGTGTGGGCGCCGGCGGCCGGCGCCGCCAGCGCCAGGGTGCGCAGCGCCGTGTTGGTCAGCACGTTAATCTTCCATTCCTCGCTGCGCCCCCTGGTGGCGAAGTCGAGCGTCTGGAACGCGCCGCCGTCGATGCTCACCTTGATCCTCAGGCCCAGGTCCGCGTGCAGCGGATGCACCGGCAGCGCCACGATCCTGACGCGCGCCGCGCCCGTCGCGGCGAGCTGGAAGCGGTAGGTCAGCGCGGCGCCTGGTGCCGCCGCGGAGGAACCCGAGAGCATGCTGCGCAGCGCCGCGCCGCGGCTGCCCAGGCCGGGCACCAGCTCCCAGTCGCGGTTGGGGGCGGCGTCGGCGGCGGCTAGCGACACCACGCTGGCGCCCGGGCTGGCGGGCACCGGCGCGGGCGCCGGCACCGGATTGGCCGGATCGAACACGGGCAGGCGGCGCGGCGCCAGGTCCATCATGTAGCGCCACTTGCCGTCGGCCAGGCCGTTGTAGCGGGCCGTGTCGGCCACCAGCGCGGCTTGTGGGGCGTGCGCGTCGCGCCCCAGCGCGGTGTCGAGAATGCGCGCGTTGAGCAGCGCCGCCGCGCGCACCGGATAGAGCACCAGCTCGAAGAAGGCGTCGCGCCGCTCGGGCGGCATGGCCGTCTCCAGCGCCTCGGCGCGCTTGACCAGGGCCGCGTAGCTGGCCAGGCGCCGCTCGGCTTCCTCGCCGCCCGTGTTCAGGTAGGCGTTGGGACGGTTGGGCGTGGTCGGCTCGGTCTGGCCAAAGCCCATGAATTCGGGCCGGCGCTCCCACGCCAGGTCGTACCAGGCCGTCATGAGCGCGGCGATCTCCGGCGCCTGCGCGGCGCCGAACTGGCGCGCCGCCCACTGTTCCAGGTGGCTGCGCGGCGCCTGCCTGGCCTGGCGCTGGTCGAAGGCGATGTCCATCACGTAGCTGGTCAGGTACTCGGCCGGCTTGATGTCGCCGACATTGAAGATCCATAGCTTGCGTGCGCCGCTGGTCCAGGCCCGTTCGAGCTGCTCGCGCACCAGGGCCGGGTGGGTGGTGGCCAGCCACAGGTAGTCGTGCGGACGGCCCCAGTATTCGAGGTGGTAGTAGATGCCGGCCCCGCCGCCGCGCCGGCTTTCGCGCGGCCCGTTCAGCTGGCGCAGGTAGCCGTAGTTATCGTCGGGCCAGACCAGGGTGACGTCGTCGGGCACCTCCAGGCCGGCCTGGTACAGGTCCAGCACCTCCTTGTACAGGGTCAGCGCCTGCGGGATGCTGGTGGCGGGGCGGCCCAGCGCCGCCGCCAGCAGCTCGCGCTGGGCGCCGATCGCGTCGCGCAGGCCGGCGCGCGCCATGTCCTGGTTGGCGGCGCCCTCCATGGCCGAATCGTGGATGCCGCGCAGGCCCACCGAATAGATGGTCTCGTCGGCGCGGGTCTCTTCGACCCGTTCGCGCCAGTAGTCGAGCAGGGCGGCGCGGTTGCTGAAGAAGTTGAACGGCCCGCGCTCGGCGCTGTTCCATTCGCGCACGTTATTGCGCATCATCGGCTCCGCGTGCGAGGTGCCGACCACGATCGCGTAGTCGCGCGCCATGGCCGCGTTGCCGGCGACCTGGTAGAACGGCCGGGTCACGTCGTGCATGGCCGGCCAGATGGTGTTGGCCTTCAAGCGCCACAGCAGCTCGAAGACACGCGCGTAGGTCTTGGGGCCGATGTCGCCCAGGGCCGGGTCGTAGGTCTTGGCGGCCCAAGGGTGCAGGCCCCAGTCCTCGTCGTTGAGGAACACCCCGCGATACTGCACCGACGGCGAGGTGGACAGGCGCGCGCCGTCGGCCACGTCCAGCCGCGCCGCTTTTTGCGGCGTCACGTCGGCCCACCATTCCCAGGCCGAGACGCCCAGCTCGCGCGTCAGGTCGATCACGCCCCACACCGCGCCGCGCGTGTCGGAGCCGGCCAGGACCAGGTAGCGGCGGGCCCCGCGGGCGACGCTGGCGCGCGCGTAGCGTTCCCACTGGCCGTCGAGCGCGCGGGTACGCGCCGCCGGCAGCAGGCCGCGCAGCAGCGGCGCATCGTGGCGTGCGATCAGCACGCATACCGTCCCGCAGTCTTCCAGCCTGGTGGACAGGCGCGGCGCCAGGCCCGAGCGCGCCTCCAGGTCGTGCGCCAGCAGGCGTGCGGCCAGCGCCAGCGCGGGCTGGTCCTGGTAGACGATGGTGGCGACCTGTTTGCCGTCGAACAGCGCCAGGGCCGACGCCGGCCGGGCCACGGTGAGGAGCGTCAGGGTGGCGACGGCGGACAGGGCGGACAGGGCGAGGCAGCGTTTCATGGGCGGGCGGGGAGCGGGGAAAACGAGCATTTGAGCCCACTGGCGCCTCCAAGTCAATGCGCGGCGCGTGATGATCAGCCGATCGATTGTAGTGCCGCCCTTGCATACTTGGCCGTTTGTTGGCATCGTATCAAGCCATGAAACCATTCAACCGCGCCATGTCCAAGATACGCAAGTTCACCCAGTTCTCGTTCCGCGACCTGGTCGCCGCCGCTGGGCCCACCATCGCGCTGATCGCGGTCCTGTGCGCGCTGGCCTACCTGATCGTCGACCCGGCCCCGCCGCATCACGTGACCCTGGCCGCCGGCCAGGAGAACAGCGCCTACGACGAATTCGCCAAGAAGTACGCGGCGCGCCTGGCCAAGCAAGGCATCAAGGTGACGATCCGGCGCTCGCTTGGCTCGCAGGAGAACCTCCAGCTGCTCAACGACGGCAAGGTCGACATCGCGTTCGTGCAGAGCGGCTCGACCGAGCAGGGCGAGGCCCAGCGCAAGCACCTGGTGTCGCTGGGTAGCCTGTTCACCGAGCCGGTGTGGCTGTTCATGCGCGAGCCGGTGGCGGTCACCCAGCTGACCGGCCTGCGCGGCCTGAAGGTGAACCTGGGTCCGGAAGGCACCGGCGTGCCCAAGCTGCTGCGCCAGATGCTGGACCTGAACGGCGTCGATCCCAAGGAGCTGACCATCAGCGCGCTGGAGAACACGCCGGCCACGGTGGAGCTGCTGGAAGGGCGCATCGACGCGCTGGTGTTCAGCTCCGGGCCGGACGCGCTGCTGGTGCAGATGCTGCTGCAAACGCCGGGCATCAAGCTGTTCGACTTCGCCCAGGCCGAGGCCTACACGCGGCGCCTGCCGTTCATGTCGCACGTGGTGCTGCCGCGCGGGATCGTCGACGTCGGGCGCGACCTGCCGGGCCAGGACTATCAACTGGTCGCGCCGACCGCGACCCTGGTGGCGCGCGACACCCTGCACCCGGCGCTGGTGGACCTGTTCGTGCAGGCCGCCGCCGAGATCCACGGCGGCACCGGCTGGTTCCAGCAGCAGGGGCAGTTCCCCTCGCCCAAGTACACCGAGATCCCGGTGGCGGGTGAGGCGGCCAAGTTCTACAAGGACGGCCCGCCGCTGCTGCAGCGCTATATGAACTTCTGGCTGGCGAACTTCTTCGACCGCATGTGGGTCGTCGTGGTGGCGCTGGCGGCGTTGCTGCTGCCGCTGTCCAAGGTGGTGCCGCCGCTGTACGTGTGGCGCATCCGCTCGCGCGTGTATCGCTGGTACGGGCAGCTGCGCACGGTGGAGCAGGAGCTCGAGGCGGCCCAGGGCGGGCAGCGCGCCGCCATTTGCGCCCAGCTGTTAAAGCGCCTGGACGAGCTGGAGGAGCTGGTGAACCAGATTTCGATCCCGCTGGCCTTCGCCGACGCGCTGTACGGGCTGCGCAGCCATATCAACTTCGTGCGCCAGCGGGTGCGCAACGCGCTGGCCGCCGAGCCTCCCGCCGCGGGCGGCGCCGCCTGACGGCAGGGCGGCCGACCTACGCGCCGACCCAGGGCAGGCCGTGCTTGCACCAGCCGTTGAGGTTCTTGCGGTGGGCTTCGGCGTCCTTGTCGCCTTCGAAGCCTTCCAGGATGTCGTAGGCGTTCAGGTAGCCGTTTTCGGTGGCCACCCTGGCCGCGTGGCGCGAGCGCACCCCGGAGCGGCACAGGAACAGCAGTACCTCGTCCTTGCCGGCGCTGTCCTGGAGCTGCTGCACGAAATTGGGGTTGGGCACCCCGCCGGGATAGCCGCTCCACTCGATCGCCACGTGTTGGGCCGGCGGAATGGCGACCCGGCCCACCCAGTCGCGCTCGGCATTGGTGCGCACGTCCACGAGCTTGACCCGGGGATCGGCCAGCACCAGCGCGTAGGCCTCGACCGGCGTGACCGCGCCGGCGTAGGGCTGGCCTGGGGCGCGGGTCTGGGCTTCGGCCAAGATGTCTTTTTCCGGGATCATGCTGTACCTCCAAAAAATGGTATATGTTCATTATAAGAGCACCGCGCCGGCGGCGGAAATCACACCGTTTCGGTGCACGGTGCACCATCAAGGTGCGCACCACGGAATGCGCACCATTCTGGTGCGATATTGACGTAGCTCAACTTCGCCTTGGAAATGCCCGCTGAGCGCTTTTGGTGGCCTACGCCCCTGCGATCAGGCGGCGTTCTCTATTTGCCAAAGATCATTTTTCTGGCATGGATTCTGCTATCATGCTGCCTGAGTTTTGTCGCGAGGTCGGCAAGCCCCCATCAACATTAGGAGAATTACGCATGGCAAAGACAGCCGCAGAAGTCTTACAAATGGTCAAAGACAACGAAGTCAAGTTCGTTGATTTCCGCTTTGCCGACACCCGTGGCAAGGAACAGCACGTCACCGTGCCAGTGTCGGCTTTCGACCTCGACAAATTTGAATCTGGCCATGCGTTTGACGGCTCCTCGATCGCCGGCTGGAAAGGTATCGAAGCGTCGGACATGCTGTTGATGCCGGATCCAAACACCGCCAACATCGATCCGTTCATGGAAGAGACCACGCTGTTCATGCAGTGCGACGTGATCGAGCCGGCTGACGGCAAGGGCTACGACCGTGACCCACGTTCGATCGCCAAGCGCGCTGAAGCGTACCTGAAGTCGACCGGCATCGGCGACACCGCCTTCTTCGGCCCAGAGCCAGAATTCTTCATCTTCGACAGCGTGCGCTGGAAGATCGACATGTCCGGCTGCTTCGTCAAGATCGACTCGGACGAGTCCTCGTGGGCGACCGACAAGGAAATCGAAGGCGGCAACAGCGGCCACCGTCCAACCGTCAAGGGCGGCTACTTCCCAGTGCCACCAGTGGACAGCTTCCAGGACATGCGTTCGGAAATGTGCCTGATCCTTGAATCGCTGGGCATCCCGGTCGAAGTGCACCACCACGAAGTGGCCGGCGCCGGCCAGAACGAAATCGGCACCAAGTTCTCGACCCTGGTCGAGCGCGCCGACTGGACCCAGAACCTGAAGTATGTGGTGTGGAACGTGGCCCACAGCTACGGCAAGACCGCCACCTTCATGCCGAAGCCTATTGTTGGCGACAACGGTTCGGGCATGCACGTGCACCAGTCGATCTGGAAAGAAGGCAAGAACCTGTTCGCTGGCGACGGCTATGCCGGCCTGTCCGACGACGCGCTGTTCTACATCGGCGGCATCATCAAGCACGCCAAGGCACTGAACGCGATCACCAACCCAGGCACCAACTCGTACAAGCGTCTGGTTCCAGGCTACGAAGCGCCGGTCAAGCTGGCTTACTCGGCCAAGAACCGTTCGGCCTCGATCCGTATTCCGCACGTGGCCAATCCAAAAGGCCGCCGTATCGAAACCCGCTTCCCGGATCCACTGGCGAACGTGTACCTGTGCTTCGCCGCGCTGCTGATGGCAGGTCTGGACGGTATCGCCAACAAGATCCATCCAGGCGAGGCAGCATCGAAAGACCTGTACCACCTGCCGCCGGAAGAAGACAAGCTGATCCCAACGGTCTGCGCTTCGCTGGAAGAGGCACTGGACGCATTGAACAGCGACCGCGAGTTCCTGACCCGCGGCGGCGTGTTCAGCGATTCGATGATCGATGCCTACATCGAGCTGAAGATGCAGGACGTGCAGCGCATGCGCATGACCACGCACCCAGCTGAATTCGACATGTACTACTCGCTGTAATCGGCGCGACTACCGCTTGTTGTCGTCCTTGCCAGTAGCATTATCGCGCTGGCATCGAATGCACAATAAGTTGTAAATGCACTGTAAAAAACGCGGGGAAAGCCAAGGCTTTCCTCGCGTTTTTTTTCGAATGTTGTATATTCGGGTTGCACCTAATCACCGCACGCTCAGGGCGTGAACTCCAAGCTGATGGCAATGACAACGAGGCAATCCGACTTCCGTGTACGCGGCGCTGCGCTGGCGCTGGCGTTCTGCATGGGCGCGGCCGCGCTGCCGCAGGCGCGGGCCGACGGCATCTACCTGTGCGTGGACGCCAACGGACGGCGCGAACTGACCGACACCAACCGTCGCGGCTGCAAGGAAATCAATGTCCCGGGCGCGATCGCTGCGCCGCCGGCCCACCATGGCGGCATCCCGGCGCACGCGGCCAGCGCGCCCCAGGCCTCGGTTACCCCGGCCGACTTCCCCAAGGTCGACTCGGCCCAGCAGAAGGCGCGCGACAATGATCGCCGCGACATCCTCAACGACGAATTGCAGCGCGAGCAGCGCCGCCTCGGCGATCTGCGCCACGAGTTCAACAACGGTGAACCGGAGCGCCAGGGCAACGAGCGCAACTACGCGAAATACCAGGAACGGGTGGCGCAGATGCGCGACAACATCAGCCGCACCGAGAAGAACATCGAAGCGCTGCGGCGCGAAATCGCCTCCATCAAATGAGCACTAGCTTTCCCCCTTCCGAGACGGCGCTGGCCGGTCTCGACATGCTGGCGTCGGCCGTGCTGCTGGTCGACGCCGACGGCCTGATCGCCTACGCCAACGCGGCCGCCGAGAACCTGCTTGAAAATTCCCTCAAGAGCATGTCCGGGCAGCGCCTGGACGCGCTGTTCGCCAACGCCGACGAACTGATCAATCTGTGCGAGCAGGCGCTGGCCCACAAGTACGCCGACCTGCGCCAGGAACTGATGCTCGAGCGCAGCGGACGCGAGCCGCTGCACGTGCACAGCATCGTCAGCGCCGCCGGCGAGGGCGGCGTGGTGGTCGAGCTGCGCGAGAACGTCCAGCAGCTCAAGCTCGACCGCGAGGAGCGCATCCTCGACCAGAGCCAGGTCAACAAGGAGCTGGTGCGCAACCTGGCCCACGAGATCAAGAATCCGCTGGGCGGCATCCGCGGCGCGGCCCAGCTGCTGGAACTGGAGCTGCACGCCCACAAGCTGTCCCAGCTGCGCGAATACACCCAGGTCATCATCAAGGAGGCCGACCGGCTGCAGACCCTGGTCGACCGCCTGCTGGCCCCGCACCGGCGTCCGCACATCGTCGGCGACGTCAACATCCACGAGGTGTGCGAGCGCGTGCGCAGCCTCATGCTGGCCGAGTTCCCGTCCGGCCTGACCATCAAGCGCGACTACGACGCCTCCATCCCCGAATTCCGCGGCGACAAGGAACAGCTGATCCAGACCGTCCTGAACATCGCCCACAACGCCGCCCAGGCCCTGGCCGAGCGCATCGCGGCGGGCGACGCCATGATCGTTTTCAAGACCCGGGTGGGGCGCCAGGTCACCCTCGCCAAGATACGGTACGGGCTGGCATTAGACTTGCATATCATCGACAATGGACCGGGCATACCGCCGCAAATCCGTGACCGTATTTTCTATCCGCTGGTATCGGGACGGGAAGGCGGAAGCGGGCTCGGGCTGACTCTAGCGCAAACCTTCGTGCAACAGCACCTTGGCGTGATCGAATGCGAAAGCCGGCCCGGCCTGACGGATTTCAGGATCCTGCTGCCGCTGCCGTAAGCGCGACCGCAGGTCGGGAAGCCGGGTCCGGATAACTCAGATCCATCTAGCTTGAAGATACTTGGTTCGCCAGGCTTCAACATCGACCATGCGGGGAAGCGCAATACATGAAACCAATCTGGATAGTCGACGACGACGCCTCGATCCGCTGGGTGCTTGAAAAAGCCCTGGCGCGCGAGAACCTGGCCACCAAGAGCTTCTCGAACGCGCGCGACGCCATGAGCGCGCTCGAGTTCGAAACGCCCCAGGTGCTGGTGTCGGACATCCGCATGCCGGGCGAGTCCGGCCTGGACCTGCTGCAAACCGTGAAGGCCAAGTATCCCGGCCTGCCGGTCATCATCATCACCGCCTTTTCCGACCTCGATTCCGCCGTGGCCGCCTTCCAGGGCGGGGCCTTCGAATACCTCGCCAAGCCCTTCGACATCGACAAGGCCGTCGAGCTGATCCGGCGCGCGCTCGAAGAAAGCCTGCGCGAGACCAGCGTCGAGGCGGGCCCCACCGACACCCCCGAGATCCTGGGCCAGGCGCCGGCCATGCAGGAAGTGTTCCGCGCCATCGGGCGACTGTCGCAGTCCAACGTCACCGTGCTCATCACGGGCGAATCGGGCACCGGCAAGGAACTGGTGGCGCGCGCGTTGCACAAGCACAGCCCGCGCGCCCAGCAGCCCTTCATCGCGCTCAACACCGCGGCGATCCCCAAGGACCTGCTCGAATCCGAACTGTTCGGCCACGAGCGCGGCGCCTTCACGGGCGCGCAAACGACCAGGCGCGGCCGCTTCGAACAGGCCGAAAACGGCACCTTGTTCCTCGACGAGATCGGCGACATGCCCTTCGACCTGCAGACCCGCCTGCTGCGGGTGCTGTCGGACGGGCACTTCTACCGGGTCGGCGGCCACCAGCCGATGAAGGCCAATGTGCGTGTGATTACCGCAACACACCAGAACCTCGAACAGCGCGTCAAGGACGGCCTGTTCCGCGAAGACTTGTATCACCGCCTCAATGTGATCCGCCTGCGCCTGCCCAGTTTGAGGGAGCGGCGCGAGGATATCCCCATTTTGGTGCGCCACTTTTTGGTGCAAAGCGCCAAGCAACTAGGCGTCGAGACCAAACGCATGAGCGATGGTGCGATGCAGTTTCTTTCCGGCCTTGAGCTCCCCGGAAACGTGCGCCAGCTGGAAAACCTGTGCAACTGGATCACCGTGATGGCGCCTGGCCAGACCGTCGAGGTCAAGGACCTGCCGTTCGAACTGACCCAGGGCCATGAGGGCGGGGCGGACCTGCACGGATTGACCTTGCCGAGCGAGCCGGTCGGCTTGAATGGCGGCGGCCACATGGCGCCGCCGCTGGGCATGCCGGCCGGTGGCGCCTCGCTGGCGGCGATGGGCGCGGCGGGCGGCTGGATCGGGCTGCTGGAGCTGCAGGCGGCCGCGATGCTGTCGGCCGGGCAGAGCGAGGTGATGGACGTGCTGGGGCGGCAGTTCGAGTCGGCCCTCATCAAGACCGCGCTCAAGCACACCCACGGGCGCAAGAACGACGCGGCGGTCAGGCTGGGGATCGGACGCAATACCATTACCCGCAAGATCGCCGAGCTGGGGATCGATGGCGCGAAGGACGAGTAGGGTTGCGGCCATCCGGTCGCGCAGCGCTGCGCATGGGCGCTTCCTCGGCGCCCTGCGCTCGCAGGAATTCCGGAAGTGAACGCTGCTTATCGGTTTGGAAATAACCAGAAGATTGATCGATGCGTCATGCAAAGGGCTGGGGTTGCACAAGTATACTTGGACGGTTTTCAGACCTGACGATCCGGAGCCGAACGATGCGCACATTCAAGCCAAACCATGGCGCCATCGCCTTCGCATTGGTGCAGGCCGTGTTGATGCAGCAGGCTGCGGCGCAAAGCAAGGCGCATCTGGACGCTGAGGCGGGCGTGCACGTGCAGGAAAAGGCGGCACGCGAAGATGCGGCCATTGGCAGGCCGGCGACGCTCGCTGAACGGAGCGGGCCGACAGATCCAGCCGACAGCGCCATGTTCATGGTCGTACGCGTCACCGGATTGCGGGCGGTTCCTTGGAAGAGCTATCGTGCCATGCGCGCCGCGGTCGCAGCCTACGAAAAGTATAGGTTTCTCGCGCCGAACGCGGCTTTCAGCTTCGCCGTGCTGCCGTCGTCGGGCAAGCCGATTCCGCCCGGTTTCAAATTGCGCGTCCGTACCGAGGATGGCCAGGAGTTTCCCGTCACTTTGAAGAACGACGAGCTGTTCCAGCTGCCGGCCTTGCCCGGCCCCATGGTCGATGCCGACCTGGTGAGCAACCTCAAGGGAGGCCAGTTGCGGATCGGATTGCTCGTCCACACGCCAGGCGTGCCGCTGGAAAAAGAACGGCTGGGCGACGTTCGCCTCAGGGCCTTGATCAACGAGGCCATCGCGGAAGTCGACGATCCCAATGACGACCCCAGGTGTTTGCACAAGCGCCATCGGAACGACTGCAGCCCTCGCCATGTCACGGTGTGGCATAAGCCAAGGGCGCCCACCAGCGGCGCCTCCATCGTCGAGGGCAATCGCAGGGAAACACTGGAAACGAACGACGATCCAAGTTCCCTCGCGTACAAAATGCCGATCTCTGGCGCGCATTGGGGCGACGATGCCATCATCGAGTTCAACTACACGAAACCACTGCGGCCCTTGAGGCTTTCAGAAGTGGCGATCTATGAGGCGAACAACTAGCCAAGGGCATGTCGTCCCAGTCGGTCGTCGGTACGAGGCAACCGTATCTCTCGTCGCCGCCGTCTAGGCCAGCGTCAGCGCGATGCCCAGGTCCAGATACGGGCGTGTTATGTCCGCGGGCGTCGTGGCAGGCAGGACGATGCCGCTGATCTCGGACAGGCCGACGATGCGGTAGGGCGAGGCCGTCGCCAGCTTTTCGGACGAGGCGAGCACGATGGTCTCGGCCGCCGCCTTGCACAACGCGCGCTTGACGCAAGCTTCCTCGTAGTCCCCGGTCGAGAGCCCCATGTCGGGGTGGACGCTCGTTACTCCCATGAAGTAGGTATCGGCACGGATCTGCATGATCGCCTCCAGGGTCGCGGCGCCGACGCCGACGATGGAGTGCCGGAACAGGCGGCCGCCGAGCATGATCACCTCGATCTCGGGATGGTCCATCAGCTCCATCGCAATGGACGGGCTATGGGTGACGACGGTCGCGCGCAGCTGGCGCGGGAGCGCCCGCACCAGTTGGGCGCAGGTGGTGCCGCCATCGACGAATACCACTTGTCCAGGCTGCACCAGCGCGGCGGCCGCGCGGCCGATCGCCGCCTTGTCCGCCGGCGTGATGTGCTGGCGCGCGGCGAAGTCGCCCAGCGCCGGGCTGGCCGGCAGTGCCCCGCCGTGTACCCGCTGCAGCAATCCTTCCTTGGCCAGTTCGCGCAGGTCGCGCCGGATCGTATCTTCCGACACGCCCAGTTCCGCGCTCAATTGCGTGGCGACGATCCGCCCGTCGCGGCGCAGGACGTCCATCAGGTGGCGTTTTCGCTGGCTCGTCAGCATGTGGTTTTCCGTAATTTTCCTTGACTATGCGCGATATTGCACGATAGTTTGCGTGGAGTCAATAAAACAGGAGAATATCGTGCAAGATCGTGTTGAAATCAAGAAGGTGCAATTGCTGTCCGACGATTGGGGCATTCTGAAGAAGACCACCTTCGCGCTGCGCGCCGCCGATGGCCACTGGGGCGAGCAAACCCGCGAGACCTATGACCGCGGCAATGGCGCAACCCTGTTGCTCTACAACCGGCGCCGGCGCACCGTGGTGCTGACGCGGCAGTTCCGGCTGCCGGCCTATGTGAATGGCCACGACGGCTTCCTGGTCGAGACGGCGGCCGGCCTGCTCGACGGGGCCGCGCCGGAACAGCGCATCCGCGCCGAGGCGCAGGAGGAAACCGGCTACCAGGTCGGCGCCGTCAGCGCGCTGTGGGACGTCTTCATGAGCCCGGGCAGCGTGACCGAACGCCTGCATTTCTTCGTGGCGGAATACGAAGCGGACGACCGCGTGGGCGCCGGCGGCGGGCTGGCCGAGGAGGGCGAGGACCTGGAAGTGCTGGAACTTGGCATCGACGAGGCGGTGGCGATGATCGGCACGGGCATCGTCGACGGCAAGACCATCATGCTGCTGCAGCACGCCCAGCTGCATCTGTTTGCGCCGCGCAGCATGATGATCCTCATTGCCGGACCCTACCGTTCGGGCACCGGCGACGATCCCGAACGCATCGCGCGCAATGTCCACGCCATGGAAGCGTGTGTGCTGCCGCTGTATCGAGCCGGCCACCTGCCCGTGCTGGGCGAGTGGCTGGCCCTGCCGACGGTGCGCCTGGCCGGCTCGCTGCGCGCCGGCGACGCGGTGTTCGATGAGGTCTTCCACCCACAGGCGCTGCGCCTGCTGGCGCGCTGCGACGCCGTGCTGCGTATCGCAGGCCAGTCTCAAGGCGCGGACCTGATGGTGCATGAGGCCCAAAAGATGGGCAAGCAAGTCTTCGAGCGAGTGGACCAGATTCCGCCCGCGTGAACGATGCCCGGGACCGGGGACGCCGCTCTCCGGTCGACGATCGTAGGACCGGCAACCACGGCGCCGTGCCGACGGTGAATGCGTCGTGATTGGAGCAAGCCGGGCGATCCACACAGGACGATTCCTCTCGGGGAAAGCGAAAAGACGAAACGCCATGCCCTGGTGTAAGCTTGCAGCCGTCCCGCTTACCTAATTGAACCATGCTGATCAACTGCGTCGCCTACCAGGAAGGCAAGAAGCTTTCCGATATTCCCGTCGAGGACATTAGCGACTACATCGAACGTCCGGGCTGCTTCGTGTGGGTGGCCCTGCGCGACGCCACGCCGGAGGAGCTGGCCGTCATGCAGGAGGAGTTCGGCCTGCACGAACTGGCCATCGAGGACGCCCTGCGCGGTCAGCAGCGCCCCAAGATCGAGGAGTACGGCGACTCGCTGTTCGTGGTCATGCAAACCGTGGAGCGCAGCGGCGACGAGCTGACCGTGGGCGAGGTCCACATTTTCGTCGGCGTCAATTATGTGCTGTCCGTGCGCAGGCAGGTGCAGAACGGTTTCCTGGGCGTGCGCGCGCGCGCCGAGCGCGAGCCGGCGCTGCTGTCGAAGGGCTCGTCCTTCGTGCTGTACGCGCTGATGGATGCCGTGGTCGACCGCTACTTTCCCGTGGTCGACCTGCTCGAGCAGGAACTCGAGATGATCGAGGAACGGATCTTCATCCAGGGCGCGCAGCGCGGCAATATCCAGCGCCTGTACGAACTCAAGCGCAAGCTGCTGCCGCTGCGCCATGCGGTCGCGCCGCTGACCGAGGCGGTCGGCAAGCTGCACGGCGGGCGGGTGCCGGCCTTCTGCGCAGATACCCAGGAATACTTTCGCGACGTGCACGACCACCTGTTCCGCGTCAGCGCCTCGCTCGACACCATCCGCGACACCATCAGCACGGCGATCCAGGTGAGCCTGTCGATGGCGGCCATCGATGAAGGCGAAGTGAATAAACGTCTGGCGGCCTGGGCCGCGATCTTCGCGGTGTTCACGGCCTTCGCCGGCGTGTGGGGCATGAATTTCAAGATCATGCCGGAGCTGAACTGGGAGTATGGCTACCCGGCGGCCATCGGGATCATGGTGAGCGTCTGCGGCTACCTGTACTACCGTTTCCGAAAATCCGGCTGGCTTTAGCCGCCGGCGTACAAGCAATAAAAAAAAGCGCCGCAAATTTTGCACGGCGCTTTTTTTCTCTACACTGCCAACATCAGAACTTGTAGCTGGCCTTGGCGCTGAAGTAGCGTCCCATGCCGCTGTGCAGGCCGCCGTTGAAGCCGCCGGTGCCCGCGGTCGGATCGTAGGGCGCGCGTGCGTCGAACAGGTTGAGGATGTTCAGGCCGAACGCCAGCTTGGGTGTGTACTGGTAGACGTACGCCGCGTCGAAGGTGGTGAAGGAATGCACCATGCACTCCGGATAGAACTTGGCGTAGTTCGGCTGCACGCCGGGACGCCCGTACTGGCAATACGGCTTGTCGTAGGCGCCGATGGTGCCGGCGTCGTCGATCACGCTGTAGCGCGCCATTTCCGACACACCGCTGACGTAGTTGAGCGTGCCCGTGAGCGTGTGCTTGCCGCCGGTCCAGGTGGTCGCCAGCGCGCCCTTCCAGCGTGGCAGGTCGCCCACGCTGGTCAGGTCGTAGGCGATGCCGCCATTGGTGCCGACCAGGTCGAAAGCCGGATCGCCAAGGTTCTGGGCCTTCTTGTAGGTCAGCAGGTAGGTGGCGCTCAGGCGGGTCGACAGGCGGCCGTGCTCGCCCAGGTTGCTGCGCAGGTTCATCTCCAGGTCGATGCCGGATGTGTCGGTGCCGCCCGCGTTGACGTACGGCGTTTCGATGCTGATCAGGGGACCGGAATTGGGAATGAGCGCGCCGTTGGCGTCGACCAGCCAGGTGCCCTGGTTCTGGTCGCGGTGCACGCGGTTCGCGTACTTCGGATTCTGGATCACCGAGGTTGGATCGAGCAGGTCGACTTCCTTGGTTTTCTTGATGTGGTAGTAGTCGACCAGGATGTCGAAGTTCGATGCCGGCGAGGCGATCAGCCCGAACGTGAAGCTCTTGGCCTTTTCCGGTTCCAGCTCGTTGTTGGCGGCGGCCACGCCGGACAGGCTCTTGGCGCAGTCGAGCGATTCGGCGCCCGGCTGGCCGCAGCGTAGCTTGTCTTCAAAGTTGTTCAGGAAGTACTGGGTGCCGCCGTTGACCATCTGGGTCAGCGATGGCGCGCGGAAGCCTTCCGAGTAGGTGCCGCGCACGGCCAGCGCCGGGGTGACGGTCCACTTGGCGCCGACCTTCGGCGTGATACTGCGCGCGAAGCCCTGGTACTTGTCCAGGCGCGCCGCCCAGTCCATTTCGAACGACTTCGTGAACGGCGTGCGCAGCTCGACGAAGGCGGAGCCGACGTTGCGCGCCGCGTCAGAATACGAGTTGACCAGGCCGACGATCTTGCCCTGCACGGTCAGTTGGTCGGGCACGATCTGCATGGTCTCGCGTTTGAGTTCGATGCCGGCCGCCAGGCCGATGGCGCCGCCGCCGAGCATGCCGAATTCGCGCGAGCCTTTCAGGTCGAACTGGGCGATCTTGGACACGCCGTCCAGGGTCACGTCGCGGGTCGAGTTGGGGTTGGCCAGGATGGTCGCCAGCGGGATATTCTCGGTGTACAGGCGTTCCACTTCGGGCTTGTAGATGGTGCCGTAGGTGATCTGCGCGCGCTTCGATTCGTTGTACAGCAGGGCGCTGTCCCAGTCCCAGCCGAGGTGGCTGCCTTTGAGGCCGGCCAGAACGCGTGTGGCCTCGTTGGTGTTTTCACTGCCGCCACGGGCGTTGGTGAAACGGGCCGCCACGGCCACCGGGACCGGGTTGGCGGTGCCGCGGGTTGGGTTGTCGGGATGGTTGATGCCGAGGATGGGACGGAACGAGGTGCCGGCGCCATCCTTCGGGAACACGGTCGACAGCGAGCGCCCGCTGATGGTGCGCGAGGGGCCGGAGTAGTCGACGAAGGAGCGGTTGTAGGACGCCTCGGCGAAGGCCGACAGGTCGGCGCCGAGCTTGAATTCGGCGCGCGCCAGCACGCTCTGGTTGTCGGCCTTGCCTTGCGCGTCTTCCAGCGCCCAGCCGTCGTAGTTGCAGAAGTTCTTGCCGATCAGCGGGTCGGACGGCTGCATCGGCACCAGCGCGGTGGAGCCGGTGCGGATGTCGCTGGACGGGCAGGACAGGTCGGCGCCGGCGTACACGCCGTAGCTGCCGCTGCCGAGCTTTTTCTCGCGGTAGAACACGGGGTGGCTGCTGATGCCGCTGTAGAAGTCGCTCAGGCGGCCGGTGATGGCCTTGTACTCGTCCTTGCGCACGCCGTGGGCATCGGCCAGCGAAGCGCGGTCGCGCTGGCTCAGGTCGACGGCGATGAAGGCGTTGTAGCCGTCCGTGTCGAGGTCGCCGAAGCCGTACGCGCCGTTGAGGTTGTTGCGGCCGAAGGTGCCGTGCTCGGTGCGGCTGGTGGTGGCGTTCAGCTCGCCGCCGCGGAAGTTGTTCTTGGTGATGAAGTTGATCACGCCGGCGATCGCGTCCGAGCCGTACACGGCCGAGGCACCGTCTTTCAGGATCTCGACCCGTTCGATGGCCGACAGCGGAATCGAGTTCAGGTCGTACTGGGTGGACTGGCCGGAGTTGGGATCGGCGTAGGCGCCCGGGGCGATGCGGCGGCCGTTGAGCAGGATCAGGGTGGAGGCCGAGCCGAGCCCGCGCATGGAGGCGGTGGCCAGCCCTTTGGAGAAGCCGCCGTCGCGGCTGTCGACCTGGTTGCTGCTGCCCAGGGCGGGGATCTTGCTCATCAGATCAGCCACCGAGACCGCGCCCGTTTGCGCGATGTCTTTCCGGGTCAGTACTTGCACCGTGGACGAGGTTTCGGTGCTGGTTCGCTTGATGTTCGAGCCGGTGATGATCACCTTGGCCATGGGTTCTTCGGCGGCCAGCGCGAACGCGGAATAGCCGACACAACCGATCAATGCGATTGCTTGGGCAATCAATTTCTTCTTCATTTAGTACTCCAAAGGGCGGGATGTGGGTGTCACCTGCTTTTACTGACTTGCACGGAAATCTTGTCTCCGTGCCAATCGGTCGATTTGATTGTATGTCAAAGAAATTGATGGGCGAAATCGCCGCGCCTCGACGAAATTACCTGGGTGAAAGCCACTAAGTGGTTGATTTTCAATTGTAAATACAGGAAAGTGTGTCGCGTTTCGACGACTTTTCCGCATTAAAATTGGTAAAAATTTATGTAGTTTTGTTGCTCGGATCAGACAAAAGTTTCCTATCAGAGAGCGTTTGCTCGCCAAATGGTGGGCGACGGCGTGACTGCGGCCGAACGGAGGCCGAACCGGTGCACGGCTGTAACCGGCCGGGCAAGGGGAGGGGAGAAACGAAAACGGAAGCCGCGGCCGGGATCGCCGGCCGCGCAAGGAAAACGGCGCCGCGGCGCCGCGTGCGCGAGCCGTCTAAGCGCTGCGCTTGAGCGGGGTGGTGGCGGCCATCGACAGGGCCACCGCTTCGGCCACCTTGATGCCGTCCACGGCGGCGGACAGGATGCCGCCCGCGTAGCCGGCGCCTTCGCCGGCGGGGAACAGGCCGCGCGTGTTCAGGCTCTGCAAATCGTCGTCGCGGCGCTTGATGCGGATCGGCGAGGAGGTGCGCGTTTCCACGCCGGTGAGCAGCGCGTCTTCCTGGTAGTAGCCCTTGATCTGCTTGTCGAAGGCCGGGAAGGCTTCGCGCATGGCCTCGATGGCATAGTCGGGCAGGGAAGGGCCCAGGTCGGTCAGGTGCACGGCCGGCTTGAACGAGGGGATCACCGAGCCCAGCGCGCGCGAGGGACGGCCCTTGACGAAGTCGCCCATCAGCTGGCCCGGCGCGTCGTAATTGCCGCCGCCCAGCGCGAACGCGCCTTCTTCCAGGCGCCGCTGCAGCGCGATGCCGGCCAGCGGGTGGCCCGGATAGTCGGCCGGGGTGATGCCGACCACGATCGCGCTGTTGGCGTTGCGCTCGTTGCGCGAATACTGGCTCATGCCGTTGGTGACCACGCGTCCCGGCTCGGACGCGGCCGCCACCACGGTGCCGCCCGGGCACATGCAGAAGCTGTACACCGAACGGCCGTTGGCGGCGTGGTGCACCAGCTTGTAGTCGGCCGCGCCGAGGATCTTGTTGCCGGCATTGGGGCCGAAGCGGCAGGCGTCGATCAGGGACTGCGGATGCTCGACCCGGAAGCCGATCGAGAACGGCTTCGCCTCGATGTACACGCCGCGCTCGTACAGCATCTCGAAGGTGTCGCGCGCGCTGTGGCCGATCGCCATGACCACGTGGCGGCTGGCGATGTGCTCGCCATCGGCCAGGGTCACGCCGCGGATCTGGCGCTGCTCGCCGCTGCCTTCGACCTCGATGTCGACGACCTTGCTGCTGAAGCGGTATTCGCCGCCCAGCGCGATGATGTTCTCGCGCATGGCCTCGACCATCTTCACCAGGCGGAAGGTGCCGATGTGCGGTTTGCTGACGTACATGATCTCCTCCGGCGCGCCGGCCTTGACGAACTCGGTGAGCACCTTGCGCCCGTAATGCTTGGGGTCCTTGATCTGGCTGTACAGCTTGCCGTCGGAGAAGGTGCCGGCGCCGCCTTCGCCGAATTGCACGTTCGATTCCGGATTGAGCTCGCGCTGGCGCCAGAAGCCGAAGGTGTCGACGGTGCGCTCGCGCACCACCTTGCCGCGTTCCAGGATCAGCGGGCGCAAGCCCATCTGGGCCAGGATCAGCGCCACGAACAGGCCGCACGGACCGGTGCCGATGACGATAGGGCGCTCGTTGCGGTCGTGCCCTTGCAACTGGGCGCCGCCGGCCACGAACCGGTAGCTGGTGTCGGGCGCGGGCAGCACGTGGGGATCGTGGGCGAAGCGCGCCAGCACGGCCGCTTCGAGCGGGGTGTCCACGTCCACCGAGTAGATCAGCACGATGGCGCTGCGCTTGCGCGCGTCGTAGCTGCGCTTGAACACGGTGTAGCCGGTCAGGTCGGCGCGGGCGATGCCCAGGCGCGCGAGCACGGCGGCGGTGAGGTCGTCCTCGGCGTGGTCGAGCGGGAGCTTCAATTCATTGATTCGCAACATATTTCCGGTTTTCCATCAGTAATCGCAGGCCCGCGGCGGAACACCCGCCGTCGCACCAGCGCGTATTTTACCCGTTGACTTGGGCCTTGACTTCGCCGTTGAGGATTGCCCGCGCCAAATCAGCTGGCGGCGGCGTCCAGCCAGTTGTGGCGACGGTGGCCGCAGCTCGCCAAGTTGTGGTTTCGGCGCCAAGGCAGTCGCCTTCTATTGACATTCGTCTCGGTAACACATTTTGATGAAATGTAAAGTTGTCAAAATATTCTTAACCATTGCTCAAAAAGCAAAGCAAACCGCGATCAAAAGTTGTCGTTTTGACTCCGGCGCCATACCGGTGCCGGGGAACAGGCTCCAGGTCCTGGCCGATCAAGCCGGCGACTAGGGGGTATTTCTCCATACTTTAGAAGGAAGTCCGCATCATGATGGAAACTGTATTGTCGCGCTCGCTGCGCCACATCTTCTCCGGCGGCGCAGCAGCCGGCCTGACCCTCCTCTGCCTTCCCGCGCTCGCCCAGCAGCCTGCCGACACGCCCGTCATGCAACGGGTCGAGATCACCGGCTCGTCCATCAAGCGCATCGCCGCCGAAGGGTCGCTGCCGGTCCAGACCCTGAGCCGCGCCCAGATCGACCAGATCGGCGTGACCAGCGTGGCCGACCTGGTGGCCGCGCTGCCGGCCATGCAAGGCTTCATCACCGCCTCCACCTCGGTCAACGGCGGCGGCGGCGGCGTGCAGACCGCGTCGGTGCACGGCATCGGCACCGACTACACGCTGGTGCTGCTCAACGGGCGCCGCATGGCGCCCTACGGCACCGGCAGCGCCGTCAACCTGGCCAGCATTGCGCTGTCGGCGGTGGAGCGGGTCGAGATCCTCACCGACGGCGCCTCCACCCTGTACGGCTCGGACGCGATCGCCGGCGTGGTCAATTTCATCCTCAAGAAAAACCATACCGACCTGAACCTCGAGGCGACCTACAACGCACCCCAGCACGCGGGCGGCAAGAGCGCCAACGTGGCGATCTCGAAGGGCTTCGGCGACCTGGAGACGGACTACTACAACGTGCTGCTGACCTACAGCCACGACGAACAGAAGCCATTGAACGCGGTGCAGCGTCCGTTCGCCAACAGCGGCGTGCGCCAGTTCGACTACCAGGGCCAGCGCTACGCGACCTGGCAGACCAGCATCAACTCCACCCCGGCCAACGTCGAGGTTGCCGGCGGCAGCGGCGACAACGCCTTCGACGAGGTGCTCTCGGTCGACCTGATCAAGAACGGCAAGTGCAGCGGCGCCAACACCTTCGCGCGCGGCGGCGCCTGCCGCTTCGATTACCCGGCCACGGTCGAGCTCCTGCCCGAGCTCAAGCGCGACAGCGTGTTCGGCTCGGCCAGCCTGCGCCTGAGCGAGGCGAGCACCCTGTTCGGCGAACTGGTGCTCTCGCGCTTCAGCAATACCGCGCGCTACGCGCCGCCCGCCCAGCCGCTGACCGTGTTCAGCACCGACCCGGCCAGCGGCGAGAAGGTGGTCAACCAGAGCTACGTGGGCGCCTACAACAGCAGCGTGGTGCCCTTGCTGGGCGGGCTGGGCGTGAACCCGGCCGACGTCACCGACGCCTTCCTGTACTACCGCGGGGTGGACGCGGGCGGGCGCGCCGACAAGTTCCTCACCGACGCCGCCCACGCCGTGATCGGCATCGACACCCGTGTGAAGGGCTGGGACGTGAACGCTGCCTACACCCACTCGGAGAACAAGCAGAAGGACGAGGCCGCGGGCGGCTACCTGTCCGGCGACAAATTCGAGGCGCTGATCAAGGCGGGCGCCTACACCCCCTTCGTGATCAAACCGGACGGCGCCGCTGCGCTGGCGCCGGCGGTCCTGCACGGCACCCTGGAAACGGTCAAGTCGAAGATCGACGTGCTCAGCGCGCACGCCTCGGCCGAGCTGTTCGACATGCCGGGCGGGCGCGCCTCGCTCGGCGTGGGCGCCGACTACACGCGCCAGCGCTACATCGACGACCCGTCCGAGATCTACCAGGGCCCGGGCCCGCAGCATCCAAGCTGGACCGACGTGGCCATCGGCGGCACGGTCGGCCTGCAGGCGCTCGACGCCAAGCGCGACAACTGGGGCAGCTTCGCCGAGCTGCTGATGCCGGTGACGAAAGCGCTCGAAGCGACCGCGGCCGTGCGTTACGACAGCTACGGCGCCGTCAAGAAGAACAACGTCAGCTACGACGTGGCCGGCAACCCGAGCGCGCCCGGCACGGTCGGCAACGACGTCTCCAAGGCCACCTACAAGCTGTCGCTGCGCTACACGCCATCGCAAAGCCTGCTGCTGCGCGGCTCCTACGGCACCGGCTTCAAGGCGCCGACCATGAACAACATCGCCGACCCGCTCAAGAACTTCGGCTCGTCCAATTTCTTCGCCTGCCCGATCAGCGTCAAGACCGACCCGCGCTACCTGTACTGCAAGCCCGACTCGTCCGAATACGACCTGCTCACCACCGGCAACCCGGCCAGCGGCGCGGCCGGACTGGCGCCCGAGACGTCCAAGCAGGCCTCGATGGGCTTTCGCATCGAGCCGCTGGCCAGCCTGTCGCTGGGGCTGGACCTGTGGGACGTGAAGCTGAAAAACCAGATCCAGGCGCTGTCGCAGCAGCAGATTTTCGAAGATCCCGCGCTGGCCGACAAATGGATTTCGATCTACTACGATCCTATCCAGAAGAGCAACGTGCTGGCCGGCACGCTGTCGCCGGTCAACCTGTCGAGCTCGCATTACCGCGGCATCGACTGGGACGCCACCTACCGGCTCGGCAAGACCGTCTTCGGCACCTTGACCGCCAACTGGACCGGCACCTACATGCTCAAGGCCGAGCAGGACGTGCCGGGCAGCGCGAGCGGCGTCGAGCACAGCATCGGCCGCTTCGACTCGTACAACAACGTTACCATCCGCACGATCTCGCGCCTGGTGCTGGCGCTCAAGAGCCGCGACTGGCTGGCCAACTCGCTCACCTTCAACTACCGTTCCGGCTACCACGACCAGCCCTTCACCGAGGATGACGCGGCGGTGCGCGCGGTCAAGGCGGACGGCACGGTCGGCGCGGTGGTGGCGATGCAGCGCGACGTGAGCGACTACCTGACCGTGGACTGGCAGCTCAAGGCCAGCGTCAACCAGAACTTCGTGCTCACGGCCGGCATCCGCAACCTGTTCGACGAGGACCCGCCGCTGTCGATCAAGAACGCCGGCGGCGGCAACCAGGTCGGCTACGACGGGCGCTACACCGACCCGCTGGGGCGCACCTTCTACCTGACCGGCAATTACAGGTTCTGACGATGCCTCAGGCCGCCGGCGCGACGCCGATCGCACCGGCGGCTTCGCCGCGCGCCGGCAGCGCTGGCCGCGGCGCCAGCGCGCCTTAAAGCGCGCCCTTCGCGCCAGCCGGCGCCCCGTTGAGCTTGAACTCGATCAGGGTATCGTCCGGCCATGTCTTGTCGCCCAGCGGCGCGTCGTACTCGCCCGACGGCTTAGGCAGGGTCTTCACGTCGCTGCGGGTTCCCGCGCTCAGCGTGACGCTATCGAACATCCCAGGCGACTCGTGCGCAAGACCGGATTCGGTGCACGGGCTCACGCCGAACATACCCATCACGCCGAACAGGGCGCGTATCTTGAGCATGTGCGACTTGAACAATTCGAGTTGAACCGCGCATGCCAGGCGCAAGTCGCCAAGGCGCAGCACGTTATGCGGCAGGCCCGGCGTGCGTACCTCGACGATGGGGAATACCTCATGGTCACGCCGGTGGCCGATGTTAGTGACGATGTCGGGCCTTTCGGATCGGGCGTTCTCGTCGCGTGGCAGGGTGAAGCTGTCGCCGTCCCCGTTGAGCAAGGAAACCCGGCCGCCTTTCAGGGCCAGGTCGACCGTGAGCGGGGCCGGCGCGCTATCGCCGTGCGGCGCCTTGAAGCGCAGCGAGGACCCAGGCGCATGCCGCGGCGCAGCGCTGTCGAACAGGTCGAGACCGGCCGCCAGCACGCTGTAGCGCCAGATGGTCGGCGCCGTGGCGTGGTCGGGCACCGGGGCGGCCGGTTCCGGGGTGGCGTTGGCGTCATTGGCAAACATGACCGTGGCGACGAGGCCGGCGAACAGGTATTTGTACATGCGAGGGTCCGTGGAAGCAGTGTTGTTGTCGTGGGGAGATTGCTGATTTGGCATGTTAGCGGCCAATCGGCAGCCCGGCCACGGCCGTGTGACGAAGTGCGATTCCAGCGGGGCGAACGGTATTTGGCGGGCGCGAGCGTCAGGCGCGCTCGGTCAGCGTCAGGCGCACGCGGCCAGCGTCAGGCGCACGCGGCCAAGGTCAGATGGCGCCCCACAGCGCGGACAAGGCCGCCACCGCCGCGATGCCCGCGGTCTCGGTGCGCAGGATGCGCGGGCCCATGGTCAAGGCCAGCGCGCCCTGCGCCAGCGCCGCCTGCTCTTCCTGCTCGGTGAACCCGCCCTCGGGCCCGATCATCAAGGTGAGCGCCTGAGGCGGCTGGTGCCTGGCCCAGGCCGACAGCGACTGGCCGCCGCGCGGCGAGAGCAGTACGCGCTTGTGCAGGTCCTGCTGGCCTATCCACTGGGTGAAGTTCTCCACCGGCGCCAGCCGCGCCAGGCGGTTGCGTCCGCTTTGCTCGGAGGCCGCCTCGATCACGCCTTGCCAGTGCAGCTGGCGCTTTTCGGCGCGCTCGCCGCTGAGCCTGACCACGCAGCGCTGGGCCGCCAGCGGTTGCAGCGCGGCCACGCCCATCTCGACCGCCTTTTCGATGATCCAATCCATTTTCGACGCTTCCGGCAGCGCCTGCGCCAAGGTGATTTCGTAGGGCAGCTCGACGTCGCGCGCCACCTGCGCCAGGATGCGCGCGCTGCCGCGGCGCTTTTCCAGGGTGGCCAGCTGGGCCAGGTACTCGCCGCCGTCGCCGTTGAACAGGGTCAGCTCGTCGCCGGGCTGCTGGCGCAGCACGTGCAGGTGGTGGGCGACCGCGTCGGGCAGGGCCACGGTGTCGCCGACGATGAGTGGCTGGGAGCAGAAAAAACGCGGCATACGGTCCTGATAGAAGCTATGGCAATAGTTGCATCGGAAAAGAATGCATTTTAATTCGGCACCCCTTGGTCTGGTAAAATACTTAGCTAAGCAATCTATGCATCGCCACCGCATTCCCAATCCTTAGTCTTATACCTACCCATGATACCTATCCCGACCACCACCTTGATGGCCAACGCGATACGCGCGCTGGCGATGGACGCTGTTCAAAAGGCCAATTCCGGCCACCCTGGCATGCCTATGGGCATGGCGGAAATCGCGGTGGCGTTGTGGAGCGGCCATTACAAGCACAATCCGTCGAACCCGAAGTGGGTCAACCGCGACCGTTTCCTGCTGTCGAACGGGCACGGCTCGATGCTGCACTACGCGCTGCTGCACCTGTCGGGCTACGATCTGACGATGGACGACGTCAAGAATTTCCGCCAGATGCATTCGAAGACGCCTGGCCACCCGGAAGTGGACATCACCCCGGGCGTGGAAACGACCACCGGCCCGCTCGGCCAGGGTATCGCCAACGCGGTCGGCATGGCCTTGTCGGAGTACCTGCTGGCGGCGGAATTCAACAAGCCCGGCTTCGAAGTGGTCGATCACTACACCTACGCTTTCCTGGGCGACGGCTGCCTGATGGAAGGTATCTCCCACGAAGTGTGCTCGCTGGCCGGCACCCTGGGCCTGAACAAGCTGATCTTCCTGTACGACGACAACGGCATCTCCATCGACGGCAAGGTCGAAGGCTGGTTCACCGACGACACGCCCAAGCGCTTCGAGAGCTATGGCTGGAACGTGATCCCCGCCGTCGACGGACATGACGTGGCGGCCGTGGACGCGGCCATCGCGCTGGCGAAGCGCTCGACCAAGCCGACCCTGATCTGCTGCAAGACCGTCATCGGCAAGGGTTCGCCCAACCTGCAAGGCGGCGACAAGGTGCACGGCGCGGCGCTGGGCGACAAGGAAGTCGCGGCCGTGCGCGAGCACCTGCTGTGGACCTCGGTGCCGTTCGAGATCCCGGCCGAGGTGTATGGCGCATGGGACGCGAAAGAGCAGGGCGCCGCTTTCGAGCAGCAGTGGAGCGAGCTGTTCGCCGCCTACCGCGCCCAGTTCCCGCACGAAGCGGCCGAGCTGGAGCGCCGCATGAAGGGCGAGCTGCCGGCCGACTTCGACGAGGTGCTCGCCGCCGCCGTCGCCAGCTGCGTCGAGAAGAAGGAAAACATCGCCACCCGCAAGGCCAGCCAGAACGCGATCCAGGCACTGGCGCCGTCGCTGCCGGAGTTCCTGGGCGGCTCGGCCGACCTGACCGGCTCGAATCTGACCAACTGGAAGGAGTGCGTGGCGCTGCGTTCCGGCAAGCCAGGCAACCATATCAACTACGGCGTGCGCGAGTTCGGCATGAGCGCGATTATGAACGGCGTGGCCCTGCATGGCGGCTACATCCCGTTCGGCGCGACCTTCCTGACTTTCTCCGACTACAGCCGCAACGCCCTGCGCATGGCCGCGCTGATGAAGCAGCGTTCGATCTTCGTATTCACCCACGACTCGATCGGCCTGGGCGAAGACGGCCCGACCCACCAGTCGGTCGAGCACGTCTCGTCGCTGCGCCTGATCCCGAACCTGGACAACTGGCGTCCATGCGACACCGTCGAGTCGGCGGTGGCATGGGGCGCGGCGGTCAAGCGCAAGGGCGGCCCGAGCACCCTGATCTTCTCGCGCCAGAACCTGCCCTACCAGGAACGCAGCAGCAACCAGATCGCCGCCATCGCGCGCGGCGGCTACGTGCTGCAGGACGCACCGAACGCCCGGGTGATCCTGATCGCCACCGGCTCGGAAGTGGAATTGGCGACCAAGGCGGCAAGCGCCCTGGCCGCGGAAGGAATTGCCGCGCGCGTCGTGTCGATGCCCTCGACCGACGTGTTCGATCGCCAGGACGCCGCCTACAAGGCGAGCGTGCTCACTCGCGGCATGCCTCGTGTGGCTATCGAGGCAGGCGTGACCGATTTTTGGTATAAATACGTGGGACTCGACGGCGCAGTCGTCGGCATCGACACGTTCGGCGAATCGGCTCCGGCCCCGGTGCTGTTCAAGCACTTCGGGTTCACGGTCGAAAACGTCGTTGCCAAAGTCAAAACCGTACTGGCGGCGTAACAGCCGCAATGACATGGCGGGCACGGTGTGCCCGTCACCGGACTCTTTCGGACTCTCTTTTATAATCAGGAGCTAAGCATGACGATCAAAGTTGCAATCAACGGTTATGGCCGCATCGGCCGCAATGTGCTGCGCGCTTTCTACGAAGGCGGCAAGAAACAAGACATCCAGATCGTGGCCATCAACGACCTGGGCGACGCCAAGTCGAACGCGCACCTGACCCGTTACGACACCGCGCACGGCAAGTTTCCCGGCACCGTCAGCGTTGACGGCGACAACATGATCGTCAATGGCGACAAGATCCGCGTGTTCGCGCAGCGCAACCCCGCTGAAATTCCATGGGGCGAGCTGGGCGTGGACGTCGTGCTCGAGTGCACCGGCTTCTTCACCACCAAAGAGAAGGCATCGGCCCACCTCAAGGGCGGCGCCAAGAAAGTCATCATCTCGGCACCTGGCGGCAAGGACGTCGACGCGACCATCGTGTTCGGTGTGAACCAGAACACCCTGAAGGCGACCGATACCGTCATCTCGAACGCATCGTGCACCACCAACTGCCTGGCACCGCTGGTCAAGCCGCTCAACGACGCCATCGGCGTTGTCAACGGCCTCATGACCACCGTGCACGCCTACACCAACGACCAGGTGCTGTCGGACGTGATGCATGAAGACCTGCGCCGCGCGCGTTCGGCCACCCACAGCATGATCCCGACCAAGACCGGCGCTGCCGCCGCGGTTGGCCTGGTGTTGCCTGAGCTGAACGGCAAGCTGGACGGCTTCGCGATCCGCGTACCGACCATCAACGTCTCGATCGTCGACCTGTCGTTCATCGCCGCGCGCGACACCACCGTGGACGAAGTGAACGCGCTGATGAAGGCCGCTTCGGAAGGCCCGCTGAAGGAAGTGCTGACCTATCAGACCGAGCCGCTGGTATCGATCGACTTCAACCACAACCCGGCCTCGTCGAATTTCGATTCGACCCTGACCAAGGTGTCGGGCCGCCTGGTGAAGGTATCGTCGTGGTACGACAACGAGTGGGGTTTCTCGAACCGCATGCTAGACACCACCGTCGCGCTGATGAACGCTAAGTAATCGGCGTGATGCAGTAGATAGAAAGCCCCGCGTGCCGGGGCTTTTTTACGTTTGTAGGTTGGCTTTGTTTGCTGGTACGGGATGGCCGCATTGTTGGCCGACGCTTCATGTATAAAGATGGTCACTGTAAATATGCAAATTACCGCAGCCGCGATCCGGTCCTTCATAGAATTATCCAATTCTCAAGTCGATTGGTCGAATTCACTTCGCATAAATAGTGGCAGGCTGCCCTACTTGCGCGTGCGGATTACATACTCCTTCTGACACCCGGAATATACCTGTTCGTACTCTGGATAGAAAAATAGTAGTTCATCTCCGCTCATCCAAACCTGATACGCAGAAGTTCTCAGATATGATTCACACTTGTCATCATAATTGTGCAATACAGTCTTGCTGTCAGTAATCAACTTGTCAAACATTCCGTGGTCCAAACGTACTAAGTCATCTGTTGCCACAGAATAGAGATTAATTTCCGATGGAAATATCTTGTTGAATAATAATCTCGTAGTTATGACGTGCCCACCTTTGATTGCAAAGGTCATTGCCTGTTTGCTTTGGCTTGGTTTGCCATTGCACACGACTTGTTCTTTAAAAATCGTCGTTAGGTAGTTTTTCGATTGAACGATCTTTTCGAATTCGATCTTGTAGTCCCACATGTCCCCCGGTTCACTGTCAAGGCAAATTTTGGCGCGCTTTGCAAATCTGCTGGTCAACGCTCTCAAATGAGTGTTGATGTCCTTAACTTCTACCTCATTTAAGCTCTCTATTGATAGGATATGCAGCTCTTGTATTGATACGTGCTCATCAAATATATTTTTTTCAATGGCCGATACGGTTTTAGTCTCATAATGTACTACTAAATCTGCGGCCGATGCGGCGTGCGCTTCAACGATACTGTAGATCGCTCCTATGGTCGTGACTGCGAGTAGGTTTTTCATAGAAAATATGCCTTTAGTCGTTTTGTATACATGGATCGTTTATCGCCTCCAACGCTGCCGCCGTTAATGAATGCGGTCACTGCGGAAATATCGTCGGCGTCCATAGCTTTAGCGGTCTTTCCTCTAAACAGAGTTGTATACCAACATCCAGAATCAACGGCGAGGTGCGGGATTTCGGATAGTTCGCTTGGGGCGACTATTTTTGGGAATCGCTTTGTCGTATCATGTTCCCAACCAACGTCGAAGTCCTCGCCCGCTTTAATCCAACCACAAAATTCCCAATATTTTGAATAATTGTATCGTCCGGTAAATTGTTGGAGGCCGCGTCCAATGAATAGCGGCCCATCACCGGGTTGAATGTTGCCAAGCTTGCGAACGTTTTCGTATGCTTCGCCTGTTGCGTTCTCGGCCATTGCAGTCAAGGATCTGGTTTCGGCGCCTGCTTGCGCAAAAAAATGCGCCTGCCGCATTCTTGAATTTATTCCATACTTGTAACAGCACTTATTTAATTGGCTTCGGTATTTTTCCCGAGTTTCCTCTGGAGTGCCATCGCTGAATGTCTCCCGCTCTTCGGAGTGTTCTGTTGGATAAATTATTTCAAGTTCGCGCTTTGAAAGCCACATGCATCTCGCCAACTGTTCAATGAATTTTATTGGGTGGACGTGCCACAATCGCGTTGCCTGAGGTAGTCCCGGGACCTGCTCCCAAAATGATAGTCGTTCGATATGGGCTATGAGTTTGTTAAACTGTTCAGGCGTCAATTTTGCCGCTCCGAATGAATCTTCTTTTACTCGCCCGAATCGCCGTGAGATATCCTTCTTGCTCCATTCCGTCGGATGCCTGGTGACCAGGCAGCGCAGCTTTTCTTTGCTATCGATAGCAGCCCGGGAGCCGGTTTCGTTTTTTCCTCTCGAGCACTCGTCGAGGATCTTTTTAAGGCCTTCATCGTCAATGAACCCATCGTTGCTGAAGGCGCCCGATTCCTCCTGTTTGCTAAAGTTGTTCCAGTCCGCATCGCTGGTATAGTGAACTGTGTCTTTTTCCGCCCACACCAGCTCATTCGTGACTGGCAGGTACACCTGGATCCAAGTTCCGCCTTCGTAATGCTCTTCGCGAAATTCGCCGGCGTCGAGCCACGGGTCCAGCCATGGCACGATTACCCGGCCTTTTTCCAGGGTTACATCGTTTTCGGACGGGTTGTCGTGGTAGGTTTTGAGCTCTCTAGCTTTCGCAAAATATTTCGTTACCGGGTGCTTTTGTTTTCTATTTTTTGGATCCGGTTCGTCGGACGTCGTCACGTTGAGCTGTTCATTGCTCACCCAATAGGTCTGCTTATCGGTGTGAATTTTTGTGAAGCCGCCAGTCGAGGGGGGATGTTGATCAACGAGTAGAGCGACGCGTGGATCGACCGCGATGGTCTTTGACGCGAGCAGCTTTCTGCACGCCTTCACCTCGGCGGTGAGAACGCAGCGACCCCACACGGTCTTGAACGGGTTGTCGAGGAAGTCGACATTTTCGACAATGATCTCGAAGTGAATGCCGCGCGATGGCTTCGTCTGATTGTCGGGAATGCTGCCGCAATATCCCAGAATGTCTCCGCGGTGCACGCGACCGCAATCGCTGCCGTTCTGGCATGCGCCGTTGACGTTAGGCGCAGCAGTTGTGTAATGTGCGTTGACCATGATGGGGCGGTGGTGCGTGTCCACTAGCGGATCGCCATGTTTGTCTTTCCGTGCCTGCGCAGCGACGTACTTTTTTACGAAATTGACCGCGTCGGCTCCGCTTTTACCTTTCACTTCGCTCCACGCCTGCAGATGCATGTAAAGCGAGTAGAACGTCAATTTACTGATCCCGTGCTTTGTCTCCCCAAGCTCAGCTTCATGCTTGAGTAAGACAAAGCTGCGCGAGTAAGGAACCTTGTCAAAGAAGGGGTCGGTTGCGTCAGTCTCATCGTAGCGGTAGGCGACCAGCTCACCGTCGGCGATGGCACGGATCGGTGTGGAGCAGTCACGGTCGCCAGGGTTCAGGTGAACGCCGCCGTGCCAAAATCGGTTCTTTCCCATTGGAAAAGATCCGCCGAGGATCTCGCACTTGTTATAGACCGCGTCCGGCACCACGCGCTGCTGACTTCCCGCTGTGTACGGGATCTGGATGGGATAGGTGATGATCATGTCGTGTGCGCTCGTTGGTGTTAAGCGGAGAAGATGAAGGCGCCGTCAGGGTCGTGGCCGCCGTGGCTGGGGATGAGTACGCTCGCGTCCATGCTCGCGGGATCGCGGAAGCTGTAGGACGCGGCATGGGCGGTGAAGCCTGCCTTGGTCCCCTGTTCGATTCCATTGGCGCCGTAGCGCGCATAGCTGCCGCCGCCGATGATCAGCACCTCTTGCTTGGCGGTGATCGTTATCTTGTCGGCGCTGTGGGTTATGTTCAGTTTCGCGAGCAGGTTGATGCTGTCCGACAGGGCTTGCATGTCGATGTTGCCGCTCGCCGCGATCAGTTTGATGCCGGCTTTCTGGACGAACAGGCGGAAGGCGTGTCGAATGCTGGCGAACATACTGTCGCCGCTGGCGATCGACAGGCTCTTGCCGGTGGTGAGGGCGGTGTGCTCGTCGCTGGCGATGTGCGTGGATTGGGCGGTGGTGGTCGCGATTCCGGCGGGGCTTGCCAGTACAAGGTGAGGGCGGGCCAGTTCAGGGAAGGCGCTGCCAGCGTCAGCGCCGCCACCGACGGCGTCGGTCTGGGATTTGATGGCGTTGGCGTTGGCGACGGCTGTCTGCTGCTTTTCCGACTCCTGGGCGCCACTCTGTTGGGCCGTGTCGGCGAGGTTGGCGTGCTGGGTGTGCGCGATGACCAGGCGCTGCACTGTCTCACCCATGTCCTTGCTGTGGAGGGCTGCGTTGTCGCGCGCTTCCGTGGTAATCAGCATGCCTTTGCCCGCGCGTGCCACGCCCCATGCATTGGTCGCGATTTCCCATCCTTCGCCGCGAGCGTCCTGGCGTCCGGTCGTGTTCTCAATGCGCGTGATGTTCCCGAGCGACAGCTGGCTGCACGCGTGGTCGCTCTTGAGCTGTGCCTGGATGGCGGCGTTGGTATCGTCGAGGATGAGATGGTTGCCGCGGCCGCCTGCCATGTTTCCGCTTCCGGGCGCCAACTCGCGGCTGCGCAAACCCGTCAGCGCCTGCTGGCTGGCCAGTTCCCATGGCGGCATCTTCATGCCGTTGTGGACGCAGCACGTGATGATCGGATGATCGGGATTGCCGTTCAAATACTGCACGATTACCTCGGACCCGACGCGCGGAATCGCCGCCGCGCCCAGTTCCGCACCGGCCCAGGGACTCGCCGCCCGCACCCAGGCGGAGCTTTGCTGGTCGTTGTTGCCGACGCGGTCCCAGTGAAATTGAATCTTCACGCGGCCGTAGCTGTCCGTATAAATCGCCTCGCCGGGCGGGCCCACCACGATCGCGGTTTGCACGCCGGGATCGGCGCAGGCGACGCTGTTGTAACGGAGGCCAGGGCGCCAGAGAATGTTCTTGTCGATGCATTCGAAGCGATTGTCGTAATGTGACTGCGCACCTGCGCCTGCAATGTAGTTGTTGCTGGCCTCGTGCTCGACAATGACAATCAGGTACGGCCGGTCGGCGATGCTGCGTTGCGGCGATTCGCCATCGCGCGGCGCGCGCGGTTCGGCGCTGAAGTGCCCGGCAAGCGTAAAGGCGCGGCCGGGCTGCGCAGTGCGGTCGTTGCTGCGGGCCTCGAAGAACTGGCCTTGGCGATCATGTTCGTCCATACGGCGTTGCGCCGTTGCTTCGCCGTCGTCCCAGCTGGTGTAACCGCGCGCGCCAGTGTCGCGGTGCACTTCGTATGAAAACACATCGCCTTGGGGATTTCGCGAGCGTGCGCTTGCGCGCTGGGGAGCAGGGTTCTTGTAGTCGAAGCTGGTGAGCGTCATCGAGCCTGAGCCGATTCGCCGCGCTGCCTGCCACTCGCTGATGCCGTCGTGCTCGGCCGAACCCGTGTTGCTGTTGAATTCGATATCGTTGGCGACGTCGGTGTCGTTCCTCGGTTCGACGGACTCGGCTAGGCTGCTCCTGTCGCTCAGGCACAGTGTATGGCTCTCTGCAGTGTGCTCATACCAATAATGCAGTCCCGCCGCTTCCCACCGGCGGTGGAGGTGATTGTAGTCAGTCTCGTTGTATTGGCTTGCGTAGGTGATCTGCGGCAGCTCCTCTGTGAGAAGCGAGCACCAGTCGCGTTGCTGGTATTGCGCGAAAGTGTCTTCGGTGATTTCCAGCACGCTTTTACCTTGGAACCAGATGCAATCGGTCCGCAGTTTCGCCGCGGCCAGCCATGGCTCCAGGATCATGCGATAGAAGGCGAAGCCGCCGTCGGTGCGTACAAAGCGGAATTGGCTCACATAACCGTTGAAGTAACGAAGCGATCCGTCGTCGCGCACGAGTGAGATGGTGACCATCCTCGCCATCATGGCTTTCAGCGAAATTCTGGCATCGTCTGACAGCAGTTCGACCTCGAACCGGAAGCAGCGTGACAGTTCTTCGCGTGCGCACAAGGTGTTGACAAGGAGCACGGAATCGGGCCCGTCGTCACGTGGGAAACTGATGCGGAGCAACCGGTTGTGTTGTGATCCGGTGCTGAACGCAGACAGTGCTCCTCCGATAGCTATCGCGGTTTCAATCATTCTGGTCTGTCCGGTTGGCTTGCGTGAGTTTCAGTCAATGCATCGTCGGGTGCAGCATGTACCGCACTTCCGGCCGCAACGCCCTTCCGTTTCGCGTCGTCAGGAAGGCATTCCATCCCAGCCGCTTCATTGCGGCGCGATCCGAGGTCTGGAGCACGAGCGGCTCGATGGCAGGCGGAGCGAGCAACAGGCGCACCTCGTATTGCAGGTTCGGCACGGCGAACGTGGCGAGCAGTTGTTCAAGCGCGCGCGCGGCATTTTCGCGGGGAAGAAACCGAAACAGGCCGGCTTTGTCGAGCGGACCGATGTTCAGGCGAACGCGCAAGTCGTGACGCCATATGCGGGTACCGAGCACTGCATTTACGGCGAGCGTGGGCATCGTGACTCCCAACGTACTGCGCCGATTGGGCGGGATTGAATCCCAGGCGCCATTGAATTCCTCAACGTGGACCGGCGTGGCGAAATAGTCGGTCAGTACCGTGCCGATGGTCGCGGCAGAAACCGGCCGGGTGCGCAGCCTGGCGGCATGGTAGGCGAGCAGGTCATCGAATTCTCCCCCCGCACGCGCTCCGCAGAGCGACAGCATGATCGATTTGAGGCGATCGCGTTCGCGCCCCGCGTCGTCCTGGTCAAACCTGTACTTGCCGGCCGCACGGTAGGAATGCTGCACCATCCTTTGGGAGAAAATATCGATGAACGCGCGGGCGCTGGAGTGGGCGGCGCGCGGCTCGGCCGCTGCGATTTGTTCGGTGTGGTGCACGGGGAGCGGGCCGCTAGTGCCCAGAATGCCGATCAGCGCCGGCGTGATCGCGATCTGCGGCACTTCCCCGTGCGCTAGATTGCGTACCAGATCGGGGAGGCTGTGCGCTTCGCCTCCGGCGACGAGCGCCTCGATCTCGCTAGACGGAAAGCTCAGTGAAAAGCTGTTCTGAAAACGTAGTACGCGCGCAAACACGTCATCGCGTGCTACGCCGCACTGCTCAAGCCAGCGCGCCAGGATGCGCATCGCTTGCACAAACTGAAACCGGTGTGGCTCCAGGAGCAGGCGCTCGATCACGCTAAGGTGGTCGTTCCGCTGCGTGGCTGGCATCGAAATATCTCCTCTCCCGATTGCTTCGCCAAAACGACGAGCTCGATAAAGCTGTTGACCTGCGTATAGAGGCTGAGGAAGCGTTCGATCACCTGGATGAACAGGTGGACGCTGGCGCCGACAAAGGCGTCCTCGTCGAGCGTCATGCGTACCTCGACGCCGTGCACGAGGCAGGTGCCGCGCTTGTTGCGTATCCACGCGACGGTATCGGTGTACGCGAGTCCGGTCACGCCGGCGATCTGGCGCTGGGAGATCGGCGATTGCGGCAGGTCGTACAGCGACAGCATTTCACGCAGTCCGCCCAGTCCTTGCGCGCTCAGTCCGTGGTGGTTCAGCGTCAGGTGCGATATCAGCCGCCAGTGCGCGCCAGCGCCGCCTTTGAATCGTAGTGAGCGGGTGGGACGGCGCAGCAGCTGGATCGTTTGGCCTCTCGCTACGCCCGGAAGAGCTAGGTCGCCGTGCGGCTGGCCGTAGGCGAGCGCCCTGGGCAAGTCACGATTGGTGCAGGTCAGTTCAAGCGAGAGCGTGTGCTTTTCGATGACGGCTGGATCGTAATCCAGATCGTATAGCGCTATCTGCGTTTCGTGGCCGGGACTCACGCTCGCTAGCGTTTCGTCGTGCGTCAACATGTAGAATCCGTCGCCTTGCTGCGCGTTCGATGCGAATCTTGATGAGTAAAGTGGCCTGAACTCGCTTTCGCTCGTGGTGCCGCCGCGCTGGCGCAGCATGCCGACCCGATCGGCGCGATAGACCTCGAAGGCCGCCGGTTGGGCGTGGTGCGCGAGGACGGTGTATTCGGCCGTACGCTGATCGACGGCGATGGGCACGCCCGCCTGGCGGAACAGGTTGACCACCGGGGTGCATCCAGGCAGGAGGTTTTTTTCGCTCAAGCCGGACAGCGTGCGCGCGGCTGGTGAGTCGGCGCGATGTCCCGCTAGCGCGATATGGATGCGGAAGGTGCCGGGTAGGTCCGGCAGAAGACGGCGAATCGCGCCCAGGTCGATATCGAAGAAATTGAATTTTTCTGGGAAGGCGAAGTACTCGGTCAGGATGCGGTAAGCGGATGGCGAACGGACATCGTGCGGCATGAGCGCATCGTCGTCCTCGAAGCCGACCGCTAGGACAGGAATGGACGCGCACGCCGTCCATGCGGCGTCGCCGCACTGGACGTAGGCGCGCTTTGCCCGCATGAATAGCGCGTCGCGCAGCGCTGCGCAGAACGATGGCTCGCCGTCCATATATACGCGCACCGTATCGCGCCGTCGCTCGGTGGAGGTCCATGCACCGTTGACGCGCATCTGCATGCTCAGACAGGCATTCGCACCGACCGGTAAGTGGATAGCGCTAGGCGCCTGGATCAGCGCATGAAATTGCGCACCCACGATCTCGATCGGCGCCACTGAAAGGTCGTATGTGGTGACGAATGTGCAGGCGATGCCTTGCACTGGAGGCGATTTCAGATAGGTCCCGCGTGCGATCGTAGTTCCGGCGGAGGACGCGCCCTTGCTGGTGACCTGCACAATTGCGCATGAGGGGAAAGGCCGCAACAGGTGCGGGAAAAGAGTATTGAGCAGTGCCTGGGTAAATTGCGGGTAGTCGTCGTCCAGGCGCTTCGAGACGCGTGCGCCGAGCAGGGCGACCGACTGGATAAGGCGCTCGACGTGCGGGTCGTCGCAGGTCTCCCCCACCATGTGGAGATTGCCTGCTACCTTTGGGTAGCGGTCGGCGAATTCCCGGCTGAGCCGGCGCAGCGCGACAAGCTCGCGTTCGTAGTGAGAGAAAAGGTCGTCCATTTCTGTGTGGCGCTAGCGCGCGCTGGCCCGTTGATGGCGAATCGAGTATTGCAGGCTCGATGGCTCGAGTACCGCGTCAAAGCGGAGGGGATCGCCTTGGGGCTCCATCGTCAACTTGGCGGTAATGACGAAGTCGATCCGGTTGACGACGCCAGGGTGCGGGCGAATGGCGGCGCTGACCATGCACAAGCGTGGTTCATGGCGCTCGATCGCGATCCGTACCGCCTGACAGATGCGTGCGCTGTCTTCGGCGCTGCCGACGCTCATTCCCGCGAAGTCGATCAGGCCGAAATTGAGCACCGAGGCGGCCACGTGCGGGCAAGACTTCACCAGATCGTCCGGCATCGCGGTGCGGGTATTGAGGAGGCCCTCCAGGTCGCGGGCGATGCAGGCGCGCATGCGGTCGCGCTGGTCGCCGCTCGGTGTCGGGCGGCCTGGCTGTTCATCGGATTGCAATAGTCTATCGAACAGTGCACCACTGAACTCGGACATGGCGGGCCTCGGCAGTTTCGTTGACCAGAGGCCATTATCGAGTTCTTCCTCCCGGAAACATTGAGCTAAGTCAAACCCAACGGTGCGTGTTGGATCGTGGTGAATGCTCGAGTTCTTTGACAATTATCAATCGTCGGCGCGATCAATTGACCATGCTGTTGAATACAGCCAATTCTTGTCGATTCATGGGGGACTGATGGGCACTGCGTCGAAAATTCTATGGTCGGAGGGTCTCACCTTGGGACCGCAGCAATTCCAGCAGCAGGACCGCTATCATGAGCTGCGGCTGCAACGCGTCGCGTCCGCGTTGAACGCCTATTGTTGGGGATTGCGCGCGGTGCGTTGGAACGCCGATGAGCTGGTCAATCATCGCTTGAGCGCGGACGCGATCTCCTTGATTTTCCCCGACGGCGAAGTGATCGACGCGCCGGCCGAGGACGATCTTCCGCCTGCCATCGACCTGTCCAGCCTACCCGTTGGCGAGACCAGCGTGACGTTCTTTGTGGCCGTCCCCCGCTTGCGCTCCCATGGCAGCAACCTGGAGAACGGGAGCCGTTTCCGGCAAGTGGACGTGGATACGGCCGACCTGTTCACGGACGCGGTGTCGATCGACGTTTCGTATCTGCGCAAGTCCTTGCGGCTGCTGTCGCACCTGGAGGCGCGCGACGCCTTTGTCAGCTTCCCCGCCATTCGTCTGACGCGCCGCGACGATGGCGGCTTCGACGTCGACCCGGCCTTCATGCCGCCGGCGGTGTCGATTGGGGCCATGCCGGCATTGACCCTCATCCTCGCCGGGCTGGTCGCCAAGATGGAGGCGAAGATCGACATTCTCTACCGCCTGCATCGGCAGTCGCACAAGGGCACGCTGGAGGTGCACAGCGGCGATATTTCGTCGTACTGGATGCTCAACACGATTTGTACGTCCTGCGCCACGCTCAAACATTTCGAGCATTCAATGACCCAGCATCCGGAAACCTTGTTTGAGAAGCTGTGCGCGCTCGCTGGCGGCCTGATGTCACTTTCCAACAAGCGATTGATGTCCGACTTGCCAGCCTACGACCACGAGAAGCCGGAGGCGGGATTCCACGCGCTGGACACTATCATCCGCGACCTGCTCGACACGGCGATTTCGTCGAAGTACTTCACTATCCCGCTGGTCGCGGAGGAGAACCGCAAGACGCATTATTGCGGCAAGCTGGACGCGGCGCGAATCGCCCACGATACACAATTGTGCCTTGCCGTGAGCGCGGATATGCCGGCGCTGGAACTGGTGGGCGCCGTGCCGCGACTGTTCAAGATCGGCTCGCCCGACAGCATCGAGCGCATTGTTGTGTCCGCCTTGCCCGGCGCGGAAATCACGCACATGGCGCAAGTGCCGTCCTCGGTCCCGGTGCGGCCGAACACCTACTATTTCTCCATCACGGGGCGCGGTGCCTTGTATGAGGACATGATCAAGTCGCAGGCGATCACGATCTATGTGCCTGCGGGAATGAAGTCGCTCAGGCTCGATCTGTTTGCGCTGACGGATTAGCAGCCGGCACGGCGCGAACCGCACTCAAGCGGAACGCCCCACTGTTCCGATGGCGCCCGCGGTACCCTGTTTGCGCCCTCAGGATCGGCGGCGGCGCAGCGCGGCGATTGCCAGCAGGCCCACGCCGAACATGGCGTAGGTGGCCGGTTCCGGCACGGCGGGGGCGAAGGTGGCGTACGACAGGGAGATGTTGCCGGCGCCGGTGCCGGTCAGGTCGTAGGTCGCGGTCTTGGCGTAGTTGGTGGCGTTGGTGTCGAGGAACATGAAAAAGGATTCCGCGCCCGGGCTGAAGGTGCTGCCCGCCGTGCCGCCGCCGAACAGGAAGTTGACGTCGCCGCCGGCGCCGCCGAACAGGCGCGCCGCGCTCGGCGCGACATTGCCCAGGCCGTCGCTGCGCCAGTTGGCGTTGTAGGCCGATGTCATGAAATTGGCGATGCGAAATGCGCCGATGTCGCCGCCCTGGCCGGCGCTGCTGACCACGCGCCAATAGAAGTCCAGCGTGCCATCCACGTCCGACCTGACCACGCGCGACTGCACCGTGCCGCTGTTGATGCCGACACCGTCGAAGAAGGAGTACGGCGTGGTTTCGTCGGCCAGCACCACGCCGGCCAGTTGCGGCTCGGCGGCGACAGTTGTGCCAGGCAATGGCGTGACGACGTCCGGTACCAGCGAGACCGCGAACGCGCCTTGCATGGCGCCTAAGAATGCGGCTGAAACGGCAACTTGCAGCAGTGTTTTCATGACCTTCTCCCGATTATTGTTTTGAGTGCAGGAACAGTTCAGTTACGTGCAGAATGTTTCGATGCGGCGCGTCAGAATGCTGACAAATGAGTATTGCAGACAGGGTCGGAATATCAAGCGAATTCGTATCGTGCGGGTGACAGGGCGGGCGTAGCGGCGTCGAAGGTGTCTTGCAGAAATTGAGCGGTCAAATCCCACTGGCGGTGGGACGTGGGATGTAAACCCGGGACGTCGACGTGGACGTGGCGCCGATGTCCACGTGGCGTGGCACGTGGAACGGCACGCTGCCATGCCCGCGCGCGCGGGCCGCCGGGGCGATCGAACGATGTCCCTGTCGGCCGTGCTGCCGCGCCCGCGTAGGACGCGGGCCGGCGGCGCCGAAGCCTACCCGAAGATCGCCTGCCACAGCGCCAGCACGTGCTCGGCGTGGCCCGCGACCTTGGCCGGGTCCAGGCGGGCGTTGTCCTGTCCCTGCAGGCGCAGCTGGTGCTGCAGCTTGCGCATGGCGCGGTAGGCGTCGCCGACCTGGGCGGCCAGGGTGGCGTCGATCAGGCCCAGCTCGCCGCACATTTTCAGCAGGGCGATGTTGCCGACGTTGGCGGTCAGCGCGGGGTAGTGGGCGGCGTGGCGCAGCACCAGGTACTGCACCATGAATTCGATATCGATCATGCCGCCGGCGTCCTGCTTGAGGTCGAACAGCGCGGCGCGCGGCGGGTGGGCGTCGCGCATCTTCTTGCGCATGTTGAGCACTTCGCGCTTGAGCTCGTCCGCGCGGGCGTCGCGGTCGGTGCGCAGCACCTGGTCGCGGATCGCATCGAAGCGCGCGCCGATGGCGGCGTCGCCAGCGCAAAAACGGGCGCGCGTGAGGGCCTGGTGCTCCCATACCCAGGCCGACTTGTGCTGGTAGCGCTCGAAGGCGTCGAGCGAGGACACCAGCATGCCGCTGGCGCCGTCAGGGCGCAGCGCGGTGTCGATGTCGAACAGGATGCCGGCCGAGGTGTGGGCGGTCATCCAGGTGATGAAGCGCTGGGCCAGCTTGGCGTAGTTGGCGGGGGCGTCCTGGTCGTCGTCGTCGAACAGGAAGATGACGTCGAGGTCGGAGATGTAGCCCAGCTCCTTGCCGCCCAGCTTGCCGTAGGCGATGACGGCGAAGCGCGGCACCTCGCGGTGGCGGGTGGCGACGGTGTTCCAGACTGCGTCGATGGTGGCCGCGACGATGGTGTCGGCCAGCGCGGACAAGTGATCGGCCAGGCGCTCGACGGTCAGGTTGCCGGCCAGGTCCTGGGCCAGCAGGCGGAACAGCTGGGCGTGGTGGGCCTCGCGCAGGATGTCCATCTGGCGCTCGGTGTCGCCGACGGCCGCGCCCAGCAGGGTGGCCAGCTCGGCGCGCAGGGCGGCGCAGTCGAGCGTGTCGTGCTGGACCCGGTCGTCGAGCAGTTCGTCGAGCACGATCGGGTGCAGCTTGAGGAAGGTGGCGGCCCAGCCGCTGGCGTGGATCATGCGGATCACGCGGTCGAGCGTGTGCGGGTATTCGGTCAGCAGCGACAGGTAGGCCGAGCGGCGCGCGATGGCTTCGAAAAAGTCGAGCAGGCGGCCCAGCGTGGCGCTGGCGCTGCCCATCTCGCTGTCGGCGGCGCAGGCGGCGATCGACGGCAGGGCCTGGTTGACGAGGCCTTGCAGGCGGTTGCGGCTGGCCTCGGGCAGGGCTTGCACGCGCGGCGATTGCCAGGTGCCGGTCAGACGCGCGGCGGCCGCGGCCGGCTGGTCGAAGCCGAGCGCGGCCAGGCGCACCTCGACCGCCTCCAGGTTGTCCAGATCGGCGCAGGCCGCGCGCACGTCGGCCGTCTCGCTGCCGTTCTTGTCGCTGAACATGGCGTCGAACTGGGCGGCGACGAACTGGCGCACCTCGGCCAGGCGCGCCAGCAGGGTGGCGCTGTCGGGCAGCTTCATCATGGCGGCCACGCTGGCGCGGTCGGCCTCGCTGGCGGGCAGGGTGTGGGTCTGGGCGTCGTCCAGGTATTGCAGGCGGTGCTCGAGGTTGCGCAGGAAGGTGTAGGACTCGAGCAGGCGGGCCACGGTGGCGCCGTCCATCAGGCCCTTGTCGGCCAGCACGCGCAAGGTGGCGCGGGTGGAGCGCTCGCGCAGGGCGGCGTCGCGCCCGCCGCGGATCAGCTGGAAGACCTGGGACAGGAATTCGATTTCGCGGATGCCGCCGCGGCCGAGCTTGACGTTGTTGCTGCGCTCAGGGTGCAGGCGCTCCTGGCGCTCGACCTCGGCGCGGATCTGGGCGTGCATGGTGCGGATGGCGTCGATGACGCCGAAGTCGAGGTAGCGCCGGTACACGAAGGGGCGCACGATGGCGTCCAGGGCCGCGATGTCGGCCGCGGCGCCGGTGACGGCGCGCGCCTTGACCCAGGCGTAGCGTTCCCATTCGCGCCCCTGCACGATCAGGTATTGCTCGACCATGTTGAGGCTGGCCGCGAGCGGGCCGGAGTTGCCGTTCGGGCGCAGCGCCATGTCGACCCGGAAGGTGAAGCCGTCCTCGATCACCTCGGCCAGGGCGGCGATCAGGCGCTTGCCCAGGCGGGTGAAGAACTCGTGGTTGGACAGCTGACGCTGGCCGGGGCCGTCGGCGCGGGTGTCGCCGTCCTCGGGATAGACGAAGATCAGGTCGATGTCGGACGACACGTTCAGCTCGCCGCCGCCTTGCTTGCCCATGGCCAACACCATCATTTCCTGGGGCAGGCCGGATTCCTCGCCGATCGGCATGCCGTGGGCGGCCACCAGCTCGTCCATGAGGGCCGCCAGGTGGGTCTGGACGGCGAAGTCGGCGAAGCGGGTCATGGCCGTGACGACCTCGTCCAGGGTGGCGGCGCCGTCCAGGTCGCGCGCGATCAGGCCGGCCACGAGCAGGTTGCGCAGGCGCCGCATGGCGCGCGCGAGGGGCAGGCCGGCGGCGCCTTCGTGGGCCAGGGCCGCGCCCAGGTCGAGCCGGTCCAGGGGCGCCATGGCCAGGGTGGCGAGCGCCTCGGCGCGCCCGGGGGCGGCGCCGCGCCAGCGCTGGAAAAAGCGCGAGGCGGTGGTCAAGGACTCTGGAGGCGTGGCGCTGGTCGGGGAAGCTGGCATTGTCGATTGTAAGGAAGAGTTAAAGTGCGGTCCCGGATGAGGCGATAGGGTAGAATTGGCGCGCGATCCTGAGCGGGTCAGGACGATGGTAAGGTAGGCGGCGGGAATCATGCAAGCGCGCTCTTATTGATGAACATTTGGTTGGCGAGCCCTTGACCTCCCTTTAACGAGCCTTTTATGTGCGATTGATGCATAGTCCCGAATCACAGAACGCCACGGCGCACCTGCCTATCGCCGAGCGCTGGCGGCGGCTCGGGGCCGCCTATCGCGTGTGCAACCTGGCCACCCACCACGTGCTGGGCTTGACCGTGAAGCTGGCGCTGCTCGTGTATTTCGCGTTCGCCGTCACCTTCCTGATGTTGCGCTACGCGATCCTGCCCAACATCGACTACTACAAGACCGACATCGAGCGCCTGGCCGGGCGCGCGCTCGGCAACCAGGTCTCGATCGCGCGCATCTACGCGTCCTGGCATGGTTTGCAGCCTAGCCTGTTCCTGGGCGACGTGGTGCTGCGCGACAAGCAGGGCCGCCAGGTGCTGAGTCTGCCGAGCGTGTCGGCCACGCTGTCGTGGTGGAGCGTGGCGGCGGCCGCGCCGCGCTTCGCCTCGCTGGAGATCATCCGTCCCGACCTGGACGTGCGCCGCACCGCCGATGGCAAGCTGTACGTGGCCGGCATCGTGCTCGACGACAAGGCCGCCGGCGGCGACCCGGACTGGGTGTTCAAGCAGGAGCAGATCGTCATCCGCGAAGGCCGGGTGCACTGGACCGACCAGCTGCGCGCGGCGCCCGAGCTGGCGCTCGAGAACGTCAACATGGTGCTGCTCAACCGCTGGAACCACCACCGCTTCGCCCTGCGCGCCACGCCGCCGGCCAGCCTGGCCGCGCCGCTGGACGTGCGCGCCGACTTCACCCACCCGGCGTTCGCCGCGCGCATCGCCAACGCCGCCTTGTGGAAGGGCGAGCTGTACGCCGACATCGCCGACACCGACCTGGCCGCGTGGAAGGATTACCTCGACTATCCGTTCCAGCTCACGCGCGGCAAGGGCTCGGTGCGCGCCTGGCTGCGCCTGGACCAGGCGCGCCTGGCCGGCTTCACCGCCGACGTCGGCCTGGTCGACGTCAGCGCGCGCCTGGGCCGCGACCTGCCCCAGCTGGACCTGGCGCGGGTGCGCGGGCGCCTGTCGGCCACCGAGCCGGCCCACCCGAACCGGCGCGAAGGCCAGCCCAGCTTCGGCGCCGCCGGCCACAGCGTCACCCTGACCGATTTCTCGCTGGCCACCACCGACGGCCTGACCATGGCGCCCACCACCGTGGCCGAGGTCTACACGCCGGCGCGCGGCAAGGAGCCGGAGAAGTTCGAGGTCGGCGCGCGCGAGCTGGACCTGGAAACCCTGGCCCAGCTGGCCGAGCAATTGCCGCTGAGCCCGGCGCAGCGGGCGCTGCTGGCCGACTTCGCGCCCCGCGGCAAGCTCAGCGGCTTCATCGCCCAGTGGCGCGGCAAGTACCCGGCCATCAGCGCCTACCACGTGCGCGGCCGCCTCGACGGGCTCGGCATCAAGCCGCAGCTGGCGCGCCTGGCCCGTCCCGCGAGCGCGTCCGGCCCGGCCACGGCCGCGCTGCCGGCCCTGCCGGGCTTCCAGAACCTGTCGGGCACGATCGACGCCGACGAGCAGGGCGGCAGCCTGGCGGTGGACGCCAAGAACCTGGTGGTGCAGCTGCCGGCCTGGTTCGCCGACCCGGCCATGCCGTTCGACCAGTTCAGCATGCAGGCGCGCTGGCGCTTCGGCCCGCGCGACCTGCTCCAGCTCCAGCTCGACGCGCTCAACTTCGCCCAGGGCAAGCTCAAGGGCTCGCTGTCGGGCAAGCACCAGATGCTGCTGTCGGCCCAGCCCGGCCACCCGGCCGGCATCGTCGACCTCAACGGCACCCTGTCCGGCTTCCAGCTGAACAGCATCGACCGCTACCTGCCGCTGCAGACCCCGCCCGAGCTGCGCGCCTGGCTCACCGGCGCGCTCGAGGACGGCGTGGCCAACGACGTCAGCCTGCGCCTGCGCGGCGACCTCGCGCACTTCCCGTTTCGCGCCGACAACGCCATCGAGCGGGCCAAGGGCGAGTTCCGGGTCGCCGGCCGGCTCGAGAACGGCCGCCTGAACTACGCGCCGGGACGCTTGTCCGCCGACGCCAAGGGGCCGCTGTGGCCGCAGGCCGAGAAGATCAACGGCAGTTTCGTGTTCGACCGCACGCGCATGGAGATCCACGGCGACACCGCGCGCACCCTGGGCGTGGGCCTGGCCAACGTGAAGGCGGTGGTGGCCGACCTGGCCTCGCCCGAGCGCACCCTGGAGATCGACGGCAGCGCGGCCGGCCCGATGCAGGAATTCCTGCGCTACGTGGCGGCCAGCCCGGTGCTCGACTGGATCGGCCGCTTCACCGAGGACACCCGCGCCAGCGGCAACGCCAAGCTGGCCTTGAAGCTGCGCCTGCCGCTGACCCACATGATCGACAGCAAGGTCAACGGCAGCCTGCAACTGGCCGGCAACGACGTGGTGCTGTTCCCGGAGCTGCCGCCGCTGCAGTCGGCGCTGGGCAAGATCGACTTCAATGAGCGCGGCGTGACCCTGAACGGCATCGGCGCCAGCTTCCTGGGCGGGCCGCTGGCCTTGACGGGCGGCTCCCAGCGCGACAACGCCATCGTGATCCGCCTGGGCGGCACCGTGGCGGCCGAGGGGGTGCGCAAGCAGTATCCGTCGGCCGCCATGCAGCCGGTGGTGAGCCGCCTGTCGGGCGCCACCCGCTACACGGGCGCGGTGACGGTGCGCGAGGGCCAGCTGCAGATCAGCATCGACTCGGCCCTGGCCGGCATGGGGCTGGACTTCCCGCTGCCGGTCAGCAAGGCGCCGGCCGAGCTGCTGCCGGCCCACTTCACCCTCAACACCCTGGCCCCGGTGGACGGCGCCGCCCGCGACGAGATCAAGCTCAGCCTGGGCAGCACCATGGCCGCGCGCTATCTGCGCCAGCGCCAGCCCAACGGCACCTGGGCCATGCTGCGCGGCGGCATCGGCGTGAACGTGCCGGCGCCGGAGCCCGAGAGCGGGATGATGGTCAACGTCAGCCTCAAGAGCCTGAACGTGGACCAGTGGATGGGCATCGGCGCGAGCGTGTCGAATGCGAGCGCGGGTGCGCACGCGGACGGCGCCGCCGCCGCCGAGGCCGGCCCGAGCCTGGCCGAGTACGTGGTGCCGGACGTGATGGCCGCGCGCGCGGGCGAGCTGGTCATTGGCGACCGCAAGCTCGACAACGTGGTGGTGGGTGCCTCGCACCAGAAGGGCACCTGGCAGGCCAACATCGATTCGCGCCAGGTGTCGGGCCACGTGAGCTGGGCCGAGTCGAACGGCGGCAGCCTGGGCAAGGTCACCGCGCGCCTGGCCTCGCTGATCATCCCCGAGTCGGCCGCGGCCGACGTCAAGGACCTGCTCGAGGGCGGCAAGAGCGCCGTCTCGACCATTCCCGCGCTCGACATCGTGGCCGAGCGCTTCGAGCTGTTCAACAAGCAACTGGGGCGCCTGGAACTGGTGGCCAACAACGCCATGGCCGCCGCCGGGCGCGAGTGGCGCATCAATCGCCTGTCGCTGGTCAACCCGGACGGCACCCTGTCGAGCACCGGCAAATGGGTTTCGCGCAACGGCCAGAGCAGCACCAACCTCAACTTCAACCTCGACATCAACGACGCCGGCAAGCTGCTGGACCGCTTCGGCTTCGCGGAGACCGTGCGCCGCGGCAAGGGCAAGCTGAGTGGCGACATCGCCTGGAACGGCCTGCCATACTCGCTCGACATTCCCACCCTGTCGGGCAAGATCGCGATGAACGTGGAGTCCGGCCAGTTCCTCAAGCAGGAGCCGGGCGCGGCCAAGCTGCTGGGCGTGCTCAGCCTGCAGATGCTGCCGCGCCTGCTCAAGCTGGACTTCCACGACGTGTTCTCGGAAGGCCTGGCGTTCGACGGCATCAGCGCCGACGCCACCATCACGCGCGGCGTGCTGCGCACCGACAACCTCAAGATGCACGGGGTGGCCGCCACCGTGCTCATGGCGGGCAACGCCGACATCGCCAACGAGTCGACCAACCTGCACGTGGTCGTGATTCCGGAATTTAATCTCGGCACCGGTCCGCTGGTGTACGCGCTGGCGGTCAACCCGGTGGTGGGACTGGGCAGTTTCCTGGCCCAGCTTTTCCTGCGCGCCCCGGTGATGAGGGCGCTGACCTACGAGATGCAGGTGACGGGGCCGTGGAAGGCGCCTATCATCACCAAATTGGGCGGCGCCAAGCCAGCGGCCGCGCCCGCCGCACACTAAGGGGACGACATGACGAAGGAAGCGACATGACGACAGTGGCAGCCGTACAAATGATCAGCTCGCCGGACATCGACCAGAACATCGCCACCGCGCGCCGGCTCGTCAACGAGGCCGCCGCGCGCGGCGCGGTGCTGGTCACCCTGCCCGAGTACTGGCCCATCATGGGCATGAACGACAGCGACAAGGTGGCCCACGCCGAGCAGCCGGGCGCGGGGCCGATCCAGCAGTTCATGGCCGAGGCGGCGCGCGAGCACCGCGTCTGGCTCATCGGCGGCACCTTGCCGCTGGTCTCTGGCCAGGCCGGCAAGGTGATGAACACCACCCTGGTGTACGACCCCCAGGGCCAGCCGGTCGAGCGCTACGACAAGATCCACCTGTTCGGCTTCGCCAAGGGCAGCGAGTCCTACGACGAGGCGCGCACCATCGTGCCGGGCGAGGCGGTGGCGGCGTTCGAGGCGCCCTTCGGCCGGGTCGGCCTGTCGGTGTGCTACGACCTGCGCTTTCCCGAGCTGTACCGGGCGCTGGGCGACTGCACGCTGGTCGTCGTCACGGCCGCCTTCACCCACACCACCGGCATGGCCCACTGGGAGGTGCTGCTGCGCGCGCGCGCCATCGAGAACCAGTGCTACGTGCTGGCCTCGGCCCAGGGCGGGCTGCACCCGAACGGGCGCCGCACCTTCGGCCACAGCATGCTGATCGACCCCTGGGGCGAGGTCAAGGCGCTGCTCAAGGAGGGCGAGGGGGTGGTCAGCGGCGCGCTCGACCCGGCCTTCCTGGCCGGCGTGCGCGCCAGCTTGCCGGCCCTCCAGCACCGCAAGTTGTGACCGCTGCAAGTGGCCGCGATATGGCACAATGGCCCATCGAATTTTGAAAGAACTGCAATCATGAAACCGTTCGAACCGAATCTGTCCTCCCTGGCGGTGGCGCGCGATATCCTGCTGACCCCGTTTGGCCTGGACGAAGCCAAGCTGCTCACCACCCTGGGCAGCATGTTCACCCACAAGGTCGACTACGCCGACCTGTATTTCCAGTTCACCAAGAGCGAAGGCTGGAGCCTCGAGGAAGGCATCGTCAAGACCGGCAGCTTCTCGATCGACCAGGGCGTCGGCGTGCGCGCCGTGTCGGGCGAGCGCACGGCCTTTTCGTACTCCGACGAGATCTCCGAGAGCGCGCTGCTGGACGCGGCCGCGGCCACGCGCACGATCGCGCGCTCGGGCTCCGGCAAGATCAAGGTGGCATCGGCCATGACGCCGAGCGGCGGACGCTCGCTGTACCTGCCCAACGATCCGCTGGCCTCGCTCGACGCGACGGCCAAGGTCAAGCTGCTCGAGCGGGTCGAGAAGATGGCGCGCAAAAAAGACCCGCGCGTGGTGCAGGTGATGGCCGGCCTGGCCGGCGAATACGACGTGGTGCTGGTGGTGCGCAGCGACGGCGTGCTGGCGGCCGACATCCGCCCGCTGGTGCGGGTGTCGGTGACGGTGATCGCGGAGCAGAACGGGCGGCGCGAGATGGGCTCGTCCGGCGGCGGCGGGCGCTACCACTACGGCTACTTCACCGACGAGATCCTCGAGCGCTACGCTGAGGAGGCGGTGAAGGCGGCCGTGGTCAACCTGGACGCGCGCCCGGCCCCGGCCGGCCCCATGACCATCGTGCTCGGGCCGGGCTGGCCCGGCGTGCTGCTGCACGAGGCGATCGGCCACGGCCTCGAGGGCGACTTCAACCGCAAGGGCTCGTCCGCGTTCTCCGGACGCATCGGCGAGCGCGTGGCGGCCAAGGGCGTCACCGTGGTCGACGACGGCACCCTGGCCGACCGCCGCGGCTCGCTCAACATGGACGACGAGGGCAACCCGACCCAGTGCACCACCCTGATCGAGGACGGCATCCTGAAGGGCTACATCCAGGACACCATGAACGCGCGCCTGATGAAGATGCCGGTGACCGGCAACGCGCGGCGCGAATCGTTCGCCCACCTGCCGATGCCGCGCATGACCAACACCTACATGCTAGCGGGCGACAAGGACCCGGCCGAAATCCTGGCCTCGGTCAAGAACGGCCTGTACGCGGTCAATTTCGGCGGCGGCCAGGTCGACATCACCAACGGCAAGTTCGTGTTCTCGGCCAGCGAGGCCTACATGATCGAGAACGGCAAGGTGACCTACCCGGTCAAGGGCGCGACCCTGATCGGTAACGGCCCGGACGTGCTTAACCGGGTGTCCATGATCGGCAACGACATGCGCCTGGATTCGGGCGTGGGCGTGTGCGGCAAGGAAGGCCAGAGCGTGCCGGTGGGCGTGGGCCAGCCGACCCTGCGCATCGAAGACGTGACCGTCGGCGGCACCGGCTGACGGCACCGCTGATGGTAGCTGCAAGGTAGCAACAGGGTAGCGCCGGCAAGCTGGCGCGCGGCGACGGTGTCGCTCCGCGGCGCCGACCGCGGCGTCGATTCGCCGCCGCGATCCGCCCCATTTCACGTCCGCGATTCTCCGCGTTTCGCGTATTCGTGTCGCCTATGCGCTTCGCCGTATTTCGCGGCCGCGCTTCGCCCCATGTTTCGAACGTGGCCGCCGCCAGCGGCGCCTGGGGCGCCGTTCCCAGGCACCTGGGCCGCTTTAGAAGCGCGTGGTGATGCGGGCGTACCAGGTGCGCCCCACCGGGTCCGTGTAGCGCGGATCATAGCCCTGCTGGAAGGTGGTGCCCTGGTTGCTGTAGGGCGGCTCCTTGTCCGTCAGGTTCTTGATGCCCACCGTGTAGTCCACATGCCGCATGCCCGTGTAGGTACCCGACAGCGACCAGGTCGAGTAGGAGGCGACGCGGCGCTCGAACTCGGGGTCGACGTCGTTCTGGTCGGTGTAGCCCGATGTGAAGCGGTTGCCCAGGTTGACGCTCCACGGGCCGCTGCCCCAGGTGAACAGCAGGTTGTGGCGCCAGCGGAACACCGGGTTGGCGTCGGCGTAGCGGCCGGCGTTCTGGATGAACGGGCCACCGCGCTCGTTCTGGTACTCGTACTTGTTGACGTAGGTGCCCTCCATGACCACGCCCATGTTGCCGTACAGCTTATTCGGCACGCGGTAGTGGACGCTCAGGTCGACACCGTTGGTGCGCACCTCGCCCAGGTTGGTGGTCGTCGCCAGCACATAGTCGAGCTGGGTGCCGGCAGCGTTGTAGTGGTACAGGTCGCGGTACTTGGCGAAGTCGCCGAAGATGGTCTGCTCGGGCAGTGTGTCGATCTTGTCGCGCAGGCGGATGTCCCAGTAGTCGAGCGACATGGTGAGCTCGGGCAGCGGCTCGAATACCACGCCGGCGCTATAGGTCTTGGATTTTTCCGGGCTCAGGTTCTTGTTGCCGCCGCTGCGGATGTTCTGCTGCTGGTCGCAGGCCACGTTCGGGTTGGCGCCGGGTACCGCCACGCCGTTCGGGCACAGCAGCGGATCGTCGTAGGTGTTCGCGGTGTTCGTCGTCGTTTGCGGCGCGTTGATGTCGAACAGGGTCGGGGCCCGGAAGCCGCGGTTGTACGAGGCGCGCAGCAGCACTTGCCGCACCGGCTGGTAGCGCAGGCCGACCTTGGGGTTGGTGCTGCCGCCGAAGTCGCTGTAGTGGTCGTGGCGCAGCGCCAGGTCGACCTCCAGGTCCTTGATGATGGGGATGTTCGCCTCGAGGAAGAGGGCCCAGATGTTGCGGTCGCCGAACTGGTCGAGCGCATCCTGGTAGCCCGAGCTCGACGCCTGCGAGGCCAGCGCGCGGTTGACCAGGTACTCGGCCTTGTCGCGCCTCACCTCGGCCCCGGCGGCGAAGCCGAGCGGGCCCGCCGGGAGCGTCATCAGGTCGCGCGTGGCGCGAAAATCCAGCGCCGTGCTGCGCATCTTGGCGTTGAGGTACTGGCCCAGCAGCAGCGAGTTCTGCAGAAAGGTCAGCCCGGCCGGGGTTTGCGGACCGAAGGGGGTCAGGATGCCCTGGTCCAGCCCGGCGACGATGTCGCGGTCGATCAGGTAGCCGCCGGTGAAGGCGCTGCGCGCGCGCGACACCGAGTGCGACAGCGCCGTGTTGTAGTCCCAGCCGTACAGCGTGCCTTCGAGCGCGGCCACGAGCCGGTCCGAGATGCTGGTGTCGAACTCGCGCCGGCGCCCCGTTTCGAGCGGGCGCCAGCTCACCGTCAGGTCTTCGCCGGTCAGGCCGGCCACGGCCGGGGTGCCGCCGATGCCGCCCGGGTAGAACGGACTGGTGGCGTGGATGACCGGGTCCACGTTCGGCAGCGCCATGGGCGGGGGCGCCACGCGCGATTCGTTGGTGCTGCGCGCGTGCAGGTATTCGATGTTGGCGGTGTGGTCGGGGCCGAACTTGCGCGTGAAGCGCCCCATGAACGTTTCCTGGCGGGTGAGCGGAATCAGGTCCACCTCGCGCGTGTAGTCGTAGCGGCAGGTCTTGTTGCTGGCGCGCGGCACCGAGGAGGGCGGATTGCAGCCGGTGGCGAAACTGGGGTTGCCCGTGATGCCCAGCGTGGAGAAGAAATTGGCGGGGAAGGGCGTGCCGCTGGTCTGGGAGACGCCGTGCTCGGGCCGGATGCCGGTGTTGGCGAAGCTGCGCTCGGTCGCGGCAAGCGAATCCTGGTTGTGCACGTCGATCGCGCCCCACAGGTTCCAGCCGTCGGTGTTCAGGTCGCCCAGGCCGCCGTACAGGTTCAGGCGCTGTTCGTCGGCGCCGCCCTTGTGCTCGGGCACGAAGCCCTCCATGGTCACCCCGAAGCCGGTGAGGGAGCGCTTGGTGATGAAGTTGATGACCCCGCCGATGGCGTCGGTGCCGTAGATGGCCGAGGCGCCGTCGCGCAGGATCTCGACCCGGTCCAGCGCGGCCACGGGGATGACGTTCAGGTCCACCGTCTCGCCGGTGTAGGGGTGGCTGGCCAGGCGCCGGCCGTTGAGCAGCACCAGGGTCTTGTTGCCGCCCAGGCCGCGCAGGTCGGCCATCGATTGCCCGCCGGTGCCCAGGCCCACCGACTGCGAGGAACTGGTCGAGGTCTGGTTCATGGGGATGGTGTTGAGCACCTCTTGCACCGTGGACAGGCCCTGCTTGACGAAGTCCTCGGCGCGAATCGCGCTGATCGGCAGCGCCGTCTCGCTGGCCAGGCGCTTGATCGAGGAGCCGGTGATTTCGACCCGCTGCATGGGGGCGGCGGTGTCCTGTTGGGCCTGGGCCGGCAATGCCAGCAGGACCGTGCCCAGCGCGGCGCCGCCGGCAAACATGCGGCGCAGGGATGATGATAATATCGTTTCAATCATGTCGTGCTCCAGTTCAGGACGCATCACGCTGGCGCCGGGGCGACAGGTGAGGCGGGGAGGGTGTTCCCTGCCGGACGTGACTGGCGTCACGACGCGTAGCGAGTTGCGCCAGATAAACAATGCGGACAGAAAATGGCCGCGCCTTGCGCCAGCGCAAAGCGGGGCAGGGGGCTTGATGAACCGAGTTTTGCATCGGATGGCTTGGCGCAAGTGACGCGAATCAAAGGCATCGGCTGCACCACGGCTGCTGTGGGACGCGCGCAACGGCTTGTCGCCTGGCGCGTGCGCATGCGACGAGGGTGGAGAAAAATAGGGCTTGCCAATTTGCAGGCGTTGTTGTTATAGTCGTTCGCAACCACAGGGACCTACCATGCACTCGGTGTTTTTCTTTATCTGCCATTTTTACTTTAGCAATTCCAGCCCCAAGGCGGTGGAATAGCGGCAGGTTCACGTAGCAACACGAGATCCAGCAGAATCCCAGACAACCGCCAGCGATGGCGGTTTTTTTTTACCTAGTCCGATACCGATACCTTGTCCAACACAGCACGACAGCCACTGGAGAACAGCATGCCCCGCACCGACGATTTGCGCATCCGCGAAATGAAGGAATTGACCCCGCCCTCGCACCTGATCCGGGAGCTGGCCTGCTCGCCCGCGGCCGAGCAGACCGCGGCCGGCGCGCGCATGGCCCTGCACCGCATCCTGCACGGCCAGGACGACCGCCTGATGGTGGTGATCGGCCCGTGCTCGATCCATGATCCGAAGGCCGCCATGGAGTACGCGCGGCGCCTGGTGGCCGAGCGCGAACGCTTTTCCGCCGACCTGGAGATCGTCATGCGCGTGTACTTCGAGAAGCCGCG
>DIZW01000118.1:21902-42258 GCA_002428015.1 Oxalobacteraceae bacterium UBA6018 | reverse complement strand
GAACGGCCGCCGTTGGCGGAGAAGGAATCGCGCCCGTTCAGTTCCGAACGCACATAGTTCAGGCCGCGGATCGACACGCCGGAGCCTTCCACCGCGTAGTGTTGCGGGTCGCCTGCCATGCTGCGGTCGATGGTCACGCCCACCACCCGTTGCAGGACCTCCGTCACGGAACGGTCGGGCAGCTTGCCGATGTCGTCGGCCACGATCGAGTCGACGATCTCGTCGGCGTTCTGCTTGATTTTCTGGGCCGACTGGAGCGCGGCGCGCTGGCCGCTCACCACCACCACCGCCGGGCCCGCCTTGGCCTGGTCGGCCGCGGTATCGGTCGCCGCGGCGGTCTGGGCCATCACGGCACTGCTCGACATGAACGCGATCTGGGCCACGCCCATTGCGATTGCCGTTTTTTTAAATTGATTCATCTATGTCTCTCTCCGTCTTGTTGGTCTGTGCTTTTTTTCGTTCTAGCCATTACCGGTTTTTTTGTTGTGCTTGCCTCGCTTTGCTGTGGATTAAACCTCTTAAAATGAAAACGTTATCAAATCAATATATGATTGGCGAGACTCGGTTTTTAGTAAATTTGGTAACGCAAGCATTGTTGTTGCAAGCAGTCCCTACCGCGTCTACCTTAAGATTCGCCAGCTGTGTCCGATGCCAAACATAACATTCTTTTTTTGAAAATGGTAGCGCAAACAAACGTGCGCCTGCGCACGGTGTGGGGCGGACGCGACAGCTGGAATGACGGATCGAAAGATGCGTGTATGCACGCCCATCCTGTGGTAAACGCGCGAATCGGCCTGCGGCATGCGCGGCCTGGGAAAGGAAGGGGCTAGTTGCGCGGGGCCGTGGCCGGGAGCACGCGTGGGCCGGAACAGGCTCGGAACAGGACGGGCTCTAGGAATCTACGCGGAAGAAGAAGTCCGGCCAAACCGCCAAGAAACCGGTAGCGTCTGGCGACACGGTCGACGCCAATAGGCCAGCTATTGGCTTGCCCTTATCGCCAAACGCTGCCAAACGCGTGGCCGGGAGCATGCGCATCGCCAGGCTGGCATGGCGCCAGGTCGCCGCCAGCGTGAGCGTCAGCGTCAATCCGAGGGCCAGCGCCATGCTCCAGTAAGCGCCCGGCGCACGCTCGGCGTAACCGGCCAGGTAGCGCTCGATGGCGACGGCGGCGAGCGGCAAGGCGAGCAGCGCCGCCACCAGGGTCAGCGCGGCGCTCTCGCGCAGCACCAGCCGGCCGATCTCGGCCCGGCCCGCGCCGTACAGCTTGCGTAGCACGATTTCGCGGGCGCGGCGCCGCACCGTGTGCGCAGCCAGCACGTAGGTGCCGAAGGCGGCGATGGCCAGCGCGATGCCGCTGGCCATCGCCAGCAGCCTGGCCATGCGCGCGTCGTCGGCGTAGTTGGCGGCCATGATCGCCTGGGCCCGCTGCAGCTTGGGCAGCGCGTCGGGGAAATAGCGCGGCCACAGGTCTAGCACCGCGCCCTCGACGCGCGCCGGCGCGCCAGTGCGCACGCTGAGCGTGGCGCCGCCCGTGCTCAGTTCGTACGCCACCGGGCCGACCGTTTCGCGCAAGGAGCGCAGGCGCAGCGGCGGGGCGATCCCGACCACGCGCCTGGCCGCCGCCGCAGGCGCGGCGCCGTTGCCGCCGTTGAGCAGCACGGTTTGACCGAGCGCCTGGACCGGATCGGCGAACCCGAGCGCGCGCGCGGCCGCCGCGTTGAGCACCAGCGGCTCGGCGTCGTCCTCATGGTCGCGGCGCGCGCTGAACAAGCGCCCCGCCACGGGGGCGATGCTGTACTGCTCGAAGAAGTTGGCGCTGACCCGTTTGATCTCCATGGTGGCGTTCTGGGCGCCCGGGCGCTTGAGCGCGCCGAACATGGTCTCCCGGCTGCGCCCGACCGCGTCGAGCGCGATCGCCACGCCTTGCACGTCCGGCAGGGCCGCCAGCGCGGTGACGAAAGCGCGCGCCTGGGCGCTGAATTTGACCGCCTCCGGCAGGTCGACCACGAGCAGCGGAGCCGGATCAAAGCCGGGCGAGGCGCGCATCGCGTACAGCGTCTGCAAGCCCACCGCCAGGGTGCCGCTGGCGAAGGCCATGGCCGCGGCCACCTGCAGTATCGTCAGCGCGCGCCGCAAGCGGGCGCCCTGCATGGACTCGGTGTCGGCGCGCCCGACCAGCACCTGGCTGGGCCGCACCCCGATGGCGATCCAGGCCGGATAGGCCGCCGTCAGGCCGCCCAGAACCACCCCCAGCAGCAAGGCCGCGCCGATGTGCGCCGCCGTGAAGATGCCGTCCAGCGGGCGGTTGACCAGGCTGGCGAACAGCGGCAGCGCCAGCCATGCCAGCAGCAGGCCGAGACCGGTCGCGGCCAGCGCCACCAGCAGCGACTCGGCCAGCAGTTGCAGCACGATCTGGCGCAGGCTGGCGCCGAGCACCTTGCGCATGGCCACCTGGCGCTGGCGGCGCAGCACCCGCACCGCCGCCAGGTTGACGTAGTTGACCGCCGCCAGCGCCAGGATCAGCACGGCGACGGCGCCGAAGCCAGCCAGCGCGGCCGGGTTGGCGCGGTCGCCCGCCGGACTGAGGAAGTTGCTTTCGACGTCGGTGTCGAAATATGCGCGCCCCAGCGGCGCCAGGCTGATCTCCATCACCTTGCGCCGGCCCAGGCGCTGGCGCTCCTCCGGCCCCTGCTGGTGCAGCGCCGGCGCATCGTCGACGGCCTGCTGCAGGGCCGTCGTGAGCGCGGCCAGCGAGGCGTCCGGATGCACACGCACCAGGACCTTGCCCCACCACCCCTGGGTCCCGCCGAGCATCTCGTCGCGCACGTCGGCCGCCAACACCGAGCGCACCCCCAGCAGCGTCTCGAACGGGATGGTGGTGTTGAGCGCGCGCCGGCCCAGGATCGCGCCAGCGTGCAGCACCTGGCCTTCGACCAGCATGCTGCGCCCGAGCGCGTGGACGGTGCCGAACAGGCGCAGGGCCGCGTCTTCGGTGATGGCGAAGCCGCCCGGCTGGTCCAGCGCGGCCTGCACGTCGCCCTCGAGCGCGCGCACGCCGAGCATGGCCGCGAAGCCGGGCGTGACCGTCAGGCTGTGCACGGGGCGCAGCTGGCCGTCGATGCGCGCGGTGAGCAGATCCATGGGGCGCGACGGCAGGTAGGCCACGGCCGCCTGCACGCCGGGCAGCCTGGCGGCGACGGCGCGCAGCAGCATCGGCGCCTGATCGAAGGTGGGCGCATTGGGCATCACGTTGTAGCGTTGCTTGACGATGAACACCTGCGCCACGTCCGGTACGTCGGCGTTGTATTGCCAGCAGTAGCGCACGAAGCCGAGCAGCAGCAAGGCGGCGCCCACGCCGATCCCCAGGCCCAGCACGACCACCAGCGAGTAGCCCGGCTCCTGCAGCAGGGTGCGCCAGCCGGCGCGCAGGTCGTTCATGCTCATGGGCTCTCCCGCCTGCCAGGCCCGTGCCGCGCTGTGTTTGTGGAAATCATGATGCGCTCGCCTCGTCCCGTTGAAATGATGAGCCAACTGCAACTCCCGTGCCATGTCCGCATTCTCGCCCACCGGCCGCCTTGCGCGCCAGTGTTGTCCGCTAGCGGACGGCGCCGGTGTCCGCTTTCGGACAGTGGCGGCGCCGGCGCGTGCATTTCGTTGCTGGCGGCGAGATGCTGCTGCTATGATCGGCTCAGCTCCCATACTCTTTCTGCCATGTCCGCCCAAGTCCTGATCCTCGACGACGATGCCGACGTCGCCTACGCGGCGCAACTACTGCTGCGCCGTCGTGGCGCGGAGGTGCGCACGCTGGCCGATCCGCGCCAGTTGGCGCGCTACCTGCGCGAGGCGGCGCCGGACGTGGTCCTGCTCGACTTCAATTTCACGCCCGGCCGCACCGACGGTGCCGAGGGCCTGGAGGTGCTGCGCCAGCTGCGCGCCCTGCCTAGGCCGCCCGCGGTGATCGCCATGACCGCCTACGCCGACGTGCCGCTGGCGGTGGAGGCGATGAAGCGCGGCGCCTGCGACTTCATCACCAAGCCGTGGGACAACGCGCGCCTGGCCGCCGCCGTCGACGCCGCGCTGGCGCGCCGCGCCGCCCCGTCCGAGGCCGCCCCGGCGGCCGGCGCCAGCGCGGCCCTGCTGGGTAACTCGGCGGCGATGCGCGAGCTGCGCGCCTTCATCGGCAACGTCGGCCCCACCGATGCCAACGTCATGGTGCTCGGCGAAAACGGCGTCGGCAAGGAGTTGGTGGCGCGCGCCCTCCACCTGGCGTCCCGTCGCGCGGCCGGCAACTTCCTCGCGCTCGACATGGGCAGCCTGCCGGAGTCGACCATCGAGAGCGAACTGTTCGGCCACCGCAAGGGCGCCTTCACCGACGCCCGCCAGGACCGCGCCGGCCGCTTTCCAGGCGGCCTCGGGCGGCACCCTGTTCCTTGACGAGATCGGCAACTTGCCGCTGGCGGCCCAGGCCAAGCTGCTCACCGCCCTCGAGCGGCGCGAGGTGACGCCGCTGGGCGCCGACCGCGCCGAGAGCGTCGACGTGCGCATCGTCAGCGCCACCAACCTCGACGAGGCCAGCCTGTACGACGCCCAGGTGTTCCGCCCCGACCTGCTGTTCCGCCTGAACACCATCGTGCTGCGGGTGCCGCCCTTGCGCGCGCGCCGCGAGGACATCCCCATGCTGCTCGGCCATTTCCTCGGCCACTACCAGCAGCAGTACGGCAAGCACGCCGGCAGCATCGCGCCCGCCGCCGCCCAGGCCCTGTGCGCCCATGCCTGGCCCGGCAATGTGCGCGCCTTGCGCCACGCCTGCGAGCGCGCGGTGATCCTGGCGCAATCGGGGCAGTACGAGTTGGCCGATTTCGGCGTGGCGGACCTTGGCGCGGCCGCCGCCACGGCCGCAATGCCGGTGGCGCGGGCGGGTGACGTGCGCCAGCTGGGCGCGCTCGAACGCGACGCCGTCGCCGCCGCCATGGAACAAGTTCAGGGCAACATCAGCCGCGCCGCCAGGCTGCTCGGCGTGAGCCGCGCGGCGCTGTACCGCAAGCTGGAAAAGCATGGGCTCTGACACCGGCGCCATGGTGCGCATCGGCGCCGGCGCGCTGCTGCTGGCCGTGGCGGGGTTCGGCGCGGGCGCCAACGCGGCGTCGGCGCGCGGCCTGGTCGCCTGCCTGCTGCTCGGCGCCGGCGCCGCGGCCCTGCTCGCACGCGGCGTGGCCGGCGCCAGACGCGCGCCGGCCGCGCTCGAACTGCCCGTCGGCGTGCCGCACGACCAGGCCGCGCTGACCGCGCGCGTGCTGGCGCTGGAGGCCCAGCTCGAATACGCGCCGATAGCCTTGTTTCGCGTCGGCGCCAGCGGGCCGGGCGACGCGGTCGAGCCGGTCAACGCCAGCGCGCGCCGCCTGCTCGCGCCCGGCCGCGCCAGCGACGCCGGCCAGGTGCGGCGCGTGCTGGCCGCGCTGCCGGCCGGCCAGCGCAGGGTGGTCGATTTCGACACCGAGCACGGCAGCGAACGCGCGCTCGCCGCCGCCGGTGCCTTGAGCGTGGAGGGCGCGCCGCAACGGCTGGTGGCGCTGATGCCGGTCGAAACCGAGCTCGAGGCCGAGGCCATGCAGGCCTGGCAAAAACTGGTGCACGTACTGACCCACGAGATCATGAATTCGCTCACTCCGGTGGCCTCGCTGTCGCACACCGCGCGCGAGCTGCTGGGCGGGGTCAGCGCGGCGCTGCCGGCCGACATCGCGTCCGACCTCGACATCGCGCTCGACGCCATCGGCCGCCGCGCCGACAGCCTGGCCCATTTCGTCGGCGGCTACCGGGTCCTGGCCAGCGTGCCCGAGGCCAGGGTCCGGCCGGTGCTGGTGGCCGACATGTTCGCGCGCCTGGCGGCCCTGGTGGGGCCGGCCTGGCAGGCGCGCGGCGGCCGCGCCAGCTTCCAGGCCGAGCCGGCCACGCTCGAGCTGATGGCCGATGCCGGCCAGCTCGAACAGGCGCTGGTCAACCTGCTCCAGAACGCCGCCGAGGCCACCGCCCAGGCGCACGCGCCGGCCGTGCTGGTGGCCGCCCGCCTCACCCGCGGCGGCCGCCTGCGCATCGAGGTCAGCGACAACGGGCCGGGCGTGCCGGACGCGCACATTGCCGACATCTTCACGCCGTTTTTCTCGACCAAGAGCAAGGGCGGTGGCATCGGCCTGGCCATGGTGCGCCAGCTCGTGCACCGCAACGGCGGCGCGCTGCGCTACGCCAAGTCGATCGGCCCCGGCGCCCGCTTCGTCATCACGTTCTAAAGCGGCCGGACGCCCGTGCGCTTGCCCGTGGCGTTGTCGGCTAATCAGGCCGGGGACTTGCCAGCGTCCGCGACGGCGCTTGTGGCCCGATTCCAGAGTAGGTTATGCTTTCGAACTCAACCGGGAGAACGCGCATGTCCGCAAGTCCGATTCGCAAGATAGTCATCGTAGGTGGCGGCACCGCCGGCTGGATGTCGGCCGCCCCGCTGGCCCAGCGCCTGGGCAAGGTGTGCGAGATCGTGCTGGTCGAGTCGCCCGAGATCGGCACCATCGGCGTGGGCGAGGCCACCCTGCCCACGATCCGCTTCTACAACCGGGCGCTGGGGCTGGAAGGCGCCGACTTCGTCAAGAAGACCCAGGCCACCTTCAAGCTGGGCATCGAGTTCAAGGATTGGGGCCACGTCGGCAACCGCTTCTTCCACGGCTTTGGCGACTTCGGCCCGCCGATCGAGAACCGCTCGCCCCACATGCACTGGCTGCGCATGGCGCGCCTGGTCAAGGACATGCCCTCGTATGAGAACTGGTCGGTGGCCACGGTGATGGCGCGCAAGTTGCGCTTCACGCCGCCGTCGGGCGACCAGCCTTCGGCCAGCAACGCCTATTCGTTCGGCTACCAGTTCGACGCCGGCCTGTACGCGGCCTACCTGCGCGACTACGCCGTCGCGCGCGGTGTGGTGCGCATCGAGGGCATGATCAACGAGGTCGAGCAGCATTCCGAAACCGGCTTCATCACCGCCGTCAAACTCAAGGACGGTCGCCGCATCGACGGCGACCTGTTCATCGACTGCTCCGGCTTTCGCGGCCTGCTCATCGAGGGCGCGCTCAAGGCCGGCTACGACGACTGGAGCGCCCAGCTGCCGTGCAACAGCGCGTTGGCGGTGCCCTGCGCCAGGGTCGCCCAGCTCACCCCCTACACCCGCGCGACGGCCAAGAGCGCCGGCTGGCTGTGGCGCATCCCGCTGCAGCACCGCACGGGCAACGGCCACGTCTACAGCAACGCCTTCACCAGCGACGACGAGGCCGCGCGCGTGCTGCTGGCTGGCCTTGACGCGCCCGCGCTGGACGAGCCGCGCCAGCTGCGCTTCACCACCGGGCGCCGGCGCAAGTCCTGGGTCAAGAATTGCGTCGCGGTGGGCCTGGCGGCCGGCTTCGTCGAGCCGCTCGAGTCGACCAGCATCAGCCTGATCGAGACGGCCGTGGGGATGCTGATCCAGTTCTTCCCGGACCGCGATTTCCGGCCCGAGCTGGCGGATGAGTTCAACCGCCAGATGGCGGTGCGCTACGAGTCCGTGCGCGACTTCATCATCATGCATTACAAGATCACCCGGCGCGACGACAGCGAGTTCTGGCGCTACTGCGCGAACATGCCGATCCCGGACGCGCTGCGCCACCAGATCGAGCTGTTCCGCGAGAGCGGGCGCGTGGTGGTCTACGATCCGAACGGCTTCACCGAGCCCTCGTTCGTGTCCATGCTGATGGGCCTGGGCGTGGTGCCGCGCAACTACGACCCCTTCGTCGACATGGTCGACATCGACCAGCTGCGCGCCCACTTCGTGCGCCTGCGCGACGCCATCGGGCGCACCGTCGAGGCCATGCCCGACCACATCGACTACATCGCCCGCCACGTGGCCGCCGCGCCCGTGCCGGGCCTGATCGTTAATCCGCCAGCAAGGACCCAGTGAAAAAAACCGCCCTCGTCCTGGCCGCCGCGCTGCTCGCCGGCACCGCCCAGGCCGCCATTCCCGTGTACGGCTTCTTTGTCAAGCACACCTATCCGCACGACCCGCAAGCCTTCACCCAGGGCCTGTCGTTCAAGGACGGCTACCTGGTCGAGACGACCGGCCTGAACGGCCACTCCTCCCTGCGCAAGGTCGAGCTCGCCACCGGCAAGGTCCTGCACGAGCACGCGCTGGCGCAGGAGTATTTCGGCGAAGGCTCGACCCTGGTGGGCGACCGGATCGTCAGCCTGACCTGGACCTCGCAGATCGGCTTCGTCTACGACCTGAACAGCTTCGCGCTCAAGCGCAGCTTCGCGTACAAGGGTGAAGGCTGGGGCCTGGCCAGCGACGCCCACCACGTCTACATGAGCGACGGCACGCCCGAGATCCGGGTGCTCGATCCGGGCACCCTGGCCGAGGTGCGCCGCATCCGCGTCAGCGCCGACGGCAAGCCGATCGAGCGCCTCAACGAGCTCGAGATGGTCGACGGCGAGCTGTACGCCAACGTGTGGGGCACCGACGTCATCGCCCGCATCGACCCGGCCAGCGGCAACGTGGTCGGCTGGATCGACCTGGGCGGCCTGCTGCCGCCGGAGCAGCGCGGTACCAGCTCGGCCGACGCCGTTCTCAACGGCATCGCCTACGACGGCAAGCACCACCGGCTGTTCGTCACCGGCAAGCTGTGGCCGAAACTGTTCGAGATCGAACTGGTGCCGATCCAGCCGCACTAGTGTCCGGAGTTGCTAGTTCGTTGAATAATAAATGTGGCGAAATCGCGCTGAGACAAGGAGCAAAGCACAGCAAGGCCGAGGCCTTGCGAGCATTTGCGACGCAGTATCAGGACGATTATCGCCATATTTATTCAACGAATCTGCAATCAGGACACTAGGCCGCCGCGCACAAACTCCCCCGGCCGTGCACCCAATTCCCACGCGTGAACCCATCTCCCGCACGGGAGCCAGGCGCCCGGCCGCGCCATCGCCGCCCGGCCGGCCAGCGCACCGCTAGTGCTGGTTGATACCGGCGCTGTTGTTGTTCCCCGTCTGCGTGATGGTGGACGTAAAGGCATCGCCGGTCTGGCTCACGCTGGCCAGGTTGTTGTTGCCGGTCTCGGTGATCAGGGACACGTTGCCGTTGCCGGTCTGCTGGGCCGACGCGGTGTTGCCGATGCCGTCCTGAACGATGAGCGAGCTGTTCCCATTCCCGCTCTCGAAGGCAGTGGCCGTGTTGCCCGTGCCGTTCTGCCGGATCGTCTGCTCGGTCGTGAAGTAGGTGTTGTTCTGGGTGACGGTGGCCGTGTTCATGTAGCCGGTCTGGTGGACGCCGACACCGGAATAATAGGCGTCGAACTGGTTGACGGTGATGCTGTTGCCATCGCCGGTCTGGTCCAGTTGCGGACCGGCGAAACCGGACACCGATTCCTGCACCGTCACCTTGTTATTGTTGCCGATCTGGCGGGCGTCGATCAGGAAGGGCGACACGCCGTGCTGCTCCATGTTGGCCATGTTGCCGTTACCCTGCTGGAGCAGCCGGATATCGACTTCGCTCGAGGTGATCTGGCGCACCGCGGCCTGATTGTCGTTACCGATCTGGGTGAGCGCCGCGCCGCCGCGTGTCACCCCGTTTTGGTAGATGCTGCTCTCGTTGCGGTCGCCCGTCTGCACGATCGTCCCGTACACACCGCTCCCGTTGATCTGGACGATGCCGCCGCTGTGCGTGAGCGCATTGCCGGCGATGTTGTTGTTGCCGGTCTGCGTGGTGGAGGCGGTGGCGTCCGATTCGCCGCCGGATTGCTCCGTGTAAGCCTGGTTGGCATTGCCGTTCTGGGTGGTGGTGACGGTGAACTGGGCGAGCGCCAGCGGGCTGGCGCAGGCGAGCGCGAGCGCCGCCGCGATGGACGTGACAAGGGATTTCATGGACTACCTCCGTGAGGAAACAGGTGAAATGGAAGGAAGGGCCACGCGTGACGGCGTGGCTTGAACCGAGTGTAGAGGTCTGACCGGCGCGGCCTTTGACAGCTCACAAACACGTCGGGGCCCGCTAGCGCCCGCTCAGTGCTGGTAAATCGCGGCGTGGCCGTTATTGCCGGTCTGGATGATGCTGGCAGTGAACAGATCGCCCGCCTGGATGATGCTGGCCGTGTTGTTCGCGCCCGTCTGATTGATCAGCGAGACGTTCCCGGTGCCGGTCTGGCTGGCGCTGGCCAGGTTGCCGTCGCCGATCTGGGTGATGCCAGAACTGTTCTGGTTGCCGCTCTCGAAAGCCGATGCGGTGTTGCCGTTCCCGTTCTGCAGAATTGACTGGCCCATCGTGAAGGCGGTGTGGCTTTGGGTCACGCTCGCATTGTTGAGGTTGCCGGTCTGCTGCACGTACACGCCGGAATAATGGGCGAGCTCCTGGTTGATGACGATGCTGTTGCCATCGCCGGTCTGGCTTACAGAGGGGCCGGCGAATCCGGATTCGAACTCGTTAATCCTCACGCTGTTGTTGTTGCCGGTCTGGTAGGACTGGATCAGGAAGGGCAACACCTCGACTTGCGAGAAGATGGCCTTGTTGCCGTTGCCTACCTGGCGCGACTGGATAACCACTTCCGATGAGGTGATCTGTTGGGCCGCCACCTGGTTGCCATTGCCGATCTGGGTGATGGCGGCGCCGCCGCGGGCGGCGTTTTCCTGGCGGATGGTGGCGCGGTTGGCGTCGCCGGTCTGGTCGATGGTGGCATACAGGTCGCTGGTATTGAGCTGCACAATGCCGGGGGCATGCGTGAGCGGGTTGCCGGCGAAATTGTTGTTGCCGCTTTGCGTGATCGACGCGGTGACGAACTGGCCGCCGCCGCTCTGGTCGATGGCGGCCTGGTTGCCGTTGCCGGCCTGGGTGATGTCGGCGGTGAACTGGGCAAGCGCACATGGGCTGGCGCAGGCGAGCGCCAGCGCAGCCGCGATAAACGCCACTGGGGTTTTCATACGGTACCTCCTTGAGGCAACAGGTGGGATGGACGATGTGTGCCGAGCGGGCGCCCGGTCACAGTCGAGTGTATCGGCCGTTCCGGTGCGCCTTTTGACAGTCCACAAAGACGCCGGTCTCGGCGTTCGTGTCAGCTTTGCTCGCAGGCGGCGCCGTTGCCCCGGCCTTGGACCAGCGACATGTTTCCGCTTCAGGCCACCTGGATGTTGGCGCTTACCGGCGTGGGCCCTGGCCGGCGTCATTTCGACCACCACCGGCACCGAATAGCTGCCCCGTACCCTCGCGGCGACTTGGCTGTCACCAGCGGGGTATCGCCGGCAAAAGCCGATAAACTTGGTCGCTTTCATAAAACCTTGGGGTCGGAGGCGACATTCGGACACGAGCTCAGCCATGCAAGATAGCGTATAACCTTGGGGTCGGAGGCGACATTCGGACACGAGCTCAGGTATACAAGATAGCGTATAACCTTGGGGCCGGAGGCGACATTCGGACACGATCCCAGCCATGCAAGACAGTGATAGGTCTCACTGATCGCGCGGCTGAGCCTGTGTCTGAATGTCGCCTCCGACCCCGCGGCTGTTGTCGGATATGGCCGGCGCAGTCGAGAATCATTCGCCCACTTGGTGATTTTCGCAATTGCTCCAAGGCTGGCCGGGCGGGAGAATCGCCAGCTAACGTGCGCATATTTCGGCGCGACTACAATGATTCGAGGAGAACGAATGATGCGGTTTCAAAGGCGGTACCTGGCGAACCTGATGTCAATGGGTTTATTCATGACGGCGGCGGCCAACGCAGCCCAGGCGCCGGTCGCGCCGCGCCGTATCGATATTGATGCGGCCAAGGCGAGCAAGCCGGTCGATCGTTTCTTCGATTTGTCGGTCGGCTCGGATTACCCGGGCACCCTGATCCGCGACGATAGCCAGGCACAGTTGAAAACCGTCACCGACGAGCTGGGCTTTCGTTATCTGCGCTTCCACGCCATTTTCCACGACGTGCTGGGCACCGTGCGCGTCGAAAACGGCAAAACCATCTACGACTGGACCAAGATCGACCAGCTGTATGACGAAATGCTCGCGCGCCATATCAAGCCCTTCGTCGAACTCGGCTTCACGCCGAAAGCGATGGCCACTTCCAATAGCAGCATCTTTTATTGGCAGGGTAATACCTCGCATCCGCAACCGGCCGCCTGGAAAGACCTGATCGACGCCTTTGTCCGCCACATTGAATCGCGCTACGGCGTGGAGGAGGTGCGCAGCTGGTTCTTCGAGGTGTGGAACGAGCCGAACCTGGCCGGATTCTGGGAAGGCGCCGACCAGAAGGCGTATTTCGAGCTGTTTGATTTAACCTCCAACACCATCAAGGCGATCGACCCCGCGTTGCGCGTGGGCGGTCCGTCGACGGCGGGCGCCGATTGGGTGCCGGCCTTCCTCGAGCACGTGGCGAAAAGCGGCGCCGCAGTCGATTTCGTGTCGACCCACACGTATGGCGTGAGCGGCGGCTTCCTCGACGAGCAAGGTCATGCCGATACCAAGCTGTCGCCCTCGCCCGATGCGATCATCGGCGATGTGCGCAAGGTGCGCGAGGAAATCGCGAAGTCGGCTTATCCGACGCTGCCGCTGTATTTCACCGAATGGAGCACGAGCTATACCCCGCGCGATCTGGTGCACGATTCGTATATCAGCGCGCCGTATATTCTCAGTAAATTGAAAGGGACCCAGGGCCTGGTGCAAGGCATGAGCTACTGGACCTATACCGACTTGTTCGAAGAGCCGGGTCCGCCGGACCGGTCCTTCCATGGCGGCTTCGGCCTGCTTAACCGCGAGGGAATCCGCAAGCCGGCGTATTTTGCGTACAAATACCTGCACGCCTTGAGCGGCAATGAAATCGCAGTGGGGGACCGGCAGGTTATGGCCAGCGCTGACGGCGGAAAGGTCGCGGCGGTGGTCTGGAGCTTCGACCAGCCCAAGCAGGAGCTTAGCAACAAGCCGTTCTACAGCCGCATCGTGCCGGCCACGGCGGTCGCTCCGGTCGAATTCAAGCTGAGCCATTTGAAGGCGGGGACTTACCACCTGCAGGTGCACCGCACGGGATTCCGCGTCAACGATGCCTATTCCGCATATATCGACATGGGCGCGCCGAAAGACTTGACGCCTGAGCAGGTGGCCAAGCTGAACGGCCTGACGAAAGATGCGCCGGAAATCGCCCGTACCGTCCGCGTGGGTGCCAACGGAGGCCTCAAGCTCGCGCTGCCGATGCATAGCAACGATATCGTGCTGCTCACGCTTGAGCCGGTCAAAGCGGCATCGGGCGCGGCGAAAAAATAGCTGGCGTAATCAACATCGGTCGACGTTCAGACACGACTCAGGCACACGCAAGTGCCGCTGAGTCCGTGTCCGATTGTCGCCTCCGACCCCGCTGGACCGTGAGCCGTTCAAAGCGGTGTCGGGCGCGACGAAGTAATAACTGGCGTAATCAACATCGGACGACGTTCAGACACGACTCAGGCACAAGCAAGTGCTGCTCAGTTCGTGTCCGATTGTCGCCTCCGACCCCGCTGGTCTGATGTGCGTGCCCTTGTTTTGGGGCTCGTTTTTGCGATTATGCGCCGCTGGGTTTGCAGCGCAGGCCTAGCTTGGCGAGCAGCTGCCGGTCGGCCTCTACGTCGGGATTGCCGGTGGTGAGCAGTTTGTCGCCATAGAAAATCGAATTGGCGCCGGCTAGAAAACACAGGGCTTGAATCGCTTCGCCCATCTCGCGCCGCCCTGCCGATAGCCTTACCCTGGCCTTCGGCATCGTAATACGCGCCACCGCGATGGTGCGCACGAATTCGAACGGATCGAGCGCCTCGGTTCCGTACAGCGGCGTGCCTTCTACTTGCACGAGATTATTCACCGGTACCGACTCCGGATACGGCGTCATATTCGCCAGCTGGGCAATCAGGCCGGCACGCTGGCGCCGCGATTCGCCCATGCCGATTATCCCGCCGCAGCACACCTTCAAATCGGCCCGGCGCACCCGTTCCAGCGTCGCGAGCCGGTCTTTGTAATCGCGGGTGGTGATGATGCCGCCGTAGATCTCGGGCGCGGTGTCGAGATTGTGGTTGTAGTAATCCAGGCCCGCGGCCTTGAGCGCGCCGGCTTGATCGTCATTGAGCATGCCGAGCGTGGCGCAGGTCTCCAGTCCGAGCGCCTTGACGTGACGGACCATCTCTTCGACCTTTTCCATGTCGCGCCCTTTCGGCTCGCGCCAGGCGGCGCCCATGCAGAAGCGGGTGGCGCCATGGGCCTTGGCCTGGCGGGCAGTGTCGAGCACGGTGTCGAGGTCCAGCATCTTTTGCGCGGCGACACCGGTGTCGTAGCGCGCCGCCTGGGGACAGTAGCCGCAGTCCTCGGCGCAGCCACCGGTCTTGATCGACAGTAGCGTCGCGAGCTCGATTTCCTGGGCATCGAAATGTTCTCGATGCACTTGTTGTGCGCGGTAGAGCAGCGCGTTGAACGGCAGGTCGAACAGCTCGGCGACAGCATCTACCGGCCACGTCTGCGGGGCCGCGTGCACCGCTGCAGGCGCGTGAAATACGATTTTCTGCTCGCTCATGATGCACTCGCGCGCTCAGCCAAATAGGCGCACCAGCCGCCGAATGCGGTGATGTCCCGCGCGCCGGCGAAGGCATAGCCCTCGCACACGAAGCCTTTGACCCAGCGGCCATCAGCCAGCTCGACCGAGCCGATCCCGAGCGGGGCCGGTACTTCGGCGACCACCTGGCCAAACGTACGAACCGGTAGTTCCCATACCTCGACTTCGATCGCGGCGCCGCCTTCGGCCACCCGTTCCAGGCCAGGCTTGGGGGGTAGCGTGCCCGCCAGCGCGTGCAGGCGGTAGCAGTCCTTGGTGCGCGTGCTCTGGCATTTGCGCGCGCCGCGTTCGACCAGCTGCCAGTTCAGCGGCTGGCCTTCGAGATGGGCGCCTACGACGGCGAGCAGGACGGTCGGCTCGTTCCACGGCAGCGGCGCGAGCGCGGCCTGCGCATGCTGGCTTTGCCAGGCCGGGGCGAACGCCTGGGCGGCCAGCGCCAGCCGGTGGTCGGCACCGCAGGCGCCGATCAGGGTGACGCCGAACGGCAGGCCGTCCGCGCGCGGCAGCGCGGGCAGCGCGAGCGCGGCCATGTCGAAGAAGTTGACGAAGTTGGTGTAGTAGCCGAGCTCGGAATTGCGCGCGACGGGATCGGCCTCGACGGCGGCCAGGGTCGGCATGGTGGGCGCGGTCGGCACCAGCAGCAGGTCGTAGCCGTCGAGCTGCTGCTCGGCGGCGCGCCGCAGTTCGGCCAGCCGGTACTGGCCGTTGAAGCCGTCCACGGCGTCGAACTTGTCCGCTTGCCGAATGATCCCTGCCACGACGGGGTTCATGGCATCGCCGTGCGCGGCGAAAAATGGCTTGCCGACGGCGGCCATGCGTTCGGCGACCCATGGACCCTGGTAGAGCAGCATGGCCGCTTCGCGAAACGGCGTGAAGTCGATCGTGCCGATGTCGATGTTCGGCAGGGCGCGCAGCTGGTCCAGGCTTTGTTCGAATGCGCGCTGGGCCGCCACGTCGCCGTAGAATTCGGGCGCGGCGGGCACGGCGATCTTGTAGCCGCGCTGTTTGGCGCCAAGCATTTGCACCTGGCGCGATCCGGGTTCGGCGGCATCGTAGCCGGTCGCCACGGCGGTCACGGCCCAGGCATCGGCGACCGTGGCGGCGAACACAGACACGCAGTCGAGCGAGCGGCAGGCGGGCACCACGCCGCGGGTGCTGAGCAGCCCGCGCGAGGGCTTGAGGCCGACGATGTTGTTCAGGCCGGCCGGGACCCGGCCCGAGCCGGCGGTATCGGTGCCCAGCGCAAAGCTGACCAGGTCGAGCGCGACCGCCACGGCCGACCCGGCGCTGGAACCGCCCGACACGTACTGCGGGTGGTGGGCGTTGCGCACGGCGCCGTAGGGCGAGCGGGTGCCCACCAGGCCGGTGGCGAACTGGTCAAGATTGGTCTTGCCGACCAGGAGAGCGCCAGCGGCCAGCAGCTTGCTCACGACGGTTGCGGACTCGGCCGCCACGTAGGCGAACTCGGCGCAACCGGCAGTTGTGGGCATGCCGGCCACGTCGATGTTGTCCTTCACCGCGAACGGCACGCCGAACAGGGGCAGGCGCTCGAACACGCCCTCGCCCTGCTCGGCCAGCATGGCGTCGAGCTGGCGCGCTTCGGCCAGCAGGGTGGCGGCCGGTACCCGGCTGATCCACACTTCCGGGCGCGCGGCCGCGTCGATGCGCGCCAGCAGTTGTTCGACGCAGGCCGACGGTGTCAGCCTGCCCTCGCCGTATTGCCGGCGCAGCGATTCAAGGGTCAACGTGCTCATCTTTCTATCCTCAGAATCCGTAGCTCAGCGTGGCCACCAGCTGGTTCTTTTGCTTGACGCCGTAACGGTTGTCGCCGCCGACGATGCCTTGCAGGCCCCAGGTCAGGCCGGTGGTGGCGATGGGCTGGGTGATGCCGACGATGAGGTGACGGAATCCTCTCGAGGATGGCTTGCCACCGGGCAGGCAGCCGTTGTCGATGAAGCTCTGGCCGGCGGGGCAGGCTACGCCAAGCGCGTGGTCTACGCTGCCGAGGAATTGTCCTTCCTTCGTGTAGGTGTAGTAGCCGAGCGAGGTGGTGAGGGTAATGTCGTGCGGCAGCGGCTTGACGTAGTTGAGGGTCCAGTAGGTGTCGCCCTTGTTGCCCCACACGACATCTTTGAGCAGGGTCTGCGCGGCCAGGGTGAAGTCGCCGTAAGTGAGCGCCAGCTTGGTCTCGAGGGCGTTGGCGTGGCTGCCGTTGAGGTAGACGTAGCCGGTCATCCCGACCGTGTAGCCGAAATCGCCCAGCTTGCCGTTATACCCACCGTAGAGGTCGTTTTCGACCGATTTCTTGGACTGGAAGTCGCTGATGCCGCGGTCTGAGTAGGAGTCGCCCAGGCGTTGGTAGGAGTAGTTGATCATCGCGCCGAAATAGCCCAGGTACAGGCCGGACGGGTCGTTCCAGTCGGCGCCCCATTGCAGCGCCGGCTTGTCCGACTCGGGTGCGTCGGCCCCTGCGTTGCCGAGCGCGGCGCCGGGGCCGTAGGTCGAGGTGATGCCGCGCAGGACGTAGCGGCTGACCAGGTCGACGTGGCCGGTGAGGGCCGGGGCGGCCGGGGCCGGTGCGTCGTCGGCCCAGGCGGCGGCGCTGGCCAACAGGGTGCTGACTATGGCGCTCAGGATTGCTTTGTGCAAGATGGTCATGCGGAACTCCCTCGGTAAGTGTTGATGTTGTCGTTATGCTTCGTTGAATGCGGATTGCTTGATGATGGCGATGCGTTGGCCGCCGTTGACCGGCATGCCTTCGCTGACCAGCCACTCGACCAGTTCGCCAGGGGCGGTGGCGAGGAGCGGAATCTCCATCTTCATCGATTCGAAAATCGCGATCGTGTCGCCCTCGGCCACCTGCGCGCCCGGCGCCGCCAGGATCTTCCAGACGCTGCCCGGCACCACGGCGGACAGGAAGGCGCTGCCGGCTGGCAGCTCGGCCTCCTCGCCCGCGCCGGCGGCTGCCTCGTCGGCGGCGAAGTCGGCCTGGCCGCTGGCGATCCAGCGCTCGCGCTCGGCGTCGAAGGCGTTTTGCTGGCGCTCCTTGAAGGCGGCGATGGCGTCGCCCTGCTCGGCCAGGAAACGGTTGTAGTCGGCCAGCGAGAAGGTGGTTTCCTCGATCCGGATATCGAAGCGGCCCAGCGGAAAGTCGCGCCGGTGTTCGAGCAATTGTTCCTCGCTCACTTCGTAGAAGCGGATCTGGTCGAAGAAGCGCAGCAGCCACGGTTTGCTGTCGCGGAAGCTGTCGGTCTGGCGATAGCGGTTCCACATCTGCACCGTGCGTCCCACGAACTGGTAGCCGCCCGGCCCTTCCATGCCATACACGCACAGGTAGGCGCCGCCGATGCCGACCGCGTTCTCCGGCGTCCAGGTGCGCGCCGGGTTGTACTTGGTGGTCACCAGGCGGTGGCGCGGATCGATGGGCGTGGCCACCGGCGCGCCCAGGTAGACGTCGCCCAGGCCCAGCACCATGTAGCTGGCGTTGAACACCACGTCGTACACCTCCTGCACGCTGGCCAGGCCGTTGATGCGCTGGATGAATTCGATATTGCTCGGGCACCAGGGCGCGTCCGGGCGCACCGTGGTCTGGTATTTCTGGATCGCCAGGCGGGTCTGGGCGTCGTTCCAGGCCAGCGGCAGGTGCACGATACGCGACGGCACCACGATGTCGTCGACCGAGGGCAGCTTGCTCATCAGTTCATCGATCAGCGCGACCAGGCGCGTGGCCGGCAGTTGACGGTGGTCGAAGTGCAGCTGCAGCGAGCGTATACCGGGCGTCAAGTCGATCACACCCTTGAGCTGCGCTTGCTCAATGGCCTGCATCAGCGCGTGAACGCGAAAGCGCAGGTTGATGTCCAACACCAGGTCACCAAATTCAACGAGGAGGTAATCGTCGCCGGCACGGCGATACACAACCCGGGTTTCGTTGCGGTAGGCGCCTTCGCCGATGACGGCTGGCGCGGCGTCGCCGTGTGGCGTGGCGCGTGGGGTGCTGGGGCCGGCGTCGCTGGCCTCGATGTCGCTGGGCTCAGCGGTGGACGGATCGCCGGCGGCGTCGGCTGGACCGGCAGCGAAGACGGCTTCCAGGCGCACGCGCATGGCGGCGGCCCGTTCTTCGGTCACGCGGATGAAGCGAACCGTGTCGCCCGGTTTGAGCTGGCCGATCTTCCACAGGTCGGCCGAGACGATCACGGCCGGGCACACGAAGCCACCCAGGCTGGGGCCGTCCGGACCGAGGATGACGGGCATGTCGCCGGTGAAGTCGATCGAGCCGATCGCGTAGGCGTTGTCGTGGATGTTGGAAGGGTGCAGGCCGGCCTCGCCGCCGTCGGTGCGCGCCCAGCGTGGCTTGGGACCGATCAGGCGAACCCCGGTGCGGCTGGAGTTGAAGTGCACTTGCCAGTCGGTGCCGAAGAACATCGTGATGTCCTCGTCCGTGAAGAAATCCGGGGCGCCGTGCGGGCCGTAGTGGACGGCGATGTCCCAGGCATGACTGTAGCTGGGGACGGCACCGCCCGCAGTCGCCGATGCAACTGCCGGTGGCGTGGCCGTGTGCAGTTTCAGCACGTCGCCGCTGCGTAGCGCGCGTCCACCGTGGCCGCCGAAGTTGCCGAGCGTGAAGGTGGCGCGGCTGCCCAGGTAGGCGGGCACGTCGATGCCGCCGGCAAAGGCGAGGTAGGCGCGCAGGCCGGCGCCGGCGATGCTGGCGCAACGCAGGGTCTCGCCGGCGGCGATGGTGTGCGCCTGCCAGTTTGCCAGGCTGCGTTTGCCGTCGATACCGCTCACGACGGCCTGCATGTCGGCGCCAGCGAGGGCGATGGTGGTGGCGCAGTTAAAGCGCATGCTGGCGCCCTGCAGCGTCATCTCGACGGTGGCGGCGGCGGTGTCGTTGCCGAGCAGGTGGTTGGCGTAGCGGTGCGCGTAGGCGTCCATCGGTCCCGATGGCGGTACGCCCACGGCCCACAGGCCGAGGCGGCCCGGGTGGTCCTGCACGGTGCTTTGGATGCCGCCTTCGAGAATGTCGACGGTGCGGGCGCGGTACGGCATGCCGGCCAGCATCTGGGTGATCTGGCGGCCTTCCTGGAACGTGGGATAGGCGAGGATGCTGGCGAGATAGGCCAGGTTGGTCTCGATGCCGTCGATGCGCGATAGCGCGAGGCCGTCGGCGAGCGCGGCGATGGAGGCGGCGCGGTCGTCGCGCTTGACCAGCAGCTTGGCCAGCAGCGGATCGTAGAAGGGGCTGACGGTGACGCCGCGTTCGACCCAGGTGTCGACGCGCAAGCCGTCGGCGAAGGTGACGGCGGTGAGCACGCCGGACGAAGGCTGGAAATTCTTGGCCGGATCTTCGGCGTACACGCGCAACTGCATGGCGTGGCCGTGGGCCTGCAGCGATGCCTGGGCCGGCAAGTCGAAACCGGGCGCGGCGGCGCGGATCATCCATTCGACCAGGTCGACGCCGAACACCAGTTCCGTCACGCCATGCTCGACCTGCAGGCGGGTATTGACTTCGAGGAAGTAGAACGCGCCGCTGTCGGCGTCGAGCACGTATTCGACCGTGCCGGCCGACAGGTAGTTGAGCGAGCGGGCCAGGCGCACGGCGGTGTCGGCCAGGGCCTGGCGGGTGGACGCGGACAGGCCGGGCGCGGGCGTCTCCTCGATGACTTTCTGGTTGCGGCGCTGCACCGAGCAGTCGCGCTCGCCCAGGGAGACCACGTTGCCGCGGCCGTCGCCAAAAATCTGCACTTCGACGTGGCG
>DIZW01000118.1:0-21810 GCA_002428015.1 Oxalobacteraceae bacterium UBA6018 | reverse complement strand
GCGCGCTGGACGAATTTCTCCAGGTAGATGCCGCCGTTCTTGAAGTTGTTTTCGGACAGGTTCTTGACCGAGCCATAGGCCGCCTCCAGCTCGCCGGCGTCATGGCACAGGCGCATGCCGATGCCGCCGCCGCCCGCGGTACTTTTGAGCATCACCGGGTAGCCGATGCGCGCCGCCTCGGCCAGCGCTTCCTCGACGCCGGCCAGCAGGCCGGTGCCCGGCAGCAGCGGCACGTCGGCCCGCTGGGCTAGGGCCCGCGCCGTGTGCTTGAGGCCGAATTCGCGCATCTGCCCCGGCGTGGGCCCGATGAAGGTGATACCGGCCGCGGCGCAGGCCTCGGCGAAGCCGGCGTTTTCGCTCATGAAGCCGTAGCCTGGGTGGACCGCCTGGGCGCCGGTGCGGCGGCAGGCGTCCAGCACGGCCTGGGCCGACAGATAGCTTTCCGCGGCCGGGGCTGGGCCGACGCACACCGCCTCGTCGGCCAGGCGCACGTGCAGCGATTCGAGATCGGCTTCCGAATAGATGGCGACGGTCTGGATGCCCATGCGGCGCGCGGTGCGGATCACGCGGCAGGCGATCTCGCCACGGTTGGCGATCAGGATTTTGGTGAACATGTTTCTCGACTTTCTCAATGAGCGTTAAGCCTGCTGGTCCCAGATCACGAAGCGCACCGGGGTCGGGTTGTAGGCGTTGCACGGGTTGTTCAGCTGCGGGCAGTTCGACACCAGCACCAGCACGTCCATGTGGGCCACCAGTTCGACGTATTTGCCGGGTCCCGACAGGCCGTCCGCGAACGACAGGCCGCCCGCTTCGGTCACCGGCACGTTCATGAAGAAGTTCACGTTGGGCACCAGGTCGCGCTTGCCCATGCCGAGGTCGGCGCCGGCCAGGGCGATCAGGTAGTTGTCGCGGCAGCTGTGCATGAATTTCTTCTGCGGCGAGTAGCGCACCGTGTTGCTCTCCGCCGCGCAGGCGCCGCCAAGGGTGTCGTGGCGGCCGCAGGTGTCGGCCACGATGGTGAGCATCGGGTTGCCCAGGTTGGACATCAGGACCGAGCCGGTGCCCAGGTAGATGCCGCCCTGCTGCTGCAGGGTGTCGGTCACGCTGTAGCTTTCGGCGCTGTTGGCGGCGTTGTAGAAAATCGTGTCGACCGCCTGGTTGCCTTCCAGGTCGATGATGCGCAGCACCTGGCCGCGCTTGACCGTGTGCAGCCAGGGTTCGCCGGCCGGCTGGTTGTGATCGAAGGCGGCCTTGGACAGGTCCAGTTTGCTTTCAAGCAGGGTGTGCATGCGGTCTCCTAGCGATAGACGAGTTCGGTGTTGTGGTAGCCGCGCTGGTTCTCCGGGCAGGCCAGGCGGCACGGGTCGTCCGGGCCGGCGGGGCCGGAGTTCCAGGCCACGATGGCCACCTTGCGCGGCGCGTACACGGGCGACGGGTCCAGCGGGTGGGGCGCGCTCGACAGCGCCACCAGGGTGTCCATCTCGAAGCGCAGTTCGACGTGGTCGCCGCGGCGCGCGTGGCCGGGCACGAAGGCGAAGCGGCCGCCGCCGTCCACCGTCACCTTGGAAAACAGGTTCACGTTGGGCACCAAGTCGCGCAGGCCCAGGCCCCACTTGCCAAGCTCGATGAGCATGCTGTCCTTGCCGTTGCGGTGCATGGCGTTGCGGTGCTCCTGGAAGCGCTGCTCGCCGTATTTCAGGTGGAGCGAGGCGGCGCTCGACAGGCCGCACAGCGGGTCGTGCCAGCCGAGCGAGTCGGCGCTGATGGCGGCCAGGATCCGGCCCATGTCCGAGTACAGCACGTGGCCCGCGGTGAGGTGGGCGGTGTGCTGGGCCTTGAGGGTGTCGGGCAGGTTCAGCCGCTCCAGGCGCTCGTCGGCGCGGTACAGCAGCAGCGCGACGTTGGCGCCGCCTTCCAGGTCCACGAAGCGCAGGCTGGTGCCGCGCCGGACCCGGTACGACCAGTGCGCGCCGCCCGGCATCAGCTCGGTCCACAGCACTTCCTTGCCGCCCAGGTCAGGGGCGACTTCCTTGACATCGATCATGCTACTCATGACAGTTCTCCCGTGTGGGAACCTCGAAAAACCGACTGCGCGTCGAAATTTTCGCCCTGCGATGCTCGCCGTACCTCCGTACGGCTGCGCGTCTCGGACGAGACTTTTCGCCGCTCGCTACGGTTGTTCGAGGTTCCCGTGTTGTAAGGTGTTGCGGGTCAGTTTTTCAAGCTGGTCCAGGTCGGTTTTCATGCCGGAGGTGGCGCGGATGCGCTCGAGGATCTGGCGCTTGAGGGCGGTAAATCCGGCCGACAGCTTCAGGTCCTGGTTGCGCGCGGCGCCGAACGGCACTTCCAGCACCGAGTCGATCCGGCCCGGGCGCGGCGCCATCACCACCACGCGCTGGCCCAGGTAGATGGCTTCCTCGACGTCGTGGGTGACGAACACGACCGTGGTTTTCTCGAGCAGGTAGACGTGGCGGATTAGGTCGTGCATGACCTCGCGCGTCTGGGCGTCGAGGGCGCCGAAGGGCTCGTCCATGAGCAGCACGTCGGGCTTGACCATCAGCGCGCGGGCGATCGCCACGCGCTGCTGCATGCCGCCGGACAGCTCGGCCGGGTAGGCGTTGACCACGTGCTCCAGGCCCATCAGGGCGATCAGGGCGTCGGCGCGGCCGGACGCGAACTCCACGTCGGCCGAGCTGGTGTTGTCGCGGTGGTGGTGCAGGCGGCGGCAGAACTTGATGTTCTCGCGCACCGTCAGCCACGGGTACAGGCTGTAGCTCTGGAACACCATCGCGCGGTCCGGTCCGGCCCCGTCGACCATGCGGCCGTTGCAATGGATGTCGCCGTCGGCGTATTCCTCCAGCCCGCCCAGGGTGCGCAGCAGGGTCGACTTGCCGCAGCCGGAGGCGCCCACCAGGGTGACGAATTCGCCGGCGGCGACGTCCAGGTCGACATCCTGCAGCGCATGGGTCAGGCGCGGCGGGCGGCCGTAGTACTTGTTGAGCTTGCGGATACTGATTTTGATGGTCATCGTTTAGCCCCGCAGGTGAAACCAGGGAAAGGCGCGCCGGTGCAGCCAGCGGAACGCCTGGTCGGTCAGCAGCCCCACCAGGCCGATCAGGAAGATGCCGGTGAAGATCTTGTCGGTCTGCAGGAAGCGCTGGGCCTTCAGGATGGAAAAGCCCAGGCCGGAATTGGCGGCCACCAGTTCGGCCACCACCAGGTAGGTCCAGGACAGGCCCATCATCGAGCGCAGGGTGTCGAGCATGGCCGGCTTGGCGGCCGGGATCAGCACGTGCTGCACCACTTCCTCGCTGGTCGCGCCCATGGTCTTGGCCGCTTCCACGGCCGCGTTGGGCACGCGCGCGATGTCCTGGGCGATCAGCAGCACCATCTGGAAGAAGGTGCCCACGAAGATCACCGTGATCTTGGCGCTCTCCTCGATGCCTACCCACAGCAGGATCAGCGGAATGAAGGCCACCGCCGGCAGATAGCGGCTGAAGTCGGTGAGCGGTTCGAGCAGGGCGCGCACGGGGGCGTAGGCGCCCATCAGCACGCCCAGCGGGACGGCGAGCACGACCGACATGGCAAAGCCGCCGAACACGCGCATGACGCTGACGAGCACGTCGGCGGCCAGGTCGTCGCCGAACCAGTCGCGGGCGCGCTGCAGCACCTGCAGCGGGGTGGGCAGGAACACCGGGTCGGCCCAGCCGCTGGCCGAGGCCACGGTCCACGCCACGAAGGGCAGCAGGAAGCCGAGCGTGGCCAGCGCCAGCACGGCCGGGCGCCCCAGCTCGCCGCGCACCGCCCAGGCCGTGCGGCGGTTGCGCGCCACGCCTTGCAGCGGGGCCGGAGGGGCCTTGCTATCGGAAGTGAGATCGCGCATGCCGCCCTCTTACTTCTTCAACGCGTCGGCCAGCAGCGAGGCGTCGATGCCCTTGGCGTAGTCGACCGGGCCGTCCACCAGCTTGTAGTCGCTGAGGAACTTGTGCACGACCGGGCCCACCGCCACCAGCGAGTGCGGCTTGCTGGCGTCAAACGCGGCGGCGTCGTCGGCCAGGGTGAAGAAGCGGGTGCCCGGCAGGAACACCTTGTAGTCGGCCGGCTTCATGCTGACCACCTTGGACATGATCTGCAGCGCCTCGGTCTGGTTGCTGCGGATGAACTGCTCGGTGTCGGCCCAGGCCTGGATCATGCCGACCAGTTCGGCGCGCTTGCCCTTGTCGGCCAGCGCCTTGCTGTGCGCCACCAGCAGGTCCGGCACCAGGCCCGGCATGTCCTTGGAGGTGAACAGCGCCCGTCCGCGCCCGCTGGCCTCGATGCGGGAGACCCAGGGATTCCACACCACGGCCGCGTCCACCTTGCCCGACATGAAGGCCGCGGCGGCGTCGCCGGCCGACAGGTTGACGATCTTGACGTCCTTGGCGCTCATGCCGTTCTTCACCAGCGCGTTGATGAGCACGAAATGCGAAATGCTGAACTGTTCCAGCGCGACCGATTTGCCCTTGAGGTCGGCGAAGCTCTTGATCTTGCCGTTGACCATGAGCGCGTCGTTGCCGGCCGAATTGTCGTTGACCAGGATGGCTTTGACAGGCACCCCCTTGGCCAGCGGGGTCATGGTGTCGGACCAGGTCTGGGAGTTGGCGTCGAGCTGGCCGGCCGAGAGCGCGGCGATGGAATCGGTGTAGTTGGCGAACCAGACCAGCTTGACGTTGGCGCCGTGCTTCTTGAAAAAGCCTTTCTGGTCGGCGATATACCACGCCACCCAGCCCGGCCAGTCCGACAGCCCGACCTTGATCTCGGCATGGGCCACGTTGGCGGCGCCGAGGCCGAGGGTGGTGCACAGAAGGGATGCAACGAAAGTGCGCAGAACGCGCGAGGACAAACGAACATGCATGGCCGGGCTCCCGAAATGGATAAAGGACGAGAGGCGAGCATCACTGTAGCGTGATGACCTCCCGGGCTTTTATCCCTCCGTGGAGCTGTGGACAGGAAACGTAGGGCTGTCCGCAGCCGGCTGCTCTCGGACCAGACACCACGCTTGACGCGGCCGGAACCCTAGCATCCATGCTCAAGAAACGCTGGCAATGCCGCGCCTCTCGCTGTTGATCTATTCAGCAAAGAGCGTGCCAGTATTTTTCCCGCGCGGAGCGGCGTGGAATGCACCGTTGTGCGGCGCGCCGGCACGCATGTGGTGCTTCGATGCGCCAGCATGGTGCGGCGCGTGCCAACGTGGTGCCGTCAGCGCAGCGCTTTGTACATCACCGTGGTGGAGTCGAGCTCGGTGGTGTGGGCGTCGCGGCAATAGCCCGGAATGACGCCGGCGCGTATGTAGCCGCGGGCGGCGTAGAGCGGCTCGGCGGCGTCGCCGGTGCGCGTGTCGAGCGTCAGCAGGGAGCGGCCCAAGGCGCCGGCGTGGCGCTCGAGCTCAGCCATCAGCGCCTGCGCGATGCCCTGGCGCCGTGCCTGCGGATGGACCAGCAGCTTGCGCACCTCGGCCCGGTGCGGCTGGTTGGCGGGCGTGTCGTGGTCGAGCTGGACCGTGCCGACGATGCGCCCGTCCTGGCGCGCCGCCAGCAGCAGCAGGCCCCCGCCGCGCACGCCGGGCTGCACCTTCTCGCGTCAGAATTTTTCGGCGTCCTCCAGCGTGAGCGGCACGATGAAGCCGATACTGGCGCCGGCGTGCACGCAGGCGTGCAGGAGGGCGGCCAGTTGGCCCAGGTCTTGTTCGAGTTCGGCGCTGCCTAGCGTGCCGATGGTGGCGGTGGACGTGGTCATGATGGCCTCACAGGATGAACAGCAGGTAGCGCGCGCCGCCGGCCGCCGGGGTGGCGAAGGCGGACGGGCCGGAGAGTTGATAGCGCAGGCAGTCGCCGGGGGCGAGCAGGTAGCGCTCGCCGTCGACGGTGATGTCGAGCTGGCCTTCGAGCATGAGCAGATGGTGTTCCAGGCCCGGCCTGGGCGAGGCGTCGTAGCTGATGCGCGCGCCGGCGTCGAGCTGGCATTCAAGGACCTCGCCGGCCAGGGTTTGCGCCGGTGGCGACACGCTGCGGCGCGCAAAGCCGGTGCCCGGGTCGGTCCATACGGGCTGGGCCGACGGGGGGATCAGTGCGACGAAGTCGTCTTCGACCATGCGCAAGAGGCGCGACATGGTCATGCCGTAGGCGCCGCACAGTTTGCCGAGCACGCTGGCGGTCGGGCTGACGTCGCCGTTTTCTAGGCGCGACAGGCTGGCGCGGCTGATGCCGCTGCGCCTGGTCAGCTCATCGAGCGACCAGCCGCGCTCGGCCCGCAGTGCGCCCAGGCGCCGCGCCAGGCGGCGATCGGTTTCCTGGTCAAGTTTGTCTATATTTTCCATATACGAGAAAATATCTCATATACGGAAAATTGTAAACCACTTAGGGATTATTGGCGAACTGGCGGCGCAGGTGGCGCGGTGTTGGCAGGGTTGGCGGGGTTGGTGGTGCCGCTGTTGTCCATGGTGCCCGTGGTCCCCGTGGTCCCTGTGGTACCGGTGGTGCCCGTCGTGCCGGTGGCACCCGAGCTGCTGCCGCCCGTCTCGGTGGTGCCGCTGGTGCCGCTAGAACCGCTGCTGGTATCGCTGGCGCCAGTGCTGCCCGCGGTGCCGCTGCTGCCCCGGGCGGTGCTGCTGCGCTTGGCATGGCGGCGATGATGCTTGGACTTCTTCTTGCTCTTGGCTTTGTGGCCAACGGCGGGCGCCGCGGTGGGGGTACTGGTCGCCTCGGTGTTGCCGGTGTCGCTAGTGGTGCCTTGCGCGTAAGCGCCGGTCGCGCCACACAGGGCAGCCGCGACGGAAACGCTCAACAAGCCTTTTAACAATTTATTTAATGACATATGATTCTCCTGATGAAGGTTGGGGTATTCCAGGGCGGACCCGCCTGCGGGGCCACAAAAAAACTCAACAATATCAACGGCCTGGTGCTGAGCCGGGTCACAGTCTAGCCGCGCATGCGTGATGGCAGCGCACCCTAGCCTTTTGGCAAGTTTGATAAATTTGCTGGGGGAAATGAAGGTGTCAGCGTGGAACGGCGCGGCGCTCGGGGCGGCCGGTGTCGGCCAGCACCGAGCGGCGCAGGCGGATGCCGGGCGAGCGTATGCCGCTGAGCACGCCCCAGGCGGCGGCCCAGCGTCTGGCCCTATCCTTCTCGGCATCGGAATCGGCTTGGATCGCGCGTTCGGTCGCCGCGATCATGCGTCGAAGGCCATATGCCTTGCGTTGCTCTTTGGATCGGTGGTTCATGGACGGCCTGCTGCTGGTCTTCGTGCTTTAACCCTAGCCCAGCGTAACCTGGCGAACCGTACGCTAGCGCACCAAGCGCGCACAAATGGGTAAGGAACTGCCGCTTTTTTGGTCGTGCTGTACATGCGCACAGTGGATTTTTGCCATGCGATAAGTACAATGCCTCCGCAAAGGCAACTGTTCCCTCGACGATAGACCAATTGTGGGCATGAAATTTTTCGACAGGCAATCGCGCAAATCCTATGGCATGCTGAGGATGAATCGCGCAATCAGCCGCGCGATCGCGGCCACCTCAAGTGGGGAGAAGGACCGCGCCATCCGCTGGGCCGCGGCGTGGGGCCTGATCGGCGGCATCCGCTCCGACCAGGTGCGCCTGCGCCGTCCCGAGCTGATGCAAGCAGACTAGCTCAGGCGAGCAGCAGGCCGATCTTGTCCATTTCCAGCTTCAGGCGGGCGCGGTCGCCCTGCAATACCTCAGCCGGCAAGGCCAGTAGCGCCTCTATGCGTGCGCGCAGGATCCGGTAGGCCTGCATGAAGGCCGCGTCGATCTCGGCCTCGGTGCCGCTCGCGTGGGCCGGGTCGTCCACGCCCCAGTGGGTGCGCAGCACCGGGCCCAGGTAGGCCGGGCAGGTTTCGCCGGCCGCGCTGCCGCACACGGTGATCACGACGTCCGGCGTGCACGGCAGATCCTCCCACGACTTGCTGAAATAACCGTCGGTGGCGATGCCTTCGCGCGCCAGCAACGCCAGCGAACGCGGATGCACCTGGCCGGTCGGCTTGCTGCCGGCGCTGATGGCGCGCCAGCCAGCCGGCGCCAGGTGGTTGAAGGTCGCTTCGCCCAGGATGGAGCGGCACGAGTTGCCGGTGCAGAGAAACAGGACGTTCATGGTTGGCTTTCCGTTGGTTGTTCGAAATGGGCGGGCGCGACGGTGCCGGCCACGGTCGCGTTCTTCGGCGCGGCCGGGTACAGCCAGCAGAACAGCAGCGTGGCGGCGGCGCCGCCGGCCAGCTGGGCCGCGATGAAGCCGGGCGTGTCGCCCGGGCGGATGCCGGCGAAGGTGTCGGTGGCCGCGCGCGCCAGCGTCACCGCCGGATTGGCGAACGAGGTCGACGCCGTGAACCAGTAGGCGCCGATGATGTACGCGGCCACCGCGAACGGCGTGGCCGCCGGGCGGCTGCGCGAGCACCCGATGATGGTCGCCAGCAGGCCGAAGGTGGCGACAAATTCGCTCCACCACTGGGCCGGACCGGTGCGCGCGTGCTGGGAGGCGGCCAGCAGCGGCAGCGCGAACATGGCGTGCGCCGCCATCACTCCGGCGAAGGCGCCGGCCACCTGCACCGCCACATAGGGCAGCACCTCGCGCGCGGGCATGTTGCGTTGCCAGGCCTCCGACAGCGTGACCACCGGATTGAAATGGGCGCCGGAGATCGTCCCGAACGTCAGGATCAAGGCCAGCAGGCCGGCTCCCGTCGCCAGTGCGTTGGCCAGCAGGGCGAGCGCCAGGTTGCCTCCGGCCAGGCGCTCGGCCATGATGCCCGAGCCCACCACCAGCGCCAGCAGCAAGGCCGTGCCCAGGCCCTCGGCCACGAGGCGGCGGCCGACGCTCATCGCGGCCCCTCGCCGCACAGGGGCGCGCAGGAAGCGCCGCCGCAGCAGTTCTCGGTCAGAAAGCCGAGCAGGCCATTCATGGTCGCGAAATTGGCCGCGTAGATGATGAAGCGCCCGTCCTGGGTCGGGGTGACCAGCTGGGCGTGGGTCAGCTCCTTCAGGTGGAAGGACAGCGACGAGCCCGGTATGCCCAGCTGTTCGCCGATCTTGCCTGGCGACATACCGGCCGGACCGGCCTGCACCAGCAGGCGGTACACCGCCAGGCGCGATTCCTGCGCCAGCGCCGCCAGCGCGGCAATGACTTGCTTGGTTTCCATGACGCCACTCCAGAATTCAATCTTTCGATGATAATGGAATCATGGAAGAATATCAACCCGGCCATTTCGACGTGCTTTTACATATCTTTACAGTCCACACACACAATAGAAAGAGGAGGGGCTTAAAGTGATCACATGCAGCCGATATCCGAGCGCTGCACCCCACAACAAGGATCTACCATGAACCAAGCAACCTTTACCCGCAGCCGCCGCTGGATGATCGGCGCGGCGCTCGTCGCCGCCCTGGGCGCGAGCGCCTACGCGGCCGACACGCCCGCCATGCCAGGTCACGGCATGCACGGCCACGGCATGCACGGTCACCACGGCATGGACATGGACCAGATGGACCCGGCCGCCATGTCCCAGCATCTCGACGGCATGATTGCCCACATCGCGCCGGACGCCACGGCCGACCAGAAGGCGCGCCTGAAATCCATCGGCATGGCCGCCTTCAAGGACCTCAAGCCGCTGCACCAGGCCATGGCCGACAGCCACCAGAAGATGCACGAGCTGCTCAAGCAGCCGGCCATCGACCGCGCCGCCCTCGAGCGCCTGCGCCAGCAGCACGTCCAGCAGATGGACGCGCTCAGCAAGCGCGTGCTGGCGGCCGTGGAAGACGCCGCCGACGTGCTGACCCCGGCCCAGCGCGCCAAGTTCGCCGACCACCTGCAGCAGCGCATGCATTGATCGCCAGGTGAAAAGCCATGTATGCTCCAGGCCAGCACAACACCACTGACGGGGCATGCATGGCGCAGCGCGTATTGATGATCGAGGACGACCAGCGCCTGGCCGGCATGGTCGTCACCTATCTGACCCAGAACGGCATCGAGACCGTGCACGCGAGCACCGCGCGCGTCGGCCTGGACGCGCTGCGCGAGGGCGCCTTCGACCTGGTCCTGCTGGACCTGATGCTGCCCGACGCCGACGGCCTGGACGTGTGCCGCCGCATCCGCGCCCTGCCCGCGCCGCTGGACGGCACCCCGATCGTCATGCTCACCGCCAAGGGCGACCCGCTCGACCGCGTCATCGGGCTCGAGCTGGGCGCCGACGACTACCTTCCCAAACCATTCGAGCCGCGCGAACTGCTGGCGCGCCTGCGCGCCGTGCTGCGCCGCCCGCCGCTGGCCGGCTCCGGCGCGGCCAGCGCCGCCTCCGTGCTGCGCTTCGGGCGCCTGACGATCGACCCCGGCGCGCGCAAGGCGTGCGTGGACGGCGCCGAACGCACGCTCACCTCGCACCAGTTCGAGCTGCTGCTGGCGCTGGCCGAACGGGCCGGCCGCGTGCTCTCGCGCGAGCAGCTGATCGACGCCGTCAAGGGCGAGACCCTGGAGCCCTTCGACCGCTCGATCGACGTGCACATCGCGCGCCTGCGCGCCGCCATCGAGGACGACCCCAAGCAGCCCAAGCGCATCATCACCGTGCGCGGGGCCGGCTACGTGTTCGCCAAGGTGCAGGATGCTTGAGGCCGGCCTGGCGATCGGCAACCGCCTGTACGTGCGCATCTACGCCGCGCTGCTGGCCGCGCTGCTGGTCACCGCCCTGCTGTTCGGCTACGCGCACTGGCGCTACGACCCCGAGCAGCTCAACGCCAACGTCGACAACCTGGCCGAGATCGTCGCCCAGCAGCTGCCCCCGGCCGCCGAGGCGCGCGACGTGCAGCACGCCGCGCTGATGCGCTGGCGCCGCGCGCTGCACATCGACCTGACCCTGTACAACGCCGACGGCAAGCCGCTGGCGCGCGCCGGCCCCCTGCTGCCGCCGGTGCCGCCCGAGCAGACCGCCAGCGGCAGGCTGCCCGGCAGCGCCACCATCGCCGCGCTCAAGCTCGACGACGGGCGCTGGCTGGTGTACCAGCACGTGCGTCCGCTGCACCGCCCGCCGCTGAACCTGGGCGCGCTGCTGCTGGTGATCGCGCTCATCGTCGGCCTGGCGGCCTACCCGGTGGTGCGGCGCCTCACGCGCCGCCTGGAGCGGCTGCAGGGCAGCGTCGAGCGCTGGGGCCAGGGCCGCCTGGGCACGCGCGTGGCGGTCGAAGGCAAGGACGAAGTGGCGCTGGTGGCGTCGAGCTTCAACCGCGCCGCCGAGCGCATCGAAGCGCTGGTCGGCGCCCAGAAAACGCTGCTGGCGAACGCCTCGCACGAACTGCGCTCCCCGCTGGCGCGCATCCGCATGGCCTCCGAGCTGATGCAGGACCAGGCCAGCCCCGCCATCCGCGCCGAGCTGCACCGCAACATCAGCGAGCTCGACCAGATCATCGACGAACTGCTGCTGGCCAGCCGCCTCGACGCCGTCGCCGGCGCCGCCGTACAGCACGCCGCGCTCGACCTGACCGCGCTGGCGGCCGAGGAATGCGCGCGCGCCGGCGCCAGCCTGGACGGCAGCGTGGGCGAACTAGCCGGCGACGCCAAGCTGCTGCGCCGCATGCTGCGCAACCTGCTGGAAAACGCCCAGCGCTACGGGGGCGGCTCGGCCGTGGCGGTGCGCCTGTCGGCGGCCGACGGCGTGGCGCACATCGACGTATGCGACCACGGCCCCGGCGTGCCGGCCGGCGCGCGCGAAGCCATCTTCGAACCGTTCTACCGCCTGCCCGGCGCCAGCGAAGCGGCCGGCGGTGTCGGCCTGGGCCTGAGCCTGGTGCGCCAGATCGCCCGCCACCACGGCGGCGACGTGGTCTGCCTGGACAATCCCGGCGGCGGCTGCTGCTTCCGGGTCAGCCTGCCGCTGGCCTGACTGGCTTAGCTGGATTGACACGGCTGGCGGTCGTCAAGCGCCAAGCGGTGGCGTACACTGAAGCCCTGAGGCTTCGCCATCGGTCCGCCGTCGGCCAACGCGGCGCTGAAACGTGTGCGTGAATGCTGACCCGAAGGCATTGCGACCAAGCTTTACAATGGAGCTATTCATGGAAATCAAACAAATAATGACAGTGGGCGTCGTCACGGTCGAACTCGACGACAAGCTCTCGGTCGTCAAGGAAATCTTCGATCATCGCAAGTTTCACCACTTGCTTGCGATGGAGGACGGCGAACTGATCGGGATCGTTTCAGATCGCGATCTATTCAAGGCGCTCAGTCCCAACATCGGCACATCGACGGAGAGTTACAAGGACACAGCGACGTTGAACAAACGCGTGCACCAGATCATGAGCCACCATCCGATCGTCCTGCGCGAAGACGCTACGGTTGACGAAGCGATCGATCTATTCAATTCGCACGACATTTCCTGCATTCCCATCGTCAACGAGAGGAACAGCCCCATCGGGATTGTCTCCTGGAGGGACATCCTCAAAAGTCTTCGGAAATGAATACCCCAATGCGGCGGAAATTTGGCCGGTGAATCGGCACGGAATCCCTGGCTCAATAGCGCATCGTCGCAAACGCAAACCCGCGCGGCGAAAAGCGCGCGAAAGTTTAGACTGGCATTTTTTCCCAGATTCGAAACTGGTTCGCACCACGACGCCATGCGCATACTCTCAGCAGTCCAAGCTATTCTCGCCATTGCCTTTATCGTGTTCGGCTTCGTGGCGCTCTTCGGCATCGGGATTGCCGGACTGCTGCTCCTGGTGCCCGGTGCGCTTTTCGCGGGCACTGCGGCAATCGCTCAAGAACAGTCCCGTGCCGGAGCGATAGTGGCGCTGGCAGCGGATGCCGTTCTCGCATACATGGCAGCTCGCAAGCTTGGGGCGATATTTTCGTCAGGGACGGCTGACATCGCGCTACATCGAACCGTTCGCGCGCTGGCGCATCCCAGTCTCGTCGACTACCTGGCGCCTTTCGCTGTGCTCATCCTCGGCGGCACCGGTGCCCTAGCAGTGGCAATCGACTGGCGAACTTTACGAAACGCGCGATGGTTTCAGTCGCTCTTTAGCGCGTATCGTCTTCGTCTAATGTCCGCAAACGGTATGGACGTGCACAGTTCCGCCCCATTCCCACAGCAGCATTTCTAGCGCTACTTTCCATTACCGATTTCGACGCTGGCTGAATGAATCGCTATTCATAGCCGCGGAAAAGCGACGCCTGACATGTGGAGCTTCGATTCGTCGGTGATGCAATGTCCGATTGTCACCTCCGACCCCAATGAAATTTAGAGAGGGTGTCGATTGATCGAATAAAAATGGGGTCGGAGGCGACATTCAGACACGAGCTCATCCAAAATATTGTCGAGCCTGTGTCCGAATGTCGCCTCCGACCCCAATGAAATTTGGAGCGGGTGGTGATTGGTCGAATATGGACGAGGTCGGAGGCAGCCGCTGGCAGCTAGGCCGGCTTGGCCACCATCAGGTAGAACACCACCACCAGGGCGATGAAGGCGGGTATGCCGAGCGCGCTCCAGATGCGCAGGTAGCGCCAGTATTGCGCCGGCAGCTCGGTCGCCTCGCGTGCGGCCAGCTGCGCCATGTCGCGCATGCGCAGCTGGATCCACACCACCGGCAGCCAGCAGGCGCCGGCCAGCAGGTACAGGCCGATCGACCAGACGATCCAGTGGCTGTGCATTGGAAAGCCGGCCAGGTGGATCAGGTAGAACCCGGTCAGCGGCTGGATCACGACCGTGGTGGCGGTGAACAGCCAGTCCGCCAGCACCACGTTGCGGCTGACCACGGCGATGGCGCGCACGTCGCGGCTGAGGCTGGTGAACAGCATGTAGAAGGCCGAGCCGATGCCGGTGCCGAACAAAAACGTGGACGACAGGATGTGCAGCCATTTGACGGTCGTGTACGCCATTTACGTCTCCTCGAGTTCGGCCAGCAGCCAGATGGCGGCCAGCATGGGCAGGTTCTTGGTCAGCGGGCCGTAGGGATGGAGCAGGAATTCCGGCAGCTTCCAGGCGATCACCACGGTGTAAAAACCGATCAGCGCCAGTTGCGCGTGCCACAGCCAGCGCCGCCGCTTCAGCCACAGGGTGCCGATGCCCATCAGCAGGTCGAAGCCGGCCGCGCCGTACAGCATCAGCGGCGCCCACGCCCACGGCACGCCCGCGCGCTCAAGCAGCCGGTAGCTGTCGGCGACCGGGTACAGCCCGGCCGAGACGATCGCGGTGGCGATCCAAACGGCGGCAAGCGCGGCGCGCAGCACCGGCAGCAGCCAGTTGAGCTTGGCCTGGACGCGTTCGGCGTCAGGGTCTTCGACGAAGCTTTCCAGGGAGCGCGGCGCGCGCCCCAGCAGGCGCTCGGTGAGCGCGGGATCGGCGCTGTTGCCGCGGTTGAGCATGCGCAGGGCGTCGGCGTCGAGCAGGGCGCCGGGCAGCTTGCCGGCGACCGCGGCCACGGCCCGCGCCAGCGCGTCGGGCAGGGTCAGCACGCGCAGCCTGCCCATGCCCAGGGCGGCGCGCAGGGCGGCCAGGTAGTCGATGAAGGGCAAGGCGCGTGGCCCGACCAGCGGGACCCGCAGCGCGGCGGGGTTGGCCTCGCCATGCACCGCCGAGTCCTGGCGCAGCAGGTTGACGATGGCGGCCGCCACGTCGTCCACGTGGATCGGCTGCACAAGCTGGGGCGCGTGGCCGAGCCGCAGCGCGCACGGCATGCTGGCGAAGGTCTTGAAGGCGCGCGCGCTGACGCCGTCCTTGCCATACACCAGCGATGGCTGCACGATGTAGGCGCGCAGCGGCAGGCTGGCCAGGTAATCGTCGGCGGCTTTCTTGCTCAGGTGGTAGGCCGTGTCGGCCTTGGCGTCGGCGCCGAGCGCGGACAGCTGGATCACGGTGGGTGGCCGGGCCGATGCGGCGCAGGCGGCAAACAGGGCGCGCGGCGCGTCCACGTGCAGGGCCGCGAAGCGTTGGCGGTCGTGCTCGCGAAAAATGCCAACCGTGTTGATCACGGCGTCGATCCCGTCCAGGCGCTGCTGCCAAACGGATTGATCGGTATCCCGGGAAAAATCGACCGCCAGCCAGGACAGGCGTGGATGGCGCTGCGGGCCAGGATGGCGCGCAGCGCAGCGTACCGAATGGCCTTCGGCAAGCAGGGCATCGCGCACATGGGTGCCGATAAATCCGGTGGCGCCTGTCAACAAGATCCGCATGCTTGATTTCCTCGGGTCGCCCCACCTGGAGCGGGCACCGCCGTGCCATCTTCAATCTTACCTGATGGCAGGAAATCAAGTGCGGACCGGATTGGCCCGCTGGGGTGCTGGCCGGATCGGCGCCGCCCCAGCGTGGCAGCGCCGCTTGCCAATCTCAGCCGCAGCCAGGCGGCGCTACCGGACCGATGTCCCCGTCCGGCGCGCCTGGCTAGAACGCGTAGCTCGCCCTTGCGTACACGTAGCGCCCGCCGCGGCCGAACGCGGCGTAGTTCGGGAACGGGGCGTTGCCGCTCGGGTTGAGCGCCGGCCCGACCGATTCCGGATACACGTCGAACAGGTTCTCCGCGCCCAGCGCCAGGTTCATTTTGGGGGTGAGCGCGTAACGCCCTTCCAGGTCGACCAGGGTCTTGGCGCTGAGAACTACATCGAGCTTCGGATCGGCGTTGGGCGAGAGCACCTTGCCGTAGCGGGTCGCGCGCAGGGTGGCGCCCATCTGGCCCAGCTTCCAGGTGGCGCTGGCGTTGAGCTTGTTCTTCGGCTGGCCTTCCTCGAGCGACTTGGTGTTGACCCTGGCGAACAGGGCCGGCGCCGATTTGAGCGCGGCCAGCTGGGCCGTGACCGGCACCTTGGTCACTTCGGTGCTGGTGGCGTTGGCCGCCACCGTGAAGTCGACCTTGCCGCCGGCGCCGAAATTGACCGGCCAGTTCATCACCACGTCCAGGCCCTGGGTGGTGGTGTTGACGCCGTTGATGAAGAAGCGCCCGCCGCCCACGCCGATGAAGCCTTGGGCGACGAGGAAGTTGCGCACGTCGTCCTGGGTCAGGTTTTCCGACAGCACGATGCGGTCGCGCACCTTGATGCGGTAGGCGTCCAGGGTCAGGCTGGCCGGGCCGAAGCGCATCACCGCGCCGAGCGACAGGTTGACCGATTTTTCGGCCTGCAGCGGCTTGGCGCCGAGCGCGGCGGCGACCGGGTCGGTCGGCTTGAAGGTGGTGATCTCATACGGCACGCCGGTGATGAAGTTGGTGGCCGTGGAGGTGAAGTTCTGTTGCTGCGGCGAGGGCGCGCGAAAGCCGTTCTGCACCGAGCCGCGCACGGCGAAGCGCTTGGACAGGTCGTAGCGCGCGGCCAGCTTGCCGGCCAGGCTGTTGCCGAAGTCGGAATAGTGCTCGGCGCGCAGGGCGGCCGAGGCCAGCAGCTGCTCGGTGAGGTTCGCTTCCAGGTCCGCGAACGCGCCCACGGCGCTGCGGTGGGTGTCGCTGGCGTTGGACGGCCGGAAGCCGGCAAACACTTGCGCGCCCGGCGGCGTGTAGGTGCCGTTCGGGTACAGCAGGCCGCCGTGACGGTAGGAGTCGGGCTCGCCGGCCGTTTCGGCGAAGCCTTCGCGCCGCGCTTCCATGCCGAGCGCCACGTTCAGGGGCGAGGCCAGGCCGCTCACGGTGAGCGGGCGCACGCCGGTCAGGTTGAACACCAGCTGGTCGTAGGAGAAGCCGCCGGCGTCGAATTCGGTCTTGCTGCTCGCACCGATCGAGCGGTTCAGCGTGTTCTGGATGTCGAATGTCATCGCGTTCTTGCCGTAGCCGAGAGAGGCGTCCATGGCCCACTCGCCCAGGTCCCAGGTGGCCCCGCCCGTGGCGGAGTAATCGTCCACCGTGGGGGCGATGATCGGCAGGAAGCCGTCCGGGTAGATCGCGATGACATTGCGCGGATCGTTGGCCCAGCGGAAGAAGCCGCCCGAGCGCGCGTCGCGCTTCTGGTAGCTGGCCCAGCCGTACACCTTGACGCCGTTGGCCAGCGTGTCGCCGGCGTTGGCGAACACGGTCGACTGCTTCATCTCCGGATCGCCATACCAGGCGTTGTAGCGGTTGATGGTGTTCTCGCGCGGATCGAAGGCGCCGTTCACCAGCGGATATTGCTGGCGCATGTCGTAGCCGCTGCGTTCGCTGTGGCGCTGGTCCTTGAATTCGCCGGCGATGGTCAGGTAGCCGGTGTCGCCCAGCGCCAGGCCTTTCCACAGGCTGACCGTGCCGGTCTGGCCGTCGCTGCGCTTGCGCGAGGTCTGCGGGGCCCAGGTGCTGCCGGCCGGGCCGGGCGCGACCTGGAAATCGTATTCGGTCAGGTGGGCGCCGTAACTGACGGTGGCCTCCCCGCCGTCGCGGTCGGTGCGCAGGCGCAGGTTGACGACGCCGGAAATGGCGTCCGAGCCGTATTGGGCGGCGGCGCCGTCGCGCAGCACCTCGATGGTCTTGACGATCGCGGTCGGGATGGTGTTCATGTCCACCGCCGCCGAGCCGCGCCCGATGGTGCCGTTCACGTTCACCAGCGAGGACGCGTGGCGGCGCTTGGAGTTGACCAGCACCAGGGTCTGGTCGGGTGCCATGCCGCGCAGGGTGGCCGGGCGGATGGTGTCGGTGCCGTCCGCCAGGCTGGGGCGGGGAAAGTTCAGCGACGGCAGCGCCATCGCCAGCGCCTGGTTGATTTCGGTGGTGCCGGTGTTTTTCAGCGCGTCGGCCGAGATCACGTCCACCGGGGCGGCGGTGTCGAGCACGGTGCGGTTGCTCACGCGGGTGCCAGTGACGACGACGACGGTACTGGCTTCGGCGGGCGCTTCGCTTTGCGCCAGGGCGTCGCCGGCGAACAGGGCCGTGATGGCGATTGCCAGCAAGCGTTTGCGGGGTGTGAACAGATCAGGCACGGGGCATCCTTCGCATCAAGCGTTTTAAATTTGCCCAATTGTTAAAAATTTTCAATTGGACATCGAAAAACCAGTCTCGACTGCGCGATAGGGAAAGTCAACGCGTGCGGGCGCATCGGCCTGTAATTACGGCCGATCCGTTGCGCGGATAGAACAGAACTGGCCGGGCGGGCGCGGAGAACGCCGTGCTTAGTCGTTAGCCACGGCGGCGCGCTTGCCCTTGACCAGGCGGGTGAGCCCCGTGACGGCCAGCAGCGCGAGCGTGCCGGCGATGACGCCGGCCACCGCGTCCACCACGGTCGGCGCGGCCAGCTCGAGCACCCCGCCCACGCCCGGCACGGTGGCGGCGGCGGCGGCCACGCGCTCGATGAGGTGGTGCAGCGCCGGCACGCCGTGCATGAGGATGCCGCCGCCGACCATGAACATGGCGATGGTGCCGAGCACCGACAAGGCTTTCATCAGCAGCGGGGCGGCGCCCAGCAGGACCGCGCCGAGCGCGCGTGCGGCCCGGCTGGTGCGCCGCGACAGGAGCAGCCCGGCGTCGTCGAGCTTGACGATGCCGGCCACCAGGCCGTACACGCCCACCGTCATCACGACCGCGACGATGGCCAGCACCGCCACCTGCTGGGCGAACGGCATGGCCGCCACGGTGCCGAGCGCGATCACGATGATTTCGGCCGACAAAATGAAGTCGGTGCGGATCGCGCCGCCGATCTTGTCCTTCTCCAGAGCCAGCAGGTCGACCGTGTCGTCGGCCAGCGCCTCGGCCAGGCGCTCGTGGTGGGCGCTGTCCTCGGCGGCGCTGTGCAGCAGACTGTGCGCCAGCTTCTCCACGCCTTCGTAGCATAGGTAGGTACCACCCAACATCAGCAGCGGGGTGATGGCCCAGGGCGCGAACGCGCTCACGGCCAGCGCGGCCGGCACCAGGATGGCCTTGTTCTTGAGCGAGCCGAGCGCCACCGCCCACACCACCGGCAGCTCACGGTCCGCGTTGACGCCGCTGACCTGCTGGGCGTTCAGGGCCAGGTCGTCGCCCAGCACGCCGGCGGTTTTCTTGGCCGCGACCTTGGTCATCAACGCAACGTCATCGAGGATGGCGGCGATGTCGTCGATTAATGCCAGCAAGCTGCCTGCAGCCATGGGTACTCCTGAAGTGAAAGGGATCGGCGCCATCTTAACCGACTTGGACCACCGCGCCGCCGCCTGGCCCGGACGTTTGGGCCCCGCCACCCGCCACCCGACCCCCGTCCAACGATCCAGTCCCGCGCCAACCATCGAGCCCCGAATCCCGCCACGCCACAGCGCGATCAGCGCGATCAGCGCCGCCAGCGCGACCCGGTCAACAATGCCCGCCATGCCGGCCGCGCCGTTTTTTTGCATTTCAGTACACGATTTCTGCATCTCGTCGCTTTGCCCAGCCAGGCCGCGGGGGCATACGTATAGTGAGCTGACTTCACCGTTACCGTACCGAGGGAACCATGAGCACAACAGAAATCGCCGCCGCACCCGCCAAACCCGTCCGCCGCCTCGTCAAGCGCAAGACGCGCATCACGATCTACCTCGACGACGAGGTGCTGCAGCAATTCCGTTCACTGTCCGAACAGAGCGGTACCGGCTACCAGACCCTGATCAACGCGGCGCTGCGCACCCGCCTGACGGCCCCGCGCGCGGACCTGTGCATGGGCGAGTAAGTCGTCGCGATCCAGTCACAGCGGGGCTTACTTTCGTGCACACCCCGCTTTGCACATTACACACGGCAATAATTATGCTAATCTTCCCGCTCTTTTAACCCGGGAGGATGTTTATGAAAAAAGGCGAACTGATTGCGGAATTTGCAAAGCGTACCGAAATGTCGGGCGCGGCGGCAAACAGCGCGGTTAACACGATCATCGAGATCATCACCGAGCGCTTGAAAAAAGGCGACACCGTCGGTATCACCGGTTTCGGTACGTTCTCCGTCGCCAAGCGCGCCGCGCGCAAGGGCCGCAACCCGTCGACCGGCGAGCCGATCAAGATCGCTGCCTCGAAAACGCCAAAGTTCTCGGCTGGCGCGACCCTCAAGGCCTCGGTCAACCCAAAGAAGAAGTAAGCCGACGTATCAGCCGGACCCGTTGTCCGGCCATACCGAGCGCGGCTGCCTGTTTCGGCGGCCGCGCTCATTTTCAGCTCCCGTTTCCGCCTGGCGTACCGCGCCAGGCCTTGCCTTGACCGCGCATGCCGTTTTCGACCTGGATTACCTTCGTCATCGCCGCCGTGCTGATCGCCATCTCGCCCGGTTCCGGCGCCGTGCTGTCGATGACGCACGGGCTGGCCTTCGGCGTGCGCAAGGCCAGCGCCACCGTGCTGGGCCTGCAATGCGGGCTGCTGCTGATCTTCGCGGTCGCCGGCGCCGGCGTGGGCTCGCTGCTGGTGGCCTCCGAATTCGCCTTCAATATCGTCAAGACCGTCGGCGCCCTGTACCTGATCTATCTCGGCCTGGCCCAGTGGCGCGCGCGGGTGGCGCCGGCCAGCGCCCAGGTCGAGGCCGCGGCCGTGGCCGTGCCGCCCTTCGGCAAGCGCGTGTTGACCGGTTTCCTGACCAATGCCACCAACCCCAAGGGCATCATCTTCATGGTCGCCGTGCTGCCGCAATTCATCGCGCGCGACGCCGCCCTGCTGCCGCAACTGGCCATCCTGGGCGCGACCATCGTGACGATCGACACCGTCGTCATGCACAGCTACGCTTTCTTAGCCTCCACCATGCAGCGCTTTTTCCGCGACCCGCGCGCGCTCAGGAAGCAGAACCACTTTTTCGGCGCGGTGCTGATGGTGATCGGAGCGGCACTGTTTTTCGTCAAGCGCGGCGCCGCCGCGTGAAGTTCGGCGTGCCGGCGCGGCGGCACCCGTTCATGTGCAACTTATTGTAATTACCGTTGTCCGGCGCCGTCCTGGCGCGTTAAATCGATCATGCGCGCGCATGCCGCGCTTCTTCCTCCTGGAGCCGATGATGAGTAACCGTTTCTCGAAAACCGTGACGCTGCTGGCGCTGTCGGTCCTGTCCACGCTCGCGCTGGCCGACGCGCCGACGCGGGTGGGCCGCATCGCGCTCACCCAGGGCCAGGTCGGCATCAGCGCCGACGTCGGCGAAGAATCGAACACGGCCCTGATCAACTGGCCGGTCACCTCGCATAACCAGATCACCACCGCGCGCGGCGCGCGCACCGAAGTGCGGGTCGGCTCGACCGCGATCCGGCTGGACGGCGACTCCGCCCTCGAAATCGTCGAGCTCGACGATGACAGCCTGCGCCTGCACCTGCATTACGGCAGCGTCAGCGTGCGGGTGCGCAATCCCGACGTGCTGCCCGGCTTCGAGCTGAGCACGCCGCAAGGGCGCGTGCGCCTGCAGGAGCCGGGCCGGGTGCGGGTGGACGCCGAGCGCGCGCCCGACACCAGCGTGGTGAGCGTGTTCGACGGCGTGGCCCAGGTCGAGGGCGCCGGCGCCAGCCTGACCGTGCGCGCCGGGCGCAGCGCCGAGCTGCACGACGACGACCTGCGCACCGCCCTGGCCGGGCGCGATAGCTTCGACGACTGGGCCATGCTGCGCGACCGCCAGGACGAGCGCGCCGTGGCCGAACGCTACGTCACCAGCGAGATGACCGGCTACGAGGACCTCGACCGCTACGGCATCTGGCGCGACGACAGCGAGTACGGCCCGCTGTGGATTCCGCGTAACGTGCCCTCCGACTGGGTGCCCTACCGCGACGGCCGCTGGACCTATCTCGAACCGTGGGGCTGGACCTGGGTCGACAACGCGCCCTGGGGCTACGCGCCCTTCCACTACGGCCGCTGGGTGGTCATCAACCAGCGCTGGTGCTGGGCGCCGGGACGCGACATCGGGCGTCCGGTGTGGGCCCCGGCCCTGGTCGGCTGGGTCGGCGGCG
>DIZW01000090.1:4795-4984 GCA_002428015.1 Oxalobacteraceae bacterium UBA6018 | reverse complement strand
CTGATCGACCGCGGCGTGGCCGAGCTGTCCCCGATCGAGCACGCCGTGCTGCTGATCGGCGCCTACGAGCTGAAGAACAATCTCGACATCCCCTACCGTGTCGTGATCAATGAGGCGGTCGAGCTGACCAAGTCCTTCGGCGGTATCGACGGGCACAAGTATGTCAACGGCGTGCTCGACAAGCTGGCG
>DIZW01000090.1:448-4700 GCA_002428015.1 Oxalobacteraceae bacterium UBA6018 | reverse complement strand
TGTCCTGGGCGGGATGCCCGCCAATAAAAAAAGCCACCGTTCGCGGTGGCTTTTTTATTGAGTCAAGTCGGGACGCCCACTAACGAAAAAGCCACCGCGGACGGTGGCTTTTTCGTTGGCGGCGAACCGGGCGCTTACAGGCCTGCGATCGGGTCCGCGCTGCCGGCGGCGACGGTCGCCGAATCGGACTTCACCGCCGGAGCGGCCTTCTCGGCCACCAGGGTCGCTGGCGCGGCCGGCGCCGGCGGGGTGAATGTCGGCACCTTTTTGCCGGTCGCGACCTGCTTCAGGCGGCGGTATTCGGCCAGCACCTTCGAGCCGTAGCCCGAGTCGTTGTCGAACGCCGAGGCGCCCACATAGGTCTTCAGGCCGGCTTCGATCGAACCGCCGCGGTTGACGTATTCCTTGAGCAGCTGGGCGCCGACGCGGATGTTGGCCACCGGGTTGAGGGCCGCCTGGGTGCCGCCCATTTGCTGGAACTTGTCGTGGTGGACCTTGGACATGACCTGCATCAGGCCTTGCGCGCCGACCGGGCTCTCCGCGAACGGATTGAGGCCCGATTCAATCGCCATCACCGCGAGGATCAGCAGGGGATCGATCTTGATATCGTGGGCGGTCAGGTAGGCCGTCGAGACCAGCATGTTGGCCGCGTCGTTGGCCACGCGATAGCGCTTGGACAGCCACGAGGTGACGAACTGCTGCTGCTTCTTATTACCCAGCATCGCCTTGTCTTCGGCGCTCAAGGGGGCGGGCTTGTCTTCCGCCACCGGCTGCGCTTCGGCCGGCTTGGCCATCAGGGCGGTCAGCGGCGGCGCCGAGACGGCGACGGCGACCGGCGCCTCAGGGACGAACAGGTGCGAAACATCACGGGCCAGTTCTGGGCGCGCATACAGCACGCCGACGACGGCAACTGCGGAAAGACCGAAAATGGTCAAGGTATGTTGTGCGGTGGTGAGAACGCCGCGCGCCGCTTTGCTCACGGAACTTAACGTGATCGGCTGGCTCGCCGAGGTGTGGGCAGTCTTTGCGGCTGCTCCGTTGAAACGATTTGTCATCGAATTCCCCTTTGTCGCGGAAAAAGCTCTCCCTGCGCTGCGTGGTACGCAACGGGTATCGCTAATGCCGTGCATCAGAAATATCGTCTATCGCCGCTTGGTGCGGTCGACTAACGCCGTCATTGCTCGCTTCAGCTGGTCGTTCCCTGTGGTATTGGACCAGTGGCTAAACAACTTTTTTCGGGGGATTAGGCAGACGCCTATTGAAAACACTCCTTAAAATGTCATTGGGGCCCCGACCCCGTGAATGTATGAGACACGCTAGAATTGTGCGCTTGGATTTGTCAAACGGACAGCTGTCTCATCAAGTAGGGCAAATTGTAGAAGCTCGCATATATCAAGTCAATACTAGAATCAATCGTGCTTATTACTTTTAGATCTAGAAATTCTTGACGCATTGCACCAATTTCCTGTGAAATCAAGTACTTGGCGTGGTAATTTCAACAACCCTCTTGATGTGAAAAAAACGAATTAAACCGATGAAATATTCAGATCTCCGTGATTTTATTGCCCAATTACAAGAAATTGGCGAGCTCAAGCGTATTGCGGCGCCCGTTTCACCCTATCTGGAGATGACGGAAGTGTGCGACCGGGTCCTGCGCGCCGAAGGTCCGGCGCTGCTGTTCGAGCACCCCGTGGGGCACCGCATGCCGGTGCTGGGCAATCTGTTCGGCACGCCGCGCCGGGTGGCGCTGGGCATGGGCGCCGACAGCGTCACCGAGCTGCGCAAGATCGGCCACGTGCTGGCGCGCCTGAAGGAACCGGAGCCGCCCAAGGGCTTCAAGGACATGATGGACATGGGCTCGCTGGTGAAGGCGGTGTGGGACATGTCGCCCAAGGAGGTGCGCGGCGCGCCCTGCCAGGACATCGTGTGGGAGGGCGCCGACGTCGACCTGGCGCGCCTGCCGATCCAGCACTGCTGGCCGGGCGACGTGGCGCCCTTGATCACCTGGGGCCTGGTGATCACCAAGGGCCCTAACAAGAAGCGCCAGAACCTGGGCATCTACCGCCAGCAGGTGCTAGGCCCCAACAAGGTGATCATGCGCTGGCTGGCCCACCGCGGCGGCGCGCTCGACTTCCGCGAGCACGCCCTGGCCACCAAGGGGCAGCCGTATCCGGTGGCGGTGGCGCTGGGCGCCGATCCGGCCACCATCCTGGGCGCGGTCACGCCGGTGCCCGACAGCCTGTCCGAATACCAGTTCGCCGGCCTGCTGCGCGGCAGCCGCACCGTGCTCACCAAGGCCATCGGCAGCGAGCTGCGGGTGCCGGCGTCGGCCGAGATCGTGCTCGAAGGGCATATCTACCCCGATCCGTCCCACCCCAGCGGCTACGAGCACGCGCTCGAGGGCCCGTATGGCGACCACACCGGCTATTACAATGAGCAGGACAGCTTCCCGGTGTTCACCATCGACCGCATCACCATGCGGCGCGATCCGATCTACCACTCCACCTACACCGGCAAGCCGCCCGACGAGCCGGCCGTGCTGGGCGTGGCCTTGAACGAGGTGTTCATCCCGCTGCTGCAGAAGCAGTTCAGCGAGATCACCGATTTCTACCTGCCGCCGGAAGGCTGCAGCTACCGCATGGCGGTGGTGCAGATGAAGAAGCAGTACGCCGGCCACGCCAAGCGCGTGATGTTCGGCGTGTGGAGCTTCCTGCGCCAGTTCATGTATACCAAGTTCATCGTGGTGGTCGACGAGGACGTCAATATCCGTGACTGGAAAGAGGTGATCTGGGCGATCACCACGCGCGTGGACCCGACCCGCGACACCGTCCTGGTCGACAACACGCCAATCGACTACCTGGACTTCGCCTCGCCCGTCAGCGGCTTGGGCAGCAAGATGGGCATCGACGCGACCAACAAGTGGCCGGGCGAGACCAGCCGCGAGTGGGGCACCACGATCGCCATGACGGCCGAGGTCAAGGCCAGGGTCGACAGCATGTGGCAGGAGCTGGGCATCTGAACATCTGATTCGCGTGCGAACGGGGCGCCCGCGGCCGGCTCGCGAGCGCACTTCGACAAACCGCGCGCGACGCGGTATAATCATCGCTGGCGGGCCCCTGCGCATTGTGGCATGGCTAACCTGGTCAGGTCGGGAACGAAGCAGCCACGGCCGTTAACCATAAGTGCCGCAGATCAGGCTCGCCTCTTTCGATCTTCCTCACGACGCACAGCGCGTCGCGCTTTTTCTCCGGCGACCTTCTCCGACGACACTCTCCGGCGACACGCGTTCCGCAGCACCGCTTTTGCAGCACATCAGTCAACGCATCTTTTCACCTCACCCGCTCCCGTCGCGCCGCGTTTTTTCGCTCTTGAGTGGGTCCCGTTTCGCGTTCGCCCGGGCTCTTGCTACAATTGCCGTCTGGCGCCCGGGATTCCCCGCCGCGTTCGCTATCTACGGTAAAATCCAGCATGTCCTATCAAGTCCTCGCCCGCAAATACCGTCCCAAGAACTTCGACACGCTCGTCGGCCAGGAGCACGTGGTGCGCGCCCTGACGCACGCGCTGAAAACGGGCCGCTTGCACCATGCTTACCTGTTTACCGGCACGCGCGGCGTCGGCAAGACCACGCTGTCGCGCATCCTGGCCAAGTCGCTCAACTGCATCGGCCCGGACGGCAATGGCGGCATCACCGACACGCCCTGCGGCGTGTGCGAAGCCTGCACCGCCATCGATAGCGGACGCTTCGTCGACTATATTGAAATGGACGCCGCCTCCAACCGCGGCGTCGACGAGATGGCCCAGTTGCTCGAGCAGGCCGTGTACGCGCCATCGAACGCGCGCTTCAAGGTCTACATGATCGACGAGGTGCACATGCTCACCAACCACGCCTTCAATTCGATGCTCAAGACGCTGGAGGAGCCGCCAGCCCACGTCAAGTTCATCCTGGCGACCACGGACCCGCAGAAGATCCCCGTGACGGTGCTGTCGCGCTGCCTGCAGTTCAACCTCAAGCAGATGCCGCCGGGGCACATCATCAGCCACCTCGACAACATCCTCGGACAGGAAGGCATCAGCTTCGAGCAAAGCGCGCTGCGCCTGCTGGCGCAAGGCGCGCACGGCTCCATGCGCGACGCGCTCTCGCTGACCGACCAGGCCATCGCCTACGCGGCCGGCCAGGTCACGCTGGAGGCGGTGCAGGGCATGCTCGGCGCGCTCGACCAGTCCTACCTGGTGCGCCTGCTCGACGCGCTGG
>DIZW01000090.1:0-200 GCA_002428015.1 Oxalobacteraceae bacterium UBA6018 | reverse complement strand
ATGGCCAGCCGCAGCCTGTCGTACAACGGCGCGCTGCAGGACCTGGGCACCTTGCTGCACCGGATCGCGCTGGCCCAGAGCGTGCCGTCGGCGGTGCCGGAAGACCTGCCGGAACTGGCCGACATCCTGCGCCTGGCCGGCGCCTTCGACGCCCAGGAAGTGCAGCTGTACTACCAGATCGCGGTCCATGGCCGCAACGA
>DIZW01000004.1 GCA_002428015.1 Oxalobacteraceae bacterium UBA6018 | reverse complement strand
GGCTTCATGCCGTTCCAGTAGAAGGTGTGGTTCCACACCTGGGCCGCGTTGTTGAACACGCCACCGGAGGACTTCTTGATGATGTCTTCGAGCGACAGGTTGTCGAACTCGGTGCCCTTGATCAGGTTGTTCAGGTTGGTGACATAAGCCTGATGGTGCTTGCCGTAGTGGTACTCCAGCGTCTCTTTGGAGATGTGCGGGGCAAGAGCGTCCATCGCGTACGGCAGTGGCGGCAAAGTATGTTCCATGTGTTGTCCTTTTTTGATTGCTGGAAAGTGCGGGCCAAGCGCGTGCGAAGCGCGTTGGTAACTTTGAAACGACGCTTATTGTAAATCGGATGGCATTTCGTTGCATCTTTGCTTCGCGCCGGCAAAGTCCGCCCGCTAATCGAGCACGCTTTGCACGCTGGCAACGCCAATCTCGGCGCTGCCCTCGGCCAGGCGCAAGGTGAGCGCCTCGCGCGCGTGGATCTGCCCGGGGGCGCGCACGACCTGACCTTTGGCGTCGCGCACGATGGCGTAGCCGCGTTCGAGGGTGCGCTGGGGGTTGAGCAGCTCCAGCTGGGCGCTCAGGGCCGCCAGCGCCTCGCGCCGCGCACTCAGCTGGCTGGCCAGGCCGACCGTGCCGCGCCGCGCCAGGGCCCCCAGCTCGGCGCCGCGGGCGCGCGTGTCGGGCAGGTGGCGCGACCAGCGCGCGCGCAGCTGCGCCAGCGCGAAGCCCTGCCGCTGCCGCGGGGCGCGCTGGGCGTGCGTCATCGCGGTCGACAGCGCCACCAGCTTCAGGCGCTGGTGGCCGATCTGGGCCGAGGGGCTGAGCAGGCGGCGCGCGTAATTGTCCAGGTTTAGGTTCGCCTCCGCCAGACTGCGGCGCATGGCGCGGCGCAGGTCGGTGGCGTCGGCTTCGAGCGAGGCCAGCCAGTCGGCGCGCGGGGTGGCGGCCAGCTCGGCGGCGGCGGTCGGGGTGGCCGCGCGCAAGTCGGCGGCGAAGTCGGCGATGGTGAAGTCGGTCTCGTGGCCCACTCCGGAAATCACCGGCATGGCGCAGTTGGCGATGGCGTAGGCCACGACTTCCTCGTTAAAACTCCACAAGTCCTCGATCGCGCCGCCGCCCCGGCACACCAGCAGCACGTCGACCTCGGCCCGGCGCGAGGCGGTGCCGATGGCGTTGGCGATGCGCTCGGCCGCGCCCTGGCCCTGCACCGGGGCCGGGTACAGCACGATGCGCACGTGCGGAGCGCGGCGCCTGAGCGCGGAGAGGATGTCGCGCAGGGCCGCCGCCTGGACGCTCGTGACGATGCCGACGCTGCGCGTGAACAAGGGCAGGGCGCGCTTGCGCTCCTGGTCGAACAGGCCGAGCGTGGTCAGCTTCTCCTTCAGGCGCAGGAAGGCCTCGAACAGCGCGCCCACGCCGGCGCGGCGGATGGCCTCGACGTTGATCTGGTAGTCGCCACGCGCGCCGTACAGGGTCACCAGCGCGCGCACCTCGACCTTGTCGCCTTCGCGCGGGATGAAGCCGGCGTACTGGGCGCGCCCGCGGAACATCACCGCGCGCACCTGGGCGTTGTCATCCTTCAGGGTGAAGTACCAGTGCCCGGAGCCGGCGCGCGTGAAGTTGGAGATTTCGCCGCCGATCCAGGTCAGCGGGAACGTGCGCTCGAGCAGGCGCGCCACCTGGGCGTTGAGGGCGGAGACGGTCAGTACGGGCGGCGCGGCGAAGCTGGGGTCGGCGTCGTGGGTCAGCATGGATGTGTTTACAAGAATCGTGGCGAGTGTGGCGTGGATTGTACGCCAAGGCGCGGACCGCTCAACGCGCTGAGCGTTTCGCGCCACGCGCCGGGGGAGGGCGCGAAACCCTTTACGATTGGCCACATTATTCCAACATCAAGGGGACTTCGATGCGCAAACTGCTGCTGGCCGTGCTGATGATCGCGCCGGCTTGGGCCTTGGCCGACAATGCCAAGCTCACGCTCTGGTACGACCAGCCGGCCAAGGACTGGAACGAGGCGCTGCCGATCGGTAACGGCCGCCTGGGCGCGATGGTGTTCGGCCGCGCCGCCGACGAGCTGATCCAGTTGAACGAGCAAACCCTGTGGACCGGCGGCCCGGCCGATCTCAATCCGAATCCGGACGCCTTCAAGTCCCTGCAGCCGGTGCGCGCCGCGCTGTTCGCCGACGACATCGACGGCGCCGTCAAGCTGCTCAAGACCATGCAGGGGCCGGAGACGCAAATGTACCAGCCCCTGGGCGACCTGAAGATCCACCAGCGCTTCGACGGGGAGGTGAGCAACTACCGGCGCCAGCTCGACATCGGCGCGGCCCTGGCGAACACCCGCTTCGACGCCGGCGGCGTGCATTACGAGCGCGAGATGTTCGTGTCCGCGCCTGACCAGGTGATGGTGATCCGGCTGTCGGCCAGCAAGCCGGGCGCGCTCAGCTTCGACCTGACCAACGGGCACGAACTGGCCTTCGCGGCCTCGGTGAACCCGGCCGGGGAGCTGGTGTTGCAGGGCAAGGCGCGCATCACCAGCGACACCAGCCGCCAGCAGAAGCCGCTGGTGTACCGCGACGAGCGCGCCTGCGCCGGCATGCGCTACGAGTGGCGCGTCAAGGTCTTGTCCAACGACGGCGCGCTGGCCCGTTCCGGCGCCAGCCTGAGCATCAAGGACGCCACCAACGTGGTGCTGGCGGTGGCCGCGGCGACCAGTTTCAACGGCATCGACAAGTGTCCGGACAAGGACGGCAGGGACGAAAGCGCCGCCGTCACCGGTACCCTGGCGGCGCTCGCGGCCACGCCGCCGGCCCAGCTCAAGGCGCGCCACATCGACGACTACACAAAATACTTTTCGCGGGTGGAGCTGGCCTTGGCCGACACGCCGGTGCCGGATGCGCCGATCGACGAGCGGCTCAAGCGCTACAAGGCCGGCCAGAGCGACCCCAATCTGGAGACCCTGTATTTCCAGTTCGGCCGCTACCTGCTGATCGAATCGTCGCGCCCGGGCGGCTTCCCGGCCAATCTGCAAGGGATCTGGAACGCCTCGATCCGGCCTTCGTGGCGCAGCAATTACACCACCAATATCAACCTGGAGATGAATTACTGGCCGGCCGAAATGACCAACCTGAGCGAGATGACCGAACCGCTGATCGACCATATCGGCCGGCTCGCGAAAAACGGCAGGGCGACGGCGAAAAACTATTACCACATGCGCGGCTGGGCGGTGCACCACAACACCGACCTGTGGGCCCAGACCAATCCGGTGGGCGAGGGCGTGGGCGATCCGAAATGGGCCAACTGGGCGCTGGGCAGTCCGTGGCTGGCCCAGCACCTGTACGAGCATTACCGCTTCACGGGCGACCGCGCCTATCTGCGCCGCGTGGCCTATCCCTTGATGAAGGGCGCGGCCGAGTTCTGCGCCGACTGGCTCATCAACAAGGATGGGACGCTGGTGACGGCGCCCTCGACCTCGCCGGAGAACGTGTACCTGCATCCGAAGGGCTTCAAGGGCAGCGTGACGATCGCCTCGGCGATGGACATGGAGATCATCTGGGACCTGTTCACCAACGTGATCGAGGCCAGCAAGGTGCTCGGCGTGGACCGCCAGTTCGCCGCGGAGCTGGCCGCCAAGCGCGCGCAGCTCAATGCCTTGAAGGTCGGCCGCAAGGGCAATCTGGAGGAGTGGTATGACGACTGGGAAGACGCCGATCCCCAGCACCGCCACGTGTCGCATCTGTTCGGCCTGCATCCGGGGCGCGAGATCTCGCCCCTGATCGATCCGCGCCTGGCCGCGGCGGCGCGCAAGACCCTGGAAGTGCGCGGCGACGCCGGCACCGGCTGGAGCAAGGCCTGGAAGGTGAATTTCTGGGCCCGCCTGCTCGACGGCGACCACGCCTACAAGGTGTTGCAGGAGCTGCTCAAGAACTCGACCATGAACAATTTGTTCGATACCCATCCGCCGTTCCAGATCGACGGCAATTTCGGCGGCACCTCGGGCATGACCGAAATGCTGCTGCAAAGCCAGCTCGGCCAGGTGCAGCTGCTGCCGGCCCTGCCGTCGGCCTGGTCCGAGGGTCACGTGAGCGGACTGGTGGCGCGCGGCGCCTTCGAGGTGGACATGCGCTGGAAGGACGGCAAGCTGGCGGGCGCCACGCTGCTTTCACGCATGGGCAATCCTGTCGTGTTGCGCACGCGCCAGGACATCACTGTGACGGGCGCCCATGTGACGCGCAAGACGGAGGTCGTGGACGGTGAGCGATATTTCCTCACGTCATACAAAACCCGGAAGGGGCAGCGCTACGAGGTGCTGCCGCGCTGAGCGCTGGCTGGCCGGACAGGGAGGATGTCCACATAATTGCCGAATGTAATACTTTTGTAATAATTTTCATAAAAATGCAACGGTATTTGCCAAGTGCTTGATTTTCAAGGAAAAAACCTACTGCGTATTTTCCGAGCAGTGTAGGAAAATCCTTATATATCAAGCACTTTGCATGAACTCGGTAGACTTGCTCACAAAGTTATCCACACAAAGTGTGCACAGAGTCTGAGACTTCTCCACAGCTAATTTTTACGCAAAGCAAGTAATCCTTTTGGAATCAAGGTCTTAGCGTGCTTTCGTGTCCTTTGCACACAAAGTTGTCCACAGAAAATGTGCAGAAGTCCGATGCCGCGTGCATGAAATCTTGCTGCTAGATATTTAGGCTAAGGTAAATTAATGAATAAAATCATAGACTTGCCACGCTCCTGGCTGGCTTGCTCACAATGTTGTCCACAAAATGTGTGCAGAAGGGGCTAACTTATCCACCGAGGTCCTGGCGAGGCGCCGCATCGCCGCGGAAAGGGCTGGGTCGATAGCAAAAACCCCCAGATATCCCCGTATGCCATTAATTTACGCATGAGGTAAATACCCTTAGGAATCAAGGCACTTGGGCGATGCCACAGAGCTTGCGCACAATCTTATCCACAAAAAATGTGCAGAAAGTTTGACCATGGATGTGCCCGCTTTTTGAGCGGAAAAATTTTGTCCAACGAAAACAAGCACTTAGCTGCCACCTCCGCAGCTTGCACACATTCTTATCCACAGAATATGTTCAGAAGTGGGGATAAGGCCGGCATCCGGCCGTGCCCCGTTTTTGTGCACGAAGAAAATTTCCTTTGAAATCAAGGCACTTGGCACATCATGCTAAGCTTGCTAACAATCTTGTCCACACATCCTGTGCAGAACGAGACTTGCCGACTCGTCGGCAACACGTTACATTGCCGGGATTCGTTGTTTTCCAGATCCACACCTCTACGGGAGTTCGTTTTGCTCGCCATTCTTCAAGCTGCAGGCTGGCCGATCTGGCTATTGCTGATCGCCTCCATCGTTGCCCTCGCGCTGATTATCGAACGCCTGATCTATCTGCGGCGCGCCAAGATCCTTCCCCGGCAACTGCTGGACGAGGTCATCCGTGTCTATCACAACGGCAAGATCACGCCCGAGGTGATCGATAAGCTGCAGGGCAATTCGCCGCTGGGCGCCGTGCTGGCCGCGGCCTTGCGCAACATCGACGCGCCGCGCGACGTGATGAAGGAATCGATCGAGGAGGCCGGCCGCGGCGTGGCCCACGTGCTCGAGCGCTTCCTCACCACCTTGGGCACCATCGCCTCGCTGGCCCCGCTGATGGGCCTGTTCGGCACCGTGGTCGGCATGATCGAGATTTTCGGCGCGCAAAATTCCACCGGCACCAATCCGGCCCAGCTGGCGCACGGCATTTCGGTGGCGCTCTACAACACCGGCTTCGGCCTGGCCATCGCCATGCCGGCCCTGGTCTTCTACCGCCACTTCCGCGCCCTGGTCGACAGCTTCATCATCGACATGGAATTGCAGGCGGTGAAGTTCGTCGACGTCGTGCACGGTGCCCGCAAATGATGAACTTTCGCCGTGGCACCCGCCGCGAAGATCCCGAGATCAACCTGATCCCGTTCATCGACGTGCTGCTGGTGGTGCTGATCTTCCTGATGGTGACGACCACCTACAGCAAGTTCACCGAACTGCAGATCACCCTGCCCACGGCCGACGCCGAGAAGGCGCTCGACAAGCCGTTTGAAATCAACGTCACCGTCGATGCCAAGGGCAACTACACGGTCAACAACGAGCCGGTGTCCTTCCGCAGCCCGGCCGACCTGGCCGAGGACCTCAAGCGCGCCGCGCGCGCCGCCAACAACGGCCAGGAGCCGGGCAGCGACAAGGGCCCGGTGGTGATCGTCAACGCCGACCAGTTCGCCATGCACCAGATGGTCATCAACGTGCTCGAGGCGGCCCGTATCGCCGGCTTCGACAAGCTGACCTTCGCGGCCCAGACCGGCACCAAGAAGTAGCCGCGGTGCCGGCCGCCCCACCTTCGTCACTCGAAGCGACGCTGGCGCGCGCCTGGCTGCGCCGCGGCGCCCTGGCCTGCGCGCTGTGGCCGCTCTCCCTGCTGTTCGGCGCGCTGGCGGCCCTGCGCCGCGCCCTGTTCCGTTTCGATCTGCTCAAATCCGAACGCTTGCCGGTGCCGGTCATCGTGGTCGGAAACATCTTCATCGGCGGCACCGGCAAGACCCCGCTGACGATCTGGCTGGCCGCGAGCCTGCGCGCGGCCGGCTACCACCCCGGCATCATTTCGCGCGGCCACGGCAGCGCCGCCGCCGCGCCGCGCCTGGTCACGCCCGACGCCAGCGCCGCCGAGGTGGGCGACGAGCCGCTCCTGATCGCGCGCCGCACCGGCTGCCCGGTGATGGTGGCGCGCGCCCGTGTGGAGGCGGGCAGGGCGCTGCTGGCGGCCGACCCGCGCGTGGACGTGCTCATCGCCGACGACGGCCTGCAGCACTACGCCTTGCGGCGCGATATCGAGATCATGCTGTTCGACGGCCGCGGCGCCGGCAACGGCTGGCTGCTGCCGGCCGGCCCGCTGCGCGAACCGGTGGCGCGGCGGCGCGATTTCACCGTCGTCAACGCGGCGGGCCTGACCCCGGCCCTGTGCGCGTCGGTGGGCGGCGCGCCGTTCCAGATGCGCCTGGCCGGGGCCTTCGCCGAGCGCCTGGGCGAGCCCGCGCAACGGGTCGCGCTGGCATCGCTGGCCGGCCGGCGCGTGCTGGCCGCGGCCGGAATCGGCAATCCGGGGCGCTTCTTCGCCATGCTGCGCGAGGCCGGCCTGGCGCCGGCCGAGCTGCCCCTGCCCGACCATCACGACTTTCTCGACCGCCCCTTCGACGGTGTCGACGCCGACGTCATCCTGATCACCGAGAAGGATGCAGTAAAATGTGGGCAAATTGAATATCTCAAACACGACCCGAGACTGTGGGTCGTGCCCGTGACGGCGCAGCTCGACGCCGCGCTGGCTGAACAAATTGTGGAGAAATGTCGTGGATGCTCGCCTGCTTGATATCCTGGTCTGCCCGTTGTGCAAGGGTCCGCTGGAGTACGACAAAAAAGCGCAGGAACTGGTCTGCCGCCCCGACCGCCTGGCCTTCCCCGTGCGCGACGGCATTCCCATCATGTGGGCTGACGAGGCGCGCAAGATCGAGCCGCAGTAAGCGATGGGCTTTACCGTCATCATCCCGGCGCGCCTGGCCTCGACCCGCCTGCCCAATAAGCCGCTGGCCGACCTGGGCGGCAAACCGATGGTGGTGCGGGTGGCCGAGCGCGCCGCGCTGTCCGGCGCCGGGCGCATCATCGTGGCCACCGACCACGCCGACATCGCCGCCGCCTGCGCCGCGCATGGCGTGGAGGTGTGCCTGACGCGCGCCGACCATCCGTCCGGCACCGACCGCATCGCCGAGGTGGCGCGCACGCTCGCGCTGGCCGACGACGCGGTGGTGGTCAACCTGCAGGGCGACGAGCCGCTGATCGACGCGTCCCTGTTGGCCGCCTGCGCCGCCCGCATCGGGCCCGGCGTGCCGATGGCCACCTGCGCCCATCCGCTGCACGCGGCGGCCGACGTTTTCAATCCGAACGTGGTCAAGGTGGTGCTCGACCGGGCCGGCAACGCCATGTTCTTTTCGCGCGCGCCCATCCCCTGGCACCGCGACGGCTTCGCCCAGTCGCGCGAGGCGCTGCCGGCCGGCTACGCGCCCCTGCGCCACATCGGCCTTTACGCGTACAGCAACGCCTTCCTGCAGCAGTACCCGACCCTGGAACCGGCGCCGCTGGAAACGGTCGAAGCCCTCGAACAGCTGCGCGTGCTCTGGCATGGTGTGCCGATCGCCGTGCACGTGACGGCCAGCGCGCCCGAAGCCGGGGTCGACACGCCGGAAGACCTGGCGCGGGTGCGGCTGCATTATCGATCCTGACGGTGTTCCGCGCGCTGCGCGCCGCCACCGGAACGCCTGTAAATATTCGCTTGTAAGAATCCGGTAATCTAGGTCAGGTATTAATGGCAGCCAAGTCGTGCTGATGTTCCAGGCAACAATCCGCACCATTGCTGTGCCAGATCAAGCAAAAAATTGGCATCTTCGCCTCGGATTGGTGTTTGACTGCACTTTTGTGGTAAGTTTCGTTTCAAGCTAGTCAACTATGCATCACCACCTATTTTAAAAATCGCTTTAGGAATTTTCATGCGTCTTATTCTGTTAGGAGCACCCGGTGCCGGCAAGGGCACTCAGGCTAACTTCATCAAGGAAAAATATAATATTCCGCAAATTTCGACCGGCGACATGCTGCGCGCGGCGATCAAGGCGGGCACTGAACTGGGCATGGCTGCAAAGAAGGTGATGGACGCGGGCGGCCTGGTGTCGGACGACATCATGATCGGCCTGGTCAAGAACCGCCTGCAGGATGACGACTGCAAGAACGGCTACCTGTTCGACGGCTTCCCGCGCACCATCGCGCAGGCCGACGCCATGAAGGACGCCGGCATCCACGTCGACTACGTGCTCGAGATCGACGTGCCGGACGAGGCCATCGTCGAGCGCATGAGCGGGCGCCGCTCGCACCCGGCCTCGGGCCGCGTGTACCACATCAAATTCAATCCGCCCAAGGTGGACAACCTCGACGACATCACCGGCGAGCCGCTGGTCCAGCGCGACGACGACAAGCCGGAAACGGTCATGAAGCGCCTCACGGTCTACCACAACCAGACCGAAGTGCTGCTCGGCTATTACGACAAGTGGGCACAGTCGGGCCTGCCCGGCGCGCCCCAATACCGCCGCATCAGCGGAGTCGGACCTGTCGAGCACATCCGCGACGCGGCCTTCGCGGCGCTGGCGCAATAACAGCGGCAACAAGAAAGCGGACCCGGTGTCCGCTTTTTGTTGAGCGGGCTCGCCGCGTCCCCGGTTTTTAGATTCAAAGTTGTGCAGTACGCAGTAAGGTTGATCGCCTCCCCATAAGCGGAGCGGTCTGTCGGATGTGTTTTTGTGTTACTTGGTTTTAAAACGGAGGGGACGATATGGCAGCAAGCTATCTTGTATTCGCAGTCGCGTGTGGCGTTATTGCCGTCATTTATGGATTATTAACCCGGAGCTGGATTCTCCGGCAAGACCCTGGTAACGCCAGGATGCAAGAAATCGCCCAGGCCATCCAGGAAGGCGCGGCCGCCTACCTGGCGCGCCAGTACCGCACCATCGGCATGGTCGGCGTGGTGCTGCTCATCGCCATCGGCGCACTGCTCGACGTGCGCACCGCGATCGGCTTCCTGATCGGCGCCGTCCTCTCCGGCGCCTGCGGCTTCATCGGCATGAACGTCTCGGTGCGCGCCAACGTGCGCACCGCCCAGGCCGCCACCAAGGGCATGAAGGAGGCGCTCGACGTCGCCTTCAAGGGCGGCGCCATCAC
>DIZW01000010.1 GCA_002428015.1 Oxalobacteraceae bacterium UBA6018 | reverse complement strand
AGCAACACCACCCTGATCGGCGACGGGCCCAACGCCGGCTTCATCAACGCCAACCTGATGGTGCTCAAGGCCTCGCAGGTGATCATCCGCAACCTGCACATCCGCAACCCCTGCGACGTCGGGCCGGTGTGGGACCCCAAGGACGGCGACCAGGGCAACTGGAATTCCGAGTACGACGGCATCACCGTGGCCGCGTCCGAACACGTCTGGATCGACCACAACAGCTTCACCGACGCGCCCGCCACCGACGACAAGTCGCCGGTCGAGAATGGCATGCTCAAGCAATGCCACGACGGCGCCCTCGACATCACCAAGGGCAGCGACCTGATCACGCTGTCCTACAACCATTTCGCCGACCACGAGAAAAACACCCTGATCGGCGCCAGCGACAAGGCCAGCGCCGACGAAGGCAAGCTGCGCGTGACCCTGGCGCACAACCTGTTCGAGCACGTGCACGAGCGCACCCCGCGCGTGCGCTACGGCCGGGTCCACGTCTACAACAATTACTTCGTGGGCGAGCGCCAGCGCAAGGTCTACGCCCACGTGTACAGCATCGGGGTCGGCAAGGACGCCAAGATCATCTCCCAGGACAACGCCTTCGACGTGGTCGGCGCCAGCGGCTGCCTGGACGTGGTGCGCACCCCGGCCACCACCTCGCCCACCGGCGCCTTCCGCGACAGCGGCTCGCTGCTCAACGGCGCGCCGCTGGCGGCCTGCCCGTTCTCGCCCGAGGTCGGCTGGAGCGTGCCCTACGCCTTCACGCCGCTGCCGGCCGCCGCCGTCAAGGCCGAGGTGCTGGCCCAGGCCGGCGCGGGCAAGCTCGGCGGCGGCGGCCAGGTCAGCCTGCTGGACGCCCAGCATATGCCGGGCGGCGCCTCGGCCGACTATTTCGTCGAAGCCAGGGTGCGCCCCGAGGCCGGCGCCGGCCAGCTCTACCTGGTGGGCCGCTACCAGGACGCCGGCAACTGGTACGGCGCCGGGCTCGACGTCGCCGGCGGCAAGGGCAAGATCAAGCTCGACCTGGTGCGCATGCGCGACGGCGTGCTCACCCGCCTCAAGCAGGTGGCCCGCAACAGCCCCGCGGCCGGGCGCGCCCACACCCTGCGCCTGGAACTGGCCGGCCCCAGCCTGACGCTCTACCTGGACGGCGACAAGGCCACCACGGCGGTCGACGCCAGCCTCGCCGCGCGCGGTCAGGCCGGCCTGTACCGCACCGACCAGGCCGCGCAAGTGGCCCACCTGCGCACCGGCCCGGCCGCCGACAAGCCGGCCCGCATCGCGCTGGCGCTGGCCGGCGACAGCCTGCACGTGCAGGCCGGCGACGCGCCCGCGCTGGTGGCCGTGAGCGCCCTGGCCGGCGACGCCAGCAGCCCCATCGCCTTCACGGCCACATCCAGCAACCCGGCCGTGCTCGGCGTGGGCGTGTCCGGCGGCGCGATCCTGATCACGCCCAAAACGCCCGGCAGCGCCAGCATCACCCTCACCAGCGCCGCCGACCCGGCGGTCGAAGCCGTGGTCGAGGCGGAGGTGGCGCCGCCCTTCCTGGTGCCGGCCCACGCGGTCGCGCTCGGCCACGCGGTGCAGCCGGCGGCCGGCGCGCCGGTGCCCAGCGACAGCCCGCTGACGATCACCTTCGACCAGCCGCCCACCCTGGGCAGCGGTGGCGCGGTGCGCATCTACCGCCAGGCCGACAACGCCCTGGTCGACCGCATCCCGCTGGGCGAAGACTACGACGTGCTCGGCTACCCCGGCCAGGCCCTGCGCCGCGCCCTGCGGCGCTATCCGATCCGGGTCGAGGGCAACAAGCTGATCATCAAGCCGCACACGGCGCGCCTGGCCGACGCCACCGCCTACTACGTGGAAGTGAGCAGGGGCATCGTCAGCGCCACCCTCAACGGCAAACCCTTCGCCGGCATCGGCAAGACATCCGGCTGGACTTTCCGCACCGCCCAGACCCGCCCGCGCGGCGCCACCCTGAGCGTGGACGACGACGGCCCGGCGGACTTTCGCACCGTGCAAGGCGCGCTCAACTACGCCATGCAGCGTCTGCCCAAGGCCGCTCCCGTGACCATCGCCGTGCGCAACGGCGACTACGAGGAGATGCTGTACCTGCGCGACAAGGACAAGGTCACCATCGAGGGCGAAAGCCGCGACGGGGTCCTCATCCACGCCACCAACAACGAGGCCATCAACCCCGGCTCGGGCGCGGGCCAGGCGGCCGGCGCGCCGGCGGCCAACGGCGGGCGCGCGCTGATGCTGGTCGAGGCGGCCGACCTGCTCACACTCAACCGGCTCACCCTGCGCAACACCACCCTGCGCTCGGCCGCCCAGTCGGGCCAGGCCGAGGCCCTCCATTTCAACGACGACAACGATCGCCTGGTGGCCAGGGACGCCAGCTTCTTCAGCGAGCAGGACACCATCCAGGTCAAGGGCTACGCCTGGTTCTACCGCACCCTGGTGGCCGGCGGCGTCGACTTCATCTGGGGCAACAACCACGCGGCCCTGTTCGAGGACAGCGAGATCCGCTCGGTCGGCGACAGCGGCAACCGCGCCAGCGGCGGCTACGTGGTGCAGGCGCGCACGGTGCTGCCCGAAGACAAGGGCTTCGTGTTCCTGCGCAGCAGCTTGACGCACGGCCCCGGCCCGGCCGGCAACGACGTGCCGCTTGGGTCCACCTATCTGGCGCGCAGCCCCGGCACCGCCTTCACCTGGGACAACGTCAGCTTCATCGACTGCAGGATGGACGCCCACGTGGCGCCCGAAGGCTGGGCCGGCCAGGGCGTGCACCACGAGCCGGCGCCCAACCCGGCGCAGGCGAGCGCGGCGCGCGGCTGGCGCGAATACGGCAGCCGCGACCTGGCCGGCAAGCCGTTGGACCTGTCGCGCCGCGCCGGCGGCCACCAGCTGACGGCGGCCGAGGCGGCCGCCCAGTTCGGCAGCCGCGCCGCCATCTTCGCCGCCTACGGTGGCGGGCGCGGCTGGAATCCCCAGCCTTGAGGATGCGCGTCTACGGGGTGACGCGGAAGTAATCGACGTCCGCGTAGGAGCGCGCCGCCCCGGCCGAGAACAGGCCGATCTGCGCGCCCACCCAGCGCCCCATGGTGGTGGTGAAGGGCTGGCCCACCGGCTTGAAGGCGCGCTGGTCCAGGCTGTACGAGAACTGCGCCATGCCGCCTTCGCCCATGCGCATGCGCAGGTAGACCGGCTGCCGGCCCAGCTTGGCGACGGTGGCGGCCTGTTCGCTGCACGTCTCCTTGGGGCCGACGCAGGTCGCGTACACCAGCTCGGTGGCGGCGCCGTTCTGGCGCACGCCCAGCCACGCGTAGTTCATCCCCAGCAGCACCAACCCGGCGCGCTGGTCGCCGTGGGCCGCGATCTTGGTGTCCACCTGGAAGGTCGGCGCCGGCAGCTTCTGGGTCAGCACCGACCCCAGCGAACGCAGGCTGGGCGCGTCCGGCTGGGCGTTCAGGCGGATAAAGCCCGGCCGCGCATCCAGGCTGAACCAGCGCGGCTCCCAGTTGGCGCTCCACTGCCATTGCAGGCCCAGCTCGGGCGCGGAAAACTCGTCGCTGGTGGCCGGCACCCGGACGCCGCCGTCGCGCCCGGCCGGCTTGGCGTGGGTCAGCACCGGCTCGCCCTTGCCGGTGTTGCCGGGGTCCGCGCCGATCACCGGCCAGCCATCCTTCCACGTCATCGGCTGCAGGTGCACCACGCGGCCGTAGGCGCGCTTGTCCTGGAAATGCAGGAACCAGTTGCTGCCGTCGGCGCCGTCCACCCAGGCGCCCTGGTGCGGGCCGTTGGTGCTGGACTTGCCCTGGTCCATGACGATGCGGTCTTCGTAGGGCCCCGCGACGCTGCGCGAGCGGAACACCGACTGCCAGCCCTGCTCGACCCCGCCGGCGGGCGCGAACACGTAGTAGTAGCCGTTAGCCTTGTAGAACTTCGGGCCTTCCAGGGTGGTGTAGCCGGGCAGCTTGTTGCCGTCGATGATGACCTGGCCGGCCGTGTCGAGCAGGCCGCTCGCGTCCGGCGCCATCGCGCGCAGGGTCAGCATGTTGCTGATGCCGGCCCGGCTCTTGGCCCAGGCGTGCAGCAGGTAGGCCTTGCCGTCGTCGTCCCACAGCGGGGTCGGGTCGATGATGCCCTTGCCCGGCAACAGCAGGTGCGGCGCGCTCCACGGGCCTTCGAAGCGGGTGGCGGTGGTCACGTAGACGCCGAAATCCGGGTCGGGATAGAAGATCCAGAACTTGCCGTCGTGATAGCGCAGGCAGGGCGCCCACACGCCCTTGCCGGGCTGGGTGGCGGCGAAGGCCTCGGCCGGCACCATCTGTTGCAGGGCGTGCCCGACCAGGGTCCAGTTGACCAGGTCGGACGACTCGAGCAGCGGCAGGCCGGGCACGTTGCTGAAGCTCGAGGAGGTCATGTAGTACTTGTCGCCGACGCGGATCGCGTCCGGGTCGGAGTAGTCGGCGTGCAGCACCGGGTTCTGGTAGTTGCCGTTGCCCAGGTCCGCCACCCAGGCTGGACGCTGGCGCGCGAAACGCTGGTCGAGGAAATCGGCCATCGCGTTGACGGTGGGCGTGAGCCAGGGGTCGAACAGCCAGAACGAATGCGGCGTGTCCGGCAGCATGAACACCTTTCCGGCCACGCCCAGCGGCGCCATCTTCGCCAGCATCTCCTCGCGCCCCACCGCGAAGCGGGCCTGGGCGCTGCCGATGAACAGGATAGGTGGCGTATCCTTGCTGACGTAATTGATCGGCGAGGCCTCGTGCCAGCGCGCGCCCTGCTGGGCGTAGCTACCGCCCAGCCAGGCGCCGGCCGAGGTCGGCTGCTTGGCGGGATTGTCCTCATTGCGGCGCGCTTCCTCCGACGTGAAATCGGACAGCCCGTCGATGTTGATGATCGCCTGCACCGCACTGGAAGTCCCGCTGCGCGGATCGAACTGCTTGAGGCCATTGGTCACGCCGGTCAGGCTGGCGATCTGCCCGCCCGCCGAGGCGCCCGCCACCGCGATGTGGGCGCCGTCGATGGCGTAGCTGGCCGTGTGCGCGCGCAGCCAGCCGATGGCCGCCTTGACGTCGTGGATGGCGGCCGGGTACGGTGCCTCGGCCGAGAGCCGGTAGCTGACGGTGGCGGCCGCGTAGCCGCGTTCGGCCAGGCGGACCGCCATCGGCGCCAGGTTCTCGCGCTGGCCCGAGCGCCAGCCGCCGCCGTGCACCAGCACCACCAGCGGGGCGCTGGCGGTGGCGCCCGGCGTGGGCAGGTACAGGTCCAGCCGCAGCTGGTGGGCGCCGCGGCGCGCATAGGTCAGGCCGCGCACCACCTTCACCTGGGCCGGCGCCTGGGCGCTGGCGATCTGGATGAAGGGATACTTGGGCGCCAGCTTGGTGTAGGTGGTGGTGGCGGTGTAGTCGTTGGCGGGCGCTGGTGCCGCTGCGGGAGCGGCCCAGGCCGGCAGCGCCAGCAGCAGGGCGAGCGCGAGGGGAGACAATCTCATGATGGTCGATGGCAGGTGGATGGGATGTTCCAGTATGCCATGGAAGCCGGAAAAGCGGTTAGTCCGCATTGCATATTTGGCCGGACCAAATTAGAATGGCCTGACCAAAAATAGGAGGATGCGTGAAGACGTCAATCAAACTGCTCGCGGCGCTCGCGAGCCTGGCCCTGCTGGCCGCCCCGGCGCGCGCCGACGGCCCTTACCGCAATCCGGACAACAAGAATCCGCACGACTCCGGTGAAGGCAGTTACCCGGTGCCGTACAAGAAGCCGGTGGTGGCCGAGATCACCGAGGCCCTGAACCGCATCCGGGTCTACCTGGAGGCGATCACGCCCACCCGCGTGGTGGACAAGGCGAGCGGCCAGCCGGTCACCGATTTCAGCAAGCCCGTCGCCGGCGCCGTGTTCGACAGCCGGAGCGGCGACGTCCACCTGATGGCCTACGAGATGGGCGTGGTGCACGCCGGCCTGATGAAGGCGCGCGAGGTGACCGGCGACGCCCGCTTCGGCCAGATGACCGAGCGCCATTTCCGCTTCTTCCAGCAGGTGCAGCCCTACTTCCGCGCCCAGGAGGCCGCCTTCCACCTGGGGCGGGCCAACAGCTTCGCGCGCTTTCTCGATCCGCGCGCCCTCGACGACGCCGGCTCCATGTGCGCGGCCATGATCCGCGCCCGCTTCGCCCACATCGGCCCGGACCTGTCGGGCATGATCGCCACCTGCGGCGACTGGGTCGCCAAGAAGCAGTACCGCCTGGCCGACGGCACGCTGGCGCGCCAGCGCCCGCAGGCGAGCTCGGTGTGGGCCGACGACATGTACATGGGCGTGCCGGCCCTGGCCGAGCTGGGCCACCTGAGCGGCGACACGGCCTATTTCGACGACGCCGTCAACAACGTGCTGGGCATGTCGGCGCGCCTGTTCAACCCGGCCCTGGGCATCTACACCCACGGCTGGCACGCCAACAATCCCGACGCGCCGCGCTTCTACTGGGGCCGTGCCAACGGCTGGGCGGTGCTGAGCATGTCGGACCTGCTCGACGTGCTGCCCAAGACCCACCCCGGCTACCCGAAGGTGCTGGCGCAGCTGCGCCTGGCCCTGCACGGCATCGCGGAAAAGCAGTCCGGCGCCGGCCTGTGGCACCAGATGATAGACCGCGACGATTCCTACCTCGAGACCTCGTCGAGCGCGATGTTCGTGTACGCGATCGCGCACGCCATCAACCAGGGCTGGATCAGCCCGACGACCTACGGCTCGGTGGCCCAGGCCGGGTGGGACGCGCTGTCGGCCCGCATCAACGCCAAGGGCCAGGTCGAAGGCACCTGCGTCGGCACCACCCTGGCGGGCGACCAGGTCTACTACTACAACCGCCCCACCAGCGTGGACGCCATGCACGGCTACGGCCCGACCCTGCTGGCCGGCGCCGAGATGATCAAGCTGGTCACCAATCCCGCCATCGACGTGCAGTACCGCGTGCGCACCTACCATTACGTGCCCAGGAACGGGGCCCGCACCGATTACAGCGAACACCCGTAAAGGACAGCGCCCATGCCATTTCAGCCGCCTCATCCGTCGCGTTTCCATCCTGCCGCCGCCCTGCTGGCCATGGCCCTGCCCCTGGCCCACGGCGCCGAACGGGCCCAGGTCAGCGTCGCCAACGACATCGACATCGCGCGCCCGTCCGAGACCATCACCCTGCCCTGGGCCGAGGTCAACCGCATCCTGCCGGGCGCCCAGATCCAGCATATCGCCGTCAAGGACGCGGCCGGCCACGTGCTGGCGCACCAGGTGACGAACATCGCGCCGCTGGCCAAGGACCCAGGCGGCGCCGGCGTGGCCTATGGCGAATTGATCTTCCAGCACGACTTCGCGCCCGGGGAAAAACGCGCCGTCTTCACCATCGAACAGATAGCCGCGATCGCGCCCGTGTTCCCCGCCCAGGCCTACGCCCGCTACGTGCCGGAGCGCCTGGACGACTTCGCCTGGGAGAACGACAGGATAGGCCACCGCACCTACGGCCCGGCCCTGGCCGCGCCGGCCCAGTCGGGCAGACGCAAGGAGGTGCTGGTCACGAGCGGCCTGGACATCTGGTTCAAGCGCGTCGCCTACCCGATCGTGGACCGCTGGTACAACAAGGGCCACGACCATTATCACCACGACGAGGGTGAAGGCATGGACATGTACAACGTCGGCAAGTCGCGCGGCTGCGGCGGCACCGGCGTGTGGGACGGCACGACCCTGGCCACCAGCGCCAACTACAGCAGCTGGAAGGTGCTCGCCAACGGCCCGGTGCGCGCCGTGTTCGAGCTGGCCTACGACGGCTGGGACGCGGCCGGCACCAAGGTCAGCGAGGTCAAGCGCTTCACCGTCGACGCCGGCCACCAGCTCGACCAGATCGACAGCACCTTCAGCTTCAGCGGACCGGCGCGCCTGGACGTGGCCGTGGGCCTGAACAAGACGCCGACCGACAAGGGCCAGTCGCCCAAGGTCGCGCTGATCGAACGCCGCGCCGACGCGGCCCTCATGCAGTGGGTCGAGCAGGCCAGCAACGGCGCCATCGGCACCGCCGTGATCGTGCCCGGGGCCGACGGCTACGCCCAGGATGCGCTCAACAACCTGGTGCTGGCCCATGTAGCGTCCGGCAAGCCCTTGCGCTATTTCGCCGGCGCCGCCTGGAGCCGGGCCGGCGCCATCACCACCCGCCAGGCGTGGGAAGACTACGTCGCCAACGCCGCCATCCGCGCGGCCCATCCGCTCGCGGTATCGATTTCAAAGCTACCAAAAGACTAATCTGGACTGACCGGATCAAGCCACTACACGGGAAATAAGCAGTTTTGGCCTGACCACATGTTGTTTTTTTGAGTGACATATCGACCAATTTTGACAATAAATACGGCAGTTCTCGTTCGCGGCATTGCCGTTTTTTATTGTATTTTCACGCATCTTTACGCCATCTTACGTGTCAATACGCGAACTTGCTCGGCACCCAACCCACGCGACCCGAACAAATTGCGCACCACCCGATGTAAACACGCGCCGATATCGTGTTTAAATTGCTCACCGATTTGACCAACCGGCCGCGCAAGCGCGGTCTGGACGGTTCAAGGAGCTTCGGTAACCGACGACGGCATAGAACGTGGCGGCCCGAAATAGAGAAAACAACAATGGAGACACACCGATGCGCCTGCACCACCCCACCCTCGCCCTCGGCAAGTCCGCGGCCCGCCTGATCGGCACCACCTCGGCGAGCGTGCTCGCGCTGTCGATCCAGGCCGCCTACGCACAGAGTCCCGCCACCGCCACCGAACCGACCCAGGTCGTGGTGACGGGCCTGCGCGCCTCGCTCGAAAGCGCGCTCAACACGAAGCGCCAGGAGAACAGCATTGTCGACGTGATCAAGTCCGAAGACATGGGCAAGTTCCCCGACACCAACCTGGCCGAATCGCTGCAACGCGTGCCCGGCGTGGTGATCGACCGCGACGCCGGCGAAGGCCGCAGCATCACCGTGCGCGGCCTGGGCCAGGACTTCACGCGGGTGCGCATCAACGGTATCGAGGGCCTGGCCACCACCGGCGGCACCGACAGCTCGGGCGGCGCCAACCGCTCGCGCGGCTTCGACTTCAACGTGTTCGCCTCCGAACTATTCAGCTCGCTCACGGTGCGCAAGAGCTCCCAGGCCGACGTCGACGAAGGCTCGCTCGGCGCCACGGTGGACCTGCAGACCATGCGCCCGCTGGACCTGAAAAAAGGCTTCAACGGCAACGTCGCCATCAAGGGCAGCTACAACGACCTGTCCAAGAAGACCACCCCGCGGGTCGCCTTCCTGCTCTCGAACACCAGCGAGGACCGCAAGTTCGGCGTGCTGCTGTCGGGCGCCTACTCGCAGCGCAAGCTGTACGAAGAAGGCTTCTCGACCGTGCGCTGGGACAACGGCCCGTCCTCGGGCGGCTGGTGCGCGCCCACCGGCCTCACCGCCAACCCGAGCAACTCCACCGCCACCACCTGCGGCCCGGCGGCCCAGGGCGTGGCGCGCCTGGCAGGCACCCCGGACAACATCGCCGCCTACCAGGCCGCCAGCAGCGCCAACAACTTCACCCCGCGCCTTCCGCGCTACGGCCGCCTCACCCACGACCAGGACCGGCTCGGCCTGACCGCGTCGATGCAATGGAAGCCCCAGCGCGGCACCCTGCTGACCCTGGACATGCTCTACTCCAAGCTCAGCGCCACCCGCCAGGAGGACTTCCTCGAGGCGATCTCGTTCAGCCGCAGCGCCAGCCAGGGCGGCAAGCCGCAGACCAGCGTCGTGAGCACGGCCTACGCCAACAATGGCGCGCTGCTGTACGGCACCTACAACGGCGTCGACATCCGCGCCGAGTCGCGCTTCGACGAACTGTCGACCACCTTCACCCAGCCCACCCTGAGCCTGGAGCAGGAGATCAGCGACAGCGTGCACCTGAGCGCGCGCATCGGCCGCGCCGAATCGCGCTTCAAGAATCCGGTCCAGACCACCACCACCCTGGACGCGCTCAACGTCAACGGCTACACGATGGACTTCCGCAAGAGCGACCGCCTGCCGACCATCAGCTACCCCTTCGACGTGACCCAGGCCGGTGGCGCGCTGACCCTGATCGGCATCCCGCAGGTGGCCAGCGGCACCCAGCCGTCGAGCATCGCCAACACCACCGCCAGCGAGATCCGCATCCGTCCGCAAGGCGCCAACAACCGCAACGACGTGGCCCACGCCGAGCTGGTGTGGGACGCCATTCCCGACACGCTCAGCATCAAGGGCGGTTTCGACTTCAAGAAATACGCCTTCGATTCCTACGAGTCGCGCCGCGCGAACCAGGGCGACACGATCTTCGCCCCGCCCGCCGGCACCTCGGTGGCCAGCCTGACGACCATCCTGACCGGCTTCGGCCGCGGCCAGGACCTGCCGGCCGGCACCCCGACCAGCTGGGCGATCCCCAACCTGAACGCCATCGCCAAGGCCTACGACATCTACTGCAACTGCGTCAAGAGCGGCCCTGCGGGCGGGCCGGGCGACTTCACCCTGTCCTCCATCACCAACGGCAACGCGCGCGGCAACAACCGCTCCGTGACCGAGGAGGACAACGGCCTGTTCATGATGGCCGACTACAACACCGAGCTGGCCGGCATTCCCGTGCGCGGCAACGTCGGCGTGCGCTACGTGCAGACCCAGCAGAGCGCCACCGGCTACCAGGCCCTCGGCGGCGGCACCGCCGTGACCGTCGACAACGACTACAGCGACGTGCTGCCGGCGTTTAACATCGCCGCGACCCTCTCGCCCAGCTTCGTGGCGCGTTTCGCCGCCGCCAAGGTGATGTCGCGTCCCCCGCTGGCCAACCTGAGCCCGGGCGGCACGGTCAGCACCACCGGCACCTTGTCCATCACGGCCGGCAACCCCCACCTCAAGCCCTTCCGCGCCAAGACCTTCGACACCAGCCTCGAATGGTACTTCGCCAAGAACGCCTTCCTGGGCCTGGGCCTGTTCCAGAAGAACATCAGCACCTACATCCAGAGCATCCGCCAGCAGGTCGCGTTCAAGGACACCGGCCTGCCGATGTCGCTGCTGCCGTCCAACTTCACGGGCGACGAGGTGTTCCAGTTCACCGCGCCGATCAACACCGACGGCGGCAAGCTGCGCGGCCTGGAGCTGAACTACCAGCAGCCCTTCACCTTCCTGCCGGGCTGGGGCCGCAACTTCGGCACCCTGCTCAACTACACCTACGTGAAGTCGAAGATCAATTACGTCGTCTCGCCGACCAGCGCGGCCGTCATCACGGACGACCTGCTGAACCTGTCGCCGAAGTCGTGGAACGCCACCCTGTACTACGACGACGGCAAGGTCAGCGCGCGCCTGTCCGCCTCCCAGCGTGCGGCCTTCCTGACCCGGGTGCCGGGCCAGAACAACAACGACGTCGAGGGCAAGAACAAGTCGCTTAACGTCGACGTCTCGTTCTCGTACAAGTTCAACGACAGGCTGGAGGCGACCCTGGAGGGCGTCAACCTGACCAACCAGGAAAACGACCAGTTCATCAGCCGCGCGCGCAACAGCGTCGTGGTCGACAACGTGACCGGGCGCGAAGTGCTGGCCGGCTTGCGCTACAAGTTTTAATTTCCCCGCCGAGGCGCCGCGGCGCCGACGCATTCACGCCGCCCCGGCAGTCGCGGGGCGGTTTTTTTTCGCGCGGACGGAGCGGGGAACGGCGTGGGCGTCAGGAGCGCCCGATGATGGCCGCGTTGGCCATCAGGTCGTCGATCAGGGCCAGGGCGTTCTTGCCCGACATGGCGTGCGGGTCCAGACCCGGCATCTCGGCGTAGCGCAGCAGGATCGACGGGTTGATGCGCGACAGGTTGGCGTGGCCCATGGTCCAGCCGGCATACTTGCGCTCGATGATTTCCTCGTAGTGGAGCAGCAGCACGCCGGTGTGGCGGCTGTCCTGGAGGATCTTGGCGTACAGCGCGTTGACGCGCTCGCGCCCGCCTTCGAGCACCTGGATGAACACCCGGTCGCTATGGCACAGCACGCCGGTGATGCCCTGCGCGGGATTGTGCGCGTGCGACTGCTGCATGATCGACTGGATCAGGTCGCACTGCGCTTCGCCCACCACGTGGCTGGCGTACAAAAGACGAACTAGCATGATGATCCCCGATAAGAGTGGCGGTTAGCGCTTGATCAGCGAGAGAAATTCGCGCCGCAGCGACTTGTCCTTCAAGAACGAGCCGTGCATGACGCTGTTGATCATTTTCGCGTCCATGTCCTTCACGCCGCGCCATTGCATGCAGAAATGGTCGGCCTCCATCACCACCGCCAAGCCGTCCGGCTGCATCTTCTCCTGCAGCAGGTCGGCCAGCTGCACCACCGCCTCCTCCTGGATCTGCGGACGCCCCATGACCCATTGCGCGATGCGCGCATACTTAGACAAGCCAATCAGGTTCGAGTGCTCGTTGGGCATCACGCCGATCCACACCTTGCCGATCACCGGGCACAGGTGGTGGGAGCAGGCGCTGCGCACCGTGATCGGGCCGACGATCATCAGCTCGTTCAGGTGGGACACGTTGGGGAACTCGGTGACCGGCGGCATCGGGACGTAGCGTCCGCCGAACACCTCGTTGATGAACATCTTGGCCACGCGGCGGCCCGTGTCGATCGTGTTGTGGTCGCTCTCGGTGTCGATCACCAGGCTCTCGAGCACCCCTTGCAGCTTGGCGCTGACCTCGTCGAGCAGCGCGTCGAGCTCGCCCGGCGCGATGAAATCGGCGATGTTGTCGTTGGCGTGGAAACGCGTCTTGCTGGCGGTGAGACGCTGGCGGATGCGTTCCGACACCGGCACGGCGACGCTCTGGTAGCCGGCTGGCGGGTCAGTGGGCATGCGGATTCCTGGTCGAAAGAGTCAAAAACAATGGTAACTGAGACATCTCCCGATTATATCCTGCCGGCTAGAGTTCGGTGGCGCGCCCCCAGCGCAGCGCCACCCCGGCGCGGCGGTAGCATCCGCCCTCGACCGCCAGGCGCCAGCGCCGTCCGACCGGCATCCGGCTCACCCCGGCGGCGTGGTCCCAGACGATCTCGGCGCGCCCATGCAAGCTCAGCAGGTCGCCGCTGGCGTCGTCGATGAATAGCAACGCGGCGCGCGGATCGAGCAGCAGGTTGCCCAGCGTGTTGAAGTAGCGGTTGCCCTGGAAGTCGGGGATGCTGAGGGTGGCGCCGTCCACGCCCACGAAGCCGGGCGGCCCGCCCCGGTGCGAGATGTCGATGCCGTAGTGGCCGCCGGTGGTGGCGACGAAGAAGGTGTCGGCGCCCGCGACCATGGCGCGCGCGGCCTCGCTCAGCCCCGCGAAGGCCAGCGCCGGGTGCTGCTCGGGCGCGGCGGCGCGCACGCTGCGCTGCTGGATGTATTTCGGGCAGTTGCCGAAACTTTGCTCGACCGCCACGCTGAATCCGTCCGCATGCACGGCCGTGACGATCCCGTTGGCGCGGTTGCGCCGGCGCGTGGCGAAGTCCAGGCCCAGCAGGCCGAGCGCGCTGCCGGCCACCACCCCGGCCGGCGCCGGCGCGCCGATGCGCAGGCTGCCCGGGTCGGGGCTGGTGACGAAGCCGGGCGCCCCGCACAGCACGCCGGCACGCGGGGCGCCGTCCGGGTCCAGGCTGGCCACCAGCATGAACGGCAGGGCGGCGAAAAAGTCGCGGTGCTGGTCCGGCATATAGCCGCGGATGCCGGCGCTGGCGCCGGTCACCCCGGCCAGCGCCTGGGCCTGCAACTCGCCCGGATGAAAGGCCGTGTTCATGGCGCCGATTCCGGCATCGGCACGAAGTGGGGCAGCGCCTCGATCCGCCCCAGCCAGGCGCGCACGTTGCCGAACGGCGCCAGGCTGATTCCGCCTTCGGGCGCGCGCGCCACGTAGGCGTAGCAGGCCAGGTCGGCGATGGTGGGCTGGGGGGCGGCCAGGAAAGGGCGGCTCTCCAGATGGCTGTCCATGAAGCCCAGCAGGCGCTGGGCCGTCGCCTGGGCGCGCGCGACGTCCACCGGCTTCTTGAACAGGGCGGCGGCGCGGGCGTCGGCCGGCCCGTGCGCCACTTCGCCCGAGGCGATCGACAGCCAGCGCTGCACCGCCGCCGCACCGAGCGCGTCCTCGGGCAGCCAGGCGCTGCCGGGCGCGTAGCGCTTGCACAGGTAGACCATGATCGCGGTGCTGTCGGACAAGCACAGTTCGCCGTCCTGCAACACCGGAATCTGGCCCAGCGGATTGAGCTTGCGGAATGCCTCGGTGGCGCGCACGTCGGCGCCGGCCTGGACGAAGGCGTAGGGCAGGCCGAGCACATTCAACATCAGCTCGACGCGGTGGACGTGGCCCGACAGTTTCAGGCCGTGCAGGGTGATCGCTGGGTTCGGTGTGGCGGTAATCATGATGTTTGCTCTCATATTCGATGGTGGAGATGCCATCGTAGAGCTTCCGGCGCGCGATGATAATCCTGATAAACTGCAAAACATTATTTCGCCTACCGGAAGAATCGATGGACCGTTTCGACGAGCTGGAAGTGTTTATCGCCATTCTCGACGCGGGCAGCCTGAACGGCGCGGCGCGGCGCCTGCGCCGCTCGCCGGCGGCCGTCACGCGCGCGCTGGCCGCGCTCGAGGCCCGCGTGGGCGTGCGCCTGATCGAACGCACCACGCGCAAGCTGGCTCCCACCGGCGCCGGCGCCCACCTGGGCGAGAGCGCGCGCCGCCTGCTGGCCGACTACGACAACGCCGTGCGCGAGGACGACCAGGGGCCGCTGCGCGGCAAGCTGCGCATCACCGCGCCGCACATGTTCGGCCGGCGCCACCTGACCCCGGCCGTGATCGCATTCCTGGACCTGCACCCGGCCCTGCAGATCGAGATGGTGTTCAACGACCGCAACCTGGACATGATCGAGCACGGCCTCGACCTGGCGCTGCGCATCGGCGCCCTGCCCGACACCGGCATGGTAGCGCGCCCGCTCGGCCAGGTGCGCCGTGTGCTGGTGGCCACCCCGGCCTACCTGGCGCGCCACGGCACCCCGGCCACGCCCCACGAGCTGGCCGGGCACCAGGTGATCTTCTTCAGCGGCGCCAGCGCCGTGGCCGAATGGCGCTTCCAGCACGAGGGGCGCGAGCTGGCCGTGCGGCTGGACCCGCGCTTGATCGTCAACGAGATCGACGCCCTGCTCGGCGCCGTGCTGGCCGGACGCGGGATCGGGCGCGCCCTGTCGTACCAGGTGGCCGACCAGCTGGCCGACGGCAGCCTGGTACGCCTGCTGCCCGGCGCCGAACTGGCGCCGCTGCCGGTGCAGCTGGTCATGCAGAGCGGGCGCCACCTGCCGCCGCGCCTGCGCGCCTGCGTCGATTTTTTGGTGCGCGAGCTGTCGGCCCTGGCGGTGCTGGCGCCCTAGCGGCCTGTCGGACTTGGGGAGTCAGAGCGAAAAAATAGCTGGGCGAGGCCAGATGTTGACGATTTCGCAGTGCCAATAGCGAGCTATGGGCCGAGAAAGCGGCGAAATATGGACCGTCCCAGGTATTTTTGCAGCTGCCGATCCTCAGTCCGACAGGCTGCTAGCGCGCCGGCAGCGGGCCCGCTTCCTGGAGCGGCACGCAGCGCCCGGCCACGCAGGCGGCGCCGGGGTCGCGCACCAGCGAACAGGTCGACACCAGGCCCGCGCGCGCCGCTTGGGCGCGCCTTTCGGCCGCCAGCGCCGCGCCCAGGGCGGCCAGGCGCTCGCCGTCGCTGCGCTTGAGGGAATAGGCCACGTAGCGTTCAGGGCCGCCGCAAGCCTTGTGCCCGTAGGCCAGGGTGCGGCATTGCGCGCTGCTGTCGCAGGCGGCGTCGCCGATGGCGGCATCGATTTGCGCGGCCAGGGTGGCCGGCGCGGACGCCGGGGACGCGGCCGGCGCGGCGCAGGCGGCGGCGCACAGGGCCGCCATGAGCGCGCAGGCGCGCCGCGCGGCGGTCGGGAACGGTGAACTGGTCATGCACCGATCATCGCCCACGGCGGGGCGCCCGCGGCGCACGATTGCAGAGCACCGGCCGCCGCGCCGGCGCACGCGCGCCCGCCATCGTCAACGCGGCGGCAAGCTCATGTCACACAGTTAACAACACGCAACTTCGTGCAAGATCGGCCTGTCCGGCGTATCATCGAAGGTCATGTACCCGCAGAAGGATGCCATCATGAACAAACGTCGTTCCTTCCTGAAAAGCTCCGTCGTGCTCGCTTCCGCGCTGGGCGTGCCCGCCTTGTCCAAGGCCGCCGTCGCCACTGGCAGCGGCGCGCCGGGCGAGCGCGTGCTGCGCATGTACAACACCCACACCGGCGAAAGCCTGCGCAGCGTGTTCTGGGCCGAGGGTCAGTTCATCCCCGACGCGCTGACCGACATTAACAAACTGCTGCGCGACCACCGCAACAACGCCGTCGCCACCATGGACCCGCAGTTGCTGATGCTGTTGAACCGTGTCAGCGCGCAGTTCGGCGACAGCCAGGTGCTGCACGTCATCTCCGGCTACCGTTCGCCGGAATCGAACCGTTTCCTCGCCGAACACAGCAATGGCGTGGCCAAGCACAGCATGCACATGGAAGCCAAGGCCATCGACATCCGCATGCCTGGCCAGGACCTGGCCCAGCTGCACAAGGTGGCGTTGGCGGCCATGGGCGGCGGGGTCGGCTACTATCCGGACTCGCAGTTCGTGCACATGGATACCGGCCGCGTACGCCACTGGTAAGCCGCGCCATGCGGTTCCCCTGCTGGCTGGCCGCGTCCCTGATTGCCTTCGGCGCCGCGTCGGCTCCCGCTGCGGCAAGCGCCGCCTTGCCGGCCGCCGCCGCGGCAGCCATCCCAGTCGTGGTGGTGCCCTATGTGCGCGACCCGGTCGACAAAAGCTACCGCAAGATGATCAAGGGAATGGACCGCTTCGCGCGCGAGCACGCGCTCGCGCCGGCGGCCACGCTGCGCTTTCGCCTGCTGCCGCGCCTGCCCAACGCCAACATGAGCGGCATCAGCCTGCGCGTGGCCGGCGACACCGTGAGCCTGCCCGTGCAGGTGGCGCCCGACAACAGCTTCGTCATCGAACGTAACGCGCAAGCCCTGCGCGAGGACGCCGCCGTCGTCGCCGACCGCCGCACCGACAGCATGACCTGGCGCGCCTGGGTCCAGACGCCGGGCCTGGCGCCGGGCACGCGCCGCCTGGGCGACCTGCGCCTCGAATGCAAGGTCGGCATGGACGCCGGCCTGATCTCCAATACCTCGCCGCTGTTCGCCTGGCTGACCAATATGCTCACCGACACCGACCAGGTCTGCGGCAGCCCGGACGGCAATTACCTGTTCTTCGCAGATCGGCCGGTTTTCGCCGTGACCCTGCGCGCCGGCGAGCACAGCATGGTGTTGCCGTTCAAGATGATGTACGCCGGCGGCGCGCAGACCCCGGACAGCCTGCCCTTCTGCGATTGCCAGGTGCTGCTCGAGCGCAGTTTCTACGCGCCGATCTGGGACCGGCGCTGGCCCGACGACACCATCGTCGAGTTCGACTACATGGACGGCCCGCCATGAGGGTGCCCGTGCCCGCCCGGCCCGCCGCCGTGCTGGCGGCCCCGGGACCGAAGCGCGCGGCCCTGCTCGCCGGGCCGCTGACCCTGGCGCTGCTGGCCGGCTGCGCCAGCGCGCCCGCGCCGCCGGGCACCCAGGTCCCCGAGCAGACCCTGCTGCAAACGGTCCAACCCGGCGTGACCACCATGGCCAGCGTACGCGCCGCCTTCGGGCCGACCACCCGCGTGGTGTTCGACAGCGGCCGCCAGGTATGGGTGTACCAGAGCCCGGCGCCGGGCGGGCGCTTCTCCGAATTCGTGATCCTGTTCGACCCGGCCGGCGTGGTGGCCAAGGTGAGGCGCCGCGCGCCCGATCCCTTCGACGAGAAATAAACGCCGGTGAACCCTGCCGGCGCGCGCCGGTCTAACCGGAGGTCACGAACGCAACGGCAAACATGAGCGAACATCTGGTGCAGTTTTACGAGGACGACGTGTTCCTCGTCACGAGCCTGGCCGACTACATCGGCACGGCGCTGGCCTCCGGCGCCACGGCCATCGCCATCGCCACCTGCGACCATCTGGACGCGCTCGCGCACACCCTCACAACACGCAGCCTGCTCGACGCGGGCGGGCGCGCCCCGGATGACAACTACATCGCCCTGCAGGCCGACCGCATGCTGCCCCTGTTCATGCGGGACGGCGAGCCGGACGAGGCGCGCTTTCGCGACGCCATCGGCAGCGTGATCCGCACCGCGACCGAGCACGGCGGCCGCGTGTTCGTGTTCGGCGAAATGGTCGCGCTGCTGTGCGCCGGTGGCCATTGTGCGCTCAACGAGGGCGGGCGCCACGACGCCGCCTTGCGCGTGGAGCGCTACTTCAACAGCCTGCAGCGCCACTACCAGTTTTCGCTGCTGTGCGCCTATCCGCTGGACGCCTTTCCCAAGGCGGACGACGCCGCCATGTTCGCCGAAGTGTGCTCCCTGCATACCGACGTGCTGCCGGCCGAAAGCTTCGACCCCGGCGCCAGCGTGCACTCGCTGCAGCGCACCGTCGCGGCCCTGCAGCAGCAGGCCTATTCGCTGTCGACCGAGGTGCGCGACCGCCTGCAGATCGAGCAGGCGCTGCGCGAAGTGAACGTGGACCGCCTCACCGGCCTGCCCAACCGCAACGTGTTCCACGACCGGCTGGAGAACGACATCCGCAAGGCCCACCGCAGCGGCCTGCCGCTGGCCCTGCTGTTCATCGACCTCGATCATTTCAAGGAGATCAACGACACCATGGGCCACCAGGTGGGGGACCTGCTGCTCAAGCAGGTGGGCCAGCGCCTGCAGACCTATGTGCGCGAGAGCGACACGGTGGCGCGCCTGGGCGGCGACGAGTTCACCATCACCCTGTCCGACCTGCACGACGAGAACACCGTCACCGACGTGGCCAACAAGATCCGCACCGACCTGGCCCAGCCGTTCCGCCTCGGCGCCGAGCTGGCCTACATCTCCGCGAGCATCGGCATCACCTTGTACCCGCGCGACGCCCAAAGCGCCGGCGACCTGCTGCGCAACGCCGACCAGGCCATGTACCAGTCCAAGGACCACGGCCGCAACCGCATCAGCTATTTCACCCACAGCATGCAGGCCGCGGCCCAGCAGCGCATGTCGCTGAGCAACGAGCTGCGGCGCGCCGTGGACGAGCAGCAGTTGCGCGTGTATTACCAGCCGATCGTCGCCCTGGCCAGCGGGCGGATCGACAAGGCCGAGGCGCTGCTGCGCTGGCTGCATCCGGCGCGCGGCAAGATCAGCCCGGTCGACTTCATCCCCATCGCCGAGCACAACGGCCTCATCGTCACCATCGGCAACTGGGTGTTCCGCACGGCCCTGCACGCGGCGCGGCGCTGGCGCGCCATTAACGACGCGTTCACCGTCAACGTCAACGTCTCGCCCGCCCAGTTCTACCACGGCAATGGCGAAAACTGCCGCAACTGGATACGCGACAACGCGCTCGAACGCAGCGGCGGCGCCATCCCCGAAGTCGGGATCGAGATCACCGAAGGCTTGCTGCTGGCCTCGAACCAGAACGTCATGAAGCAGCTGCTGGCCTTCCAGCAGGCCGGCATCAAGATTTCGCTGGACGACTTCGGCACCGGCTACTCCTCGCTGTCCTACCTGCGCAAGTTCAACCTGGACTTCCTCAAGATCGACCAGGCCTTCGTCTACAACCTCGAGCACGACGCCGCCAACGTCGCGCTGTGCGAGGCCATCATCGTGATGGCCCACAAACTGGGCCTGAAGGTGGTGGCCGAAGGGGTTGAAACCGAACAGCAATGCGCGATCCTGCGCCACGCCGGCTGCGACTACGGCCAGGGCTATCTGTTCGGCATGCCGATGCCGGCCGACGACTTCGAGGCGCTGCTC
>DIZW01000006.1:63770-91310 GCA_002428015.1 Oxalobacteraceae bacterium UBA6018 | reverse complement strand
CCGGTGTACGACCAGTTCACGGTGGTCATCATCCTCAACATCGGCGGGCGCATCATGGGCATGGTGGTCGACAGCGTCTCGGACGTGACGACCCTGTCGCCGGACCAGGTCAAGCCGGCCCCGGAGATGGGCGCGGCCTTCAATTCCGACTACATGATCGGGCTGGGCACGATCGACGAGCGCATGCTGATCCTGGTCGACATCGACAAGTTGATGTCGTCCGGCGAGATGGGCCTGATCGACAGCATCGGCAGCTAGCCCGCCACCACGGAGCACGCCATGAGGCTCGCGCAGCTGAAGATCAAAACCCGTCTGGCGGCAGGCTTCGGCGCGCTGATGCTCATGATGCTGATCATGATCGCCGCCGCCACCGGCCGCTTCGCCTCGATCTCCGCCAACAAGGCCTTGATCGACCGCGACCTGGTCAGCCTGGCCGCGGCCAGCGGCGTCGACGGCGCCGCGCGCGAGGACGCGCGCCGCACGCTGGCGCTGTTCATCCTCGACAAGGCCCAGCGCGCGCAAAGCTACGCCCGCATCGACCAGGACAAGGCACTGATCGACGGCGCCTTGCTCACCCTCGGCGGCCAGCTCGACAACGAGCAGGAACGCGCCGTCCTGGCCAGGATCGTGCGCGCGCGGGCCGACTACGCGGCCTCGTTCAACAAGGTGGCCGAGCTGATCGAGGCGGACGACAAGGACGGCGCCACCGCGCTCATGCACAGCCAGACCCTGCCGGCGCTGGACGCCCTGCTCGGCGCCACCCACGCCATGGCCGCCGCCCAGCAGCGCCAGATCGACGCCGGCGGCGTGGCCACCGCCAACGACATCGCCTTCTCACGCAAGCTGATGCTCGGCATGGGCCTGGGCGCGCTGGCGCTGGCGCTGCTGCTGGCCTGGCGCCTGACCGAATCGATCACCACGCCGCTCGACCAGGCGGTCGACATCGCGCGCGCGGTGGCCGCGGGCGACCTGAGCACGGACATCGCGGCCCCGGCCTCGGCCGACGAGATGGGCCAGCTGCTGCGCTCGCTCAAGGACATGAACGCGTCGCTCGCGCGCACCGTGGGCGAGGTGCGCCGCTCGACCCTGAGCATCGAGGACGCCTCGCGCGAGATCGCCAGCGGCAACGCCGACCTGTCGGCGCGCACCGAGACCCAGGCCAGCTCGCTCGAGGAAACGGCCAGCTCGATGGAGGAGCTGACCTCCACCGTCAAGCAGAACGCCGACAACGCGCGCCAGGCCAACCAGCTGGTCATCTCGGCCTCCTCGGTGGCCACGCGCGGCGGCCAGGTGGTGGCCCAGGTGGTCCAGACCATGGCCTCGATCAAGGACAGCTCGCGCAAGATCGTCGACATCATCGGCGTGATCGACGCGATCGCCTTCCAGACCAACATCCTGGCCCTGAACGCGGCCGTGGAGGCGGCCCGCGCCGGCGAGCAGGGGCGCGGCTTCGCGGTCGTGGCCAGCGAGGTGCGCAACCTGGCCCAGCGCAGCGCCGGCGCGGCCAAGGAGATCAAGGCCTTGATCGGCGACTCGGTGGCCCAGGTCGACGGCGGCGGCAAGCTGGTCGACGAGGCCGGCCAGACCATGGAGCTGATCGTCACCTCGGTGCGCCAGGTGGCCGACATCATGAGCGAGATCACCGCCGCCAGCCACGAGCAGAGCATGGGCATCGAACAGGTCAACCTGGCCATCAACGAGATGGACGAGATGACCGTGCAGAACGCGGCGCTGGTGCAGCAGTCGGCCGCCGCGGCCGACTCCATGCACGACGAGGCGGGCGTGCTCAGCCGCGCGGTGGCGGTGTTCAAACTCAACGACAGCGCCGCGCCGCCGGCGACGGTGGTGCCCCTGCGCGCCAGGCCGGCGGCCAAGCCCGTCGCGCGGGCGCGCGCGCGCATCAAGGCGGCCGCGAAGGCCAGCACCGGAGGTGCGGCGGAGTCGGAGTGGGAACTGTTTTAGGCGGCGTGCCGGGGCAGCACGCGCCGCGCCGCGCATGGCGTGCGCAGTCGCTGCCAGCCATGCGGAAAGCGCACCGACGCGGTGCCGGCGCCGTGGCGGCGCAGCGAGCGTGATTCAGGCCAGTGCCCGGCCGCTAGCATCCTGCGTCTCTGCTCCCTTGACAAGTCGATAGGCGAATCCGGCGCCAGGCAGGGCAGCGGGGCCGGGCCGTGCGCGCATTGGCGACGCGGCGTCGCGTCGATTCCCGCCATCGGTCGTCAACGCGGCCGCCACTGGGGGCCCGAGGCCTAGTGCTGGGCCGCCAAGATGGCGCGCTTGTGGCGCAGCAGGCAGTCGGCCTTGCTGCCGCCCACCTCGATATTCTGGTAGCGCACTTCGTACTTGCCGGCGGCCAGTTTGTCGACCGTGATGCTGTCGTGCGCCAGCACGTACACGTGGCGCACGTTGGAACGGCGCTCCATGTCGTACACCTTCACCAGCACCGGCGAGCCGTTGGCCGAGTTATCCACCGTCAGCTCCATGTCCTGGCCCTGGTTGCCGACCGGGTAGCCGTCCACGTAGCCGGACTGCGCCGGCCAGGCTTCGCCGTTGGGCGCGATCAGCGCGTGCATCTCGGTGTCGCAGTCGGGCGCGCTGGCCGGCACCACCAGCTGGGTGACGGCCAGGGTGCGGATGTCGGGCGGGGCCGCGTTGCGCTCGGCGCCCTGCAGGCTCGCCACCGCCCACGCGTCGCCGCGCTCGTCGCGCGGCGACGGCGCGCTGGCGCGCGAGTCGGCCTTGACGATCGCGCTGGCCACCGCCACCGGCATCACCCGGGTCTGCCCCATCAGCAGCGCCCCGGCCACCGCGCCCAGGGCCAGGCACAGCCCGAGCGCGGCCCACAGGCGCGCGTCGCGCAGCACCCGGTAGGGCCGGGCCGGCTCGACGTGCGGATCGTCCCACTGCTGTTGCGCCTTCTCGCCGTGGGAACGTCCGTCTTCCAGGCGGGTGCTTTCGAGCCAATCGATTTCCCATTCCTCGGCGGCGATCCACTCGTCGTGCTCGCGCCGGCGCACCGGGTCCGACAGGGTGCCGTAGGCGCTGTTGATGATGGCCATGATGCGCGCGGCCTTCTCGTCGCCCGGGTTCTTGTCAGGGTGGTATTTCTGGCTCAAGGCCTTGTAGGCCGCACGAATGACTTCCTGCGGCGCCAGGCGTGCCACTTTCAGGTTGTCGTAGTGTGTGTGAATCTTGGCCATGGTCCTGGTGCATGTCGAAATCGAAAGGCGGCGCCCGCCACCGCCCGCAGCCCGCCGACGGCGCGCTGGTGGCACGCTGGCAGTTCGCCGATGGCTTTATGATAGCCGATACCGGCGCGACGGCTCCCGCGCGCCAGCACGAGGGCACGCGGTGGATCATATCCCCGTGTCTGTCCACACCGCAAGATTGTTGCGAAGTCTACAGGCGGTGGCTGCGGTCGGCGCGCACGATTGCGTCCGGCAGCGCGACCGCGTGGCCCACCACCAGCACCTTGAACAGCTCGCCCATTTCAGCGGGCGAGACGAGTTTCTGGACGGCATTTGCGTGTGGCAAATACCGCTTCGGGTCGGCCGGGTCGAACTGCAGCAGCAGCTCGCCGATGCCGGCCGCCAGCAGGAAGCTGGCCTGGCTCATGTAGGCCAGCACGTCCAGTCCGGCGTCCTGGGCCGCCAGCGCCATGGCCGTGAAGTCCACGTGCGCGGTGATGTCCTGCAGGCCGGGCAGGTAGAACGGCTCCGTGTGGGCGTGGTGGCGGTAGTGGCACATCACCGTGCCGGTGCTGCGCTGGCCCAGGTAGTATTCGTGGGCCGGGAAACCGTAGTCGACCAGGATCGCCGCCCCTTGGCCGGCGCCCAGCATGCGCGACAGCGAAACCATGAAGCCGCAGGCGACCGGGTGGATCTCGGTCACGTAGCCGTCCTCGAGCAGCTCGGCGTCGGGGATCTGGCGCGCCAGCTGGGCCGCCAGGTCGGCGGCCAGGGGGCGCGCGACGAAGCTGAAGGCGCCCTGCTCCACCGTCACCATCAGCTCGGCCCAGGCCCCGTCGCGCTTGGTCACCAGCTGGACCGGCATGGCGTCGAGCACCTCGTTGGCCAGCACCACGCCGCTGAAGGCCTCGGGCATGGCGTCGAGCCAGCGCACCTGCGGAAAGTCGCGCAGGGCCTCCTGCTGGCGCGCGCGCAGCTCGCCCGACAGCTCCAGGATGGCGTAGCTGTCCACCCGCACGCCCTGGGCGGCCAGCGCGGTGAGCACGTCGCGCGCCAGTTTTCCGGTGCCGGCCCCAAATTCGAGGATATTGGGCGCACTTTGGGCGATAATAGCGGCTGCCGCCCGCGCCAGCGCCGCGCCGTACAGGCTGGACAACTCCGGCGCGGTGATGAAATCGCCGTCCTGGCCCAGTTTCGCGGCGCCGCCGCTGTAGTAGCCCAGCTTGGGCGCGTACAGGGCCAGCTCCATGAAGCGGGCGAAGGAAATGGCACCGTCGTGCCGCGCGATCTCGTCGGCGATCTGCTGCTGCAGGGCGTGGGACGCGGCCAGCGCGTCGCTATCGGGTTCGGGTAGGGACATTCCGGCATTGTAGCCACAACAGGACGACAACAACAGTGAAGCCAGCAGAATCGACTGCCGTACCGGGCGCGCGCAGCGCCCTCGTGACCGGCGCCGGACGCCGCATCGGGCGCGCCATCGCGCTCGGCCTGGCCGCGGCCGGGTGGGACATCGCGCTGCATTACCTCAGCTCCGAGGCCGACGCCCAAGCCACCTACGAGGCCGTGCGCGCGCTCGGGCGCCGCGCCGTGCTGCTGCCGTGCGACCTGGCCGACGAAGCGGCCACCCGCGCCCTGCTCGGGCGCGCCATCGACGCCCTCGGCCCGATCGGCTGCGTGGTCAACAACGCCTCGCTGTTCGAGTACGACAGCGCGGCCGACTTCGCGCCGGCGCTGCTGGCGGCCCACATGCAGGCCAACGTCAGCGCGCCCATCCTGCTGGCCCAGGCCCTGCACGCGGCCACTCCGGCCGGCTCCCAGGCGGTGGTGATCAACCTGCTGGACCAGAAGCTGGCCAACCTGAACCCCGATTTTCTGTCGTACACGCTGTCCAAGGCCGCCCTGCAGACGGCCACCACCATGCTGGCCCAGGCGCTCGCGCCCACCGTGCGCGTGGTGGGCGTGGCGCCCGGCCTGACCATGCTCTCGGGCGAGCAAAGCGAAGCCGGCTTCGCCCAGGCCCACCGCGCCACCCCGCTGGGCCGCTCGTCCGAGCCGCAGGACATCGCCGACGCGGTCTGCTACCTGGCCGGCGCGCGCGCCGTTACCGGCACCACCGTGCTGGTCGACGGCGGCCAGCACCTGGTCCCGCTCGCGCGCGACGTGATGTTCCTGACCACCTAAGCCCCCATTCCATCTCCAACGAAAGCCACCTATGCTGTCCGCCCTGTACCACCCCAAGCTGTCCGACTGCCGACGCCTGTTCCTGCGCAATTACGAAGTCATGATCAACATCGGCGTGCACGACTTCGAAAAGAAGGGCGAGCAGCGGGTGCTGATCAACGTCGACCTGTACATCCCGCTGGCCCTGTCCACGCCCAAGGACGACCAGCTGGGCGAAGTGGTGGACTACGACTTCATGCGCGAGACCATCGCGCGCCGCATGGCGCAAGGCCACGTGCACCTGCAGGAGACCCTGTGCGACGACGTGGTGCGCGCCATGCTGGCCCACCCCAACGTGCGCGCCGTGCGCGTGTCGACCATGAAGCCGGACGTGTATCCGGACTGCGAAGGCGTGGGCGTCGAAGTATTCCAGATCAAGGACGCGGCATGAGCGAGGCAGTCATCGAGCGCGGCGACGACAAGCTCGCCTACGAAAACAACAAGCTGCACAAGCGCCTGTGCCGCCTGGTGGGCCAGGCCATCGGCGACTTCAACATGATCGAAGAGGGCGACAAGGTGATGGTCTGCCTGTCCGGCGGCAAGGACAGCTACGCCCTGCTCGACATCCTCCTGACCCTGCGCGAGCGCGCCCCGATCCACTTCGAGCTGGTGGCGGTGAACCTGGACCAGAAGCAGCCGAACTTCCCGGCCGACGTGCTGCCGGCCTACCTGGACAAGCTGGGCGTGCCCTACCACATCGAGAACCAGGACACCTACAGCATCGTCAAGCGCCTCATCCCCGAGGGCAAGACCACCTGCTCGCTGTGCTCGCGCCTGCGCCGCGGCATCCTGTACCGCGTGGCCGACGAACTCGGCTGCAACAAGATCGCCCTCGGCCACCACCGCGACGACATCCTCGAGACCTTCTTCCTGAACATGTTCTTCGGCGGGAAGCTCAAGGGCATGCCGGCCAAGCTGGTCTCCGACGACGGCAAGCACATGGTGATCCGCCCGATGGCCTACGTGAAGGAAGCCGACACCGAGCGCTACGCCGCGGTCAAGGGCTTCCCCATCATTCCGTGCGACCTGTGCGGCTCGCAGGAGAACCTGCAGCGCAAGCAGATCAAGGGCCTGATGCGCGAGTGGGACAAGAAGCATCCGGGCCGCGTGGACAGCATCTTCTCGGCCCTGTCGACGGTGGTGCCCTCGCACCTGATGGACCGCGACCTGTTCGGCTTCCAGGACATCAAGGCCGATGGCGTGGCCAACGCGCTGGGCGACATCGCCTTCGACGAGGAGCCGTGCGCCACGCCGGCCGCGGAGCCGGGCACGATCGCCTTCATGCCGCGCTAGCCGCAGCGCGCGGCGGCGCGGTGCCGGCCCGCCTGCCGGCGCGGACACTAGTACACGCGCGCGCTGCGCATCACCGGATACAGGTTGAAGCGCTCGTCCCACGAGGCGTGGCGGCGCGCGAAAAACTCCAGGCGCGCCGCGCCGTCCTTGGCGAAGGCCGGGTCGCTCTCGAGCCTGGCCTTGAACGCGGCCGCCAGCGCCGGATCGGCCGCCAGCATGGCGCGCGCGACGTCCTCGGCCACGTAGTCCTCCATGTATTCCTTGCGCTCGAACGCGTTGTTGAACATGCCCCAGGCCAGCAGCGAATCGGGCGCCTGCGGTTCAAACAGGGCCATCACCAGGCGCGCCTTGGGCTGGGCGATCGGCACGAACAGCGCGCCCGCGCCGACGTCGCGCGTCTCCCCTTGCCACCCGCCCTCCAGGATCAAGCGCTGATGCGACTCGTAGGAGGCCGGCCCGAAGCTGGTCTTTAGCGCGCGGAAGGTGTCCAGCCGGGCCTGCGCCAGTGGCGCGCCCAGCGTGTGGTAGCCGATGCCGTGCAGCGCCAGCCGCGCGCCGACCATGGCGGCGTATCCGGCCGGGACGATGTAGCCGCCGGCCGGCGCGGTGACCACCAGGTCGGGCACGATCTGGTCGCGCAAGGGCACATGCCAGAGCTGGGGACGGGTCTCGTCGTAATGGGTCATCAGCTTGCCCGACACCTCGGACGGCGTGCGCGTGTAGGCGTAGCCGCGAAAGTCGATCATCCTGACCGCGTCGGTGGCCTTGTAGGTGAGCGGCACCGCGCTGCCGGCCAGCGCCGCCGAGCGCGCGTCGGCCTGCAGCGCGGCCGCGCGCCACGCGGCGCCGTGCGCGGCCACCAGCTTCAGCACCGACACCACGGCGTTGCGGGTGATGCGCACCCGGGTCGGATAGTCCTTCCACGAATGGGTCTCGACCAGCATGCCGAGGCGGTTGCGCAGCGCGAAGTAACCGGTCGAAAAGCGCGGGTCGGACACGCCGTCCACGAAGCCCGAGGCCGGATTGTCGTCCTCGGCGAAGGACATGTAGAACGGCAGCGGCAGCGAACCCTGGGCGGCCAGGTCGGCCAGCACGCCGTCGCGCAGCGCCACGCCGGCGCGGCGCAGTTCCACGTCCGCCGAATGCGAGGGCTCGACCTGGATCGACACGTCGTGCTCGAACTTGGCGCCGTCGGTCACGTGCAGGTCGATCACGGCCAGCGGGTCCCAGGCGTTCACCAGCGCCAGCATCGCCTTCATCTCGGGCGCGTCGGCCTTGACGTAGTCGCGATTGAGATTGAAATTCTGCGCCGTGGTGCGCCAGCCCATCTCCACCGGTCCGCGCTGGTTCGGCCGGTTCCAGCGGCCGTAGCGCTCATGGCCGTCGATGTTAAACACGGGGACGAACAGCAGCACCTGCTTGTCGAGCGCGCCGGGCGCGGCGCGGTTTTCGAGCGCCTCGCGCAGGGCCAGGAAGCCGGCGTCCTTGCCGTCGATCTCGCCGGCGTGGATGCCGCCCTGCACCAGCACCACCGGCAGGGCGCGCGCGCGGGCCGCCTGCGCGCTCAAGGCGCCGCTGCGGCTCACCACCAGCGCCTGCATCGGCCGGCCTTCCGGGGTGCGCCCGAATTCGATGCACCTGACCGCCTTCGGATAGGCGCTCTGGAAGGCCGCGCACAGCGTGACCACTTCGTCGTAGCGGCCGGTGCGCGCAAAACCGGAGCGCTCCGAAACCGTGGTAAGGTCGGGAGCCGCGTGCGACAGCGGCATGCTCGCTAGCAGAACGAGCAGCAGGGCGGAACGGATCATCGGTGCGACTCCGGGGCGTCTGGAAGGGCCGGAAATTATAGTCCCATTCGATGTGGGTCGTTGCGCGTCATTTAACCCTTGATGGAGAACGGACATGAGCACAGAACTGACGATACTTGCCTGGACACTGGTGCTGGCGCTGGTGCAAATCGGTCTGGCGGGCGCGCTGCGCACGCGCGAGACCGGGCTGGCCTACAACATGGGGCCGCGCGACGACGCGGCGACGCCGCCCAAGCGGCTCACCGCGCGCGTGCAGCGCGCCCAGGCCAACCTGTTCGAGACGCTGCCGCTGTTCGCCGCCGCCGTCCTGATCGCCCACGTGGCAGGGCGCGAGAACGGCATGACGCTGCTGGGCAGCGAACTCTATCTCGGCGCGCGCGTGCTGTACGTGCCGCTGTACGCGGCCGGCATTCCGGTCGTGCGCACCCTGGTGTGGTCGGTGTCGCTGGCGGGCCTGATCATGATCCTGCGCGCGATCCTCGCTTAGTCTTCGGAGGGCAGGCTGTACTCGAGGGTGTAGTGGTGCACGCCGCCGACGATATCAAGCTTGAGCTCACCGCTGATGCCGGTGAAGTCGTCGGTGCCCGAGCCGGGCACGATGGTGATGGCCAGTTCGCTGTCGCCATTGCGCAGCACGCCCACGTGCTGGAGCGCGAAGCTGCCCTGCAGGGCGCCGTGGGTGCCGGTGATGTGGTCGATCGCGACGTAGGCGGCCGAGCCGGATTTCGGATTGCCGGCCGAGAGCATCTCGCCCTGGCCCACGCCGAGAAAATCGCCGCTGAACTGCTTATCGATCAGCATGCGCCCGACCGACAAGCGGCCGGCGCCCTCGCCGCGTGCGGGTGGCTGGAGTTGTACTTCGAACGTGCCTTTGGCGGTGATCATGGGTGGGCCTTGTGTGGAGTGGGCTGCGCGTTGACGGGCGGTCTGAATCAGCTAGCAATCATGCCACAACATTAAGGCGCGGCGCCAGCACCGCGCGGGGACGGCGACACCGGCGCGCCCGCGCCGGCATCGGCCCCAACAGGCATCAAGCCGCCTGGTTCGCCCCCGCCTGCGCCGGTTTGCCGAACGCTTCCAGCAGCGCCGCTTCCTTCTGCCTGGCCGCCTTCAAGTGGCGCTCCTTGACGTGCCCGAAGCCGCGGATGCCTTCCGGGATGCTGGCGATCGCCACTGCCTGCCCCAGGTTGCCGGCGTCCAGGCGCGGCAGCAGGCCCGCGATGGTGTCGCGATACCGGGTGATCAGGCTGCGCTCGAGCTTGCGTTCAGCCGTGTAGCCGAACACGTCGAGCGGGGTGCCGCGCAGGCCCTTGAGCCTGGCCAGCATGGCGAAGGCCTTCATCATCCACGGTCCGAACTCCTGCTTGACCAGGTGCCCGTCCTTGTCGCGTTTGGCCAGCAGGGGCGGAGCCAGGTGGAAGTGCAGCTTGACGTCGCCTTCGAACATGGCGGCGATTTTTTCGCGGAAGGCGCCGTCGGTGTACAGGCGCGCGACCTCGTACTCGTCCTTGTAGGCCATCAGCTTGTAGTAGTAGCGCGCCACCGCCTCGGACAAGCGCGTGCCCTGCCCCAGCGGCGCCTCGGCCGCGCGCACCTGCTCCACCAGCGCCTGGTACTGGGCGGCGTAGGCGGCGTTCTGGTAGGCCGTCAGCAGCGCCACGCGGCGCGTGACGATCTCGTCGAGCGACTGGCTGCGGCGGAACTCGATCACCTTGGCCGGCGTCGTCATCTTGACCACCGCCGCCAGGTCGTGCGCGGCGCTGCGGCCCCAGGTGAAGGCGGCCTTGTTGAAGCCGACCGACACGTTGTTCAGCTCAATGGCCTTCATGACCGACGCTTCCGACAGCGGCACGTGGCCCTTCTGCCACGCGAAGCCGAGCATGAACATATTGGTGGCGATGGCGTCGCCCATGAGCGCGCTGGCGAGCTGGCCGGCGTCGACGAACTCCACCTGCTGCGCGCCGCAGGCCTTGACGATCTCGGACTGCGACGAGGCCCCGGGGAACTGCCAGTCCGGGTTCTTGATGAAGGCCGCGGTCGAGGAGCCGCTGGAGTTGATGGCGGCGTAGGTGCGCCCCTCCCCCATGCGCGAGAGCGCGTCGCGGCTGGCCGTGACGATCAGGTCGCAGCCGATCACCAGGTCGGCGCTGCCGGTGCCGACCCGGGTCGAGTACAGGTCGCTCTGGCGGTCGGCCAGGCGCACGTGCGACATCACCGGCCCGCCCTTTTGCGCCAGGCCGCTCATGTCGAGCACCACCGCGCCCTTGCCTTCCACGTGGGCCGCCACCGCCAGGATCTGGCCGATGGTGACCACGCCGGTGCCGCCGATGCCGGTCACCAGGATGCCGAAGGGCTGGGCCGTGGACGGCAGCGCGGGCGTGGGCAATGCAGGCGGTGCCGCCTGCGCGCTGGCCGGCTTGGCCGGCTTCTTGAGCGCGCCCCCTTCGACCGTGACGAAGCTCGGGCAGAACCCGTTCACGCACGAGAAATCCTTGTTGCAGGACGACTGGTTGATCGCGCGCTTGCGTCCCAGCTCGGTTTCCAGCGGCTCGACCGACAGGCAGTTGGACTGCACCGAGCAGTCGCCGCAGCCTTCGCACACGGCCTCGTTGATGACGGCGCGCTTGGCCGGATCCGGGTACTCGTTGCGCTTGCGGCGGCGCCGCTTCTCGGAGGCGCAGGTCTGGTCGTAGATCATGGCCGACACGCCCGGCTGCTCGCGCAGTTCGCGCTGCACGTCCATCAGTTCGCTGCGGTGGCGCACGGTGACGCCCTCGGCCCAGCGGTAGTCGTCCGGATATTTGTCGGGGTCGTCGGTGACGACGATGATCGGTCCCACGCCCTCGGCGGCGATCTGGCGGCTGATCATGCCCGGGTCGAGCGGGCCGTCGAAGGCCTGGCCGCCGGTCATGGCGACGGCGTCGTTGAACAGGATCTTGTAGGTGATGTTGACCTTGGCCGAGACGGCCGCGCGGATCGCCAGTATCCCCGAATGGAAGTAGGTGCCGTCGCCCAGGTTGGTGAACACATGCTTCTCATTGGTGAACGGCGCCTGGCCGACCCAGGTCACGCCTTCGCCGCCCATGTGGGTGAAGGTCGCGGTCTCGCGGTCCATCCACAGCACCATGTAGTGGCAGCCGATGCCGGCCAGCGCGCGCGAGCCTTCCGGCACCTTGGTCGAGGTGTTGTGCGGGCAGCCGGAGCAGAAGTAGGGCGTGCGGTCGGTCTGCGGATTCGGTTTGGCGCCGACGTTCTTGAGCACCAGCTCCTTGGCCTCCAGATAGGCCACGCGCTCCTTGACGCGCTGCTCGACCGGGTGGCCGGCGCAGTAGTGCGAAATGCGGCTGGCGATGGCGCGCGCGATCTGGGCCGGATTGAGTTCGTAGGTGGCCGGCAGCAGCCAGTCGCCGTGGCCGGCGCCGCCCTTGTTGGACCATTCGCCGGTGTCGTCGAACTTGCCGACCACGCGCGGACGCTGGCCGTCGGGCAGGTTGTACAGCTCCTCCTTGAGCGCGTACTCGAGGATCTGGCGCTTTTCCTCGACCACCAGGATCTCGTCGAGCCCGCGCGCGAAGCGCTGCACGCCTTCGGCCTCGAGCGGCCAGGTCATGCCGATCTTGTACAGGCGGATGCCGATGTCGGCCGCGGTGCGCTCGTCGATGCCCAGGTCCGACAGCGCCTGGCGCGTGTCCAGGTAGGATTTGCCGGCGGTGATGATGCCGATGCGCGCGTGCGGGCTGTCCCACACGATGCGGTTGAGCCGGTTGGCGCGCGCGTAGGCCAGCGCCGCGTACCACTTGTAGCTGTTCATCCGTACTTCCATGTCGAGCACGGTGTCGGGCCAGCGGATGTTCAGGCCGCCCTCGGGCAGGGTGAAGTCAAGTGGGGTGACGATCTGCACGCGCTCGGGGTCGAAGTCGATCACCGCGCCCGACTCGATGATGTCGGTCACGCATTTCATCGACACCCACAGGCCCGTGTAGCGGCTCATGGCCCAGGCGTGCAGGCCGTAGTCGATGTACTCCTGCACCGAGGACGGATACAGCACCGGAATGCCGCAGGCGTTGAGGATATGGTCGCTCTGGTGGGCGGTGGAGGAGGACTTGGCGGCGTGGTCGTCGCCGGCCAGCACCAGCACCCCGCCGTGGCGCGCGCTGCCGGCGTTGTTGGCGTGCTTGAAGACGTCGCCGCAGCGGTCCACGCCGGGGCCTTTGCCGTACCACATGGAGAACACGCCGTCGTACCTGGCGCCCTCGAACAGATTGGTCTGCTGGGTGCCCCACACGGCGGTGGCGGCCAGGTCCTCGTTGATCCCGGGATGGAACTTGACGTGGTGGGCGTCCAGGTATGTCTTGGCCTTGATGGCGGTCATGTCGACCGAGGTGACGGGCGAGCCGCGGTAGCCGGTGATGTAGCCGGCCGTGTTCAGGCCGGCCGCGAGGTCGCGCTCGCGTTGCATCATCGGCAGGCGGATCAGGGCCTGGGTGCCGGTCATGAAGGCGCGGCCGCGCTCGAGCGTCCATTTATCGTCGAGCGTGATGCCCTGTCCGGGTTCGGTGGCGAGCGCCGGGCGCTCTAGCGGTGCGTTCATGCTGGGGTCTCCGTGATGGCGTGTGCCTGAGGCGGCGCGCGCCGGGTCGGCGCTCGCCGCCACGCGCGCGTGGCGGCTTGTGGCCGGGTTCGCGCGCTGGTCGTATGGGTCCTAGTGTGCCTCAAATGGCGGCGTCATGCCGCTGTTTTATCCTGCAAGACGCCGCGCTTGATCTGATCGAGTTCGATCGACTCGAACAGGGCGCGGAAATTGCCCTCGCCGAAGCCCTGGTCGCCCTTGCGCTGGATGATCTCGAAGAAGATCGGCCCGATCACGGTCTGGGTGAAGATCTGCAGCAGCAGTTCGCGCTCGCTGTCGCTGCTGTGGCCATCGATGAGCAGGCGCAGGCGGCGCAGCTCGGCCAGGTTCTCGCCGTGGCCGGGCAGGCGCCGCTCGACGAGCTCGTAGTAGGTCTCGATCGTGTCCTGGAAGGCGATGCCGTTGGCGCGCAGGCCCTCCACGCTGCGGTAGATGTCGTCGCTGCCGAGCGCGATGTGCTGGATCCCTTCGCCGTGGTACTGGTCGAGGTACTCGGCGATCTGCGATTTGTCGTCGGAGGACTCGTTGATCGGTATGCGGATCTTGCCGCACGGGGAAGTCATGGCCTTGGACTTCAGGCCGGTCAGGCGGCCCTCGATGTCGAAGTAGCGCACCTCCTTGAAATTGAACAGGTTCTCGTAGAACTCGGCCCATTCCTTCATGCGCCCGCGGTGCACATTGTGGGTCAGGTGGTCGATGTAGGTCAGGCCGCAGCCGGCCGGGCGCGCCTGGGCCCCGGGAATGGCCACGAAGTCGACGTCGTAGATGCTGATGTCGCCGATCGCGCCCTCGCCCACGCCGTGGGCGGCGAGCTTGCCGCGCCAGCGGTCCACGAAGTACAGCAGCGAGTCGCCCACGCCCTTGATGGCCGGGATGTTCAATTCCATCGGGCCGTGCTGGTTGTCGAAGCCCCAGGCGCCCAGTTCGAGCGCGCGCCGGTAGGCGTGGGCCGCGTCGTCCACGCGGATGGCGATGGCGCACACCGAGGGGCCGTGCTTGCGTGCGAAGCGCTGCGCGAACGAGTCGCGCTCGGCGTTGATGAGGAAGTTGATCTCGCCGTGGCGGTACAGGGTCACGTCCTTGTGGCGGTGGCGCGCGATGGCGCAAAAACCCATCTGCTCGAACAGGGCGCCGAGCGCCTTCGGGTCCGGTGCGGCGTACTCGACGAACTCGAAGCCGTCGGTCCCCATCGGGTTGTCCCAAGGCTGAAATTGCATGGCGGTCTCCTCTGTTTATAGCGGTCAGTATAGTCCTGAGGGGCCGGCATTAAATTTCAAACAACACCCACGATACGCAGATCTGCGCAATAATATTGCGTGAAAATCGACAGTTCGGAGGTTTTATGTCCAAGATTGAGCTAGATAAAACAGATCGTAGAATCCTGGCAATTCTGCAACAGGACGGGCGCCTGTCCAACCAGGACGTGGCGGACCGGGTCAGCCTGTCGCCCTCGCCCTGCCTGCGCCGCATCCGGCGCCTCGAGGATGCCGGCGTGATCCGCCAGTACGTGGCGCTGCTGGACCCGGCCAAGATCGGCCTCGGGCTGCTGGCTTATGTTAACGTGCGCCTGGAGAAGCACAGCGACGGCGCGGCCGGGGCCAGTGGCGCGCGCCGCCCGACCAGTTCTCCCCACGCCGACTTCGCGCTGTCGGTGGCGAATTGGCCCGAGGTGGTGGCCTGCTACGCGATGACGGGAGAAATGGACTACCTGCTGCGCGTGCACGTGGAGGACATGGACCACTTCTCGCGCTTCATGATGCAGACCCTGCTCACCCATCCGGCGGTGGCCGACGTGAAGTCCAGCTTCGCGCTGCAGCGCATCAAGGACACAACCGCGCTGCCGCTGATGTAAGGGCCGGGCTGGCGGCCAGGCTAGCGCCTGAAGCCGAACAGTTTGCCGGCTGCGCGGGCGTTGGCCTTCCAGGTGTAGTCGATGGTGGCGAACTGCTCCTCCAGCGCTTCGCGCAGCACGCTGGCCGGGTCGGGCGGCAGCAGGCGCAGGAAGGCGTCGGTCTCGCCGTGGCCGCGCTCGATCTCCATGCCGGCCTTCCGGGCGATGTGGATCATCACCTTGTTGGTGGCCAGGCACTGCATGCTCAGGGTATCCACGTCCGCGTTGCGGCAATGGATGGCGGCGCGTTCGAACAGCTTGGAGCCGATACCCAGGCCGCGCGCCGAGCGCAGCACGGACACGCCGAATTCGGCCACCCTCTCCTTGGTGGTGACTTGACCGGGCGCCAGCCGCTCGCTGGGCGCGAACGCCAGGTGGCCCACCGCGACCACCTTGAAGGCACGGTTGTAGACGCCGTAGACTGTGTCGCGGCGGAAATCGATGCCGGCGACGTAGGCCGCCACGCGCTCGTCGGACAGCTGCATGCCGAAGCGGAGTAAGCGGTCGCTATCGTCGAGCGCGAGGAAGTGCCTCAACACACGGCGGCGATCGCGCTCCTCAAGCTGCTTGACGCGCACCATCGCGCGCTTTCTTGCAAGCTTGTCGGAGCCAAACCAGCGGCTGATCAGGTCGGTGAACATGGAACGATTCTAGCGCATCGCGGCGCGCCGTTTGGAGGGGACACTCTAAGCTTATCGCTCTAGCAAGCCATGCCGGCGAACCAGCCATCCAGGCTAGTCGGCCATGGCGGGCGCCTGCGCGCACCACCTGGCCTCGGCGCTGACCACCACGCCGTTCTTGCCCGCCTCCTTGGCCTGGTACATGGCGTGGTCGGCGTCGGCCAGGAGCGCGTCGGGGCCGCGCAGCGCGCCCTCGGCGCCGCAGGCGCTGGCCACACCGATGCCGGCCGAGATGCGCACCGGATGGCCGTCCACGGCCGTGATCGAGCGGATCTGTTCGAGCGTCTGCTCGGCCACCCGCAGCGCGCCCTCACGCGCGCTCACTTCCTCGAGCAGGATCACGAACTCGTCGCCGCCCAGGCGCGCCAGCGCGTCCTCCTTGCGCAGCTTGTCCTGCACGCGCTGGGCCACCGCCTTGAGCACCAGGTCGCCGGCGGCGTGGCCCCAGGTGTCGTTGACCGCCTTGAAGCCGTCCAGGTCGATGAACATCACCACCACCACCGTGCCGCGGCGCTTGGCGCGCACCAGCGCGTGCTCGAGCAGCTGGGTGAACTGGGCGTAGTTGATCAGGCCCGTGAGGCCGTCGTGCAGGGCCATCTGGCGCAGCTGGTCGGACTGCGCCTCGAGCGCGGCGGTGCGCTCGGCCACGCGCAATTCGAGCGTCTCGTTGGCCGCCTGCAGGCTGCTGTTGACCACGCCGATGATGCGGTAGCTGCGGCGCAGGCGGTAGGCCGCGTACATCAGCAGCACCAGCAGCACGCCGGCGTAGACGAACAGGAAGCTGCGAAAGCGCTGCTTGTCGAGTTCGACCCGGTCGAAGGCGCGGTCGAACAGGCCGGCCAGCTGGTCGACCGCCTCGCCCGTGCCGATCCGGGCGATGCGCGCCTCGAGCGCGTTCTCCGCCGCACGGTGGAGCACGATCGCGCGCCCGTGCGCGGCCAGCTCGTCGATGTTCTCGGCCACGCTGCCGGAAAAGGCCGGCGCCTGCGCCAGCATCGCGACGATGGTGCGCTCGATGCGCTGCCCCAGCGCGGCGTCGGGCGCGAGGTTGTAGCGCAGGGTGTCGGTCAGCAGCGAGCTCAAGGCGTCGTCCAGCGCCAGCACGGTGCGCGCCGGGACCAGCGCGCCGCCGATGCCGTTCAATTCGGACTTGAGGTCGGTGATCGCGGGCGGGAAGAACAGCAGCGAATTGCGCAGCACCGCATTGTGCGACTTGAACTGCTCCACCAGGTCTTCCTTGTCGGCCAGCGCGCGCGCCAGCTCGCGGTAGGCGCGCGCCGCGCCCGGTCCCTCGGTGGTGGGCAAGGCGCGGGCCAGTCGCGCCAGCAGCGCGTGCATGCGCGGCAGCGGCGCCGACAAGGGATCGTAGTCGGGATTGACGCCGATGTGCGAGCGCAGGATGTCGACGTTCCACTCGGCGTCGAGCTTCTGGAATTCGCGCAGGTCGAGCATCACCCGGTTCTGGGCTTCGATGTCGACCGCCTGGGTGCGGTAGAACAGGAAGGCCAGCAGCGCCGTCAGCGCGAGCAGCACGAGCGCGGCGACGCCGCGGCGACGCAGGGTCATGGCGCCGCTCCCGGCGGCGGCAGGCGCTCGCCGCTCAAGCTGCGCAGGAAGCCGGCGATGAGGTCCTTGTCGCGCTGCGGCGCGCCGCGCCCCAGCTGGTAGGTGAACATCAGGTCCACCGCCTGCTCCAGGGTGGCCACCGAACCGTCGTGGAAGTAGGGCGCGGTCAGCGCCACGTTGCGCAGGCTGGGCACGCGGTACAGGAAGCGGTCCGTCTCGCGCCCGGTCACCTCGAAGCGGCCCTGGCCGTTGGGGTTGTCCCTCAGGCCAGGCAGCTCGCGCATCGCGCCCAGCCTGGCGAACATATTGCCGCCCACGTTGATGCCCTGGTGGCAGGCGACGCAGCCGTAGCTCTTGAAGCGGGCGTAGCCGGCCTTCTCGTCCTCGCTCAACGCGCCGGCGTCACCGCGCAGGTAGCGGTCGAAGCGCGACGGGGTCACCAGCGTGCGCAGGTAGTGCCCGAGGGCGTCCTTGGCGCCGGCCGCGCCCAGGACGTCGCCATACACGGCGCGCCACTGCGCGTTGAACGCGGGGTCGGCGGCCAGCGGCGCCAGCAGCGCGTCCCAGCCGGCCGCGCCCGCGTGCTCGGGCAGCGCCGCGAGCGCGGCCGGGCGTCCGGTCCAGGACTGGACCGTGTTGAACACGCTGTTGTAGATGCTGGGAGTGTTGAACTGGACCCGCCTGGCGCCAAGCGAAGGGGCGCGCGCCAGGCCGCCGGCGCCGCCGCGCGCCAGGTCGTGGCAGCTGGCGCAGCTGTGGCGCCGGTCGCCGGACAGGCGCGCGTCGTGGAACAGCCGCGCGCCCAGGGCGGCGCGGCGCGGGTCGGCGTCGTTGTGCTCCGGCAGCGGACGCAGCGGTTCGTTGCGCAGCGGCTGCCCGATGCTCCATCCGGCTACCATCAGGGACAGCGCCAGGACTAGCCAGTGTCGTGCGCAGCCCATATTCCCTCCATCGAATGAGACAGCGGCTGACCGCCGCGCGGCATGGCGCCGCGCCGGGTCAATCCGCGTCAGGATAGCAGGAATCGGGCCCGGCCTGCGGCGCGCTGGACAGGACGCGCTTGACCGCGCTCACGCGGGCCTGGTGCACGGCCTGGGCGATGCGCTCGCGCCGGTCGGCGTAGCGCAGAGCCACGGCGCCGGCGTCGACCGCGCGCGCCGCCGCCAGCGCCTGCAGCAGGCGCCCGGCCTGCGGGAAAGGCCGGCTGAGAAAATCGTCGCCGGGCCCGCCGCGGCCGCGAAAATCGCATTCGGCCGCCAGCAGCATCTGGGCGAAGCGCTCGGGTTTGCGCAAGGCGTCGCAGCGCTCGAGCAGGGTGACGATGGTGTTGGCGCGCAGGACCGCGGCGCGGCCGACATTACCGTGTTCGCGCGCGGTCATGACGGCCAGTTCGCGGCAGTCGTTGGGGACCTTCAGGCGCTTGCACAGCGCCTCGATCAGCCCCACGCCCGTGCCTTCGTGGCCGTGGTGGCTGGGCCAGGCCTCGGGCGCGGTGGCGCCCTTGCCCAGGTCGTGCATCAGCGCGGCGAAGCGCACCGGCAGCGCGAAGCCGCGCACGGCGGCGTAGTCGACCACGAGCATCATGTGGGCGCCGGTGTCGACTTCGGGGTGGTGCAGCGGCGGCTGGGGCACGCCCCACAGCGCGTCCAGTTCCGGCATGATGCGCGCCAGCGCGCCGCACGCGCGCAGCACCGCCAGCATGCGCGAGGGCCGCTGTTCCATCAGGCCGCGCGCGAGTTCCTGCCACACCCGCTCGGGCACCAGCGCGTCGACCTCGCCCGCCTCGACCATACGGCGCATCAGGGCGCACGTCTCGGGCGCCACGCTGAAGTCGGCGAAGCGGGCGGCGAAGCGCGCCACCCGCAGGATGCGCACCGGGTCTTCGGCGAAGGCGTCCGAGACGTGGCGGAACACGCGCGCGGCCAGGTCGCGCTGGCCGTGGAAGGGGTCGGTCAGGCTGCCGTCGGGCGCGCGCGCGATGGCGTTGATGGTTAGGTCGCGCCGCACCAGGTCCTGTTCGAGCGTGACGTCGGGCGCGGTGTGGAACACGAAGCCGCGGTAGCCGGGCGCGGTCTTGCGCTCGGTGCGCGCCAGCGCGTATTCCTCCTGCGTGTGCGGATGCAGGAACACCGGGAAGTCCTTGCCGACCGGGCGGAAGCCCTGCGCCAGCATGTCCTCGGGGCTGGCGCCGACCACCACCCAGTCACGGTCCTGCACCGGCAAGCCAAGCAGCTCGTCGCGCACGGCGCCGCCGACCACGTAGGCTTGCATGGCGCCCGGCCGGCTCAAAACGCGTTGCGCAGGTCGTCGTCGTGGCGCGGCGCGGTTTCCGGCTCGGCTAGCGCTTCGCTGACCCAGCGCGCGATCGCCGGGTGCGCCTGCATGCGGTCGCAGTAGGCCTGCAGCGCCGGCGCCAGCGCCACATGGTAGGTGCGAAAGCGCATCACGACCGGCGCGAAAAACGCGTCGGCGATGGAAAACTCGCCGAACAGGAACTGGTGGTGGCCGAAGCGCGACAGGCACTCCTCCCAGATCTCGCTGACGCGGCCGATGTCGCCCTGGGCGCCGGGCGTGCGCCCGCGTCCCGGCAGGCTGTCACGTATGCTCATCGGCATGGCGCTGCGCAGGTCGGAGAAACCGGAATGCATCTCGGCGCTCACCGAGCGCGCCATCGCGCGCGCGGCCACGTCCTGCGGCCACAGGTGCTTTTCCGGGAACTGCTCGGCCAGGTACTCGCAGATCGCCAGGCTGTCCCAGATGATCATCTCGCCGGCGACGAGCACCGGCACGCGCCCGGCCGACGAGTATTCGGCGATGCGGTTGGCGGTGTCGGGCCGGTCGAGCAGGATGCGCACTTCCTGGAACGGGATGTTAAACGCGGTCATGGCGACCCACGGGCGCATCGACCAGCTGGAGTAGTTCTTGTTGCCGATAATGAGGGTCAGGCCGGCCTTGCGGGCGCTGTCGAGGGTGTGCGAAAGAGTGGGATCGAGTTCGGTGGTCTGCATGCTGTGAGCTGTCCTGGTGAAAAGTGGCGCGGCGCGAGGTCAAGCGCCGGCCGCACTGGGTCGCTGCGCTTGACCCAGTGCGGCCGGGGGCTAGCGCCCGGCGCGCGCGCGAAAGTCGTCGAAGCGCTCGTGCGGCGCGAGGTAACGCGGCGCCACCGCTTCGAGCGCGGTCGGTACGATGCCCAGGCTGGCGTACGTGGTCGCCTGGATGGCGGGATCGACAACGTTATCAACCTGCATAGAGTCGATGTTATCACGGGTCATCAAGGGCGTGCCGGGGAGCAGCTCGAACAGCAAGGCCTGCAGCCGCCCCAGCGCCGCCGGCAAGCCCACCACCGGGCGCGGGTGGCCGCTGTAACGCCCGGCCAGGCGCACCAGGTCGGCCAGGGTGTAGATCTGCGGGCCGCCCAGCGGGAACACCTGGTGGCGCGTCTTGGGATCGGCCAGCGCGCGCGAAAAGGCCAGCGCCACGTCGCCCACGTAGACCGGCTGGAAGTCGGTGTCGGCGCAGGCCAGCGGCACCAGCGGCAGGAAGCGCTGCATGCGCGCGAACATGGTGAGGAAACTGTCGCCCGGGCCGAACACCACCGAGGGGCGGAAGATGGTGGCCGCCACCGCCGGCTCGGCGCGCGCGGCGACCTCGCCGTCGGCCTTGGAGCGCTGGTACATGGAGGGGCCGTCGGCGGCCGCGCCCAGGGCGCTCATGTGCAGGTAGCGCTTGACGCCGGCGGCGGCGCAGGCGGCCACGATGCGGCGCGGCAGGTCGACGTGGGCGCGCTTGAACTGGGGGCCGTAGGGCGTGCCGCGCTTGGAGTGGAGCACGCCGACCAGGTTGATGGCGGCGTCGCGCCCGGCCAGCAAGGCGCGCAGCGCGGCGTCGTCATGGATGTCGGCTTCGACCACCTCCACGCGGGGCAGGAAGATCAGGTGCTTGGCACGCTCGGAACGCCGGGTCGGCACGATCACGCGCACGCCGTCCTCGGACAGGCGCGCCACCAGATGGCTGCCGATGAAGCCGGAGCCGCCGAACACCACCACCGTCATGTCTTTCATGGAGCCTCGCTGTTTGTCATGTTGTTTGTCGGTTGGTCGATTGATTGTATCCGTCATGGCCGGTCAGGCGTGGCCCGCGTCAGGGAAGGTCGGGCGTGCCGGCGCCGCGCGGCATCACCTTGCCCAGGCGCGCCTTGAGCGACTGCGGCTTGTTCTCGAACAGGGCCGCGTAGGTGGTGGCGTTGGCCAGCACGTTCTTGACGTAGGCGCGCGTTTCGGCGAACGGGATGGTCTCGGCGAACACCGCCCCTTCCATCGGCTCGGTCAGGGCGGCGCGCCAACTGCGCATGCGCCCCGGCCCGGCGTTGTAGGCGGCGCTGGCCAGGGCCTGGGAGCCATCGGCGCTGGCCAGCACCATGCTCATGTAGTTCGCGCCCAGCACCAGGTTGGTGTGCATATCGCTGAGCTGGGCGTGGACGTAGTCGCCCAGGCCGATCTTGCGCGCCACCCAGGCCGCGGTGGACGGCATCACCTGCATCAGGCCGGACGCGCCCACCGACGACTGGGCGTCCACGGCGAAGCGCGACTCCTGGCGGATCAGGCCATACACCCAGGCCTGGTCCAGCCCCAGCTGGGTGGTGGTCGGGTGCAGGATGTCGATGTGCGGCGAGGGGAAGCGCTGGGTGTAGTCGAACTCGGTGCGGGTGCGCTCGGAGGTGCTGACCATGCGGTCCAGGATGGCGTTGCGGCGCGCGAATTCGGCCGCGGCCAGCAGTTCGCGCTCGCCGAACTTGCGCAGCTCCCAGTTCCATTCGCGCGTGCCCTCCGGGCGCATGCGCATGCTGAAGAACTTGAGCGCGCGGCGCAGGCCGGCGTTGGCGGCCATGGGCGCCACTTCCTGTTCGGTGAGCGGCGCGCCGGGCGGGGGAATGGCGATCTGCTGGCCCAGCTCCTCCAGCGCCAGCTGGCCGTAGAAGGTGTTCTGGTCGGCGATGCGCTGGTACATGGCGGCCGCGCTGTCGGACACACCGCCGGCCTGGAGCGCGCGCGCCATCCAGTAGGTCCACACAGGCTGGTTGCGCAGCGCCGGCGGCATCGCGTCGATGTCGGCCTTCACGGCTTTCCAGTCGCCGCCGCGCAGCGCGATGCGGGTCTTCCATTGCATCTGCTCGGCCGTCAGCGGGGCGCCGTTCGACAGTTGCCAGTACATGGCGGCGTCGGGCGAGACCACCAGCGAGGCGGCGTGGGCGATGTTGGCCCAGCCGGTCGCCAGCTCGGCGCTCGACAGGCGCGACGCGTTCTTGCGCAGGGCGATGGCGGCCAGCTTGAGGCTGGTGTGGGCCATGCGGCCGATCGCCACCAGGTAGATTTCGTGCTCGGCGCGGCTGGCGCCGACGCCGCGCGCCATCGCCACCGCCGGCAGGTCGATCGCCTGCGCGGCGCGGGTGTCGGAGGCGCCCAGCAAGGCAGCCAGGCGGCGCGCCGGACCGGTGGCGCGCGCTTCGCCGGCCAGGCGCAGCTGGACCAGCAGGTCGTCGGTGCGGAACTGGCCGGCTTGCACCAGGGAGGCGATCAGCGCGGCGCAGGCTTCACCGTAGGCCGGCGGATTGACCAGCATGGCGCGCGCGTCGGCGCCTACCTGCTCACCCTTGACCAGACGCGAGAGCAGCGCGTAGCACCGCACCTGCAGGTCGTCGTTCATGACGAACAGCGGCAGCTGGCGGTCGAAGTTGGCCCAGTCGCGCGCGCGGCCCAGCTCGAGCAGCCAGTCGTTGCGCAGGCGGTCGGCGATGGCGCTGCCCTGGTAGCGGGTGAGAAAATCGCTCACTTCGGCCGCGCCGGCCTCGCGCAGGTGCGGTTTGAGCCGATAATAGTCGACGTAGGACGGGATCGCGTAATTGGGCAGGCGGGCGGCCAGTTCGTAGGCCTTGGTGGCGTTGTCCTGGCGCGCGGCGTCGCGCAGCTGGATGAACAGTTCGTCGTCGGCGCGCGTATCGGCCAGTACTGCGGGCGCTGGCGCGGCGGCAATGCCAGGAGCGGGCGCTGTGGTGGTTGCGGGGGACGCGGGGGACGCTGGAGCCGCCGGCGGGGCCGGATACACTTGCGACCAGGCCGGCGCCAGGCAAGCGGAGGCGAGGATCGCGCCGGCGAACAGTTTGGGCAAGAGCATCAGTATCTAACCTTCAATTTATGCTTCATTCGACACATGACCGGCAAACCTAGAATACCACGCACACGCGCGGCACCGCCAGAGCACGACGCGCTCCGTGGCGCGCACGACAGTGGACATAACGCGCCGCCTGTGCAGTACGCCGACAAGGCCAGCGCGCGCGCCGCCCTGATGGCCTTGCGCCGCGGCGTGAACCCGGACCGCAAGCGCGCGTGGGACGAGCGCATCGGCCAGCGCCTGCTCGATTTGCAGGCGCGCCGCGCTCTGGCCGAGCTGGCCGTGTTCTGGCCGCTCGCGGGGGAACCGGACCTGCAGCCGGCCTATGCGCAACTGGCCGCGCAAGGCGTGCGCCTGTATTTGCCGGTGGTGCTAGCGCGCGACGCGGCGCTGGGCTTTTCCGCCTGGACCCCGGGCGAAGCCATGCACAAGGACAGGATGGGCATCGCGGTGCCGGAAACCTTGCGGCTGGGCGCGCGGCCGGGCGCGCTGCTGCTGCCCTGCCTGGGATTTAACGAGGAAAAATTCCGCCTGGGGTATGGCGGCGGATTCTACGACCGCACGCTGGCGGGCGCGCCGGCGCCGCTGGCGATCGGCGTCGCCTACGAGTGCACGCGCGCCGCGTTCGCCGGCGAAGGCCACGATGTCGCGCTCGACGTCATACTGACCGAGCGCGCCACGTGGTAGCTGGCGCGCGAGGTGGCGTGAGGTGGCGCGGCTGGCCTACTTGACCAGGCGCTCCCACAGGGCGGTGGTGGGGCCGGCCTGGTTCATGCTGTAGAAATGCAGCCCGGGCGCGCCGCCGGCCAGCAGGCGTTCGCACAGCTGGGTGACGACGTCCAGCCCGAAAGCCTTGATGGAGGCGGTGTCGTCGCCGTAGCTGGCCAGGCGCAGGCGCACCCAGCGTGGAATCTCGGCGCCGCACATGTCGGAGAAGCGCATCAGCTGGGTGTAATTGGTGATCGGCATGATGCCGGCGATCACAGGCACGTCGATGCCGAGCGCGCGCACCTGGTCCACGAAGGCGAAATACGCGTCCGCGTTGTAGAAATACTGGGTGATGGCCGCGTCGGCGCCGGCCCTGACCTTGCGCGCAAAGTTCTGCAGGTCTTCCTGCGGCGAGCGCGCCTGGGGGTGCACTTCCGGGTAGGCCGCCACTTCGATGTGGAACCAGTCGCCCGTCTCGGCGCGGATGAATTCGATCAACTCGTTGGCATAACGCAGTTCGCCGCCGCCGCCGTAGCCGCTGGGCAGGTCGCCGCGCAGGGCCACCACGCGCTTGATGCCGTTGTCCTTGTACTGGCCCAGAATCGCGCGCAGCGATTCACGCGAGCCGCCCACGCACGACAGGTGGGGCGCGGCCGAGTGGCCTTCGCGCTGGATTTCCAGCACGGTGTCCAGCGTGCCCTGCTGGGTGCTGCCACCGGCGCCGAAAGTCACGGAGAAATATTTTGGATTGAGCAGGGCCAGCTTTTGCCGGGCGGCGCGCAGGTTGTTGGCGCCCTCCGGGGTTTTTGGCGGATAGAACTCAATACTGAAATTTGGCGATTCGATCATTTTTTTTGCAAGAGTAAGGTCGACAGCGCCCACGAAATGACGCTGTACACGATCGCGGCGACGAAGGCCGCCCAGAAGCCGGCCACGTGGAAACCTTCGACCACGTTCGCGACCGCCCAGAAAAGGAGGGCGTTGATGACCAGGATGAACAGGCCCATCGATACCAGGGTCACCGGCAGGGTCAACAGCACCAGCACGGGACGGATCAGGGTGTTGACCAGGCCCAGCACGAGAGCGGCGACCATGGCGGCGCCGAAATTGTCGACGGACACGGAATGCATCAGGTAAGGCAAGGCCAACAGGGCCAAGGCGTTAATCAGCCAGGTCAACAATAAGCGCATCGGGTTCTCCAGGTCAGGCCGCGGCTGCGGCCACGGGTACGGCAAACGAAGGCGCCGGGCCGGCGCCGCCGTTCGCCGTGACGATCAGTAACGGTAGTGATCCGGCTTGTAAGGGCCTTCCTTCTTCACCGAGATATACGCCGCCTGCTCTTCGGTCAGCTCGGTCAGCTTGGCGTTGAGCTTTTTGAGCTGCAGGCGCGCGACCTTCTCGTCCAGGTGCTTGGGCAGCACGTACACGCCGACGGGATACTTGTCGGTGTTGGCGAACAGCTCGATCTGGGCGATGGTCTGGTTGGCGAACGAGGAGCTCATCACGTAGGACGGATGGCCGGTGCCGCAGCCGAGGTTGACCAGGCGGCCTTCGGCCAGCAGGATGATGCGCTTACCCGACGGGAAGATCACGTGATCGACCTGGGGCTTGATGTTATCCCACTGATATTTCTTCAGCGAAGCGACGTCGATTTCGTTGTCGAAGTGGCCGATGTTGCAGACGATGGCCTGGTCCTTCATGGCCAGCATGTGCTGCTCGGTCAGGATGTGATAGTTGCCGGTGCAGGTGACGAAGATGTCGCCCTGCGAGGCCGCCTCGTCCATCGTGACGACGCGGTAGCCTTCCATGGCCGCCTGCAGCGCGCAGATGGGGTCGATCTCGGTGACCCACACCTGGGCCGACAGCGCGCGCATGGCCTGGGCCGAGCCCTTGCCCACGTCGCCATAGCCGGCGATGACAGCCACTTTGCCGGCGATCATGACGTCGGTGGCGCGCTTGATGCCGTCCACCAGCGATTCGCGGCAGCCGTACAGGTTGTCGAACTTGGACTTGGTGACCGAGTCGTTGACGTTGATCGCGGGGAAAGCCAGCTTGCCTTCCTTGTGCATCTGGTACAGGCGGTGCACGCCGGTGGTGGTTTCCTCGGTCACGCCCAGGATCTGCGGCAGGCGCTTGGAATACCAGTTGGCGTCCTTGGCCAGGTGCGTCTTGATGGCGTTGAACAGGCAGATTTCCTCTTCCGAACCGGGCTTGTCGAGCACCGACAGGTCGGTCTCGGCGCGCGTGCCCAGGTGCAGCAGCAGGGTGGCGTCGCCGCCGTCGTCGAGGATCATGTTCGAGTAGACCGGCTCGCCGTTCTCGCTCGGCCACTCGAAGATGCGGTGGGTGTAGTCCCAGTATTCGTCCAGGGTCTCGCCCTTGACGGCGAACACCGGGGTGCCGGCCGCGGCGATGGCGGCGGCGGCGTGGTCCTGGGTCGAGTAGATGTTGCACGAGGCCCAGCGCACGCGCGCGCCGAGCGCTTCCAGGGTCTGGATCAGCACGGCGGTCTGGATGGTCATGTGCAGCGAACCGGTGATGCGCGCGCCCTTGAGCGGCTGGGCCGCGGCGAATTCCTCGCGGATGGCCATCAGGCCCGGCATTTCGGTTTCGGCGATCTTGATTTCCTTGTCGCCCCAGGCGGCCAGGGAGATGTCGGCAATGTGGAAGTCTTGCGAAGCAGGTTTGAGTACGGCGCTCATCACGCCCTCCTTTCTTAAGAAAAAAGTAACGTGAGCGCGGTTGCGGTGAATTTTCCGAGCCTGGCGAAATGGGAATTTCGTCGCAACGCTCCTCGGAACGAGATAGTTTACTTGTTTAGGCTGGTTTAGGCCAGCCTAATTTGCGCGCTGTGGCGGCGCGCGTCGTTTCCTGTCACCGAAGACGGCGCCCGAAAAAACCGTCGCGCGCGGCGAACATGCCGCCGCGCGGCGGGGCTTCCCCAGCCGCCTGGAAACGACGCGCGGACCGGTCAGGACAGGCCGGCTTCGGCGCGCAGCAGGGCGACCTTGTCGGTGCGCTCCCAGGTGAACTCCGGCTCCTCGCGGCCGAAGTGGCCGTAGGCCGCGCTCTTCTGGTAGATCGGACGCAGCAGGTCGAGCATCTGCACGATGCCTTTCGGACGCAGGTCGAAGTGCTCCATCACCAGGGCCGCGATCTTCTCGTCGGAGATGACGCCGGTGCCCTCGGTGTAGACCGTGATGTTGATCGGCTTGGCCACCCCGATGGCGTAGCTGACCTGCACCTGGCACTGGCGCGCCAGGCCGGCCGCGACCACGTTCTTGGCCACGTAGCGGGCCGCGTAGGCGGCTGAACGGTCGACCTTGGACGGGTCCTTGCCGGAGAAGGCGCCGCCGCCGTGCGGGGCCGCGCCGCCGTAGGTGTCGAC
>DIZW01000006.1:42743-63660 GCA_002428015.1 Oxalobacteraceae bacterium UBA6018 | reverse complement strand
TGATCTTGCGCCCGGTCAGGCCGCAGTCGCCCTGCGGGCCGCCGATGACGAAGCGGCCGGTCGGGTTGACCAGGTAGCGCGTGCCCTTGAGCCATTCGCTGGGCAGCACTTTCTTGATGATCTCCTCGATCACGGCTTCCTCGATCTGGCTGTGCGACACCTCCGGCGCGTGCTGGGTCGAGAGCACCACCGTGTCCACCGCCACCGGGCGCCCGTCCACGTAGCGCAAGGTGACCTGGGACTTGGCGTCCGGGCGCAGCCATGGCAGGCGGCCGTCCTTGCGCAGTTGCGACTGGCGCTCGACCAGGCGGTGGGCGTAGTGGATGGCGGCGGGCATGAGCTCGGCCGTCTCGTCGCAGGCGTAGCCGAACATCAGGCCCTGGTCGCCGGCGCCCTGGTCCAGGTCGAGCCCGGCGCCTTCGTCCACGCCCTGGGCGATGTCGGGTGACTGCTTGTCGTAGCAGACCATGACGGCGCAGCCGCGGTAGTCGATGCCGTAGTCGGTGTTGTCGTAGCCGATGCGCTTGATGGTCTCGCGCGCAACTTGAATATAATCAACGTTTGCGTGCGTGGTGATTTCGCCGGCCAGGACGACGAGGCCGGTGTTGCACAGCGTTTCGGCGGCCACGCGGGCCTTGGGGTCCTGCGCCAGGATGGCGTCGAGGATGGCGTCGGAAATCTGGTCGGCGACTTTGTCGGGATGGCCTTCCGAGACGGATTCGGAGGTAAACAGATAATCGTTGGACATGCAATATGCTCCTGTTACTGGTTCAGTGAAGTCGCAGTAACGGAGTTGCCTGCGACGCTTTAGCGACATTTATATTCCGCTTCGCAAGTTGTCTATTAACTCGGCGGATCCAGCTCTACGTGGTATTTTACGCTCCTTGCGAAATTTTGGCTTGGCAACTCGACATAGATTAAACCTCGATCAAATTCATGTTAGTGACTCTTTTCCGCCTTTTGTCGGCCCTGCCCCTGCCCGCCCTGCACCTGCTGGGCAGCGCGCTGGGCTGGGTGGTCTACCTGGCGTCGCCCTCTTACCGGCGGCGCCTGCGCGAGAACCTGACCCGCGCCGGTTTCGGCGAACACCTGCACGCCGCCGTGGCCGAGTCCGGCAAGGCCATCATCGAGCTGCCCTTCCTGTGGTGCGCCGCGCCCGAGCGGGTGGCCGCCCACGCCACCGAGGAAAACTTCGCGCTGGTGGAGGCGGCCCTGGCCAGCGGGCGCGGGATCGTGTTCCTCACGCCCCACCTGGGCTGCTTCGAGATCACCGCCCAGCAGGTGGCGCTGCGCACCCCGCTCACCGTCATGTACCGCCCGCCCAAGCGGGCCGCGCTCAAGCCGCTCATCGAAGGGGCGCGCGCGCGCCACAACCTGCACCTGGCGCCGGCCAACCTGTCCGGCGTGCGCATGCTGGCCAAGTGCCTCAGGCGGGGCGAGCCGGTCGGCGTGCTGCCCGACCAGGTGCCGCAGGAGGGCGAAGGCGTATGGGCCCCCTTCTTCGGGCGCGAGGCCTACACCATGACCCTGCCGGCCAAGCTGGCCCAGCTCGGCAAGGCCAGCATCCTCCTCACCTACGCCGAGCGGCGCCCGCGCGGCCAGGGCTACATCGTGCGCTTCGTGCCGTTCGAAGGCGACCTGTCGGGCAGCCCGGCCGAGCAGGCCGGCGCCATCAACCGCGCCATGGAGCAGCTGATCGCGCGCTGCCCGGCCCAGTATTTCTGGAGCTACAACCGCTACAAGCGGCCGGACGGAGTAGCCGCTCCGGAAACGCGGGACGCCGCATGAAGCCGCTGTTGGGATTGATGTGGCTGCTGCACTGGTTGCCGCTGCCGGTGCTGGGGCGCTTCGGCGACGCCGTCGGCAGCCTGCTGTTCGTGCTGCTGCGCGCGCGCCGCCGCATCGCGCTGACCAATCTGCGCCTGTGCATGCCCGAACTGAGCGAGGCCGAGCGGGTGGCGCTGGCGCGCGCCCATTTCCAGGCCTACTCGCGCAGCGTGTGGGAGCGCGCCATCCTGTGGTGGGCGCCGCCGGCGCGCCTGCGCCGCCTGATCCAGGTCGAGCCGGGTGTGCCGCTGGAGCAGATCGCGCGCCAGCCGACCATCCTGCTGTGTCCCCACTTCGTGTGCCTGGACGTGGCCGGGGTGGCGGTGATGCTCGAGACCAGCTTGTGCTCGATCTACGTGCAGCAGAAGAACCAGACTTTCGACGAGGTGCTGCGGCGCGGGCGCTCGCGCTTTCGTCCGGTGCAGCTGTTTTCGCGCAAGGAGGGGGTCAAGCCGATCATCCGCGCCATGCGCGAGGGCCTGCCCTACTTCATGTTGCCGGACATGGATTTCGGCGACAAGGATGCCCCCTTCGTGCCCTTCTTCGGCGTGCCGGCGGCGACCCTGACGGCGCCCGGGCGCATCGCCGCCGCCACGGGCGCGGCCGTCATTCCCGTCGTGGCCACCTTCCTGCCCAACTATGCCGGCTGGCGCGTGCGCTTCTACCCCGCCTTCGAGGATTACCCGGGCGAGGACATGGTCGCGTCGGCGCGCCGCATGAACGCGTTTATCGAGGACCGGGTGCGCGAGGCGCCGGCCGAGTATTTCTGGACCCACAAGCGCTTCAAGACCCGGCCCGAGGGCGAGCCTTCCCCGTATGCGAAGCGCTAACTGGTAACCCTGGGCACCCCGTTTTGGCTATACTGGATTGTATGAAACTCAAATTTACTAAAATGCACGGCGCTGGCAACGACTTCATCGTCATCGACGCCATCAACCAGCAAGTGGACCTGAGCGCGGAACAGTTGCGCGCGCTGGGCCACCGCCAGTTTGGCATCGGCGCCGACCAGTTCCTGGTGGTGGAAAAACCGACCGCGCCCGACTGCGATTTCCGCTACCGCATCTTCAATCAGGATGGCGGCGAAGTCGAACAGTGCGGCAACGGCTCGCGCGCCTTCGTCAAGTTCGTCACCGAGAAAGGCTTGACCAGCAAGCGCACCATCCGGGTCGAGACCATGAAGGGCATCATCGAACCGCGCATCGAGGACGACGGCAGCATCACCGTCGACATGGGGCCGCCGCGCCTGGCGCCGGCCGAGGTGCCGTTCGAGGCTGCCCGCCTGGGCGGCTGGGCCGAGGGCGAGGACACGCTGTGGCCGCTGCCGGTCAAGCTGGGCGGCGCCAGCAAGACGGTGTTCGTGTCGGTCGTCTCGATGGGCAATCCGCACGCGGTGCAGGTGGTCGACGACGTCGACCTGGCGCCGGTGGCCGAGACCGGTCCGCTGATCGAACAGCACACGCGCTTTCCGAACAAGGTCAACGCCGGCTTCATGCAAGTGGTGGACCGCCACCACATCCGCCTGCGGGTGTACGAGCGCGGCGTCGGCGAGACGCTGGCCTGCGGCACCGGCGCCTGCGCGGCCGTGGTGGCCGGCATCCGGCGCGGCCTGCTCGATTCGCCGGTCCGGGTGAGCGCGCGCGGCGGCGAGCTGTCGATCGCCTGGGCCGGCGGCGCGGCGCCGGTCTACCTGAGCGGACCGGCGGTCACGGTGTTCGAAGGCGAGGTCACCCTGTAGCTCACCCTGCGCAGCCGCTCGGTCTGCGCAGTGGTTCACAGCGCTGCGCAGCGCACGCTGTCCCGCTCATGCTGGTGTAGACCGCAATGCCGCGCGCGCTTGGCTAATGCCACCGCTGAGCTTGCTTCCCCCTTGGCCGGCCCTTTCGCCCTGATGCAAGGTGCTGGCGCGCATTGACGCTATGCTCACGCCGCCATCTCGTACGCGTCCGTTTCGCTGTCCTCGACCGCGCCAAGATCGGGCACCAGCGTCTTGAGCCGATACAAGCGCTGGCGGTAGTTGCCCTCCGGGCCGTTGGGACCGCAATCGACGTTGTCAAACAAGCGCCCCACCCGGTCGAGCAGATGGCGCTCCTGGGCGTTGGTCACGACCACCAGGCGGCGCTTGCTGCGCCCGTAACTGGCGCGAATGTCGATGACCAGGCAATGCCCCTGGTCGGCCGCCTTGATGTCGAGCAGCAGCGCTTCGGCCCGGGTCAGCTTGAACATGGCAGCCAGTTCCAGCCGGGCCGCCAGCAAGGGATGGGTGGCGGACAGGTCGCGCGCCACCGACAGCGCATCGCACCACGCGAACGCGGCGCCCTGCCCCCGCGGCGCGATCTTGCCCAGCGACGCCAGCGCCTCGGCACTATGCTGGGCGGCCGCCTTCTGGAGCCAGTACACGGCCCGGACATCGTTGTTCTCGTTCTCGCGGCGGGCGCGCCAGGCGCTGTTGCCGCACTCGAGCTGGGCTTCGCGATAGCCCATCTCGGCGGCGCGTTCGAGGTAGCGCTGGGCGTCGGCCACGTTGCGCTGGGAAAATTCCGGCTTAATATAGATGCGCGAGAGCGCGTACCAGGCTTCGGCCATGCCCTGCTCGCCGGCCAGGGTCAGCCAGCGGATCGCCTTCTTGAAATTGGCCGAGCCGGCGCCCACGGCCACGCGCTTGCCGTCGACCTGCATGCGCGCGTACCACAAGCCCATCGCCATCTGCGCGTAACGGTCGTGCTCGGCCGCGGCGATTTCCCAGAATCCGCGGATCTCGGCCGGCTCCGCGCTCAGTCCGCCGAGCCCGCCTTCGAGCAGGCGCGCGCAGCGCGACAACAGCGTGACTTCATCGGCCCCCGGGCGCAGCGACAGCTTGCTGCCCGAGGCCAGGCTGGCCACCACCACCCGCGCCAGCGGCAGCGCGCGCTGCAGGTAGGCTTGCCACTGGCAGGCTTCCCACGCCGCCTCGAGCATGCCGCCCTCGCCCGGCGGCAAGGCCAGCGCGGCGCTGCGCGGCTGGCGCGCCGACGCCACGTCGCGCGATGGCAGCGTCATGGGACGCGCCTGCGGGGCCCGCGCCGGGCCGGGGGCGGACGGGCCGGCCGCCGGCATCGCCGCCCGGTAGCGCGTGAGCAGCCACTGGGCGTCGGCCTGGCCGGCCCGCGCGGCGCTTTCGAGGGCGGCGAGCGCCTTGGCGCGGCGCTGGGGATCGGCCGCGCCGGCGTCCGGGCCGCCCAGGGTGAGCTGGGCCAGCACCAGCCCGGCGCGCGCCACCCCGGCGTCATAGGCGCGCTCGTACCACGGGCCGAGCGGCAAGGCGCTTTGCACGGCCACGTCGAGCGGAATATGCATGCCGATCAGCTCGCACGCCTCGACGCTGCCTTGTTTTGCCGCGCGGTCGAGCCAATGCAAGGCCGTGGGCAAGCTTTTCGGCAAGCCCGCGCTGCCGAACAGATACAGCTTGCCCAGTTCGAGCTGGGCCTCGACCCGCCCGGCGCGGGCGCCACGAATGAGCCCTAATTCTTCACGATTTGCCATCGTTCATGTAATAACATTAAATAATTGAGGGAGCATCACTTGAAAGCATTTGTTACATCCACGCCACTTCAAGTTGCCTTCCAACAACGATTGGGCGGCTTGTCACGGCGGAACCGTCGATCAGCCTGAGTCTACTTCAGTGAACGCAAGGGTTTGCAGCCAACCCGGCGTTTCCTTGATATTGCACAAACGTTGCATCAAGGAAAGCGTAGCCGCCGCGGCACGCTGCAGCTGGATTTAACTTTCTCCCCGGAATCGAGGCGCCGGCGCCCCGTTTCAAAAATACAACAGCACCGGACGATTTATTAGCTTTCCACCAATCTGAGCGGTCATAATTAACCAATCCCGCGGTATCGCAGCAGCATGCCATTAAGGTTTCAACATCCCAGCGTTCAGAAATCACGAAAACTCAACGCTATTTGGATTAACTCGATTCACATTTAAGGACCTCTACATGAAAAAATCTCTTCTGGCTCTGGCAGTTCTGGGCGCCTTCGCAGGCGTCGCTCAAGCGCAATCGGCAGTCGTCATCTATGGCAACATCGATGCCGGTCTGGTGAAGCAGACCGACGAAACCCTGAAAATCGGCAAACGTGCCAGCAACACCCTGGGCTTCAAGGGCACCGAAGAGCTGGGCAACGGCCTGAAGGCGCTGTTCCAGCTGGAAATCCGCTACGAGCCGGACACCGGCACCAACGAAATGGGCGGCGCCTTCCAGCGTCCACTGTTCCAGGGTCAGAGCCGCGTCGGCCTGCAGGGCGACTTCGGTATGGTGCGTATCGGCCGCGGCCTGACCGCGTTCCAGGAAAGCACGATCGCGTTCGAGCCGTTCCACGGCATTCCTAGCGTCGCCGGCTTCTACACCGACCTGCAGGTAGGCGGCAACAGCTACTCGTCCGACCCACTGGGTCAGGCCGGCAACTCGGGCAACCGTTTCTCGAACGCCGTTTGGTACAACTCGCCTGAAGTGGCTGGTTTCCAGGTGAACGCTTCGGTCGCAACCAAAGAAGCGACCACCGGCGGCCTGGCCGTCATCGGCCGCGGCACCGCGCTGGCACCGGAATACGCATCGGGCGCCCAGGCGTCGGCCAATCCGTACTCGGTCACCGCCACCTACAAGAACGGCCCAGCGGCCCTGATGGTGGGAGCTGAGCGCAACGCCATCGAGACCAAGCTGTACTCGATCGCCGGCTCGGTCATGGTGACCCCTGAACTGAAGCTGATGGCTTCGGCTTCGCACCAGAACCGCGAGCACACCATGCTAAACCAGTGGACCTCGCGTTCGTGGGTCGCCGGTGCTAACTACACCCTGGGCGCTGGCAAGATCCTGGCTGGCTACGGTCAAAAGACCCAAGGCGTGCTGAACAACGGCGAACAGAAGACCAAGCAGTTCTCGCTGGGCTACGAGTACAGCCTGTCGAAGCGCACCTACGTCTACACCGACGCATCGCGCAAGGACATCGCTGGCCTGAAGAAGAACATCTTCGCACTGGGCGTGAACCACTCGTTCTAAGCGCCGGCGGGATGCTTCCCGCTACGCTGTGAATCGACAAGGGCGGACATGGGCAACCATGGCCGCCCTTTTCACGTCGAGGCCGGCGCCAAGCTGGCCGGCCGCGCGCCGGCGCGTTTTTTATGGGCCGGGGCAAGGGCTGTCGGTTAGAATTGCGCAACTACCTCCCCCTCGAAGACATCAATGACCGCAACACTGGACTCAAGCGCCGTGGCCCGCTACCTGGCCGACAATCCCCATTTCTTCGAAGAGCACGCCGGCCTGCTGGGTTCGGTTCGCCTGTCCAGCCCGCTGACGGGCAAGACCGTCTCGCTGCAGGAGCGCCAGATGGAAGTCATGCGCGACAAATACCGCACGCTGGAACTGCGCATGGCCGAGCTGGTGCGCACGGCCGAGGACAATGCCGCCATCGCCAACAAATTCCACGCCTGGACCCAGGCCCTGCTGGCCGCGCGCCACGACGCCGACCTGCCGCGCGCGCTGGTGGACGGCCTGCGCCTGCATTTCGGCGTGCCGCAGGCGACCCTGCGCCTGTGGAACGTCCAGCCCGAGCACGCCGCCGCCTGGTTCGCCGACGGCGTCTCCGAGGACGCGCGCCTGTTCGCCAACAGCCTGCTGGCCCCCTACTGCGGCAGCAACCACGACTTCGAGGCCGTGCGCTGGCTCGACGACGCCGCCAGCGTGCAGTCGACCGTGATCCTGCCGCTGCGCGGCGCCGGCGCCGGCGCCGCCTTCGGCCTGCTGATCCTCGGCTCGCCCGACCCGGAGCGCTTCGCCGCCCACATGGCGACCGACTTCCTCACCCACATCGGCGCGACCGCCAGCGCCGCGCTGGCCGCCCTGCGCGCCTGAGCATGGACCCGGGCACCGACAGCGAGGCGCGGCTGGCATGGGTGGAACGCTACCTGTCCGAGCTGACGGGCCAGCGCCAGCTGTCGGCGCTGACGGTGGCCGCCTACCGCCGCGACCTGCGCGAACTGGCCGCCCTCACCCCGGGCAAGCCGTGGCAGGCGCTGGCCTACGCCGACATCCGCCGGGTCGCCTCGACCCTGCACGCGCGCGCGCTGGCGCCGCGCTCGATCGCCCGTAAGCTGTCGAGCTGGCGCGTGTTCTACGCCTGGCTGGCGCGCCACACGGCGCTGGCCGCCAATCCGGTGGAGGCGGTGCGCGCGCCCAAGCGTCCCAAGAGCCTGCCCAAGGCCTTGTCGGTCGACCAGGCGGTGCAGCTGGTGGCCGCGCCCGCCCACGCCCAGGCCGGGCCGGAGCCGGCCGACCTGTGCAACCGCGCCATGTTCGAGCTGCTCTATTCGAGCGGGCTGCGGGTGTCCGAGCTGGCCGGGCTCGACCTGGCCTACCACAAGACCGACGGCGCCGCCTCGCTCGGCTGGATCGACCGCGCGGCCGGCGAAGTGGTCGTCACCGGCAAGGGCAACAAGATGCGCAAGGTGCCCGTCGGCCGGCACGCCCTGGCCGCGCTGGCCGAGTGGCTGGCGGTGCGCCCGCCCGCGCGCGACGGCAGCGCCGCGCTGTTCCTGTCCAGCCGCGCCACCCGCATCAGCCCGCGCGTGATCCAGCAGCGCCTCAAGCAGCACGCGCTGCGCCAGGGCACCCCGGTGGGCGTGCATCCGCACATGCTGCGCCACTCGTTCGCCTCGCACCTGCTGCAGTCGTCCGGCGACCTGCGCGCGGTGCAGGAAATGCTGGGCCACGCCAGCATCGCCTCCACCCAGGTGTACACTGCACTGGACTTCCAGCACTTGTCGGCGGTGTACGACCAGGCCCACCCGCGCGCAAAGTCCAAGTAATCCAGCACAAGTAATACTCACAGGTATCTAAGTCCAACATGATCCGCGTCAAGTCTTGGCGCGCTTGTTGGAAGCAAAAGGCGAATTCCGGCATAATCGCTCGATTATTCGGGCTCCGGGCTTATTTCTTTACCAACATACGACATGTCCATGGCACTCATACCCAGCACCATCCTGACCGGCTTTCTCGGCGCCGGCAAAACCACGCTCCTGAACCGCATCCTGGGCGAGCAGCACGGCCTGAAGATCGCCGTCATCGAGAACGAGTTCGGCCAGGAGAACATCGACAACGAGATCCTGGTGCAGGACAGCGGCGAGCAGATCGTGGAGATGAACAACGGCTGCATCTGCTGCACGGTGCGCGGCGACCTGATCGTGGCCCTGACCAGCCTGGCGCAAAAGCGCGCCGCCGGCGAGATCGACTTCGACCGCGTGGTCATCGAGACGACCGGCCTGGCCAACCCCGGCCCGGTGGCCCAGACCTTTTTCGTCGACGAAGAAGTCGGCGCCCACTACATGCTCGACGCCGTCATCACCGTGGTCGACGCGCGCCACGCCATGGCCCAACTGGACGAGCACGAGGAAGCCCAGCGCCAGGTGGGCTTCGCCGACAAACTGCTGATCTCCAAGACCGACCTGGTCGACGCCGGCGCCCTGGCCGAGCTCAAGCAGCGCCTGAAACGCATCAACCCGCGCGCGCCGATCGGCCTGGCCAACTTCGGGGTAGCCCCGATCGACGAGATCCTCGACATCCGCGGCTTCAACCTGAACGACAAGCTGGAGCTGGACCCGGATTTCCTCACCGCCGACGAAGCCCACGACCAGGCCCACCACCATGCCCACGACCACGACGGCGAGCACGAGCACGTGCACACCGAGACCTGCGACCACAGCAACGACCACCACCACAGCCACCACAGCGACGACATCAGCGCCTTTGTGTTCAAGAGCGCTCGGCCGTTCGACTCGGCGCGCCTGGACGAGTTCCTCGGCAGCCTGCTGCAGGTGTTCGGCCCGCGCATGCTGCGCTACAAGGGCGTGCTGCTGATGGAAGGGGCCGACCGCAAGGTGGTGTTCCAGGGCGTGCACCAGATCATGGGCAGCGATCTGGGCGCACAATGGGGAGAAACCGAGGAGCGCGGCAGCAAAATGGTTTTTATTGGCAAGAATTTGCCCAAAGACGTCTTTATCCGCGGTTTGGAACAGTGTTTGGTATAAACTGTCCCGGTTTTGTAGCTGCAACGTGTCATGAACTACAACACGGTGACTGATGTGCCGGGCGGGCGCCGCAAGCGTCCAGGGCGGGCATGGAAACGACGGCAGCCGCGCAGCCGTCAAGGTAGGCAACTCGGCAATGGTCGGGCGCGTTTTGCGTGCTGACACAGCCGAGTTAGCTGATAAAATGAAACCTCTGTCGTATCGAAGGTAAGTGAAGTCATGACTAAAACAACTAAATCGACCCCCGCCGTGACCGCAGAAGGCCAACTCCTGGCCGAAGACCAGATTCGGGCCATGAGTGAGAAGGACTATATGAATCCGGCGCAGTTGGCATTTTTCAAGGCACGCTTGCAACAGCTTGAAAAAGACCTGTTAAAGAACGCCGGCGAGACCACCGAGCACCTGCGCGAGACCGTGCTGGTGCCGGATCCGGCCGACCGTGCCACCATCGAGGAAGAGCATGCGCTGGAACTGCGCACGCGCGACCGCGAGCGCAAGCTGCTCAAGAAGGTGCAGCAATCGATCGCCGCCATCGACGCGGGCGACTACGGCTGGTGCGAGGAAACGGGCGAGCCGATCGGCATTCCGCGCCTGATCGCCCGGCCCACCGCCACGCTGTCGCTGGAAGCCCAGCAGCGCCGCGAACTCAAGCAAAAGCTGTACGGCGACTGATCCGCAGTTGCCATCACCGAAAAAAGCATGCGGCCACAATCGCATGCTTTTTTGCTTTGGAGCGCGGGTGCGATCAAAATATTTCCACTAGGATACAATATCATGTGCTCGCGGCGGCCATCGGGCCGGGCGCGCCCCAGGTCAAGCATTGGCGGCACCGGCCGGGGTCGGAGGCGACATTCGGACACGAGCTGAACAATTGGCGGTCGGCGCCGACATCTGGACATGCGGCGGAGGATTCGGAAAGGCTTGACTTGCGGTGCGTGACGAAGCCCGCCAGGCGTGATAGCGTGATGCATCGCAGGCGCAGTGCAATCAGATAGGGAACGACGTGGGAATTTTCTCCATCTTCAAGAAGAAAACCGAGGATGCCGATGGCGCCGACGCGGCGCCGAACTCGCGCCTGCGCGGCGGGGAGACGTCACGCCTGTTGAGCGAGGACGAACGCGCGCGCCAGCGCGAGATCGCGCGCGCGACCGCCGCCAAGATCGACGCGATCGAGTCGGCCATGGCCAACGATATTTTCAACACGCCGGAGCCGGCCTGGGGCAGCGGACCGCGCCGCCCGCGCACCAACGCCCAGCACGACGCCTCGAGCACCTTGCCGATGCTGGAGCTGGCCACCACGGAGCTGTTGGCCGACGACGACTTCCCGGACGCGCCGGTGCAGCCGCAGACCGCGCCCGTGATCGAGGAAATCGCGATCATGTACGCCAACGCGCAATTGCCCATCAGCGAACACATGCTCCAGGAGAGCCTGCCCGAGCTGGGCCGCACCGACCGGGTGGTCTGGTGGATGCTGTTCGACCTGTACCAGGTGATGGGCCGGCAGGACGACTTCGACAATATCGCCATCGATTACGCGAGCCAGTTCGAGACCTCGCCGCCCACCTGGACCCCGCTGCTGCTGCCTGGCACCCCGGATCAAGCCTACGCCGGCGTGACCCCGACCGAGCGCTTCACCGACCTGCTGGGCGAGGCTAGCGCGCCCCAGATGGAGCGCCTGCTGCAACTGGCCGCCACGAACCCGGTCCTGCGCCTGGAGTTTGCCCGCATCAGCGCCGTCACGCCGGAGGGCTGCGCCCTGCTGCTCGACGCGCTGACCCAGCTGCGCAAGCAGCAGCGCGAGCTGATCGTGGCCGGCGCGGCCGAGCTGTCCGAGCTGTTGCGCGGCAGCATAGAAATCGGCAAGCGCGATGCCAGCGAGGCGCCGTGGCTGCTATTGCTCGAATTGCTGCAGTTGTTGAACCGCGAGAAGGATTTCGAGGAAACGGCGATGGATTATTGCGTCACCTACGAAGTTTCTCCGCCCTCCTTCGTTGCACCGCAGAAAGTGGCCACCGCGCCCAGCGCCCCGGCGCCAGTCGCCAGCGAGCGCTTCATGCTGCCGCCCCTCGTCGAGGGCGACGTCAGCCGCCTGCTCGGCGCCATCGACGTCTACGTGGCCAGCGCGCCGGTGGTGCTGATCGACTGCTCGCGCCTGGCGCGCATCGACTACGCCGCCGCCAGCGCCCTGCTCAACCGCCTGCGCCCGCTCGCCGACGACAAAAAAATCGAGTTCCGCGACGTGAACCATCTGGTGGCGGCGCTGTTCAAACTACTCGGTTACGCCGAGGTGGGCCGGGTCTTCCCGCACAGGTACTGAGCGGCGGCGCCGGCCTGCTAGCTAATATGGCGGCGGCCTGCGCTGTCTTGCAATTTGCACCATCGTCCCCATTGTTGGAAGGCTCGCAGCCTGTCGGACTGGGGCAGTCACGCATGAGGCGGCGGGGACGGTGTCGCCGCCTTCATCCGTTGACTGGAGCGACTGGACGCGCGGCAACACAGCGCCCGTCGCCAGCCGTTTTCGCACTGCCGCTCCGCAGTCCGACAGAAGGCCCACCCACTCTGAGGCAGATATGGAACAATTTCACGGCACCACCATCCTGTGCGTGCGCCGAGGCAAGCAGGTTGCCCTCGGCGGCGACGGCCAGGTCACGCTCGGCAATATCGTCATGAAGGGCACCGCGCGCAAGGTGCGCAAGCTGTACCAGGGCAAGGTCCTGTGCGGTTTCGCCGGCGGCACAGCCGACGCCTTCACCCTGCTGGACCGCTTCGAGGGCAAGCTCGAGAAGCACCAGGGCAACCTGCTGCGCGCCTCGGTCGAACTGGCCAAGGACTGGCGCACCGACCGCGTGCTGCGCCGCCTGGAGGCGATGCTGCTGGTGGCCGACCACGAAGCCACCCTGGTCATCACCGGCAACGGCGACGTGCTCGAGCCGGAGGATGGCATCGGCGCGATCGGCTCGGGCGGCACCTACGCCCAGTCGGCCGCCAAGGCCTTGCAGGAAAACACCGAGCTGACGCCGGCCGAGATCGTGAAGAAGTCGCTGTCCATCGCCGGCCAGCTGTGCATCTACACGAATATGTCCCATACCATCGAAACGCTGGACTGATCCCATGAACATGACTCCCCTTGAAATCGTCTCGGAACTGGACAAGCACGTGGTCGGCCAGGGCAAGGCCAAGCGCGCGGTCGCCATCGCGCTGCGCAACCGCTGGCGCCGCCAGCAGGTGGCCGAGCCGCTGCGCCACGAGATCACGCCCAAAAACATCCTCATGATCGGCCCCACCGGCGTGGGCAAGACCGAAATCGCGCGCCGCCTGGCCAAGCTGGCCGACGCGCCCTTCATCAAGATCGAGGCGACCAAGTTCACCGAGGTCGGCTACGTCGGGCGCGACGTGGACACCATCATCCGCGACCTGATCGACATCGGCATCAAGCAGACCCGCGCCAGCGAAATGAAGAAGGTGCGCCAGCGCGCCGAAGACGCCGCCGAGGACCGCGTGATCGACATCCTGGTGCCGCCGGCGCGCGACTTCGGCTTTAACGTCAGCAACGCCGCCGCCGACGCCAAGGAGGGCAAGGACGGCGACACCACGCGCCAGACCTTCCGCAAGCGCCTGCGCGAAGGCGCCCTCGACGAGCGCGACATCGAGCTCGAACTGGCCGAGACCGGTCCGCAGATGGAAATCATGGCGCCGCCGGGCATGGAAGAGATGACCGAGCAGATCAAGACCATGTTCTCGGGCATGGGGGCGCAGCGCAAGAAGCCGCGCAAGATCAAGATCAAGGAGGCGATGAAGCTCCTGATCGACGAGGAGGCGGCCAAGCTGATCAACGAAGACGAGATGAAGCAGAAGGCCATCGCCAACGTCGAGCAGAACGGCATCGTGTTCCTCGACGAGATCGACAAGATCGCCTCGCGCTCGGAGGTGGGCGGGGCCGACGTCTCGCGCGCCGGGGTGCAGCGCGACCTGCTGCCGCTGGTGGAAGGCACCACCGTCAACACCAAGTACGGCATGATCCGCACCGACCACATCCTGTTCATCGCCTCCGGCGCCTTCCACCTGGCCAAGCCCTCGGACCTGATCCCGGAACTGCAGGGGCGCTTCCCGATCCGGGTCGAACTCGAGTCGCTCTCGATCGCCGACTTCGAGTGCATCCTCACCAGCACCGACGCCTGCCTGACCAAGCAGTACGAGGCGCTGCTGGCGACCGAGAACGTGCAGGTGCAATTTACCCCGGAAGGCATCACGCGGCTGGCCGAAATCGCGTTTTCCGTCAACGAGCGCACCGAGAACATCGGCGCGCGCCGGCTGTACACGGTGATGGAGAAGCTGCTCGAGGAAGTCTCGTTCTCGGCCAGCGAGACGAGCGGCCACTCGGTGGCGATCGACGCGGGCTACGTCAACGCGCGTCTGGACAAGCTGGCCGACAACGAAGACCTGTCGCGCTACGTGCTGTAAGCGGTCCGGGAGAGCGGCGATGGCCAACAAGTCACTGGCGACGCGGCAGAAGATGCGCGTGCGGGTGGAACCGTCCCAGCAGTTCAGCAAGCCGCGCAATCCGGTCGCGCTGGCCGCCAAGCAGCGCAGCGCCGGACCGCACGCGAAAAACAGCGCGCAGGAACGCCTGGCCGCGCGGCGCGCGCTCAAGAAAGCCAAGCTGGAAGGCGAGGCGGAATAAGCGTGGGCGCGGCCGGGGCGTCCATCGCTGGTGCGACGGGCTGCTGACAAGGCGCGCTTGACGGGGAGCGGCGCCATGGGGGCGCCGGACAAAGGGCCGCCTGCGGACGCCCCGTGGGCGCCCGCGATCAGGCCATCTGGTTGCGGGGGCCGTTAAAACCAGTAACGGCCACCCAGCGTGTACATGTGCACTGTGCTGCTGCCCGGCAGTGCCACCTTGAGGCGGTCATAGTCGAGCGTGAACGACCAGTGCTCGCCCAAATCCACCCGAATGCCCAGGCCACTGCTCAGGCCCGTGCGGCCCAGCCCGGCCGCGCCGCGGGCCTCGGTGCGGGCCGCGCCCAGGCGCGCCTGCAGCCATAATGCCTCGGTCTCGCGCACCGAGAGCTGGTAACCCAGTCCACTGCCCTTGAAGCGGCTGCCGCGCCAGGCCGACGCTTCGAGCGCGTTGGTCAGCTGGGAACCGGGCCAGGCGGCGAAGGTCGCGCCGCTCACGCCGGCAACCACCTTGGCGCCTTCGCCGCCGGCCGCGCCCGCATACAGCAGCGGGTCGGCATGCGCGGCGGCGGAAAGGCTGAGCAGAAAAGCGGTCAGGCTGCGGTTCAGGGTCATGGCGTCAAAGCGGTGGAGGCGAGACAGCAGTGTCGCCGATCATCGCGCGGCGTACCACCAGCTTGTGCGAAGCACCGTATTTCGGTACATTACGTATCATGTGGTGATACTTTCTTAAAAAGGCGGCAATGATGATCGATTCCCTGGATGGTCCGGCGCGGCGGCGTTTTCGCCGCCTGCCGGCTGGCCGTGGCGGCGCGGCATGCGCGCCATCTGCGACCCTGCGGGAAGGGAAGCCGGGATGAGCTCACCGGAACAGGTCATCGCCGTGCTGCGCGCCGAACTGCGCGCGGCCGGCATCACGTACAAGGCATTGGCCGAGCGCATCGACATGAGCGAGTCCAGCGTCAAGCGCATGTTCGGGCAAAAGGACATGTCGCTGTCGCGCCTGGCGCAGATCTGCAAGGCGGCCGGGATCGCGATGGAGGAGGTGCTGCGCGGAGCCGCCGACGCCACCCCGCGCGCCGACGCCCTCACCCTGACCCAGGAGACCTCGCTCACGGCCAATCCGCGCCTGCTGCTGGTGGCGACCTGCTGCCTGGGGCACTGGAGCATGGAGCAAATGCTCGAAACCTACCAGCTGACCGAGGCGCAATGCATCGGCCTGCTGGCCGAGCTGGACCGGCTCGGCCTGATCGAACTCAAGCCCGCCAACCGCTACAGCCTGCGCGTGTCGAACGCCTTCCACTGGCTGCCGGACGGCCCGGTGCAGCGCTATGTGCGCGCCCACGTGGTCGAGGATTTTTTCAGCGGCAGCTTCGACGGGGCCGGCGAAGCCTTGATGTGCCTGCCGGCGCGGCTGTCGCTGGCCAGCGCCGCCGAACTGGTGCAGAAGATCCAGCAACTGGCGGCGGAACTGGCGCGCCTGCATCAGAACGACCGCCGCCTCGACCCCAGCGAACGCGACGGCTTCACCTTGCTGCTGGGATTTCGCTCGTGGGAGTTCGCCGCCTTCACCGCGCTGCGCCGTTGAGGCCGTGCCGGCGCTGGGTGCCTTAGCCCGCTGCCGCGGCGCCAGAACCGAGCGCGCCGGCCAGGCCGGCCGCTACCAGATCGGACCGAGGAAGATGTACATGGTCTTGTCGCCGTCCCTGGTGGCGCCGGCGCCGATATAGGCCGGCCCGAAGCGCGTGTCGACCGACACGAAGCCGCTGACGGCCTGCTTGAACAAGGACCCCGTGACCGGCTTGTCCTGGTCGAAGGCGCCTCCGGCTTCGAGCGAGAAGCCGGCGCGCACGGTGCCGCCCAGGGTCACCGGCAGCGCGCCGATGCGGCGCGCCATCACGACGCGCGCGAAGGCGGTGCTGCGTCCGCTGATGGAGCTGGCCACAGTGCCGGACAGGCGCAGGAAGCCGCCCAGGCTGTTCGGCGCGGCGCCATGCTGGGCGCGCCCGTATTCGCCGTACACGTGGCCCGCCCACTCCACCGTATGAAAGGCCTGCAGCGCCGAGATGCCGGTCTGCGCCAGCGAGCCGGTGCCGTCGGCCTGGCCGGACGAGCTCTGGACCTCGGCGTCGATCAGGGTGCCGCGGCTGGGGAAGGCCAGCGAGTCGAGCGTGTCGACCCGGTAGCGCAGGAAGCGCGTGCTCGCGTAGCTGGTCGGGTTGGCGACGCCGTTGTCGGGAATGACCATGCGCGCGCCGCCGCGCTGGCGCAGCACGCCGAGCTCGATGTCGCCCCAGGTGCCCAGTTCGCGCCCGAGCACCATTCCCACGCCGCTGGCGCTGATTGCCGCGCGCGCGGTGCGCCGTCCATCGCTGAACACGTCGAAGGCCGAGGAGCCGTACTGGATCGACGGCGCCAGGTACCACGCCGAGCCGGCGCCCAGCGGCTGGTAGAACTGCATGCCGAATTCGCGCTGGTCGCCCACGCGCGCGACCGTGCGCAGTTCGCCGCCCCAGCTGTTCATCGAGGTGCGCACGTGCATCAGCTTGAGCGCGAAGCTGTTGGCGTCACTGAAGTCGGTGCCCAGCTCAAGCCCCACGCGCAGGCGGCTGGCGGCCCACGGCGCCTCGGTGGCCTTGATGTCGACCTGACGCTTGCCGTCGACGTCGTCGATCTCGGTCTCGACCCGTTCCAGGTCGCCCCGTCCGTACAGCAGCTGGGCCGCGCCGCGCACCTGTTCGCGCGTGGCGCTCTTGCCTTGCACGAGCCCGGACTGCACCGCCAGGATGGCCGGATTGATGCGCCCGTCCGTGCTCACCGTCACCCGCGCCAGCGGCAGCGCGCTGTCGGCCTCCGGCGGCGGCGCCAGCCGGTTGTTCTCGAACAGCGCGTAGTCGGCCTCGGGCAGCGCCAGCGGGGACAGGCGCGCCGCCAGCGCGCGCGTGGCGCGTTCGCCGGCGCCGATGGCCAGGTTCACGTTGCGAAAGTCGAGGAAGCTTACCCCCGTCAGGTCGGGCGCGATCAGGATGTCCTGCGCCTGCAGCTCCTTGAGCGAGCGCTGGACGTTCTGCTCGGTGAGGATGTTGATCATCTGCTGGGCCACGCCAAGCGCGCTGCCGAGGTTCTTCTCGGGCGCCAGCGGGGTGCCGACATTGACGGCGATGACGATGTCGGCGCCCATCTTGTGGGCCAGGTCCACCGGCAGGTTGCGTACCAGGCCGCCGTCGACCACCAGGCGCTGGTGCACCCGCACCGGCGCGAACACGCCCGGCACGGCCAGCGAGGCGCGAATGGTCAGGAACAGCGGCGTGTCGACCAGGTCCACCAGCTCGCCGGTGACGAGGTCGGAAGCGACCGAGCGGAACGGCAGCGCCAGCTGGTTGACCGGGCGGTCGCGGGTGCCGGCCGGTAGCAGGCGGATCAGGGTCTGCTCCAGGGCGGCGTTGCCGGCGGCGGCAGGCGGCAACGACAGGCCGTCCTCGTGCACACCGAATTCGATGCGCGAGGGCAGCAGCAGGTCTTCCTCGCGGCGCCGGAACTGCAGGTCTTCGCGCGCCGGCCGGTCGGCCACGACCCGGTCCCAGTCGGTATGGCGGGCCATGTTCTCCAGGTCCGAGACCGAGGCGCCGGCCGCATAGGCGCCGCCGACCACGCTGCCCATGCTGGTGCCGACCACCATGTCGACCGGCACGCGCAGCTCGCGCAGGACGCGCAGCACGCCGATGTGGGCGAAGCCGCGCGCGCCGCCGCCGGAGAGCACCAGGGCCACGCGCGGCCGCGCGGCGGGCACCACCTGGGGTGGCGGCGATTCCTGGGATTGCGGTGTTTCGTGGGATTGCGGTGTTTCGTGGGATTGCGGCCGGGGTGCGATCGGGGTCTGGGGCGCCAGGTCGCGCGGCGGCGCAAGCTGCGGCGCCTGCGCCATGGGTGGCGCCGTCTGCGCCAGCGCGCCGTGGAAGTACAGCAGCGCGGCGCAGGCCAAGGCTAGCGCGCGCGAAAGCCTCATGCCGGCCATCGGATCACTGGTTCGGCGGCACCGCGCCGGGGCTGAAGGTGCGCGTCGGCGCCGGCATGGTGGTGGAGTGCGGCGGCGGCGGCGGCGACGGCACCCCCGGCCGTACCTGCGGCTGCGGCTGCGGCTGCGGTTGCGGCTGCTGCGGCTGCTGGACCTGCTGCACCTGCTGCGGCTCGCCCTCGGTATCCGGCGGGACGTTGATCTGCTGGTTCGGCTGGATCGGCAGCGAAGGCTGGCCGGGCGGCTGGCCGTTGGCCTGCGGCGCGCCCGGCAGCGGCGGCGCCAGGCTGACGCCGGCCTTGCTGTCGACGGCAAGTTCGATACGCTTGAGGACCCCGCCTTCGGACAGCATCACGTAGCGCGGGTGCACTTCGCTGACCGACACCCCCGGCGCGATTTCCCTGCCGAGCTTGAGGGCCTTGGGCGGCTGGCCGTCGGCCACCAGGATGGCCACGCTGTCGCGTCCGGCCGAGACCACGCCGGTGAGCTGGTAGTTGGTGGCCACCACGGACACGGCCTGGCCGCCGAACAGGGTGGCGCCGGCGTCGGCGGCCGGCTCGGGCACGCTGGCCGGCGGCGCGGCCGCCAGCGGCCGCTGGGCCGGCCGGTACAGCTGCAGCGCCCAGTAGGCGAGCGACGCCGACAGCGCGATCATCGCAAGCAGGCTGAAAAATAAGGGCAAACGCTTCATCGGATTCCTTCGGTTACCGCACCAGCTGATTGATTTCGATAATAGGCATCAGCACCGCGAGCACGATCAGCAGCACCACCACGCCCATGGCCAGGATCAGCACCGGCTCGAGCAGGCCGGCGATGGTCAGGGTGCGCCGTTCCAGGTCCTGCTGCTGGGAGTTGGCGGCGCGCTCGAGCATGGCCGGCAGCTCGCCGGTGATCTCGCCGGCGCGAATCATGTGGATCAGCATCGGCGGGAAGTGCTTCTGGGCCGACAGCGCGCGCGCCAGGCTCACGCCTTCACGCACGCTGGCGCTGGCCTCCTCGACCAGCTCCTTCATGGCCACGTTGCTGAGCGTGTCGCGGCTGGTGTCGAGCGCGCGCAGGATCGGCACGCCCGAGCCGATGGTGATGGCCAAGGTGCTGGCGAAGCGCGCCGTGTTCAGGCTGCGCTCGAACTTGCCGTACACGGGCGCCGTCAGCAGCCAGGTGTGCCAGCGCCGCTTCAGGACCGGATTGCGCAGCGCGCGGCGCCAGGCGAAGCCGGCGCCCACCAGCAGGATGGCCACGACGATGCCGTAGGCGCGCACGAAGTTCGACACGGCCAGCATCATCACGGTCAGCACCGGCAGCTTCTGCTTGGTGTTGGCGAACACCGAGACGATCTGCGGCACCACGTAGGCGAGCAGGAAGATCACGATGGCGAACGCCACCACGGTGACGATGGCCGGGTAGGTGAACGCCAGGCGCACCTTCTGCACCAGCGCGTTGCGCCGCTCGATGTAGTCGGCCAGGCGCGAGAGCACGCGCGACAGTTGGCCGATCTGCTCGCCCGAGGCGACCAGCGCGCGGTAGATCTCGGCGAAGTCGCGCGGGTGGCGCGAGAGCGCGTCGGAGAAGCCGGCGCCGCCCATCACCTCCGAGCGGATCGAGGCGATCAGGTCGCGCACGTAGGGCCGCTCGGCCTGTTCCAGCAGGGCCGTGAAGGCCTGCTCGAGCGGCAGGCCGGCTTCGAGCAGGCTGGCCAGCTGGCGCGTGAACAGCGCCAGCTCGACCTGCGAGAGGCGCTCGCCGAAGCCGCGCCGGGTCGCCACGCCGGCCGCGTCGACCTGGGCGCTGATCGCCTCGACCATGAGCACGGTCAGGCCCTGGGTGCGCAGGTCGGCGCGCGCCGAGCGCGGGCTGTCGGCGTTGACCACGCCCTTGCGGGTGGCGCCGCCGGCGTCGACGGCTTCGTATCGGAACGCTGGCATGCTAGTCCTTCGTCACGCGCAGCAACTCGGCCTGCGTGGTGGTGCCGTTGGCCAGCCAGCGCTCGCCGTCCTCGCGCATGGTCTTCATGCCGCCGGCCTGGGCGGCGTTGCGGATATCGGCCTCGGAGGCGCGGTTGTGGATCTGCGCGCTGATCTTCTCGTTGGTCTGCAGCAGCTCGTACACGCCGACCCGGCCGTGGTAGCCGGTCAGCCCGCACTTGTCGCAGCCGACCGCGTGCCAGCGCGTGACGCCGTCGACGGTGTCGCTGCGCTTGCAGTGTTCGCACAGTTTGCGCACCAGGCGCTGGGCCATCACGCCCAGCAGCGAGGACGACAGCAGGAACGGTTCGATCCCCATGTCGAGCAGGCGCGTGATCGCGGCGGCGGCGTCGTTGGTGTGCAGGGTGGCCAGCACCAG
>DIZW01000006.1:0-42537 GCA_002428015.1 Oxalobacteraceae bacterium UBA6018 | reverse complement strand
GTCTCCAGGTCGCGGATCTCGCCGATCATGATCACGTCCGGGTCCTGGCGCAGGATCGCGCGCAGCGCCTTGGAGAAGGTCATGTCGATCTTGGCGTTGACCTGGGTCTGGCCCACGCCGAGCAGGTCGTACTCGATCGGGTCCTCCACCGTGAGGATGTTGGTGGTGGCCGCGTTCAGGCGCGACAGGGCCGCGTACAGGGTGGTGGTCTTGCCCGAGCCGGTCGGCCCGGTGACCAGCACGATCCCGTGTGGCTGGTTGATCAGGGTGTCGAACTGCGGCAGCAGGCTCGGGCTCATGCCCAGGTGCGACAGGTCCAGCCGGCCGGCTTCCTTGTCCAGCAGGCGCAGCACGGCGCGCTCGCCGTGCCCGGTCGGCAGGGTCGAGACGCGCACGTCCACGCCCTTGCCGCCGATGCGCAGGGTGATGCGGCCGTCCTGCGGCAAGCGCTTCTCGGCGATGTCGAGCTGGGCCATGATCTTGATGCGCGAGATGAGCGAGCCGTGGATGGCCTTGCGCGGACGGACCACGTCGCGCAGCGCGCCGTCGATGCGAAAGCGCACCACCGAGGTCTGCTCGAACGGTTCGATGTGGATGTCCGAGGCGCCCTCGCGCAGCGACTGCGTCAGCAGCGCGTTGATCATGCGGATCACCGGGGCGTCGTCGGAGGACTCGAGCAGGTCCTCGATGGCCGGCACGTCCTGCAGCAGCTTGGTCAGGTCGAGGTCGGCGTCGAACTCGTCGGCCACCTGGGAGGCGTCGCCGCCGGCGCCGGCGTAGGCGCTGGCGATGGCCGCCTCCAGCTCGGCGCGCTCCATGCGGCGCAGCGCGATGCGGCCGAAGCGGCGCGACACCTCGGCGATCGCGGCCGGCACGGTGGCGCCCGAGACCCAGACCTCGACCGCCTGGCCGGTGTCGTCGCCCGAGCGGGCCAGCACGCCGAAGTCGCGCGCGAAAGCGTAGGGAAGCAGATTATTCATGCGTTACTCATTGACCCTGGGCCGGCGCGCTGGGCTGCACCGGGCGGTACTTCTGCTGCGAGACATCGGCGCCCTGGCCCGAGGGCGTGCCGGCCGGCTTGGCCGGCGGCTGGGTCGGGACGCCCGCGCGCGGCTTGGGCGGCACCGCCACCAGCGTACCGCCCGGCGGCGGCTGGCCGTTGGTCAGCTGCGGCAGCACCGGGGTGCCGTAGTCGGGCACCATCAGCGTGCCGTCGGTGCCCTGGGCCTTCAGGCCGGACGAGCGCATGTAGTCGTAGCGGTCGGCGGCGATGGCGTTGCTGTCCTCCTTGCTGCGTACGATCACCGGGCGCAGGAACACCATCAGGTTGGTCTTGTTGCGGTTGCGCGTGCGGTACTTGAACAGGTTGCCGATGATCGGCAGGTCGCCCAGGCCCGGCACCTTCTCGTTGGTGTCGCCGGTGTCGTCGCGGATCAGGCCGCCGAGGACGATGATCTGGCCGTCGTCGGCGATCACGTTATTTTCGATCACGCGGATGTTGGTGGTCACGCCGGCGGCGTCCTTCAGGCTGGCCGGGTCGACGCTCGAACTCTCCTGGTAGATCGCCATCTTGATGGTACCGCCTTCGGAAATCTGCGGGCGCACCTTGAGCGTGATGCCGACGTCGCGCCGGTCGATGGTCTGGAACGGGTTGGTGGCGGTGCCGCTGGCCGGGGTGGTGAACTGGCCGCTGATGATCGGCACGTTCTGGCCGACCTTGATGGTGGCCAGCTCGTTGTCGAGCGTGAGCATGTTCGGGGTCGACAGGATGTTGGCGTTGCCTTCGGACTCGAGCGCGTGGGCGATCGCGCCCAGGCCGAGCGCGCCGTTGATCTGCTTGAACAATCCGATCGAAAAGCCGGCGCCCGGAATCGCCTTCGATCCGGCCGCGGCCAAGGTGGTCAGGCTGTTGGCGCCGGCGCTGCCGAAGGACTGCAGCGCGCCGACCCGGTAGTCGCTGGCGCTGTTGCCGGTCAGGCCCAGCCACTGCACGCCGAATTCGGCGGCCTTGTTGGCGTTCACTTCGACGATCATCGACTCGATGTGGACCTGGGCGCGGCGCGCGTCGAGCAGGTCGATCACGGCGCGCATGTTGCGGTACACGGCGTCGCTGGCGGTGATGATCAGGGTGTTGGTGGAGGCGTCGGCCTGGATGTAGCCGGCGCTGGTGGCGCCCGCGCCCTGGGTCTGCTGGCCGCCCAGCGTGTTGCCGGCGGTGGTGTTGCCCTGGCCAAGGCCTTGGCCGCCCTGGGTGCCCTGGCCGCCGACGGCGCCGCCGCTGACACCCACGCTGCCGCCCTGGGTGCCGGTCTGCTGCTGCGGCAGCGACGAGGCGTCCGAGGAGACCACCGCGCGCAGGGTCTGCGCCAGGCGCGTGGCGTCGGCGTTCTTCAGGTAGACCACGTGCACGTTGCCCGCCTCGGCGGTCGGCTGGTCGAGTTTGGCGATGAGCGACTTGGCCAGGCTGGCGCGCGCGCGCGACGGGGCCCGCACCACCACCGAGTTGGTGCGCGGATCGGCCACCACGGAGACCCGCCCGGAGTCGCCGCCGGCGGTCGGCTCCATCAGCTTGTTGACCAGCGCGGCCAGGTCGCTGGCGATGGCGTGGCGCACCGGCACCACGTCCAGGTCGGCCGGTGGCCGGGGCGTCGAGCGTGGCGATGATTTTCGACAGACGCTTGAGATTGTCGGCGTAATCGGTGATCACCAGGCTGTTGCTGCCCGGTTCGGCCATGATCGAGTTATTCGGCGAGATCAAGGGGCGCAGCACGGCGGTCAGGTTGGCGGCCGATTCGTAGTTCAGGTGGTAGATCTGGGTCGCCACCTGGTCGCCGCGCACCCGGCTGGGGCCCGTGCCCACGTTGGTCGGCGAGGACTGCAGCTTGGCCTCGGCTTCCGGCACCACCTTGGCGTAGCCGTCGCCGGTCACCACCGCGTAGCCCTGCAGGCGCAGCGCGGAGGTGAGCAGCTCGAAGGCCTGCGCCTTGGTCAGGGTCTTTTCCGACACCAGGGTCAGGGTGCCCTTCACGCGCGGGTCGATGATGAAGGTCATGCCGGTGTAATGGCCGACCGCCTTGATCACCGATTCGATGTCGGCGCCGACGAAATTGAGCGCGGCCTCGTTCTCTGGGGCGGGGGCGGCGCCGGCCGGCATGGCCGTGACGGCCGCGCAGCACAGCATCGCGGCGCCGACAACGCGGCGCAGCGCCAGGAATGGATGGGTGCTTCCAGACTGTTTTTTCATTATTTGAACTCTAACGCAGTAATTTTCTTGCCGTTCACCGTGCGGCGCTGGCCCAGCAGATTGAGCAGGTTGCCCAGCGTGTCTTCATATCCTTGGGCCGCCTGCGCGTCGCCGGAAAAGCGGAAGCGCCCGTGGTCGAGCGTCCCGCTGCCCGACAACAGTAACGCGCCGCGTACCGTGTTCAAGCTCAGTTGCGCGGCCTGGCCGTGCCAGTCCATCGCCATCTCATAACTGCCCAGCGGCTTGACCGGCGCCATGCGCGAGCCCATGTCCGTCATGCTCAGCACCGTGCGCCCCTCGACCGCCACCCCGCCGCCCACGCGCAGCAGCTGCAGCGCGCTCCACGACAGCCGCATCGTGCCCGAGGGCGCCAGCGTGTTGAGCGGCGCGCCCAGGCCAGCCAGGCCCTCGGCCGGCAGCAGCAGCGCCGCCGGGCTGACCTGCCACTGGCTCCAGGTGCCGGCAATGGTCACCGGCTGGCTGAGCGCCAGCGGATTTTCCAGGCGTACATCAACCTGGCCCAGCAGCACCAGCGGCGACAGGCGCCACACGAACCGGCCCGGCAGCAGCGGCGTCACCGCCCCGCCCTCGCCGGGCGCGCCGCCCAGGAACGCCGAACCGCGCCACAGCGTACCCTGCGCGTCCCCCATAGTCAAACGTCCGCCCGTCTGGCGCTCGACGACCGGGCCCAGCCATGCCGCCGGCAGGAAAGCCAGCACCGTCAGCGCGACCGTGGCGAGAATCGCCGCCAACCATACCACGAGCTGCTTCATCGGGCTCCAGTGCCGGCGTCGCCGGTGTTCTGGCGCAAGGTCAGGCTGGCATCGACCTGGCCCAGCGCCGGCAGGGCGCTGATGCTGCCCTCGTCGACGGCGACGCGATTTTCGCGGCGCTGCGCGTCCAGCCACGCGTACAGGTTGGCGTAGGAGACGTTGGTCAGCTGCAACTTGGCGCTTTCGCCGGCCACGGTGAGCGACTGCGGCACGATCGAGCGCGCGGCCAGGCTGGCCATCACGCTCTCACGCGTCATCGGCGTCACCTGCACGGGCGGCTGGCGCGCCAGCTCGCCCGCTTGCAACGCCAGCGACTGCAGCTGCGCGGCCTGCTGGCGCAGCTGGGGCAGGTCGCGCCGCAGCCGGGTCACGCCCGTCACGGCCGGATCGACGAACAGCGAGTACACCAGGGCCACCAGCGCCACGGCGGCGGCGGCGCCCAGGTATTTGCGTTCCTGCTCGGTGCGCGCCAGCCAGTACAGGATCAGCTGGTCTTTCACGCCGCGGATGACATTGGCCGCGCTCATTGCTTGCCTCCCATGCTGGTGAGCTTCCAGACGCCACCGCCGCCATCGGCCAGGGCGATGCGGCGCCCCGCCAGCGCCTGCTGCAACGGCGCCAGCATCGACGGATCGGCGCTTTCCGGCTTGACCTTGATGGTCAGCGCATGGTCGGCGTAATTCAGCGAGGACAGCACCGGCTGGCGTCCGGTGGTGCGCACCGCCTCGCCAAAGGCGGCCGCCAGGTAGGTGAATTCGTCGGCGTTGAGCTGGCCGTGGCTGGCCTTGGCCGTGGCGATGTTCTTGCGCATCTGGGCTTCAGGATCGAGGATCACGGTTTCTTTCGGGTAGGCGGCCTTGAAGGTCTGGGTCATCGACTGGCGCACCGCCTCGGCTTCGCGCTTCATGCGCAGCCATTCGATGTTCAGGCCCGCCAGGTTGACCACCAGCGCGGCCACGGCCAGGCGGATCGGCCAGCGCCAGCGCTGCCAGTCGCGCGCCTTGGCGCCGGCCGCGCCCAGGCCCGGCACCAGGTCGATGGTGGTGCTCTTGGAGCCGGCGATCCAGTGCGCCCAGTGCTCTTCCTCGAGCGTGATGCCGGGCCCGGCCTCGGCGACCAGGGCGCGGTATTCGCCCAACTCGGCCGCCGGCAGGTAGAGCGTCAGCGGCACGTCGCCGGCCAGCGCGCGCACCGTTTGCAGCGCCATCTGCGGCTCGCCCGCCAGCGCCAGCCCGAGGCCCTGATACTGCCCGTGGCGCAGGGTAATGCCGGTGGCGTCGATGGCGGCCGCCGCGCTGCCCGGGTGCAGCGGCAGGCACAGCTGGGCCGGCAGCGCGGCCACCTTGCGCGCGCCCTGGGCCAGCAGCGCCTTGACCAGCGCCTCGAGCCAGGCGCGCTGCGCCACCGCGACCGTGCGGGTGCCGTCCGGCGCGTCGGCCAGCGCGGCCACCAGCACGCACTCGGCCGGGTCGCCCAGGATCTGTTCTTCCACCAGGTTCGGCAGCGCCGCCTTCAGGCGCGCGGCCGACATCGGCGGCACCTTCACGTGCAGCAGGGTGACGTCGGCCGCGGCCAGCAGCAGCACTACCTGGTTGCTCGCCGCCACCAGGTCGCCCATGCCGCGCAAGGCGCCCTGGCCGCTCTGGCCGAGCGCGCCCCCTGACGCCACCTGGACGAAGGCCGCCAGGGTGCCGTCGCTGTCGGCGCGGGCTGGAAGCCGGATATATAAAGTAGTCAAGCCTTCTCGCTTTCGTTCTATAGTTGGCGGACCCAGACCGTCGTGGTCTGCGCGCCCGGCCCCAGTTTGCGGTTCACCAGCGCCTCGGCGTCGAGCGCGGCGCGGTCGAGGCGAATCCGGCTCAGCACCAGAAAATACGTGCTCTTCACATCATACGTGCCGTCGGCCGCCTCCTTGCCAAACAGCTGTGCCTTGAAATCGGACTCCTGGCGCCAGTATGCCTGCGTGCGCCGCGCCACCAGCGCATTCGCTTCCGACACCGACATCCCTTCCACCAGCGCGGCCAGCACTTCCGGCGGCGCGGTGTTCACATTGACCTTGGTCTGCTCAGGCAGCACGATGACGAAGTCGCGCAGCTTGTCGACGATCTGCTGCGTGTAGCCCGGAATGCTCAGCAGGTCCTCCAGGCGTTCGAGCGCGATCGGCGCCTCGGTGCCGCTCGCCGCGACCGTGGTGGCGGGCGTGCCCCCGCTGCCCGCCGGGCTGACCTGTCCAGTACCGGTCGGGTTGGCGTCTCCCGGGCCGGTCGGGTTGGCATCGCCCGCGCCCGCGCCCCCACCCGCACCGGCGCCGGGCAGCGGCACCGGCGGCGGCGGCGCGCTGCTGGCCACCGCCTTGGCCGTGCGCTCGGCCAGCACCGGGTCGATCTGCAGCGCGACCAGCAGGCGCCGGTACACGCGCACCTGGGCCGGCTGCATCTGCCGGCCGATCGACAGATTGGCCAGATTGTAGCGCGAGCAGGCGTCGATGATGCGGCCCGACAGGGTGGCGTCGAACACTTCGCCCTCGACCCGCTCGCGCTCGATGTACTGGTCGAGCCGGGTTTCGGCCAGCGGCGTGTTCCACACCGCCGTCAGGGTGGTGTACTGGCTGTTGTCGAAGCCGTCCTGGCGCAGCACCAGGCGGGCCCAGTCGAGGGCGCCGCGCAAGATCCATTTGGTCTGCAGGTGCAGGCGCTGGTTCTCCATCGAGCGCACCTGCACCTGCTGCTGCCAGAACAGGCTGGCGACGATGGTCACCGCCAGGGTGGTCAGCAGCAAGGCCGTGATGATGGCGACGCCTTGCTGGCGCAGTGGCGGGCGGCGCATCATAGCCCTCCCAGCAGGAAGGCCTTGCTCATCGGCGCGTTCACGCCGGCCAGCTGCAGCGCCACTTGCAGGCCGGTGGGTGGCAGCGCGACCAGCGGCGCGGGACGCGGCTGCTGCGGCTGCTGTTGGTCGGCCTGGGAGTCGGGCTGGCCGGCCACGTGCCAGGCGTTGTTCTCCCAAGTCTGGGTCTGCATGGCCATCACGCCGCTTTGCAGGGCCACCGGCGGCGTGCTGTCGCTGTCGCTGATGGCCGCCTTCCACAGCACGTCGAGCTGGATCAGGTCGCGCGTGGCGAGCGATTCGCGCCGGGTCAACACGCCGTCGCGCACGCGGTAGGCGACCACCTGGATGCGCGACGGTTCGTTTTCCAGGTAGACGTCGCGCACCAGGGTGATGCGGTCGGGGCCGGCCAGCAGATAGGGCCGCCCCTGCAGCAGCTCGGGCCGGGACAGGTGCTCGCAATCGCTCTGCATCTGGGCGAACGCGAGCTGCATGCCGCGCGTGGCCTCGAGCTGGGCGGTGAGCGCCACGCGCGCGCGCACGATGCCATCCAGGCCGCGCCAGCCCAGCACCGCGACCAGCGCCAGGATGCTGATGGCCACCAGCAGTTCGACCAGCGTGAAGGCGCGCTGGCGCTCGTTACGGTGGTTCATTCGTTGAGCACCAGTTGCACCAGCTTGATGATGCGCCGCTCCGGGTTTTGCGCGTCGAACACGCTCACCTCGACCCGGCGCAGGCGCGGATTGGGGCTGGCCAAGACCTCGTCCTGGCAGATCAGCTGCAGGTCGCCCTGCGGGCAGGGGTAGCTCTTCTTGCCCACCGCCGGATATTCGCGCCCCAGGCGGATCTGCACCAGGCGGTTCTCGGCCGACCAGGTGGCCATCATGGCGCTGCGCAGCCCGGAACTGTTGGAGGTCAGGCTGCCGACGGCGCGCAGGGACGCGCCCAGCGCGGTGCCGACGATCACCAGCGCCACCAGCACTTCGAGCAGGGTGAAGCCGGCGCTGGCCGATGGGCGGTGGCGGTGTGGGCGCATGTCATTCAACCGTGAAGTGGCCGATGCCGTCGGCGCGGATGGCCACGTGGTCGTCGCCGATGGCCAGGGTCAGCACGAAGGGTTTGTCGACCGGCTCGCGCCCGAAGGTGATGCGCATCGGGTCGCTGCTGCCGGCGCCGGGCGGGTCGAGCAGCAGGGTCAGCGGCGTGTACTTGAACGGACGCTCGCGCAGCAGGTCGTCCTGGGTGACCGGGTCCCAGCGGTTCTCGTTGCGCACCAGGAAGCGGTAGCGCTCGCTGTTGGCCTCGAAGGTGACGAGCCGGTTGCGCACGATGGCCTCGTCGCGCGCCAACTGCAGCAGCAGCGCGAGGCGCTGCGCTTCGTTCTGCAAGTTCTGGCGCGGGCTGGGGATGGCGTTCAGGGACACCATGCCCAGTACGATCCCGATGATCACCATCACCACCATCACCTCGACCAGCGTAAAGCCGCGCGAGGCGCGCACTGCCGTCAAGGTGGACAAGGCGGCTCCTTATAATTCCCAGGAGCCGATGTCGGCGTCTTCGCCGGTGCCGCCGGGCTGGCCGTCGGCACCCAGCGAGAACAGGTCGACTTCGCCGTGGATGCCTGGCGACAGGTACTGGTAAGAGTTGCCCCATGGGTCCTTGGGCAGCTTTTCGACGTAGCCGCCGGACTTCCAGCCGTTGGCGGCCGGGCCGGCGGTCGGCTTGACCACGAGCGCCTGCAAGCCCTGCTCGGTGGTCGGGTAGCGCTGGTTGTCGAGCTTGTACAACTTGAGCGCCTGCATCAGGGTCGAGATGTCGACCCGGGCCGCGGTCACGCGCGATTCGCCGGTGCGGCTGAGAAGCTTGGGGACCACCAGCGCGGCGAGAATGCCGATGATGACCACCACCACCATGATTTCCACGAGGGTGAAGCCGCGCGACAGGCGCTGGCGGATCGGGCGGTTGGAAAGCGTATGCATAGGAGGTCTGTGATAAAGGGGTAAAGACAGGGGCTAAAACCGTGTCAGAAACGAAGGCAGAGTATAAAGCCAAATGGGTCCGAGCGGCCAAGGGCGCCGGGGTGCTTATTGTAGACCAGCACGGCGCCCGCGGCCATCGATGGTCTGTGTGCCAATGGCGGCGCCCATGGCACGGCCGCGCGCGCAGTGTGCGGGGCTGGCCCGGCCTGCGCTATTTTTACATTGTTTGATCTGGATTAACCGGCCCGCCGCGCCAGGACCGGGTCAAGCGGGGCCGCAGACCCCGCAAAACGGGTTGCGCTCGATCGAAATGCTGGTCCATTCCATGGCGCGCCCGTCGAGCAGCAGCAGGCGGCGGGCCAGCGAGGCGCCAGCGGCGGCGCCGATGATGAGCTTGAGCGCCTCGGCCGCCTGCATGGCGCCGATCACCCCGACCAGGGGCGCAAACACGCCCATGGTGCTGCAGGCGACGTCCTGGAATTGCTGCTCCTCGGGGAACAGGCAGGCGTAGCACGGCGAATCGGCGTGGCGCGGATCGAACACGCTGATCTGGCCGTCGAAGCGGATCACCGCGCCCGACACCAGCGGCACGCGGTGCGCCACGCAGGCGCGGTTGACCGCGTGGCGGGTGGCGAAATTGTCGCAGCAGTCGAGCACCACGTCGGCGCCGGCGACCAGCTCCTCGAGGCGGGCGCCGCTGGCGCGTTCGCGCAGGGCCACCACCTCGCAGTCCGGATTGAGCGCGCCCAGCGCGGCGCGCGCCGAGTCGACCTTGGGCTGGCCGACCCGCGCGGTGGTGTGGATGATCTGGCGCTGCAGGTTGGTCAGGTCGACCTCGTCGTCGTCGACCAGCACCAGGCGGCCGATGCCGGCCGAGGCCAGGTACAGTGCGGCCGGCGAGCCCAGGCCGCCGGCGCCGATCACCAGCGCGCTGGCGCCGAGCACGCGCTGCTGGCCCTCGATGCCGATCTCGTCGAGCAGGATATGGCGCGAATAGCGGAGCAGCTGCTGGTCGTTCATGGCGCTGGGCGGTGCGGCGGATGGGGCAATCGAGGCATGGTCAGGCGGCCTACTTCTTGGCCGCGGCCTTGCGCTCGGGCGGCTTGGCGGCGACGGTGTCGGGCGCGCTTGGCGGCGCATCCTGGGCCAGGCGCGTGTCCGGCTTGGCCAGCTTGACCGGCAAGCCCTTGAAATGGTTGATCGCCTGGGCCAGCTGGAAGTCGTCGGCGGCGCCGAACTCGAGCGGCTTGCGGCTGCGCGCCAACGCGCTGGCGCGCTGCTCTTCCTCGAACTCGTCGCGGCGCGACTGGGCCGCGTCGTCCTTCTCGGCGGCGTTGACCAGGTGCTTTTGCAGATCGGCCTCGCGCACGCGCAGGGCGTTCAAGCCGTCGCCGTCGGCGCTCTCGTCCACGGTCAGGTCGGGCACGATGCCCTTGGCCTGGATCGAGCGGCCCTCCGGCGTGTAGTAGCGCGCGGTGGTGAGCTTGACGGCGGTGTCGGCCGACAGCTGGCGCAAGGTCTGCACCGAGCCCTTGCCGAAGGTCTGGGTACCCATGATGATGGCGCGCTTGTAGTCCTGCAGCGCGCCGGCCACGATTTCCGAGGCCGAGGCCGAGCCGGTGTTGACCAGCACCACCATCGGCACGGTCTTGTAGGCGGCCGGCAGCTTGGCCAGCGGGTCGGCGCTGCCGCGCACGGCGTAGAACTCGCGGCGGCCGTAAAAACTCTGGTTCGATTCGGCCAGCTGGCCGACGGTGGAGACGATTTCCTTGTCGGCCGGCAGGAAGGCGGCCGCCACGCCGATCGCGCCCGGCAGCAGGCCGCCCGGATCGTTGCGCAGGTCCAGCACCAGGCCCTTCAGTTTCGGGTCCTGGGCGTACAGCGCGCCCAGTTTTTTCGCCATGTCGTCGACGGTCAATTCCTGGAACTGGCTGATGCGCAGCCAGGCGTAGCCGGGCTCGATCATCTTCGCCTTGACGCTTTGCACGCGGATTTCCTCGCGCGTGAGCGGCACCACCCACGGCTTGTCGTCACCCTTGCGGGCGATCGTCAGCACCACCTTGGTCTTGGGCTCGCCGCGCATTTTCTTGATCGCCTCGTCCAGGCTCAGGCCCTTGATCGGGGTGGAATCGATGCGGGTGATCAGGTCGCCCGCCTTGATGCCGGCGCGAAACGCGGGCGAGTCCTCGATCGGCGTGATGATCTTGACGTAGCCGTCTTCCATGGCCACCTCGATGCCGAGCCCGACGAAGCGGCCCTGCATGCTTTCCTGCATTTCGCGGTAGGCTTTCTTGTCCAGGTAGACCGAGTGCGGGTCGAGCGAGCTGACCATGCCGCTGATGGCCTCGGACAGCAGCTTCTTGTCCTCGACCGGCTCGACGTAGTCGGTCTTGATGAGTCCGTACACGTCGGCCAGCTGGCGCAGCTCGGCCAGCGGCAGGGGCGCCAGCGGTGCCTCTTTCTGCGCCAGCGCGGAAAACTGCAGCGACAGCGCGACGCCGGCGACGACGCCGATGCCGACCAGGCCGATACTCTTGACTTTCATTGCCATACCTTCACCCGTTAGAAACTGACCCAGCCGGCCGGATCGAAGGCCGCGCCGCGGTGCCTGAGCTCGAAGTATAGACCCGATTCCTCGTTGCCGCCGGTATTGCCGGCACTGGCGATGGGGTCGCCGGCCTTGACCGCGTCGCCCACGCGCTTGAGCAAGGATTGGTTGTTGCCATAGATCGACAGGTACTCGTTGCCGTGGTCGATGATGAGCAGGTTGCCGAAGCCGCGCATCCAGCTCGAGAACACCACCCGGCCCGCCGCCACGGCGCGCACGTCGCTGCCCTCGGGCGCCTTGATGAACATGCCTTTCCAGCTCGGTCCGCCGCCGCGCTTGGCGCCGAAGCGCGCCATCACCTTGCCGTTGACCGGCACATGCAGGTGGCCGCGCTGGCTTTCAAAGGCGCCGTTCGGGGCCGCCGGCGCCAGCGCGATATCGGCCGGCCGGGCCGCGTCCGGGTCGCTCTGGGCGGGCTCGCGCGCCACCTTCGGCTCGTCGGCGTCGATCGGTGTCGGCTTGAACGGCGGCGGCGGCTTGGTGCCGGCCTTGGCCGCTTCGCGCGCCAGCCGGTCGCGCTCGGCCCTGGCGCGCGCCATCCGCTGTTCGGCCTCGGCCCTGGCCAGCGCGCGCGCCTGCTCGGCCGCCTTGGCGCGAGCCGCGGCCAGCGCGGCCAGGCGGCGCTGCTCGGCGGCGGCGGCCGCGGCCTGCTCCTTGATCAGCTTGGACAGGCGGTCCACCAGGCCGCTCATGCGCTGCTCGTCGCGCTCGAGATTGCCGGCCTGCTTGCGCTGGTCCGCCAGCCGGCTCGACAGGCTGCCCAGCAGGGCCGCGTGGCGTGCCTTTTCCTTCTCCAGCACGGTTTTCTGGTCGCGCTGCTCGCCGGCGATTTCTTCCAGCTCGTCCTTGGCGTTCTGGGCCGCCTCCTGGTTGGCCTCCACCTGCGCCAGGTTGGTGCGCAAGGAGGTCAGCAGGCGCGCCTGGGCCTGGGACACGTAGGCCATCATTTGCAGGTCGCGGTTGATGCGGTTCGGATTGTCGCCCGACAGCAGCAGCTTGATGCGGTCCTCGTTGCCGGCGACATATTGCTCGCGCAGGAGCCGGGACAGCTGGGTCTTCTGCGCGTCGATGGTCTGGGCCAGCTTCGCCTGGGCGCTGTCGAGCTCGGCGAGCTTCTGGTTGGTCTGGCGCTGTTCGTCGGCCAGGTTGTGCAGGTTGCGGTTGGCGTCGGAGATCGCCTCCTCCGATTCGGCCAGGGTGTCGGCCGCGTCTTCCTTCTCGCTTTCGGTGCGGCTGATGTCGCGCTTCAAGGCCGCCAGCTTCTGCTGGATGCCGGCGCGGGTCGCCTCGGCCGCGGCCTTTTCCTTGCTGCGCGCGGTTTGCCTGGGGGCGGCGAGGACGCCGCCCGCGACGGCGGCCAGGGCGATGCACAGCACCGTCCGGCGCGCCAACTGCTGGATTTTACGTCGCAAAACTTACTTGGCCTTCCCTTGATTGGCCACCGCGGCGACGGCGGCGGCGATGGCTTCCTGGTCGCCCAGGTAGTAGTGGCGGATCGGCTTGAGGTCGGCGTCGAGCTCGTACACGAGCGGCTGGCCGTTGGGGATGTTCAGGCCGACGATGTCCTCGTCGCTGATCCCGTCGAGCATCTTGATCAGCGCGCGCAGGCTGTTGCCGTGGGCCGAGATCAGGATCTTCTTGCCGGCGCGGATGGCCGGGGCGATTTCCTCGTCCCAGGCCGGCATCACGCGCGCCACGGTGTCCTTCAGGCACTCGGTCAGGGGAATGCTGTCCTTGGCCACGCCGGCGTAGCGCGGATCGTTGAACGAGGTGCGCTCGTCGGACGCCTCCAGCGGCGGCGGCGGGGTGTCGTAGCTGCGGCGCCATACCAGCACCTGGGCGTCGCCGTACTTGGCGGCGGTCTCGCCCTTGTCCAGGCCTTGCAGCGCGCCGTAGTGGCGCTCGTTCAGGCGCCAGTCGTTCTTGATCGGCAACCACATCATGTCCATGTCGTCCAGCGCCAGCCACAGGGTGCGGATGGCGCGCTTGAGCACCGAGGTGTAGGCCAGGTCGAAGGTGAAACCGGCTTCCTTGAGCACTTTGCCGGCCGCCTTGGCTTCCTGGACGCCCTTCTCGGTCAGATCGACATCGGTCCAGCCGGTGAAGCGGTTTTCGAGGTTCCAGGTGGATTCGCCGTGGCGCATGAAGACAATTTTGTACATGAGAGAGAGTTTTCTATCGGTAAAAAAAGAAGGGATGAGCCGGTTATCGGTGCGATCGCCGCTGCAATCGCAGCCGGCGCCAGCATCTATTTTATAATGGGCGGATTGTCTTTAACCATTGGAAACCCGTGAAATTCATTATCGACCACATTTTCCTCGTCGCAATCGCCGTCCTTTCGGGCGGCGCGCTGCTGCTGCCGGCCCTGGCGCCGCGCGGCCGGCGCGCGTCGGCGCTGGAAGTGACCCAGCTGCTCAACCGCGGCAAGACCATCCTGCTGGACGTGCGCGAGCCGGCCGAATTTGCCAACGGGCATTTGCGCGACGCGAAAAACATTCCGCTGTCAGACTTGGCCTCCCGCGTTGGCGAGCTCGAGAAGGGTAAGGGCAAAACCATCGTCGTCATCTGCCAGAGCGGCGCGCGCGCGGCCCGTGCGGTTAAGCAATTGCAGGCGGCCGGCTTCGAGGACGCGCTGAGCCTGGACGGCGGCATCGTCGCCTGGCAGGCGGGCGGCTTGCCAACAGTAAAGTAAGTAAGTCAGTAAGTAAGCAAGAAAGGATTCCCATGACAGCCCATGTAGTGCTCTACCACACCGCGTCCTGCCCCTACTGCGTGCGCGCCGAACGCCTGCTCGAAGCCAAGGGCGTGACCGACATCGAGAAAATCCGCGTCGACCTCGATCCGGAACAGCGTACCATCATGATGCAGAAAACCGGACGCCGCACGGTGCCGCAAATCTACGTTGGCGAAACCCACGTGGGCGGATTCGACGATTTGTATGCGCTCGATCAGTCGGGACGGCTCGAACCCTTGTTAAATGGCGCTTGAAGCTAAGGCGTGAACGCGGCGCGCATGCCAAATGCGCGGTCCCGGGGCAAAGCTATTGCAAGCGAATTGGTTTTGATACAATTGCCCGGCGTTTGATGTCCAAAGCACCGATGGAGCGGCGCGTAGCCGTTCTTTTACTCTCATAACGAAAGCGTTCCATGTCTGACGAAAATCTGCAACCCGTATTCCAAATCCAACGCGTCTACCTGAAAGACATGTCGCTGGAGCAGCCTAATTCCCCAGCCATCTTCCTCGAGCAGGAAGCGCCGTCGATCGAAGTGTCGCTCGACGTGGGCGCCGAGGCGATCGCCGACGGCATCTACGAGTCGACCGTCACCATCACCGTCACCGCCAAAGTCAAGGACAAGGTTGCTTTCCTGGTCGAAGGCAAGCAAGCCGGCATCTTTGAAGCGCGCAACATCCCAGCGGACCAGATGGACCCGCTGCTGGGAATCGGCTGCCCGAACATCGTATACCCTTACCTGCGCGGCAACATCGCCGACGTGATCACCCGTGCCGGCTTCCCGCCTGTGCACCTGGCCGAGATCAACTTCGAAGTGTTCTACCAGCAGCGCCGCCAGGCCCTGGCTGAAGCAGCCGCCGCGGCACCAACCACCGGCGCGGCAAACTAAGCAGGCACCACGCTGGGCGCGCCGGCAGACGCTTCTGCCGGCGCGCCCAGCGCCAGCATCTCCGTGGGCAGCGCGCTGCCCACCCTACGCAGTTCCAGGCGGAGACCACGCAATGACATTTCCCCGCATTCTAGCCAGCGCCCTGCTGTCGCTGGCCATGGCCGGTGCGCACGCCTTCGATTTCAAATCGATCGGTGCCGCGCCCGTCATCCTGTACGACGCGCCGTCCGTCAAAGGCGGCAAATTATTCATCGCGCCGCGCGGCATGCCGGTCGAAGTCGTGCTGACCTATGGCGACTGGTCCAAGGTGCGCGACGTCAACGGCGAACTGGCGTGGACCGAGTCGAAGCTGCTCTCGCCGCACCGCAACGTGGTGGTGCGCGCCGCCAGCGCCAAGGTGCGCGTGGCGCCGGAAGAATCCTCGGCCGCGATCATCAGCGCCGACAAGGGCGTGCTGCTCGAACTGATCGAGGCCCAAGGCGCCTGGGTCAAGGTGCACCACCGCGACGGCGCCACCGGCTACGTGCGCGCCGCGGAAGTCTGGGGCATCTGATGCACGGGCGGCCACTGCCATGAGCCGGGTCCGCGCGCGCATCAGCGTCCTCGGCGCCGGCGCCTGGGGCACCGCGGTGGCGCTCGCGCTGGCCGCGCGCCACGACGTGCTGCTGTGGGGCCGCGACAGCGCCGCCATGGCCGCCATGGCGCAGGCGCGCGAGAATCAATCGTACCTGCCCGGCTTCGCGTTTCCGCCCGCCTTGCAGGTCAGCGGTGCGTTCGACGCCGCCCTGTCCCACGTGCTGGAAGCGCCCGAGGACGCCACGCCGCTGCTGATCGCCGCCTGCCCGGTGGCCGGCTTGCGACCCCTGCTCGAACAACTGCGCCCGCATGCGATCCCCAACATCGTGTGGCTGTGCAAAGGCTTCGAATACGGCACCGGCCTGCTGCCGCACCAGGTGGTGCGCGCGGTACTGGGCGAGCTGGTGCCGGGCGCGGCGCTGTCGGGGCCGTCGTTCGCCCAGGAAGTGGCACGCGGCCTGCCGTGCGCGCTGACGGTGGCCTCGACCTCGGCCGCCCTGCGCGAGCGCGTGGTCGCCACCGTGCATGGCGGCAGCATCCGCGTGTACGCCTGCGACGACGTGATCGGCGTGGAGGTCGGCGGCGCGGTCAAGAACGTGATGGCGATCGCCACCGGCGTGGCGGACGGCCTGGGCCTGGGCCTGAACGCGCGCGCCGCGCTGATCACGCGCGGGCTGGCCGAGATCACCCGGCTGGGCGTGGCGCTGGGCGGGCACAGCGCCACCTTCATGGGCTTGACCGGGATGGGCGACCTGCTGCTCACCTGCACCGGCGACCTGTCGCGCAACCGCCGCGTGGGACTGGGGCTGGCGCAAGGCAAGCCGCTGGACGCGATCGTGGCGGAACTGGGCCACGTGGCCGAAGGCGTCCCCTGCGCCAAGGCCGTGCGCGAGCTGGCGCACAAGCTGGGCGTGGACATGCCCATCACCGACGCGGTGGCCGGCGTGCTGTTCGATGGCGTGACGCCGCAGGCGATGCTGGCCAAGCTGATGGCACGCGATCCGCGTGACGAATTGGCGCGCTAGGCCACTGTTCGTGACCGGCGTGGTGGCCAGCGCCGCCCCGCCGTTCCGGCTCAGCCGCTGTGCATCAAGGTGCTTTAGTGGTTCAACAGAATGGTCAGCAGGCCGACAGCGTCCTCGTTGGCGCGCACCGAGTGCGGCACGCCGCCCAGCAGATACAGCATGTCGCCCGGCCTTAACACGGTGCTGCGCCCGTGGGCGTCGCACACGATCTCGCCTTGCAGGCACAGCAACGTCATTTCCCCGTCGACCTTATGCTCCGGCATGGCGCGCTCTTTCGGCAGCACCAGGCGGATAATTTCCATGTGCTCGGTCTTGGCCAGCGCGATCGAGGTGAAATGGGCGATGTCGTCGTCGTCGCGCTTGAGGGGAATGTTGTCGCCCGAGGCGGCGTGTTGTAAAGCCATGCTAGCTCCTGTCAGTCTTCCACGATGGTTTCCTTCACGCCGCGCAGCCAGGCCACGAGCGCAAAGGCGTCCTTGAAACCGCGCGCCAGCTCGGGCACCAGTTGCTCCGGTGCGTTGAGCTTGAGGTCGACCTCGGTCCAGACGAAAAAGCTCTTGAGCTTGAGGTATTCGACGTGGACGTGGTCGGGGTCAAAACCCTTCGGCGGCCGCTGCAGTTTGTCTTCTTCCTGCAGGTCGCCGAAGGTGGCGCGCAGTTGTCTATTCTTCAGCATTTTGGCGAAGCCTGGCGCATCGTTGACCACGGCTTCGCGGATGGCGCGCAGGCGCGGCGGCGGCGGCAGGTATTCGCCGGCGCCGAACAGCAGCTTGCCGTTGCCTTCGATCTGGAAGTAATAGGTCGGCCCGCCGCCGGCGCTGGGCCGGCGCAGGTCCATCGGCGTGATGCCGGCCGAAAAGCGCGTCTTGTACGGGCTCTTGTCGTTGGAAAAGCGGATGTCGCGGTTGATGCGGAACATGGCTTTTTTCGGGTTGCAGGCGGCGACGGCGCGGTCGAAGCTGGTGATCTCCTTGATCAGCTCGGTGACGACGGCCAGAAACTCCTCGCGCAAAATATCGTAGCGCGGCTTGTTCATGATGAACCAGGGCCGGTTATTGTTCTCGCTCAGCTCGGTAAGAAACTGCGTCAGGTCGCGCAAATGCATAGATCGTGATCCAAAAGTGTTCAGGGGGAAGAAAAGAAATTATTCTACGGCTTCGCGCGGGCGCTTGCCGACGGTGACCCGCACTGTGGCGGCGTGGTTCTTGCGCATCAAGGTCATGGTCGACTTGCCGCCCGGGGTCAGCTGGGCGATCAGGTTCAGCATCTCGTTGGTGTTGCCGACCTTCTTGCCGTCCACGGTGAGCAGGATGTCGCCGGGGCGGATGCCGGCGCGGTCAGCCGGGCCGTTGCGCACCACGCCGGCGATGATGGTGCCGCTTTCCTGCGGCAAGCCGAAACTGTCGGCCAGCTCGGGCGTGATGTCCTGGGTTTCGATGCCGATCCAGCCGCGCACCACCTGCCCGTGCTTGATGATGGCTTCCATCACCGACTTGGCGGTGCTCACGGGGATCGCAAAACCGATGCCGACCGAGCCGCCGCTCTGGGAGTAGATGGCCGAATTAATGCCGAGCAGATTGCCGCTGGTATCGATCAGCGCGCCGCCCGAGTTGCCGAAGTTGATGGCCGCGTCGGTCTGGATGAAGTTCTCGAAGTGGTTGATGTGCAGGTTGTTGCGGCCCACCGCGGAGATGATGCCCATCGTGACGGTCTGCCCCACGCCGAACGGATTGCCGATGGCCAGCACCACGTCGCCCACGCGCGCCTGCTCGGAATGGCCAAGCACGATCACCGGCAGGTTCTTGACGTCGATGCGGATCACGGCCAGGTCGGTCTCCGGGTCGGTGCCGACCACCCGCGCCGGCGCCTTGCGCCCGTCGGCCAGCACCACCTCGATCTCGTCGGCGGCGTCGATGACGTGGTTGTTGGTGAGGATATAGCCGTCCGGGCTGACGATCACGCCCGAGCCCAGGCTGGCCTGCTGCTCCTCGGGCGGCAGCTTGTCGCCGAAGAAGCGGCGGAAGAACGGGTCCTTGAGCAGCGGATGATTCTCGTGCAGGGCCTTGCTGGTGAGGATGTTGACGACGGCCGGCATGGCGCGCCCGGCGGCGTCGCGGTAGCTGCCGGCGGCCGGCTGCGGCGGCGCCTGCAACACGGCGACCTTGTCGGCCACGGTACCGGGCTCAATGGCGTGCATGCGCGCGCCCAGCCAGTCCGGGCGCAGCGTGGCGGCGACGGCATACAGGCCGAGCGCGATGGTGACGGTCTGCGCAAACAACAACCAGTAGCGTCGCATCGCTCTCCTTTTTTACCGTGGTGGCATACCCTAGCGCCGCAGCGCGTCGCGGATCTCGCGCAGCAGGACGATGTCTTCGGCCGGCGCGGCGGGCGCGGCGGCCTTGGCCTCCTCGGTGCGGCGCAGCTTGTTCATGAGCCGGATCATCTGGAAAATGACGAAGGCGAGGATGAGGAAGTTAAGCAGGATGGTGAGGAAATTACCGTAGGCCAGGACCGCGCCGGCCTTCTTGGCTTCGAGCAGCGGCAAACCGGTGCCCTGGCCGTTGAGCGGCAGGTAGTAGCTGGTGAAGTCCAGCCCGCCGAACAGGCGGCCGATCGGCGGCATGATGATGTCCTGCACCAGCGAATCGACGATCTTGCCGAACGCGCCGCCGATGATCACGCCCACGGCCAGGTCGACCACGTTGCCCTTCATTGCAAACTGCCTGAACTCGCTCATCATCGTCATCGGCGCCCTCATCGGTCTAGTAAGTTGTGAAAATAATTGCATCACAATCATACATGGAACAGCTTAGAAACCAAACCGCGGCAGCGGGTTCCCGCCGTTGCGCCTGAATTTTCAGCAGCCCGCGCCGGGCGTATTGACAGCGCGCCGGGGCCGCGAAAACGGCTCCGCGAGCCCGGTGTTCGCACATCGGCAACTTTTTTCTTTAATTCGACACAAGCTTCCCTTATAATTTAAGGTTGCTAGAAGCTTTACGTGGCTATTTACGATTTCGCATTTTGACTGATTGGGGTTGGTATGAGTAACGAAAAGCAGGTCGATCCGGGCCGTCGCGGCCTCCTCGTCGCCACATGTGCGGCCGGTGGTGCGGTTGGTTTGGCCACGGCGGGAGCCTTGGTGAGTACCTTCCAACCGTCGGAGCGGGCGAAAGCCGCCGGCGCGCCGGTGGAAGTCGATATTGCCGGCATGGCGCCGGGCGAATTGAAAACCGTCGAATGGCGCGGCAAGCCGGTCTGGCTCCTGAAGCGTTCGCCCGACATGGTCGCGTCGCTCAAGAAGACCGACAACGAAGTGGCCGACCCCAACTCGGAGCGCTCCCCTGACGCCCTGACGCCCGAATACGCCCGCAACGAATACCGCTCGATCAAGCCCGAACTGCTGGTCGCGGTCGGCATCTGCTCGCACCTGGGCTGCTCGCCGTCCTCGCGCTTCGCGCCCGGCCCCCAGCCTAACCTTCCCGACGACTGGGCCGGCGGCTTCCTGTGCCCATGCCACGGTTCCACCTTCGACCTGGCCGGCCGTGTATTCAAGAACAAGCCGGCCCCGGACAACCTGCAGGTGCCGCGCCACATGTATCTGAGCGACACCAAACTGGTCATTGGCAAAGACGAGAAAGGCGAGGCATAACACTATGGCAGCTTTCAAGGAAACCAAACTGCCGGCCAACGCGCCGATGGCCGACAAGGCATTGGGCTGGGTCGACGACCGCTTCCCGCTGTCGAAGCTGTGGAACGACCAGTGGGGCAAATACTACGCCCCCAAGAACTTCAACTTCTGGTACATCTTCGGCTCGCTGGCGATGCTGGTGCTGGTCATGCAGATCGTCACCGGCATCTTCCTGACCATGCACTACAAGCCGGACGCCGGCCTGGCCTTCGGTTCGGTCGAATACATCATGCGCGAAGTCCCGTGGGGCTGGCTGGTGCGCTACATGCACTCGACCGGCGCCTCGGCCTTCTTCATCATCGTCTACCTGCACATGACGCGCGGCCTGCTGTACGGCTCGTACCGCAAACCGCGCGAACTGATCTGGCTGTTCGGCTTCGCGATCTTCCTGTGCCTGATGGCCGAGGCCTTCTTCGGCTACCTGCTGCCGTGGGGCCAGATGTCGTACTGGGGCGCCCAGGTGATCGTCAACCTGTTCGGCGCCATTCCGTTCATCGGCCCTGACCTGTCGCTGTGGATCCGCGGCGACTACGTGGTCTCCGACGCCACCCTGAACCGCTTCTTCGCGTTCCACGTGATCGCCATCCCGCTGGTCCTGCTGGGCCTGGTGGCGGCGCACCTGATCGCGTTGCATGAAGTCGGCTCAAACAATCCCGACGGCGTGGAAATCAAGGAAAACCTGGGCCCGGACGGCCATCCGCTGGACGGCATCCCTTCGCATCCTTACTACACCGTGCACGACCTGTTCGGCGTGTCCGTGTTCCTGCTGATCTTCAGCGCCGTGGTGTTCTTCGCCCCTGAGATGGGCGGCTACTTCCTGGAGTACAACAACTTCATCCCGGCCGACTCGCTCAAGACCCCGCCGCACATCGCACCGACCTGGTACTTCACGCCGTTCTACTCGGTGCTGCGCGCCACCACCGCCGACTTCATGTACGTGCTCATGGCCGCCGTGGCAGCCTATGTCGTGTTCATCTGGCTCAAGTCGCGCCTGTCGTTCAGGACCAAGACCGTCATCGCCGTGGTGGCCCTGCTGGCCATCGTCGGCATGCTGCCGGCCGTGCTGGACGCCAAATTCTGGGGCGTGGTGCTGTTCGGTTCGTCCGTGATGATCATCGCCGCCCTGCCATGGCTGGACCACTCCCCGGTCAAGTCGATCCGCTACCGTCCTGACTGGCACAAGTATGTGTACATCGTGTTCGGCCTGTCCTTCGTGACCCTGGGCTACCTGGGCACCCAGCTGCCGACCGCGCTGTACACCTCGATCGCGCAAGTGTGCACGCTGCTGTACTTCAGCTTCTTCCTGCTGATGCCATGGTGGAGTTCGATGGGCACCTTCAAGCCGGTGCCGCAACGTGTGACGTTTCATCCGCACTAAACGACGAACAAGCACATACAGGACCTATCCATGAATTTTCCAAAGAAATTGATTGCTATCCTGGCGTTGCTGCCGGGCCTGGCTTTTGCGAACGAGGCGGGTTACCCGCTGGACAAAGCGCCGGCGCGCGCTAGCCTCAGCTCGCTGCAAAACGGCGCCAAGCTGTTCGTCAACTACTGCCTAAACTGCCACTCGGCCTCGTCCATGCGCTACAACCGCCTGCGCGATCTGGGCCTGAGCGAAGACCAGATCAAGAACAACCTCTTGTTCTCGCAGGACAAGGTGGGCGCCATGATGACCACCGCCCTGCGTCCGGCCGACGCCAAGGCCTGGTTCGGCGTGGTGCCACCGGATCTGTCGGTGATCGCGCGCGCCAAGGCATCACCTGGCGGCACCGGCGGCGACTACCTGTACACCTACCTGCGCAGCTTCTACAAGGACGAGACCCGCCCGACCGGCTGGAACAACATGGTGCTGCCGAACGTGGCCATGCCGCACGTGATGTGGCAGCTGCAAGGCATCCGCACCGTGAAGATGGTCGAGGAAAAGGATCCGCATGAAGAAGGCAAGACCGTGCACAAGTTCGCCGGTTTCGAGCAGGTCACGCCCGGCAAGCTGAGCCCGACCGAGTTCGACACCGCCACCGCCGATCTGGTGGCCTACCTCGAGTGGATGGCCGAGCCGGCGCAAGGGCTGCGCAAGCGCCTGGGCGTGTGGGTGCTGCTGTTCATGACCATGTTCGCCGTCCTGGCATGGCGCCTGAGCGCGTCGTACTGGAAAGAGGTAAAGTAATACGGCCAGGCTGGCCAACGATCCAGACGTTGTTATTCATTGCCCGCCAGTTCAGCGGGCAATCATTTCCGGGGTGATCCGCTAGTCGTTTCACCCCTTTGTTTCTAAGGAACTATAAAAATGATGGTTCTCTACTCGGGCACAACCTGCCCCTTCTCGCAACGCTGCCGCCTGGTCCTGTTTGAAAAAGGCATGGACTTCGAAGTGCGCGATGTGGACCTGTTCAACAAGCCAGAAGACATCTCGACGATGAATCCGTATGGCCAAGTACCGATCCTGGTCGAGCGCGAACTGATTCTGTACGAATCGAACATCATCAATGAATACATCGACGAGCGCTTTCCGCATCCGCAACTGATGCCGGCCGACCCGCTGATGCGCGCCCGTGCGCGGCTGATGCTGTTCAACTTCGAGAAAGAGCTGTTCGTCCACGTGCACGTGCTCGAAAGCGAGCGCAACAAGGCAAACGACAAGAGCCACGACAAGGCGCGCGCAGAGATCCGCGACCGCCTGACCACGCTCGCGCCGCTGTTCCTCAAGAACAAATACATGCTCGGCGACGAGTTCTCGATGCTCGACGTGGCGGTCGCGCCGCTGCTGTGGCGCCTGGATCACTACGGCATCGAGCTGTCCAAGACCGCCGCGCCGCTGATGAAATACGCCGAGCGCATCTTCTCGCGTCCGGCCTACATTGAAGCGCTGACCCCGTCCGAAAAAGTCATGCGTCGCTGATTTTCCTGCTTTTCCGCAGTCCGTTACACGCCAGTAAAACGCCGCAGCCCAATTCGGTAGTAAACTGGCGTGTAAGCTTCACCTCCTACACAGAAACAACATGGCAGAAATCTCCACCAAGCCCTACATGCTGCGCGCCATCTACGAATGGTGTACCGACAGCGGCTTCACGCCCTACCTCGCCGTCAAGGTCGACGCATCGACGACGGTGCCGATGGAATACGTGAAGAAGGGTGAAATCGTACTCAACATCAGTTTTTCCGCCACCTCCGGGTTGAAGATGGACAACGACGCGATCCACTTCAACGCCCGCTTCGGCGGCGTGTCGCGCCAGATCTACGTGCCTGTTCACAACGTACTGGCGATCTACGCCAATGAGAACGGCCAGGGCATGGCGTTTGAAGTGAACGGCCCTGCGCCCGAGGCAGCGCCAGCACCCGCGCCGCCGCCTGCCGAGAGCTCGCTCAGCAGCGTGCCGTCGCTGGCGTCGGTACCGAATGCGGCGTCGGAAACGGCCACGGCCGAGGCGTCGGATGGCACTGGCGGCGACGACGAGCCGCCGAAAAAGGGCGGGCGCCCGACGCTCACGCGAATCAAATAGCGTATAATCCGAGCCTGTAAAAGTTTCGCCGACTTAGCTCATTTGGTAGAGCAGTTGATTTGTAATCATCAGGTGGCCAGTTCGAAACCGGCAGTCGGCACCAGAATTAGATGAAAAAAAAGGGATTACGTCAGGTAGTCCCTTTTCACTTGGCATGAGCGCATCGCCTGGCAGCGCCCCCATGTCATGCCGCAAGTGCACTTCCTGACGGCGCGTGCGGCCAGGAAGTTCACCCGGTCGCCTGAGGCTAAAACCGGTGGATGATGCCGACGATCACGCTGTCGATGCTTTTGCCCGGGATGACTGCGATGCCCGGCCCAGCGGCCGAACTGACCGTAAAGCTTGCCGCACTTTCGTTTTCTACACGCGAAATACCTGCATACAGCCCCGAACGTTTTGACAAACGATAATCGTGCCTAAGACCGTACGACCGGGCGTTCCCCGCACCGTTCGCGAGCTTCTTGTATTGCCCGTAGCTGAGCAACAAGGTTCCGTTCGACGTCACGTGGATCAGCGCGTTCACTTCATACAGATCGTGGTCGGGATTCGCGAAGCTGGTGTTGAGCGGCGTGGCCACATCGGCTGCGCCGCGATGGGACTGAAAAATGAACGCCGGCTTGATCAAACCAAAATCGTACGAAGCGCCCAACAGGAAATAGCGCCCGGTCCTGGTCTGGATATCGGGAGTCAGCATTGCGGCATTCACATAATCCTGTTGAAGATAGTCGCCATCGACCGACAAATTGCCGGTCTTGTAATTCAAGCCCACTGAACTGATTTTTCCGAGGCCACGCGGCTGGCCGGCCGCACCTTCATTGCCCAGTGCATGAAAAGCCCGCAGCGTGAGGCCCGCAAAGACAGGCGAGGTATATCGGATCGAGTTCGGCGCACGCGCCACTGGCACGAAAACAAAATTGTTCGTGGCATTTCCCCATCCCAAGGTGTTCAACTCACCGAGTGAATACGACACATAGCTTGAAAACAGGGGCGTGTAATTCAAGCCCACCTGCACCTGGCCAAGTCCGCCACTCAAGCCGACCCAGGCTTCGCGGCCGAACAAGGTGCCGTTGTTGGCCAGTGCGCCCGTGTCCGCGTTGAATCCGCTTTCGATCCGATAGATTGCTTGGCTGCCGCCGCCCAAGTCCTCGCTGCCCTGGATGCCGAAACGCGTCGGCGCCACCGCGCTCGAATCGACCCGTGTGGTAACGGTGCCGCCGGTGCGGCCCGATTGTAGGGCGAGATCGATCACGCCGTACAAGCTCACGTTCGATTGCGCCATTGCTTCGGATGAGAACGCGGCAAGAGCGAGCGCCGCAAAGGTTGATGCTTTCATACGTCTCCTTATGGATTTTTAGAAATCCTGGTTATCACGTCCTCGCCCGCTCCAACGCATGCGGGACATCCGCGTGCGTTGAGGCTGCGAAGCGCGTTGCTTATGTTCGGCAAACCGAAGGCATGCCGTTCTGGACACTTGCTGGATGCAGGCGGAGCGGTCGCTGCTGGCGGCGACGCAACCCGGCGCCATCGTCACTGCGCCGCGCCGCCAATGGTCAATGTTTATGCCGCCAAGTCCTGTTTCAGCCCGGTGACCAGGGCGATCAGCGCCGCCGCGTCGGCGGCGACCCCGTACACGTAATGATCGGGCCGCACGACTGCCGCGCAGCACTGGTAGCGCTCGAACCAGCCCGCCAGCACGCCGTCCTGTTCCTGCGTTTGGAGCCAGTGTGGCGCTTGCGTGAATTGCGGTTCACCCGGGAATACGCCGACCAGGGTGCCCAGCGATGCGGCCATGTCGGCCAAGCCGGGCGGCAGCGCGTCAAGGCGCAGTCGTGTCACGATGCGCCAGCCGCTGCCGGCCAGTTCGTCGAGCAGCACGACGCCGGCCGGGCTGTTCACGCGCGGCTGCGGGAACAGCGTGCCGGTGCCGGCCGCGCCGCCGCGCGCGGCCAGTCCGCCCGTCAGCGGCGGGATGATGTCCTGGCGCGGCACGGTCTCGATATTGCCGCCGGCTTCCTCGATCAATGCGGCGTCGCGTGCCGCAGCCGCGGCCGGGTCGCGCTCGCAGATGACGGCGCCGATTTCCTTGATGCGCGTGGTCAGCTGGCGCACGTGTTCGCGCCGCTCCTCGGCATACGTGTCGAGCAGCCGTTCGGCGGCGTCGCCGCTGGCATCGCCGGCCAGCACGGCGCGCAGCTTCCAGCTCAGGTTGACCACGTCGCGCACCCCCTGGCACATCCCCTGTCCAAGGAAGGGCGGCTGCTGGTGCGCGGCATCGCCGGCGATGAACACGCGCCCGCGCCGCCACTCGCGCGCCACCAGCGCGTGGAAACGGTAACTGGCCTGGCGCCACAAGGTCGCATCCTCGGGACCGATCCAGCGCTTCAGCAGGCTCCACGCACCTTCCTCGGTCGCCAGCCACGCAGGATCCTCGCCCGGCAGCAGCGAGATTTCCCAGCGCCGGTGGTTGCCCGGGCCGATCACGTAGCTGCAGGGGCGCGCCGGCTCACAGTACTGCACGCTGGTCTTGGGAAGCTTGGCCAGGCCGCGCTCGTTGACCTGGACGTCGACCACCAGCCACGGTTCGTCGAAGGACAAGTCTTCCAGCGTGATGCCGACGGCCTCGCGCACCGCGCTCGAGGCGCCGTCGCAGCCGATCACCCAGCGTGCGCGCACGCTCGCCGGGCGGCCTTGCGCATCTTCCACGCGCACGGTGGCCATCTCGGGATCCTGCTCGACGCCGGTGAAGCGCCAGCCCAGCGCCAGGTCGACCGACGGCAAGTCCTTGACGTGCTGCCGCAGCGCCGCCTCCACCGGCGGCTGGGTAAACACCATCGATGGGGTGTAGCCGAGCGGATAAGGCGGCCGCAGCGTCGCCAGGCGCTTGATCAGGCGGCCATCCGCGCCGTAATACTCGGACGGTGTGAATGGCTCGCAGTGCGGCGCCACCGCGTCCGCCAGGCCGAGGTTCTGGAAGACGCGCATGATCTCGTGATCGAGGGCGATCGCGCGTGGCTTGGGATAGATCTCGTGGCTACGGTCCAGGACCAGGGTGCGTACGCCCGCCTGGCCAAGCAGCGCTGCGGCGACCGCCCCGGACGGGCCGAAGCCGACCACCACGACGTCATATTCGGCGTTGTCGTGCAAATCGCTCATGGTTGTACTTCGTCTTCGATCGTGTTGACAAGCAGACCGACACCCTCGATGTCGACCTCGATGGTGTCGCCGTGCTTCATCCACACCGGCGGCGTGCGCGCCTGGCCGACGCCGGCCGGCGTGCCCATGGCGATCACATCGCCCGGCTCCAGCGTCAGGCATTCGGACAGCAGCGCGATGGTCTCGGCCACGTCCCAGATCATGTCGCGCGTGTTGGCGTCCTGCATCACCTGGCCGTTCAGGCGAGACTGGATGCGCAGGCCGACCGCGCCCGGCGGCAGTTCATCGGCGCTGACCATCACCGGGCCCAGAGCGCCCGTGCGGTCGAAATTCTTCCCGATCGTCCATTGCGGCGTGCGCTTCTGGTAGTCGCGAACCGAGATGTCGTTGAAGGCTGCGTAGCCGAATACGCAGTCGAGCGCGTTCTCGCGCTTGACGTGGCGCGCGCGCTTGCCGATGACCACCGCCAGCTCGGCCTCCCAGTCGAGTTTGTCGGACACGAGCGGGCGGGCGGCGACCTCGCCATGGGCCAGCAGCGACGTGGTCGAGCGCAGGAAGAACCATGGATAGACCGGCTTTTCCCGGCCGCTCTCGGCCGCATGGTCGTAGTAATTCAGGCCCAGGCACACCGTCTTGCCCGGTTCAGGCACGACCGGCGCCAGTGCCAGGCCGGCGCGCGGCTGGCGGTCAGCGGGGCCTGCCAACTCGATCGCACGACGCCCGGCGGCGACGAGATCCACGCCGGCCAGCAGCGCGCGGCGCGCATCGGCCGGCACCTCGGGAATGAGGCGGTTCAGGTCGATGACGTCGTCGCCGTCGACGACGGCCAGGCGGGCGTCCAGGCCACTGCGGTAGCTGGTAAATTGCATCAAAATCTCCTTCAGGAATTCATTGTTGGGTAAAACGGATGTTTTTCTGGGCTCGCTTGATGCGCTCCGACGGCGGCATGGAGACGCCCCACTGGTCGAAGCGCCCGGGTGGCCAGGTCCAGTCGGAGGGAGCGCCGACCCGGTAGCTGTCGTCGACCTGCAGCACGTCGGCCGTGTATTCGATGACGAAGTCGTCCGGGCCGATGAAATAGGCGAACACATTGTTGCCGGGGCCATGGCGGCCCACGCCCCACTCGATCGGCCAGCCGGCGTCGCGCATGCGTCCGGCGCCGCGCATCACGGCGTCCAGGTCCGGCATCACGAAAGCGATATGGTTGAGCGTGTTGGCGTCGCTGTCGGCCAGCGCGATGCTGTGGTGGTCGCTGTTGCAGCGCATGAATGCCATGACGCGGGTGCGGTCCGACAGCGAGAAGCCGAGCGCCTGTTCGAAGAAGCGCTGGGCCGTGGCCACGTCCGCGCTGTTGAAGACGATGTGGGTAATGCGGGTCGGCGCATCGGCTCGGCCACTGTCGGCCACGCGTTCATCGCCGTGCACGAAGCGCAGAACGCGGCCCTGCGGATCGGCCACGACCAGCGCCGTGCCGCCGCCGGGCTCGTCGAGCGGCTGCGGGCCGGACAGCAGCCGGCCGTCGGCGGCCAGCGTGCGCGCGGCGATGGCGTCGAGGTCGGCGCGCGCGGCGACGCTGAACGTCACGTTACGCACGTCCGGCGCGCTGCTGCGGTGTAGCGCCAGGATATGATGGAAGCTGCCGGCGCCACGCAGGTAGACGGCATCGGCCGTGCGCGCGGCGGTCTGGAGGTGCCAGGTGTCGTTGTAGAAGCGTTCGGCAGCGTCGAGGTCGGTGACGCCGATGGCGATGCTGCGCAGTCGGCCGGCGGGAGATGCGGGCATGATGCCTCCTTATGGATTGATTGTGGGCGCGCCGGCATCGATGCCGAGGAAGCGCGCCGCGTTGTGGGTGACCAGACGCGCGCGCACATCCGGCGCGGCCACCGCCGCGGCGATGCGCGCGACCGGGCTGGCGTCATGGAAGGCGAACGGATAGTCGGTGCCGATCATGAGCTGGTCGGCGCCGAAGCAGGCCAGCAAATGGTTCAGCGTTGGCGCGTCAAATACGAGGGTGTCGTAGTACAGCTGGCGCGCCTGCTCGGATGGGCTGACCGGCATCGCCTCGCGCAACGCGGGAAAGACCTGGCGTGCCTGCTCCAGGCGCGGCAGCAGCGATGCCAGCGTGCCGCCGCCGTGGCTGAAGGCCATCTTGAGGTGCGGATAACGGCCGATCAGGTTCGAGGTCAGTACCGATGCGGCGGCCAGTCCGACGTCGGTCGGATAGGCCAGCGCGGGCAGCAGCTTGTCCGGCCCCACCAGCCGTTCGGTGCCGGCCGGTTTGAGGGCGTGCACGAACACCGCCACGCCCTTGTCCGCGCAGGCAGCGAAGAAGGGCGCAAATTCCGGTGCACCGGGCGCCTTGCCGTTGATGTTGCTACCGACCTCAATCGCCTTGAAACCGAGCTTGTCGGCGACGTAATCGAGTTCGGCCAATGCCAGGTCGATATCTTGCAGTGGCACGGCGCCCATGCCGACCAGGCGGTTGCCCGACAAGGCCGCCATCTCTGCGATTTGTTCGTTCAGGTAGCGCAGCAGCTGGCAGGCCGGCGCCGCATCCATCCAGTAAGCCAATAGTTCGGGCATGGGCGATATCGCTTGCTGGGCCAGGCCCATGGTTTCCATGTCGTCGATGCGCCGCGTGGGGCTCCAGGCCTTGTCGGACACCGTGCGGTAGACCGTGCCGGCGACCATGACGTGGCGGTGGCAGGCGTGCGCCGGCGCCATCGAGGGCCAACTGGCCGGGATGATGTTGCCGAGGTAGCGCGGCAGGTCATGCGGGATGACGTGAGCATGCACGTCGATGCCGCAAGTGCAAGCCGCCGCGTGCTGGTGGGCGCCGGCGTATGCGACGCTCATGCCGCCACCAAAGCGGCCGCGTTCACGCCGGCCGCGCAGATCGCTTCATCCTGGGCGCCGGTGCCACCGCTGGCGCCAACCGCGCCGATCAGCATGCCGTCCGCATTCCGGATCGCCACGGCGCCGGCCTGGGGAATGAACTTGCCCTGGTTTGAGGCCGCCAGCGCGTTGAAGAACACCGGATTGTCTTGGGCGCGCTGGTGAATGACAGCGCTCGACACGCCCATGCCCGCCGCGGCCCAGGCTTTGCCGAAGGCGATCTCGCTACGCAGCATGGTGGCGCCGTCCTCGCGCTGCAGCGCCACCGTGTGGCCAGCGGCGTCGAGTACCACGACTGCCACTGGTGGCACGCCCTCGGCACGGGCCGCCGCGAGGGCGCCCGCAACGATACGGTTGGCTTGGGCCAGGGTCAGGCCTTGTGCCATCTTGGCGGCTTGGCTCATGTCTGTCTTCTCCATAAAATCAATACCTGGCCCGTGCGGTCGAACTGACCGAACCCAAGGGTGCAAGGTGGTACAACAGTTGGGGCTTCAGTCGTCCGGCAAGGCCGCGCGCAAGGCGTCCGCCTCGCCTGCCGTCGGCGTCCGCTCGAATTCGGGCCGCGCCTGGCTATTGCGCACAAAGGCGAACGACAGACACGCCAGGGCCATGGACGCGGCCAGTAGATAGAATGTGTAGATAGGATCCGGATTGAACGATTTGACCATCCCGATCACAACAGGGCCGAGTATGCCGCCAACGCGGTTGATGGCGACGGCGACACCGACACCGGTGCTGCGCACTTCGGTCGGATAAATCATCGCAATATAATTGTTCAGGACCGACTGCCCGCCGAACACGAAGAAGCCGGCAGCGGCTACGACCACCATCATCTCGACCCGCCCATGGACCTGGCCGAGCGCTAGCATCGCGAGCGCAGCCATTCCATACCAGGCCACCATGGCAAGCACCCGGCTTTTGGCGGCATCGGCCAGCCAGCCGCTTCCCAGACCACCAAATAACGACGCAGTCATGATCAGGGCCCCGTAGGTGGCGGCCGAGGACATCGCTTCACCGCGCTGGACCAGCAGCGTCGGCAACCATCCGGTCAGTCCATGAATGCAAAACAGGCTCAGTGCGCCCGCAGTCCAGGCGGCGAGCGTCTTGGCCCGGTAAGGTGCCTGCAACAGCGTGCTCAAGGGCGTAGCGCGTCCCCGTGCCGCGGTGGTAAACCTGGCGCCCGCGTACAGGTGCCGGCGCGCCGGGCGCAGCTGCGAGAGAATGCGGCCGATGCGTTCGAACTCCCCTTTGGTGGCGAGGAACTGGGCCGATTCCGGCAACCACAACTGAGCCGCGATGGCAACCAGGATCGACAGGGCGCCCGCGTAATAGATGGCCTGCCATCCCAGGGCTGGCGCCAGCACGGCACCGGCGGCGCCGGCGGCAATGCCGCCGACGCTGAAGCCCAGCTGAAATACCCAGATGGTGTAGACATTCGCGGTGCGCTTCGGCGCCCACTCATTGATATACGAAATCGTCAGCGGCGTGATCATGCCCAGCGCAGTTCCCAGCAACAGGCGAAAGCCGGCGAACTGAAGCGGACTTTGCGCAATGGCGGCGAGCAGCAGGCTGGCCGTGCCCATTCCGTACAGGGCCCAGAGCATCACCTTGCGCCGCCCCAATCGATCGGCTAGCCAGCCTTGCAGAAGCGATCCGATGGACAGGCCGACGATGCCGCTCGAGAGCATCACGCCGATCGCCGACGGTGAAGGCCGCCAAGCCTTCAGGATGAGCGGTATGGCATATCCCGCGTTGAAAAGTTCGTAGCCGTCGAAAAACATGATGATGCCGATCAGGGTACCGAGTTTCCAGTGGAAACTGCTGATCGGCGCGCTTTCAATTTCCTCGCGCACGTCGAATGCTGCTGTCATGACTGTCTCCTTGCCGACGCAGTGCGCGTGTCACTGGCCGTTGTTTTTTATAGGATATTTTTGCTCCGGGATGGCGTCTAGTCACCACCCCTACCGGCGTATTCCCGACTTGCATTGGCGCAAAAAATGTGTCCGCCAAGCCATTCGCACTGTCGATTGATGCATAATACGTTCGCAGGAGTATCCCGAAAAGCCGCAATTTCATATCTCAGGAATCCAAATTTTGAATATCGCAGAACTGGATTTGAACGTGCTCGTGGTGTTCGCGGCAATGCTCCAGCACCAGAGCGTGACCCGCGCCGGCCAGGCCCTGAATTTGAGCCAGCCGGCAATGAGCGCGGCGCTCGCAAAGATGCGCATTCAACTTGGTGACCCGCTTTTTGTGCGGACCGGCCATGGCATGCGGCCGACGCCGCGTGCGCTGCAGTTGTCCGAACCCGTGCAGAAGCTCCTGGAAATCGTCCGCCTCGACGTGTTGCAGCAGCCTCTCTTCGATCCCTCGACGGCGCGCCGCATTTTCACGATCATCACGCCGGATATCGGTGAAACAGTATTCCTGCCCAAGATGCTGGCGTACGCGCAAGTCAACGCACCAAACATTTGCCTGCGCTCTGTCGCCATTTCATCGGAAGGCGCCGGGGAAGCGCTGGAATTGGGCAAGGCCGACCTGGCGATCGGGTATTTCCCGGACCTGGCCAAGGCAGGTTTTTTTCAGCAGCGTTTGTTCAAGAATTCCTTCGTCAGCATCGTCCGCTCCGAACATCCACGCGTTGGCGACCATCTGACAATGGAAAGTTTCCTGGCTGAGTCACATGCCATCGTGCGCCCGGCGGGACGCACGCATCTGTTTGAACGTTTCCTCGACGAGAAACATATCAAGCTCGATGTGCGTGTCGAGCTTTCGCATTTCGCCAGTCTGCTGACACTCATCTCAAGCTCGGATCTGATTGCTACTGTACCGCGCGATATCGGGCACGTCTTCGCGACGCTGGCAAGAGTCCGACTTGTCGACCCGCCCCTGCAGCCGCCATCGTTTCATCTGATGCAGCATTGGCACAGCATCGTGAACTCGGACCCGGCGAATATCTGGCTCAGGCAGATGGTCAAAACCTTATTCAGCGATTGACACCATGGAATGGTGCTCGTCATACAAAAGTGTGCACGTCAACGCGGCGCCCACCATGAATCGCAGTGAACAGGGAGCCAGAATCTCCTCTTTCCAGCGCAGTGAACTCACGGGAACGCCTTGAGCCAGATCAAAGCGAACGGCCCCGATAGGCAGAACATTTCACAAATGTGAAGTGACGATTGCATTCGTCGTCGCTGGCGTGAAAGGAGGTGGCGCATGGATACCAGCGGAACCGATCCAGGCTCTGCACCGGGCTGCGCCTCGATTGCCAGGATCGTCTCTGACGGATGGGGTGTCTTATTCGTCGTGTCGATGCGGAGTTGCGCATGAACGTGCTCACGATCTACGCACATCATAACCCGCGGTCATTCTGTCACGCGGTTCTTGATCGCTTCGCTGATGGCCTGCGCGACGCCGGGCACACGAACGAAGTGGTCGACTTGTACGCGATCCGCTTCAACCCGGTGTTCGACGATCGGGACGGGCCGGACTGGATCGACGATAGCGTACCAGACGACGTTTTGCAGAACATGCATGTCAAGCAGTCGCTGATGGAGGCTGCACGCAATCCGCTGCGCAGGTTGATGGTGAAGCGATGGATCGGCGATCGGGACGACCGGCAGCTCGTTCGCAGACTGCACGCACTGGGCGCCCCGCGCGACGTGGCCGAGCAGCAGGCCAAGGTCGCGCGGGCCGACGCCTTGGCCTTCGTGGCGCCGGTGTACTTCATGGGTTTCCCCGCCATCTTGAAAGGATGGATAGATCGCGTGTTCAGCCTGGGATTCGCTTTCGGGATGACTGCGCAAGCGTGGCTCGGCGATGTCGGCGGCCGCCTCCCGCTGCTCATGCATGAGAAGGCATTGATCATGCAGACGACGATCTGGAACGAAGCGTCGTATGAGACCGGCCTCAAAGCGGCAATGAAGATGCTCATCGACGAGTACGCATTGCATTACCCCGGCATCAAGCGGATCCAGCACGAATACTTCCATGCGGTCCACGGCGCCGACGACGCCACCCGACGCATGTACCTGGAGCGCGCCTACAGGCTGGGACGCGAGTTCTGACAACCCGCACGATCCGTGGCGCCCGTCAAGCCGGTCATTCATGCGCGCGCCGGCAACGACGAGCGCATCCGCGCATGGCTGAGCGCCAGCAGATTCTCGCGATAACGACACGCCAACAAGCTCCAAAGCCACGTCGACCTAACGGTCGACCATTGTCCCGATTTGGAACGGGTGCTCCATACCCACCGACACAACTGGGACAGTGCCCCTCTCAATTCCCCGGGATGGAAATGGCATGGATATTGCTGCATAGAGGGTGGCCTCTCGCCATTGCAATGCCAACCCTTCCATCAAGGAGATACATCATGAACTGGACCAAACCTGAATTCATCGACTGGCGTTTCGGATTTGAAGTTACGCTGTACGTTGCCAAGCGCTGATCCGTCGTCGTCACTCGCGCCACGCCGTCTGACGGTGTGGCGCGGCCTTACATCACAACGCCCATGAAGATTATCGTATTAGGTTCGGCGGCCGGCGGCGGCTTTCCGCAATGGAACTGCAACTGCCGCAACTGCGCTGGCGTCCGCAAGGGCACCGTGCGCGCCACACCACGCACCCAGTCGTCCATCGCAGTGTCTTCCAACGGCGACGATTGGGTACTGATCAATGCCTCGCCGGATATTCTTGCGCAGATCCGGGCCACCCCGGCGCTGCAGCCGGCACGCGCCCGGCGCGACAGCGGCATCGCTGCCGTTATGTTGCTCGACGCACAAATCGATCACGTTACCGGGCTGCTCATGCTTCGCGAGGGAAAGCGGATACCCTTGTACTGCACAGCCTCCGTGTGGAGCGATCTCACGACGGCATTACCGCTGGCGCCGGTCCTGTCTCATTACTGCGGCGTGGCATGGCATGAGCTGGCACTGCCGCCGCTGCAGGTGCCTGGCATCGAGCACATCCGGTTTACCGCGATTGCCTTGTCGAGCAAGGCGCCGCCGTATTCGCCGCACCGCCAGCACCCGCAGACGGGCGACAACATCGGTCTGCTGATCGAGGACACAGTCAGTGGCAAAGCGCTGTTCTACGCGCCGGGACTGGGCGCGCTGACCGGGCCGGTGGAAGCGGCAATGCGGGCGGCCGACTGTCTGTTGGTCGATGGCACCTTCTGGCACGCTGACGAAATGATCGAACAGGAATTGTCCAGCAAGCGGGCGGAGGATATGGGCCACTTGCCGCAAACTGGCGCGCAGGGCATGGTGGCCGTGCTCGATGCGATCGGCGCACGCCGCAAGGTGCTCATACATATTAATAACACCAACCCGATCCTGGACGAAGATTCGCAACAGCGGGCAACGCTGACGAAGCATGGGATCGAAGTCGCATTCGATGGCATGGAGATCACGCTGTGAGCGCGCCGCCATGGAACCGCAGCGAATTCGAAGCGCAGCTGCGCGCGCGCGGTGCCGGCTATCACATTCACCACCCGTTCAATGTCCGAATGAACAGCGGGCTGTCGAGCCCGGAGCAGCTGCGCGGCTGGGTGGCCAACCGCTTCTACTATCAGACCAGGATTCCACAGAAAGACGGCGCCATCATCGCCAATTGCACTGACCGTGAGACGCGGCGCAAGTGGGTCCGGCGAATTCTCGACCACGATGGCGATGAGCAAAATGAAGGCGGCATTGCAGCGTGGGTGCGCTTGGGCGAGGCGGTCGGCATCCCCAGCGCGACGCTATTTTCGCAGCAACTGGTGGTGCCCGGCGTACGTTTTGCAGTCGACGCTTACGTCAACTTCGCGCGCCAAGCGCCCTGGCAAGACGCGGTCTGTTCATCGCTGACCGAGATGTTTGCCCCGCGCATCCATAAGGATCGCCTGGCGAACTGGCCGGCCCACTACGGCTGGATCGATACCGCAGGCTTGCATTACTTCCGCAGCCGCATTTCACTGGCGGAACGCGATGTCGAACATGGACTGGCGGTGACGCTGGACCACTTTACCACCCGCCCCCAGCAGGAGCACGCACTGGAAATTCTGCAGTTCAAGCTCGACATCTTATGGTCGATGCTGGACGCCATTGAGAAAGCGTATCCCAACTGTGAGGCCCCATGATGAATTCGATTCCCGAGCACCCTACCCTCTCGCGCGTGTTCCGCATGCAATGGGAGGAGGCCCAAAATAATTATGTGCTGCTGTATCCGGAGGGGATGGTCAAGCTGAACCAGAGCGCGGCCGAGATACTCAAGCGCTGTGACGGCCACCGCACCGTCGCGGACGTGGTGCGCGAGCTGGAGGAAACGTTTAGCGTGACCGGTTTGCGTGACGAGGTCGACGATTTTCTGTGCGCCGCCGCCGAGCGCGGCTGGCTGGGCTGAGGCAACGATGAACGGCCTGCCCCGCCCCCCCATCGCCGCGCCGCTGTGGCTGCTTGCCGAACTGACTTACCGGTGCCCGCTTCATTGTGCGTTCTGCTACAACCCGCTCGACTATGCCAAGAACCGCGACGAACTGAGCACCGAGCAGTGGTTCGACGTCATGCGCCAGGCGCGAAAGCTCGGTTCGGCCCAGCTGGGTTTTTCGGGCGGTGAACCGCTGCTGCGTGATGACCTGGAACTGCTAATAGGAGAGGGGCGCCGGCTTGGCTTTTACACCAACCTGATCACCTCAGGAATAGGCTTGACCGAGCCGCGCCTGGCGCGCATGAAGGCCTTGGGACTCGACCATGTCCAGCTGTCGTTCCAGGACTCGACGCGGGAGATGAACGATTTCCTGTCGAGTACCAAGACCTTTGATCTGAAGTTGCGCGTGGCCCGGTTGATCAAGCAATACGACTATCCGATGGTATTAAATGTCGTGCTACACCGGCACAACCTCGATCATGTTGGCGCGATCATCGACATGGCCTTGGAAATGGGCGTCGAGTATCTGGAGCTGGCCAACACCCAGTACTACGGCTGGGGCCTAGCCAACCGAGCCCAGCTGATGCCGACCCGCGAGCAGGTGGTGCGGGCCGAAGCGGTCGTCAACGCGTATCGCGCGCGGATAGGCAACAAGGTGCGCATCCTGTTCGTGCTGCCGGACTATTTCGAGGAACGGCCCAAGGCGTGCATGAATGGGTGGGGTTCTGTATTTTTAGGCATCGCGCCGGACGGTACCGCCCTCCCCTGCCATGCCGCACGCTCGCTGCCAGGCATTGCGTTTCCAAATAAACGCGACCATAGCGTGCGCGACATCTGGTATGCCAGCGGGGCGTTCAACCGCTATCGAGGGGACGCATGGATGCAGTCGCCGTGCGCGGCGTGTCCGGAAAAAGACATCGATCACGGGGGCTGCCGTTGTCAGGCCTATGCGCTGACGGGCGACGGCGCCAACGCGGATCCCGTTTGCGCCAAGTCGCCGCACCATGCCGAAGTGAAGAGGGTCGTCATGCACGCGCGCGAGCAACGCGATGCGCAAGCGCAGCCGATTCTGTTCCGTACCGATGCTAATTCTATCCGTGCTGGTGGGTGACCCTACAATGCCGCGGCCCACCTGTCCATCACGTCGTACCGATCTGACCGCGATGAGTTGGCAGCAAATTATTGCGGCCGCCGCGCCGACGATCTTCTCAACGATCACGGTACCAGCCACGCCGCGTCGGCCGTTGGTGAGACCGACAGGGTGGCCGACGTGCCACCGCGGCTGGAGTTCGCCCAAGCCTGCTGTTCGTCGCCAAAGCGGCCCCAGCCATCAATCTCGGGCAGACGAGGGCGCGAGCGGATTAGGCCGGCGCAAGCCGTTTTCTACGTCGGCAGACCGCTCGATGAAATGCTGTACGGGGCTGCTGAGCGTGAGGGCATGCGGCTACTTTGAAATAACTTGTCCGATGCGCAGAAGATTGCCATCGATGTCAACGATCGCAAACTCCCGGAGACCCCACGGCTTATCTTCCAGCATATCCATGCGTGGAATACCTGTACGCGGCAGCTGGCTCGCTGAGAACGCGCGGTAAACACCATCCACATCCATGACACGGATGTAGCAGCCGGCGTGGGAGTTAGCGGGCACAAGTTCGTTGTGCGCAAAGAAGTGCAACTCAACAGTGCCGCGCTGAAGTATGGCGTACTGATTATTGAATTCGTGAGCGCCACCCTCGAAGCCTAGGCGCTTGTAAAACGCAACAGTCGCGCTTACAGAGCGGCAGGGTAAGGTCGGGATGGCGAGATCGTATTGCTGCATCGTTAGTCCCTCCTGGCTTTAGGCCACTGGCGTTGACGTGAGCGGCGGGGCCACCCGCAAACAGCTTCTCACGCGCCGTCTATCGTCGTGGCACGCTGAGATGATCAAGGTCCGGCTGGCGCCATGGATCGATGTGGGTCATCAGCGATAGCACGCGGTGGCGCGCCATCACGTTGTGGCGCGCGGCGACCGCGATGTCGTGGCCGGCTTCAACCGTGATCGCTGCGTCCACCTCGATGTGGGCATCAACAACGATCATGTCGCCCATTTTTCGTGTCCGCACATCGTGAATTCCTCTGACGCCCGGCGTGGCCTTCAAGGTGTCGACAATTGCCGCGAGTTCCTCCTCGTCAATGCCACGGTCCATCAATTCATGGAGCGCCTGCCAGGCAAAGCCCCAACCCATCTTCGTAATCATGAGACCCACGACCAGCGCAGCGATGGGATCGAGCAGTGGATAGCCTGACAGGTTTCCGGCAATCCCGACGCCGACCACCAGCGATGAGGCCGCATCCGAGCGGGCATGCCAGGCATTGGCCACAAGCATGCTTGACTTGACGCGTTTTGCGATCTTCAACATGTAGCGGAACAAAATCTCCTTGGCTAGGAGAGCCACGGCCACCACTGCCAACGCCACCGCATGGACTTGCGGGATCGTCTCGGGGTTTTCCAGCTTGCCAATGGCCGACCACGCCATGCCGGCTCCCACAGCGAGCAGTAACATGCCAACGACGAGCGACGCAGCATTTTCAAAGCGCTGGTGGCCGTACGGGTGATCCGCATCCGCTTCCTTCGCACCGAAATGACTGGCGAATAGAACGACAAAATCAGCGACCAGGTCGGACAGGGAATGAATCCCGTCGGCAATCAAGCCCTGTGATTTGGCGAGCACCCCGACGGTAATCTGGAAGCAGCTCAGCCCAATATTGAGCGCAACGCTGATCCAGGTGCTGCGCGACGCGGCAGCGGTCCGCTCGGCGCTCGTGTAGACCGTGTCTTCGGGATCGTCAACCGATTCATCAAACCTAACCAAGGCTGTCTCCGATACGAGGCTCCTGGGATGGAGCACTTCGCTCCAGTCTACCATGGGCATGTGGGCCATTCACCATCCTCGCAAGTACTCTGCTATCTCGACGTCAGGGGTGTGGCGGCGTCGCCTTGATGAGGCTTCAGGACGGCCGCTGCCGCCCGCATCTTGCTCGAAATCGAACCCTTCGCCCCGCCAAATCTGCAGTTCATCGCATTCGCGTGGTTGACCTGCGCAGCGCTGGCTATAGTTCACTCAACCCAACGCACTAACCCACCAGGAGTCAACATGAACATCGCTAAAAACATGGAAGCCATCTTCGTCATCGCTGTCGCACTCGCCTCGGTCACCGGCATCGCCAAGGCGCACGTCGCCGCCGTGCACGCCCACAGCGCGGCAGCGCAGCGCGCTTCGGCGAGCGCGAATATCGCGGTGGTGACGATCACCGGCAAGCGCTTGACGGCCGCTGAAAAGGCCCAGCTGGGCGACTAAACTGGGCTGTCAACATCCCACCGTCGACCAGACAATACAACCATCGATACCATTCACGGAGACCCGCCATGCAAGCTTTTTTTCGCCACGCCTTGATCACGACCGCCCTCCTTCTCCCCGCCGGAATCGCCAGCGCGGAGGAGCAGGTCAGCGAGCCACGCCACATCGATGCGGGCGCTGTAAAGATCAAGCTGGGCGGGGTGATCGGCTTGCGCATGAAGCAGGGCGCGACGCCTTCCCTGACCCTCATCGGCGACAAGGACAGCCTGGCGAAGGTCACCGTCACCCAGAACGGCGATACCTTGACCATCGATACCACTGGGCGCAACTGGTCGTTCGGCGGCGGCAGGCGCGAGCTGCGCGCCGAACTCACGCTGCCGGCATTGACGTCGTTTGAATCGCACGGAGTCGGCTCCACCGACGTCCAGGGCTTCTCGGGCGACCAGATCAAGCTGTCGCTCGATGGCGCCGGTTCGCTCGACTTCAACAGCCACTACAGGAACGTGGTGGCGCACCTGGGCGGCGTCGGCAGCATGACCCTGAACTCAGGCACGGCAGAGCGCATCGAGCTCGACATGCATGGCGCAGGCCACATCGACGTCAATGGCCAGGCCAAGCTGCTCAAGGCCAACCTGGGCGGCGTGGGCAGCCTGGAGGCGAAGGCGCTGCGCGCGGACGCGGTTGACCTGGACATGAGCGGCCTGGGCAGCGCGACCGTGTACGCGACGACCTCGGCCAACCTGAAACTAAACGGCCTGGGATCGGCCACCGTGTACGGCAAGCCGGCCAACCGCAACGCCAGCGCGCACGGACTGGGCAGCGTGTCGTGGGACTGACCCGGGCGGCAGGTGGCGCCGCCCTGCCCTACGCTAGCGTTTGATGGTCATGTCGTTCTTTACCTCCTTGACGCCTTCGATTTTGCGCGCGAGTTCGACCGCTTTGGGAATCTCCTCGGGCGAGCTGACGAAGCCGCTCAGCTGGACGGTGCCCTTGTAGGTCTCGACGTTGATTTCCCTGGCCTTGAGGTCGGGGTCGGCAACCAGCGCGGCTTTGACCTTGCCGGTGATGAGGGTGTCGTCCACGTACTCTCCCGTGCCTTCGCGCTTGGGCGTGGGCGCACAGGCGACCAGGGAGACGATGAGCAAGCTGGACAGGAAGGCGGTTAGGCGTGGTGCGAGGCGCATGGCGTTCTCCGGTTTTTTATTCGATCGCCTCCATTGTCGCGTGCGCGCTTGAACGTTCTTTGATCTCCCACAAACGAAACGCGCCTGCGCATGCTAGTGCGCAGGCGCAACTGCGATTGGCGTTTCAGCTTTCCTTGCGCGGCATGGCCGGGTTGGCGGCCAGCGCCGCCGCCACCGGGCGCTTTCCGACCAGGTCGTGGCCGATGACCAGGCGCACATCGGCGCGCCCGACTTTTGCCACCGGCACCACCTTGGCGGCGCCGAAGCGTTCGGCCAGGCGTTCGGCGGCTTCGCGAAATTCCGGCTGGTACTCGACCCGCGTGCGCTTGACGCCGAAACCTTTCTGGTTGGTCAGGCGCACCACGCGCAGCTGGCCATCATCCATCGTGCCGGCCAGCGAGCGCGCCATGCCGGTGACGCCGTTGCCGTTGCGGATCTCCACCAGCGCGGCGGTGCCGGCCGGTAGCGCCGCCGGCAGTGGCGCCGGGACGCTGGCCGGTAATGTCGGGACCACAACCGGCGCCACCGGCGCGGCGGCAGCGAGGATCGTGCCATGCGCATGCCGATGGGCGGGAATGCGGCGCATGACGAACATGCCGCTGCCGGTTTGCTGCACCTTGGTGGTCGCGTATTGGGCGTCGTCGCCGGCGTTGGCCTGGACCGCGCTGTCGATCGCGGCGACCCCGGCCTTGGGCGCGAGCGCGTAGTCGGCCTTGAAGTCGTGCGCCTGCAAGGCGGCCGATTGCTTGTACATCAGTTGCGCGCGTTCATGCTGGCCGAGCTTGTCGAGCGCGCTGCCGAGGTGCTCCCAGGCGCGCGCGTTGAGTGGGTCGAGCACGCACGCCTTTTCCAGCGCGGCCAGGGCGTTTTCGTAGTCGCCGACGAGGAACTGGGCATAGCCGAGATTGCTGAACAGAAAGGCGCTCTCCGGACCGGCCTGCTCGGCGGCAGTCGCGGTCAGCGCCTGCCACAGCGGGATCGCCTTGTCGAACTCGCCGCGCTCGGCGTACAGCGTGGCCAGGCCGTTGCGGGCGTTGACGTGCTGGGGCATGAGCTGGAGGGCGGCCTGGTAGGAGGCGATCGCGTCGTCGTAATGCATGGCCATGTGCTGGCTGCGCCCGACCAGGTAGGCGTCGTCGGCGCTGCCGAAGGCGGCTGCGGCGGCCGGCTCTGGCGCCGCGCGCTTGCCGGTGTCGGCGCAGGCCAGCAGGGTGCAGGCGGCGCAACAGACGGACAGATATTTCAAGGTGGTTCGCATGATTGTCTCCTGGGGGTTAGGACGCGCCGGTCATCGTCTTCATGGCGTGGCCGAGCTGGATGCCGGCCGGGCCCACCAGCACCATCAGCAGGGTGGGAAAGATGAAGAAGATCAAGGGGAACAGCAGCTTGAGGGCGATCTTGGCGGCCGCTTCCTCGGCCAGCAGCCGCCGCTTGGAGCGCAGGTTGTCGGAGTGCACGCGCAGCGAGGTGCCCATGCTGGTGCCGAAGCGTTCCGACTGGATCAGCATGGCGACCAGGGTGTCGACGTCTTCCACCCCGCTGCGCAGGGCGAAGTTGCGCAGCGCGCGTTCCTTGGTGAAGCCGGCGCGCATTTCCATCAGGACCAGTTTCAGCTCCTGCGCCAGCACCACGCTCTTGACGTGGATTTCGCCGGCGACCTTGACCAGCGCGCGTTCCAGGCTCAGGCCGGCTTCGACGCAGACGGTGAGCAGGTCGAGCGC
>DIZW01000129.1 GCA_002428015.1 Oxalobacteraceae bacterium UBA6018 | reverse complement strand
AGCATGCCCAGCTCGTCGCCCATGTAGAGCACCGGCAGGCCGCCGAACGAGAGCGCCAGGCCGTGCACCAGCAGCAGGCGGCGCAGTGCGTATTCGACGGCCTGATCGCCGCTCGCCGTCTCCAGCCCGGCCAGGGCCGCCGCGCTGCCGTTGGTGGCGGTGACGGCGCGCACGGCGCCGGCCTGGAACGGCACCCCGGTGGCGAAGTGGGCGCCCTCGTTGTAGAAGCGCGCGACGCGGCCGAGCCGCTCCTCGCTCTTGGCCTCGCCGGCCAGCACCGGCCAGCCGATATCGTCATGGCAGCGCACATAGGTCAGCCAGCTGGCCCCCGGCGGCAGCGCCGGGGTGCCGTGGATCACGGCGCGCAGCAGCGCGGTGTCCTGCTCGGCCAGCGCGGCCCAGCCGGCCGCCATCAAGGTGCTGTGGTAGGCCAGGTGGCATTCGCGCGCGGGGCCGCTGCCGAAGTAGGCGGGCAGCTCGCGCGTGGGCACGATCGCCTCGGCCTTGAGCAGCACGCCGGGGGCGGCGATGTCGACGATGGCGCGCAACGCCTGCAGCAGCTCGTGGGCCTCCGGCTGGTTCATGCAGTTGCTGCCCTCGCGCTTCCACAGGAAGGCGGTGGAATCGAGGCGGAACACTTCGACCCCGCGGTTGGCCAGGCGCAGCAGCGCCTGCACCATCGCCGCGAACACGTTCGGGTTGGCGTAGTTGAGGTCCCACTGGAAGGGGTAGAAGGTAGTCCAGACCCAGCCGCCCATGGATTCGACCCAGCTGAAATTGCCGGGCGCCGCTTCCGGGAACACCTGGCCCAGGGTGGCCTCGTAGCGGTCCGGCTGGACCCGGTCGGGGAACACGTGGAAGAAGGCGCGCAGGGCCGGGTCGCCGGCGGCGGCGCCCTTGGCCCAGGCATGGTCGTCGGCCACGTGGTTGAGGATCAGGTCCGAGCACAGGCTGATGCCGGCCCCGCGCAGGGCGGCGGTCAGCGCGAGCAGGTCGGCCTCGGTACCGAGCGATGGATCGACCTCGTCGAAGCTGGCGACGGCGAAGCCGCCGTCGCTCTCGCCGGCGCGGGCGCGCAGAAACGGCAGCAGGTGCAGGTAGGTGACGCCCAGTTCGCGCAGGTGGTCGATGCGCTCGATCACCCCGCGCAGGCTGCCGCCGAACTGGGCGACGTAGGCGCTGTAGCCGAGCATGTGGGCGCCGGTGAACCATGCCGGGTCGGCCGCGCGCGCCGCGTCCAGCGCCAGCAGCGCGGGCGGACGGGCCGCGTGCAGGCTGCCCACCGCGGCCATCAGTTCGCCCAGCCAGTCGCCGAAGCCGGGCTGGTCGCCGTACAGACGCGCCAGGCGGGCGGTCAGCACCGCCTCGTGGGCCGCGTAACGCGCCCCCGCCTGCGCGCGCGCGTGGGGTGGCAGCGCATCGAGCATGCGCTGCAGGGGTGTTGGAGAGGTCATGGCATGCATTCAAGTGCCGCGGCCGGCGCGCCGGCCGCGGCGGGTGGTTAGAACGAGTACTTCAGGGTAGCCTTGATCGAGCGGCCGCTGATCGAGCGGGCGGCGTGGCCGTCGCCTTCGACTTCGGTGTAGCCGATCTTGTTGAGCAGGTTGTTGGCGCTCAGGGCCACCAGCATGCGCTCGTTGACCTGGTAGTTGAAGTAGCCGTTCAGGACCGCGAAGGCCGGCATCTCGATGGTGTGGGTGTCGTCGGCCCAGGACTTGCCGGTGCCGATCACGCTCACGCCGAAACTGGCGTCGCCGATCACGTAGCTCGGCGCGAGCTGGTACACCACGCGGGCCTGGCGGCGCGGGGTGTTGCCGATCACCGCCTCGGCGCCCGGCGCGGTGGCGACGATCTTCGCGTCGGTGAGGGTCAGCCCGCCGGTCATGCGGAACGGCCCGGCGTTATAGGCCGCCTCCAGCTCCATGCCCTTGGCGTCGTAGCTGTTGGCGGTGCTCTTTTGCGTGGTCGCCTCGTAGTTGGTTTCCTTGGTCTTGGCCTGGAACAGGGTGACGAAGGTGCTGATGCCGCCATGGCGCCACTTGACGCCGCCCTCGACCTGCTTAACCGTGTTCAGGTTGATCGGCGCGCTGCCGTCGAGCGGGGTGCCGAACAGGATGCGGTCAGCGTTGAAGGACACGCCGTCGCTGACGCGCGCGAACAGCGCGAAGTTCTTGTCGATCCGGTAGTTGGCGCCGGCCGAATACGAGGTGTGGTCCACGTCGTAGTCGACGAACTGGGTGGTGGCGGCGTCGTAATGGGTGGCGCCGGTGGCGATGTTGGCGGTGCCGCTGGCCTTCTGCATGTCGCGCCGCACGCTGGCGTCCACGTTGAGCGCGCCCTGCTCGAAGCCCAGGTTGAAGTACGGCGAAGTCAGGCGGTACTGCATGTCCACGGCGCGCGAGCAGCAGCCGCCGAAGGCCGGGCCGACCAGGCCGGGCGTGCCGCTGGCGGTCTTGAGCAGGGCCGGCTTGTCGCCGCTGGCCTGCATCAGGTATTCGTTGAAGTTCCAGGTCAAGCCGAAGTTCTGCACCGAGGTGTACAGGCCGGCGGTGCCGGTCAGCTTGGCGCCGCCGGCCAGGGCGAAGGTCTTGGCCAGCTTGGTGTCGTTGAACATCGCGCCGGCGTCGTCGATCGAGGTGTTGAACACCACCGCGCCGAACGCGCGCCCGTTGTAGGCCTTGCCGCTGTTGGGGCCGGAGGCGTAGGTGTAGTTGCCGACCGTCCCGCTATTGGACGGGAACACGCCGATGAAGCGCCCGCTGTTGGCGGCGTGGCGGAATTTCTCGGACAGGGTCCAGCCCTCGCCCATGCGGAACTCCGCCTCCAGGCCCAGCGTCGTGCTGTTGACGGCCAGGCCGTCGTTGACGTTCGACGAGACGGCGTTGTTGGCCTTGTCGAGCGAAACGTCGCGCACCCAGTAGGGCGAGTAGAAGCTGGCCGTGCGCGGGTCGATGCCGTCGATCTCGTGGATGGTCTTGCCGCTCACCGTGACCGGCACCGGCAGCGCGGTCGGGCTCTTGTCGCTCAAGTGCTTGAACGAGATGCGGATGAAGCCGTTGTCGAGGTCCTGGGTGAAGTTGGCGTGGATCTGGCCGCCCTGCTCGGCGTTCACGCCGCCATGGCGCACGCCCTCGCCGCTGCGGTAGAAGCCGCCCACGAAGAAACGCGTGGTGGCACTCAGCGGCGAGCCGTAGTCGAAGTCGAAGCGGGTCGAGTCGTAGTCCAGGCCCTTGGTCAGGCCGATGCTGCCGCCCTTGTCGGTGCCGGTCTTGGTGATGAAGTTGACGATGCCGCCCGGCGAGTTGGTGGCCAGGGTCGAGGCCGAGCCGCCGCGCACCACTTCGAGGTGATCAAGGCTGCCGTCCACGCGCAGGAAGGAGTCGGGGGTGGCGAACTGGAAGTCGCCCGACTGCAGCACCGGCAGGCCGTCCTCCTGCAGCTGCACGTAGCGCGCGCCGCCGGCCGAAATCGGCACGCCGCGCACGGTGATGTTGGCGTTGCCCTCGCCGCCGGAGGACTCCGAGCGCATGCCCGGGATCGAGCGCAGCACTTCGGCCGCGCTGGCCGGCGCGGCGTTGGCGATGGTGTCGGCGTCGAGCGTGCTGACCGAGACGCTGGACTTCATCTTGGACGAGCCGCCGGTGGTGCCGGTGACGATGACGCGCTCGAGGTTCAGGCCATCGGCGGGGGCGGCTTCCTGGGCGCCGGCGTGGCTGAGGTGAAGCATGGCGAGCGATACTGCGGCGCTGAGGCGTTTGATGTGGAAGGGCATGTGGATCTCCTAATTGGTGGGGCGGCTGTCGGTCGCTTTTTATTTTTGCTGTGACTTCATTATTGTCTGAAATAATTTTTAATGCAATCGATTACATTTTTACCGGTAGACGGTTCGTTGATGACGCCCCCCTATGAGAAACGGGCAAAATCCAACGCATACTAGCCGCTGGAGCGCGAACATCGTGCTGCATTTTTGCAACACTTCCGATTAATTCTTGCAATCGATTACATTTGGAATCGTTACCGGGGCTGGTGGGCGCGCCATGGGCGTGCGCCCGCATGGGGCGGGCCGGGTTTGTCGCCGATGTCTGCCGCTGGCGGACAGCGCCGGCGGCGCCGGTCAAAGGCGCGCGTGAGGACGCGAACAGCTCAAGCGGTGGTGCCGCGCACGATCAGTTCGGTGGGGAGTTGTTCGGACGCGGCCGGCACGCCTTCGACCAGGGCGAGCAGTGCCGCCACCAGGGCGTGGCCGGCGGCGCGCATGGGCTGGCGGATGGTGGTCAAGGGCGGGTGGAAGTAGGTGGACAGCTCGATGTCGTCGTAGCCGACCACGGCCACGTCGCCGGGCACGCTCTTGCCGTACTCGCGCAGGGTGTTAATGGACGTCATGGCCAGCAGGTCGCTGCAGGCGAAGATGGCGTCGAACGCGGCGCCGCGGCGCACCAGTTCGTCGACCGCCTCGGCGCCGCCGGTGGGCAGGAAGGAGACCGAGACCCGCAGTTGCGGATCGGGCGCGATGCCATGCTTGGCCAGGGCGTTGCAGTAGCCGCGGTAGCGCTGGGCCACTTCGGGCAGGTTGATGTCGCCGAAGAAGGCGATACGCCGGCGGCCGCGCGCGATCAGGTGGTCGGTGGCCAGCATGCCGCCACTGACGTTATCGCTGCCGACGGTGGTGTAGAGCTGCTGGGCCAGTTGGGCGCCCCACACCACGATGGGCACGTGGCGCGCGGCCAGCTGGTTGAGCTGGTCGTGGTGGCGCCACTGGCCCACCAGGATGATGCCGATGGCGCGCCCGGTGTCGTAGGGCGCGGCGGCGGCGTCGAGCTCCTCGGCGTCCACGCGCGAGATCAGCATGTCGAAGCCGCGCTCGGTCAGGGCGTCGGCCAGGCTGCCCAGCATCGACAGGAAGAACGGGTCCGACAGGTGCTGGCGGGTGGCCGAGTCGTAGGGGATCACCACCGCCACGGTGCGGTTGTGCTTCAGGCGCAGGTTCTGGGCGCCGATGTTGATGCTGTACTTGAGCGAGCTGGCCAGATCCAGGATGCGGGTGCGGGTCTCCTCGTTCACCAGCGGGCTGCGGTTGAGCGCGCGCGACACCGTGGCGGTCGACACGCCGGCCAGGCGGGCGATGTCGGCCATCTGCAGGCGCTTTTGCGCCGCGCTGCCGGGAACGGGCGCTGGTTTTTCCGGCTGCTGCGTCTTGGGCATGCCGCGCGGCTTACTGGGGAACGCTGTCTTTGAACGACGCTCGCTCGGCCAGCTTGTCGTACAGCTTGGCCAAATTGGGGTAGTCGCCGCGCCAGTCGATGTCGGGGAAGCGGAACGACAGCCAGCCGAGCGCGCAGCCGACGGCCACGTCGGCCAGGGTGTAGTGGTTGCCCTTGCAGAAAGGCGACTCGCCCAGCTCGGCCGACATGATCGCCAGGCCGGCCAGGACCTTGCCCATCTGGCGCTCGATCCAGGCGGTGCTCTGCTGCTCCAGCGGGCGCAGGGTGGTCTCCAGGCGCACCAGCACGGCCGCGTCGAGCACGCCGTCGGCCAGCGCTTCCCAGACCTTGACGGCGGCGCGGTCGCGCCCGTTCGGCGGCAGCAGCTTGGCCACCGGCGTAAGCGTGTCCAGGTACTCGACGATCACGCGCGAATCGTACATGGGGCTGCCGTCTTCCATGATCAGGCAGGGCACCTTGCCCAGCGGATTGGACAGGTGGATGGTGGTCTCGGCGGTCCACACGTTCTCCAGCTCGAAGTCGTAGTCGAGCTTTTTTTCCGCCATGACAACGCGGACCTTGCGGACATAGGGACTGGAGAGGGAACCGATGAGTTTCATAAACGCTTATGGTGAACGATTGGCTGTCAGTATAGCATCGGGCCAGCGCCATCTGGCCGCCATTGGCGCGCCGCGGGGGCGGCGCCGCAACATGGGCTTGACAACGGCGCCGGTGGTAAAATCTCGCCTTTACCGTGCCGCCGCACCCGCACGTCCTTTCATCGATCACCACTTCAGCCCTCGCCATGACCTCTACCGCTCCCTACTCCACGCTGTCGGCCCTGTCTCCGCTGGACGGCCGCTACGCCGCCAAAACCGACCAACTGCGTCCGATCCTGTCCGAAGCCGGCTTCATGCACCACCGCGTGAAGGTCGAGATCGCGTGGCTGCAGGCGCTGTCGCAGGCCGGCTTCGCCGAGATCAAGCCGTTCTCGGCCGGCGCCACCGCCCTGCTCGACAAGATGGCGGCCGACTTCACCGAGGCCGACGCGGCGCGCATCAAGGCCATCGAGGCGGTCACCAACCACGACGTCAAGGCGGTCGAGTACTGGCTCAAGGAGCAGGTCAAGGACGTGCCGGAACTGGTCGCGGCGACCGAGTTCATCCACTTCGCCTGCACCTCCGAGGACATCAACAACACCTCGCACGGCATGATGCTCAAGGCCGCGCGCGACGGCGTGATGGTGCCGGCCCTGAACAAGGTGATCGCGCGCCTGACCGAGATCGCCCACGCCAACGCCGGCCTGCCGATGCTCTCGCGCACCCACGGCCAGACGGCCAGCCCCACCACCCTGGGCAAGGAAATCGCCAACGTGGTGGCGCGGCTGCGGCGCGCCGTCGAGCGCATTGCCGCGGTCGAGATCCTCGGCAAGATGAACGGCGCGGTCGGCAACTACAACGCCCACCTGTCGGCCTACCCCGACTTCGACTGGCCGGCGTTTTCGAAAGACGTGATCGAGCGGCGCCTGGGCTTGACCTTCAACCCCTACACCATCCAGATCGAGCCGCACGACTACATGGCCGAGCTGTTCGACGCCGTCGCGCGCGCCAACACCATCCTGCTGGACCTGAACCGCGACATCTGGGCCTATATTTCGCTCGGCTACTTCAAGCAGACGACCAAGGCCGGCGAGATCGGTTCCTCGACCATGCCGCACAAGGTCAACCCGATCGACTTCGAGAACTCCGAGGGCAACCTGGGCCTGGCCAACGCCGTGCTCAAGCACATGGCCGAGAAATTGCCGGTCTCGCGCATGCAGCGTGACCTGACCGACTCTACCGTGCTGCGCAATATCGGCGTCGGCTTCGGCTACGCCCTGCTGGCCTACGACAGCTGCCTGCGCGGTCTGAACAAGCTGGAAGTGAACGCGGCGCGCCTGGAGCAGGACCTGGACGCGAACTGGGAAGTGCTGGCCGAGCCGGTCCAGACCGTGATGCGCCGCTACGGCATCGCCAACCCCTACGAGCAGCTCAAGGAACTGACCCGCGGCAAGGGTATCTCGAAGGATGCGCTGCGCGAGTTCGTGCTCACCCTGGCCATCCCCCAGCAAGCCAAGGACCAGCTGCTGGCGCTGACGCCGTCGAACTACATCGGCATCGCCGCCAAGCTGGCCAGCGAGATCTGATCGCGTCCGGCCGCCGCGGCCTGGCGCCGCGGCGGCTGCCGTCTCGCTACTGCGCCGTCCTCACGGCGCCATGCTTTTCCGCACCCTCATTGACCGCGCCGTCCTGACCGCGCCGCCGTCATCGCGCCGCGCTGAACGCCGCCATGCCTATTGCCGCCAGACCAGCCGCAGCGCGACCGAGCGCCCCACCTCGGTGCGGGTCGCCACCGGCCCATACTCGCCGTGCCCGCCATTGAGGTTCTGTCCGGCGAGCGACAATTCCAGGCCGGGCCTGAGTTTCCACAGATAGTGCGCGTCCAGCGCCGTGTAGCCCGGCACGGCCGGGTTGGCGAGCGCGCCCACCTGGCGTAGCGCCACCTCGAGCTGCTGCCCGTCGCTCAGGTCGAACGTCGAACGCAGCTGCAGCGTGTGGGCCGGGTCCTTCCCCGCCGTACCCGGGCCGGCCGCGTCATTACTGCCCGGCATGAGCCACATCGTCTCGCGCAGCGCGGTCAGGCCGGCGCTCAGGCGCCAGCGCGCGCTCGCCTGCAGGCTGCCCCACATCTCGACGCCGCTGGCCTTGCCCTGCATGAGGTTGCCAAAGGTGACGTAGGTGTAGCCGGGATCGATCTCCTGGGTGCGCAGATGGTCGTACAGGTTGTGGAAGGCGGTCACCGAATACGACAGGCCGGGCAGCGGCTGGCTTCGGTAGCCGAGTTCGAACACGCGCGCCACCTCCGAGCGAATCACCGGCCCGCCGCGCAGCAGGTAGGGCGGATGCCCGGGCACGTAGGCGTCGGCGTCCAGGCGCGAGGGCGCGCGCACGGTGCGCGAGGCGGCCGCCCACAGCAGCGCGCTGGGCGCCGGCTTCCATGACAACCTGATGGTCGGGAGAAATTCCCGGCCCGTGTAGGGGTTGCGCTCGATGCGCGCGCCCACCGTCAGCGCGAGCTGGGCGCCCAGGGCGATGTCGTCCTGGCCGAACAGGCTGGCCCAGCTCTGGCGCACATTGGCCGGCAGGAAAGCCACGATGTCGCTGTTGCCGACCCGGTCCCAGGTGCGGCGGTAGCTGGCGCCCCACACGATGGCGTGGCGCCCGAGCGCCGGCAAGGTGTGCTGGAGCTGGAGGTCGGCGATGTCGACGGCCTCGCGGAAGGTCGGCGGCACCGTGCGCAGATTGCGTTCCAGATAGGCTTGCAGGGCGAGATCGCCGCCGCCGTCCAGCGCGTGGCGCCAGGCGCCGGTCAGGTTGACGCCGCTGGCGCGGATGTCGCCCAGCACCGGGTTGGTGCCGCTGACGGTGAAGGTGCCGGGCGCCGGCTGTTCGCTGACGCCACGGTAAGCGTCGCCATGCACGGTCACGCTGTCGGCGCGGCCTTCCCAGTCGGCGCGAAAGCCGACCTGGCTCTGGCGCCGCGCATCCTCGACAGGGCCGCCGCCGGCCAGTTCCGTGCGGCGGCCGTCGATCTGCTTGCCGTACACGCGCCAGTCGGCCCCGCCGCTGCGCGCGCCGTAGCGGAACGCGGCGTCCGCCCCGGCGCTGCCGGCGCCGGCGGCCAGCAGGGCGCCATGGGTGTCGCGCGCGGCGCGGGTGATGATGTTGATGACGCCATTGACGGCGTTCACGCCCCACAGGGTGCCGCCCGGCCCGCTGATGACTTCGATGCGCGCGATGTCCTCCATCACCGCGTCCTGGGCGTCCCAGAACACGCCGGAAAATAGCGGCGTGTACACGGAACGCCCGTCGATGAGCACCTGCATCTTGTTCGGTACGCTGTTGTTGCTGCCGTTCAGGCCGCGCGCGCTGATGGCGTAGCCGGCCGCGCTCACCTGCCCCACCTGGAGGTTGGGCGCCAGGCGCAAGGCTTCCGGCAGGCTGGCGGCGCCGGCGCGGCGGATATCCTCGGCGGTGATCACGAACACCGAGGCGTCGGCGCCGGCCAGCGGCTCTGGCTTGCGCGACACCGATATGATTTGGATGTTGGCCAGCTCTTCGATCGACATGTCGGCCATGTCGCCAAGCAGGGGCGCCGCTGCCACTGCCGCCGCCGCGGGCAAGGCGCCGGCCAGGCCGGCCAGACCGGCGGCATAAATCAGTCGATCAATCCATCGGCAACAAATACGCTGCGGGTCGGTCATCGCGGTCCAGTGCTGAGGCGTTGTGGTCCTGTCGTCTTGCTTCGGTTCTATTATCATTGATTCGGTCCCGCCGCGCCCGCTTTCGTGGCCGTCCTCGTGAACAGTTCGCAACATGACACTGTGCTAATCTGCCAGCGCCAGCACGTCGTCCGTTTATTTGGTATATTAGTTCTAGTACGTACTATTTCTTAGGAGCGGTCATGCAAGAGCGTTACACCACGACGGCGATCGTGTTCCACTGGCTCATCGCTCTGCTGATCGTCGCCACGTTCTCGCTCGGCCTGGTCATGACCGACATTCCGGGCCTGACCCCGACCAAACTCAAATATTTCTCGTGGCATAAGTGGGCCGGCGTCACCATCCTCGCGCTGGCCGCGCTGCGCCTGCTGTGGCGGCTCAACAGTCGCGTCCCCGCCTACCCATCGAGCATGCCGCCATGGCAGCGCAGCGCCGCCAGCGGCCTGCACGGCCTGCTCTACCTGCTGATGTTCGCGGTGCCGCTGTCGGGCTACTTCTACACCCTGTCCGCCGGCGTGCCGGTGGTGTACTTTGGGCTGCTCAAGCTGCCCGTGCTGATCGACGCGAACCCCGCGCTCAAGCCGGTGTTGAAGGAAGTGCATTATTGGCTCAACATGAGCATGCTCGCGGCCGTGGCCCTGCACGTGGCGGCCGCGCTGAAACACCAGTTGATCGACCGTGACGGCGTGCTCAAGCGCATGCTGCCCTGAACTTCCGTTGTATGAATGTGAGGAAAAACCGATGAAGATTACCAGTTGCACACTGGCCGCCTCCCTGCTGGGCGTGGCCATGCTCGCCGGCGCGGCGCCCTTGAAGGTCGACCCTGCCAAATCCACCGTGTCGGCCACGTTCAAGCAGATGAACGTGCCGGTGGAGGCGAAGTTCAAGAAGTTCGCCGCCAAGATCGACTACGACCCGGCCAAGCCGGAGCAGGCCAAGGCCAATGTCGAGATCGACACGGCCAGCCTCGACCTGGGCGAGCCGGACATGAACCAGGAAGTGGCCAAGAAGGATTGGTTCAATTCGGCCCAGTTCCCGAAAGCGACCTTCGTGTCATCCTCGATCAAGCCGGCCGGCGCGGGCAAGCTGGCCGTGGTCGGCAAGCTGACCATCAAGGGCAAGAGCACGGACGTGAATTTCCCGCTGACGGTCAAGAGCGAAGCCGGTAAACAAGTGTTTGAAGGCACGCTGCCGATCAAGCGGCTCGCCTACAACATCGGCGACGGCGAATGGAAGGACACCAGCATGGTCGCCGACGACGTCCTGATCAAGTTCCGCGTCAGCGCGGCCCAGTAAAGCGCAGCCACCACATGTTTTTAACAACCTCACTACCACCAAGGAAACGCATGAAAATTTCGCACCTCATCGTCGCCACGCTCGCAGCCAGCAGCGCCCTCGCCTTCGCGGCGGAAACCTACACCATCGACCCGGCCCACACCTACCCGAGCTTCGAGGCCGACCACATGGGCATTTCCGTCCTGCGCGGCAAGTTCACCAAGAGCAGCGGCAGCGTGACCCTGGACCGCGCCGCCAAGACCGGCACGCTGGACATCGTGATCGACACCAACTCCCTGGACTTCGGCAACGAAAAACTGAATATGCACGCCAAGGGCCCTGACATGTTCGACGCCGCCAAGTTCGGCACCGCGACCTACAAGGCCAAGTCCATCCACTTCAACGGCGACGTGCCGGCCAGCGTGGACGGCGAACTGACCCTGCACGGCGTGACCAAGCCGGTCACGCTGACGATCAACAAGTTCAAATGCATCGAGCATCCGATGCTGAAGAAGGAAGTGTGCGGCGCCGACGCCTCCGCGCTGTTCAACCGCAGCGATTTCGGCATCAGCTACGGCTTGCCGCGCTTCGCGCCGGAAGTGAAGCTGGCCATCGAAGTGGAAGCGGTCAAGAGCAACTAAGCCTTGCCGCCGCGCGCACCGCGCTCATGAAAAAAGCCTCGGGTCCACATGGAGCCGGGGCTTTTTCTTTGTAGCGGTAAGCGGCATCAGCGCGCCCCTCGGCGGCAAAACCATGGCGCCCGTGATCAGCGACTCGCCATGGCTTGCGCGCACGGGGCGCGCCGGGGCTTAGCGGCCGTCGCCGTCGACGTCGCCGGGCATGGCGCGCTCGACCTTATCCCACGCGGCGCGCGAGGCCGACTTCGCCTGCTGCCAGCTCAGGCGTGAAGTGCCCTTGCTGCGCTCCCAGTCGTCGGCCAGGTTGTTTTCCACCGAGTCGAAGGTGGTGCCGGCATAACGCCCGCGGCTGTTGTAGCCGAGTTCGTACGCAGGACCGTAGTCGTCATAGGTGTAGCCCGGGGTGTAGTAAGGCGCGCTCTGGTAAGCGCCGCGCCAGTAGTTCGACTCCTGCTCGGGATTGACCACGTGGCCAGCGGCCTTGCCGGCCGCGCCGCCGGCCAGCGCCCCGATGGCAGCGCCGGCCGCCATGCCGATCGGGCCGCCCACCGCACCCATCGAAGCGCCCACCGCCGCGCCGCCGCCGGCGCCCACGCCGGTCGACAGGTTGTGCTCATGCAGCTGGTCGCCGGCCTTGGGATTGGCCACTTCGGCCGCCCCCTTGCCAGCCATGCCGCCAGCCAGGCCGCCGATCGCCGCACCAGCGGCCATGCCGACCGGGCCGCCCACGGCGCCGGCCGCCGCGCCCATGGCCGCGCCGGAACCTGCGCCCACGCCCTTGGCGAAGTGGTGCTCAGGCAAGTCGTCGCCGCTCTTCGGATTGACGACTTCCGCGGCGCCCTTGCCGGCCAGGCCACCGGCGATGCCGCCGATGGCAGCGCCTGCGGCCATGCCGACGGGACCGGCCACCGCGCCGATGCCGGCACCCGCGGCGGCGCCGCCAGCGGCGCCCAGGCCGGTGCCGATCACGTGCTCGCCCTTGTTATCGGTCCAGCTGCGGGTAATGTGGGCTTCGTCGTCCAGCGAACGCGGTTTCACGCCCATGACGATGCCGCCGTTCTTGATGCCTTCCTCGTAGTGTTTGACGCGCTCTTCCGGGATGCCGGCGCCCACCAGCGCACCGACCAGGCCGCCGGCGATGCCGCCCGCGCCCGCGCCGGCCAAGGCCGCCGCCAGAGGACCTGCCACGACCAGGCCAATGCCCGGCAGCACCAGGGTGGTGCCGACCGCCGCGATGCCGGCCAGCACCGCGCCGATGGTGCCGCCGATGCCGGCGCCCACGCCGGCGCCTTCGGCGGCCTTGCTACCGAGTTCGGTTTCGGTGTCGGCGAAGTGGGTCTTGCGGGTGTCGTCCGACATCATCAGGGTGACATCGTCTTTCGAATAGCCGCGGTCGGCCAGCGAGTTGTAGGCGCGCTCGGCACTATCGCGGTCGCGGAACAAACCAGTCACCATCCGCTTATCTTGATCGGTCGTCGTATCGTAGTTACTCATGGTATTTCCTTTCGAATTGGTGATGTGCGGGGCTCGCATTAGATCCTGGAAATTGCAGCCAGTGACGAAACGATAAGTCGCGCACTGTTGCGCTTCCGTTCGCTGCCGCACCCATCGCTTGACTTTCCAACTGGCCACTTTTACGAGCCGCAACTTTTAGCGTGCTGCGCTTTTGTCCACCTTTCCGCCGCTACGTTCGTTGCCGCACCGACCACGTGGGAGCGCCCCTCTATTCTTTTTTCACGGCCGGCGCATTCTTTGGCCTGGGGTATGTTTTTCACACTTAAGGAGGAATCAACATGTTATTCATCATCTGGATCGTCGTCGGAGGTATCTTGGGCTGGCTTGCCAGCATGGTCATGAAGACGGACGCCGAGCAAGGCATGATCCTGAACGTGGTCGTTGGCATTGTCGGTGCCTTCCTGGGCGGCTGGTTGCTCTCTCCGCTGTTCGGCACGGGCACCATCAACGCGGACGACTTCAGCGTCACCTCGCTGCTGGTGTCCTTTTTGGGCGCGGTCATTTTGCTGGCCATCGTCAATCTGCTGCGTCGCGGCAGGGCACGTTAAGCTGCTTCACCCCACCAACCAACGCCGCGCGCGTTGGTTTTTTTTGTCTGGATTTTGCAATGAGGCGGAAACCTTTGTTCGTAGCATTGATCAGCTGCACGCTAACCTTGCTCGCGGTGTTTTTGGTGTTCAACCTGATGCCGACCGAGAAGAAAATCGAGCGCCAACTGCAGCGCCTCTACAGCACCGACGACCCGCAATTCCGGCGTTCGATGGGCGTCCTGCTCGGCCCGCCTATCCTGGAAGGCAACCAGGTCCAGGTCTTGCGCAACGGCGATGAAATCTTTCCCGCGATGCTCAAAGCCATCCACGAAGCCAAGCACAGCATCACGTTTGAAACCTATATCTACTGGTCCGAAAGCATAGGCCGCGAATTCTCCGACGCCTTGATCGAACGCGCCCGCGCCGGCGTCAAGGTGCACGTCATGCTCGACTTCATCGGCAGCATGAAACTGTCGGCCGAGGCGATCGAGCGCATGCGCCAGGCCGGCGTGCAACTGCAGCGCTATCACAAGCCGGTGTGGTGGAAGTTCACCCGCCTGAACAACCGCACCCACCGCAAGGTGCTGGTGGTGGACGGGCGCATCGGCTTCACCGGCGGCGTCGGCATCGCCGACCAGTGGCGCGGCAACGCCCACGATCCCAAACACTGGCGCGACACCCACTTCCGCGTCGAGGGCCCGGTGGTCGGCCAGATGCAGGCCGTGTTCGCCGACAACTGGACCAAGGCCACCGGCGTGGTACTCGACGGCCCCACCTATTTCCCCGCATTGAAACCGGTCGGCGCCCAGGCCGCGCAGATGTTCTCCAGCTCGCCCACCGGCGGCAGCGAGTCAATGCTGCTGATGTACCTGATCTCGATCACCGCGGCCAGGCAGACCATCCACCTGTCGAGCTCGTATTTCGTGCCGGACGACCTCACCGTGCGCGCCCTGGTGGCCGCCGCCAAGCGCGGCGTCAAGATCCGCATCATCACGCCCGGCACCGACATCGACTCCGAAATCGTGCGCGCCGCCTCGCGCGAGCGCTGGGGCCCGCTGCTGCGCGCCGGCATCGAAATCGCCGAATACCGCCCCACCATGTTTCACGTCAAGGCGCTGGTGATCGACTCGCTCATGGTGTCGGTCGGCTCGACCAATTTCGACAACCGCTCGTTCAACATCAACGACGAAGCCAACCTGAACGTGCTCGATCATGCTTTCGCCGCCGAGCAGGTCAGCATCTTCAACGAAGACTGGGCCAAGGCGCGCCTGGTGAGCTTGAAGGACTGGGAGAACCGCAGCTGGAAAGACAAGGTGTTGAGCGAACTGGCCTCGGTGGTGGGCGACCAGCTCTAGCGCATGCCAGCCGCGTGGAGGCTGCGCGTTCCGGTTGACAGCGCGCGCCGCGCTTCGGATACTTTCGGTTCGCCCCACCCGGGCGGACCGAAAGTACCGTCAACCCGACGCCAACCAAACCGAAGAATGCGAATGAAAAAACCGTTTCTCATGCTCGCGCTCCTGAGCACCATCGCCCACGCCGACGAAGGCATGTGGATGCCCCAGCAGCTGCCCCAAATCGCCAGCGAATTGAAGACCGCCGGTCTCCAGCTCGACCCGGCCTCCCTCACCAGGCTGACCGAATTTCCCATGAATGCCATCGTCAGCCTGGGCGGCTGCTCGGCCTCCTTCGTCTCGCCGCAGGGGCTGGTGATCACCAACCACCACTGCGTCTACAACAGCGTGACGGTCAACTCCAGCCCGCAACGCGACCTGCTGGCCCAGGGCTTCCTGGCCCACAGCCTGGCCGAGGAGCTGCCCGCCGCGCCCGGCAGCCGCATCTACGTCACGCGCGATGTGCGCGATGTCAGCGGCCAGATCATCACCCCCGCCGTCGCCAGGCTGAGCGGAAAGGCGCGCGTGGACGCCATGGAAAACAACGAGAAGCGGCTGGTGGCCGACTGCGAGCGCGACCCCGGGCACCGCTGCAATGTGTACGCCTACTACGGCGGCCTGGCGTTCTACCTGATCAAGCAGCTGGAGATCCGCGACGTGCGCCTGGTGCACGCGCCGCCCGTCGGCATCGGCAAGTTCGGCGGCGAGACCGACAACTGGATGTGGCCGCGCCACACTGGCGACTACGGCTTCTACCGCGCCTACGTCAGCCCCGACGGCAAGGCCGCCGACTACGCCAGGGATAACGTGCCCTACCGGCCCAAGGCCTACCTGAAGATCTCCACGGACGGCGTCAAGGAAGGCGACTACGTCATGGCGCTCGGCTACCCCGGCCGCACCAACCGCCACCGGCTGCCCTCGGAGGTCGCGTTCACCTTCGACTGGAACTACCCGGCCTACGTCAAGGCGTCCGGCCAGATCCTCGCCATCATCGACCGCGAAACCAAGAGCGACCCCGACGCGCGGCTCAAGTACATCAGCCAGTCGGTCGCGGTCAACAACTACTACAAGAACCGCAAGGGCATGCTATCGAGCTACGAAGGCAGCGACCTCCTGGCGCGCAAGACGCGCGAGTTCGACGCGCTCAAGACATGGGTCAACGCCGATCCTGCGCGGCGGGCCGAATACGCCGCCCCGATCGCCCAGGCCGAGCAGTTGATCGCCCAGCGCGACGCCACGATCAAGCGCGATTTCTACCTCGGCTACGCGACGCCACGGCTGCTGACGGCGGCGCGCCAGCTGCTGCGCCTGGCCCACGAAAACGTCAAGCCTGACGCCGAGCGCAAGAGCGGCTACCAGGCGCGCGACCTGCCGCGCATCAAGGCCGGGCTGGACGCGCTCGAACGCAGCTACGATCCGCGTGTGGACGAAGCGCTCGCGCTCAATTTCCTGACGCAATACGCGGCCCAGCCGGCAAGCGTACGCGACGTCAACTTCGACGCGGCGCTCGGCATTCGCGACGGCATGACGCCGGCCGAGCTGAAGGCCCGCCTCGACCGGCTCTACGGCGGCACCCGCCTGGGCGGCAAAGCCGAACGCGACGCCTGGATCGGCAAGAGCCCGGCGCAGTTCAAGGCCAGCGACGACAGCGTCATCCAGGCCGCCGTGGCCATGTACGAGGGCGGCCTCAAGAAGGAAGCGGCGGAGGAAGAGCTCGCCGGCAAGATCCAGCAAGCCTACGCGGTCTACATGAAGGCCAGGATCGCCTACATGGGCAGCCGCGGACAGGCCGTCTACCCGGACGCCAACAGCACCCTGCGCGTCACCTACGGCAACGTCATGGGCCGCGCATACGGCGCCGACGGCACCGGCTCCTGGACCGCGTTCACCACCGTCAAAGGGGTCAAGGCCAAGGCCACCGGAGAAGGCGAGTTCAACGCGCCAGAGGCCCAGCTGGCGGCGATTAACGCCAAGGATTTCGGCAGGTACGCCGATCCCCGCCTCAACAGCGTGCCGGTGGATTTCCTGGCCACCCTGGACATCACCGGCGGCAACTCGGGCTCGGCGGCCCTGAACGGCAAGGCCGAGCTGATCGGCCTGGTGTTCGACGGCACCCTCGACTCCATCATTTCCGACTGGGACTACAACAAGGCCAACACCCGCTCGATCCAGGTCGACGCGCGCTACATCCTGTGGAACATGGACCATGTCCTTCACGCGGACAACATCCTCAAGGAATTGGGCGTCAAATAGCCTTGGATCGCCTTGATGCCTCCTGCGAACTGCCACGCGGCTCCCAATCCGCGTGGCTTTTTCTTTAGTTCGTTGGTTGCACGAATTTGATTGCAGGTCACAAAATTCTCCGTGATAATGATTTGCCCAGCCGCGCAACGATGGGGCCGGGTCTATACACACCGCAGATCAAACGGAGACAAGATGAACAAGAACTGGCTGGCCATGACCGCCATTGGCGCCCTGCTTGGGGCGAGCGCGCTCGCCTCGGCTGGCGAATGTGGCCCTGACGCGCTCGGCACCGAACGCACCCTCACGCTCAAGCGCGAATACGCCGCGTACGGCAAGACCCAGCATGAAAGCTTGCCGCTCAAAAAAGGCGAAGTCGTGCTCACCTTCGACGACGGCCCCCGCGTCGAGACCACGCCGCTGGTGCTCAAAGCCCTCGCCGATCAGTGTGCCAAGGCCAGTTTCTTCATGGTCGGCAACAACATCGCCGCCCATCCCGACCTGGCGCGCGCGGTGATGCAGGCCGGCCACTCGACCGGCATCCACAGCTACACCCACGCCCACCAGGGGGCCATGAGCCCGGCGGATCAATTGGCCGACCTCAAGAAGACCGAGGACGCCTACCTGGCCGCCTTCGGCACGCCCACCCCGGCCTACCGTTTTCCGTTCCTGGAAGAGACGCCTACGCTGCTGGCCGCGCTCAAGGCCGCCGGCACCACCGTGATGTCGGTCGACCTCGGCATCGAAGATTGGGAGCCGAACGAGCAGCAGCCGGACCGCCTGGCGGCACGCCTGGCCGAGCACTTACAGGCCAGCGGCGGCGGCATCATCCTCATGCACGACGCCAACGCGCCGACGGCCGCCGCGCTGCCGCTGCTGCTCAAGGTGTTGAAGGACAAAGGCTATAAGGTGGTGCATCTGGAATGGCAGTAAGGGTCGCGACGACGGGCCCCGCACGCGGCAAGTAGGAAGGCCAGTGCGCAGGCCAGTCGAAACTGCATTCTCAAGTTTAAATCTCCAGAGGGACGCGTCGATGATCGGGAAGTAGCTCCCTCATCACTTCGCGTTTTCTTAGGTGGGAGATCGACCTTAGAACAGAAGAACAAACACGGAAGCCGGGCTAAAAAAGTCCTGCCGCCCTGACCACGCGAGTGGAATTTGGCATGTGCACGACAACGCACGGGTACGATTGCTGGACGTCACTGTCAACATCGGACGATAGAGTCTTTCATTTCCAAACAAGAAATCTGAAGGCGATGAAATAGCAGATCGCGTCAACCAGAAACACCGCAACGACTTGTTTCCAATCCATGTCCGCGGCGAGATGCCAATTTTCGATGATTCTATAATGCTGACATCCCAGGACAGCGAGAACAATACGCGATGATACGTATCCGGCGAACATCGGGATCATCAACGACCGAAAAGAAGGTTTCATGAAATAACCATGCATGCCAACGTGCGCGATTCAGGGCGCGCGATTCAAACGGCTATTGCGCATCCCGTAAGTGAAATAGGTCAGCACCGCCACCGTCATCCATACCGCGAACACGGTGTAGGTGGTGCGCGACAAGTCCTTCATGATGTACAGGCAGGCCAGCACGCTCAAGCCGGGCACAAGGTAAGGGCCGAACGGCACCTTGAAGCCCTTGGTCAGCGCCTCGCCCTGCTTGGCGCGCATCACCGGCACGGCGACCGAGACCACGATGAAAGCCGTCAGCGTACCCATGCTGACCATGTCCCACAGGAAGGTCGAATCGACCAGCCCTGCCACCAGGCCCACCACCACGCACACGATGATGGTATTGCTGGCCGGCGTCATGGTGCGCGGGTGGATCTGCTTGAAGGTGCCGGGAATTAGCCCGTCGCAACTGATCGCGTACAGGATGCGGGTCTGGCCATAGATCGTCACCAGCGTCACGCTGAACACGGAGATGACCGCCCCGGCCGACAGCACCAGCGCCGGCCACGCCTTGCCGGTGACGTTCTCGAGAATCACCGACAGGCCGGCCTGCTGGCCTTCGAACATGCGGGCCGGCTGGGCGCCAAGGGCCGCCACCGCCACCAGCATGTAAAACACGGTCACGATGACCAGGGCGGAGAGTATGCCCTTGGGCACGGTGCGGGTGGGATCGCGCACTTCCTCGCCCGCCGTGGCGATGGTGTCGATGCCGATGAACGAGAAGAACACCGTGCCCGCGGCGGCCGTCACGCCAGCCATGCCGCCCAGGCCCTTGCTGTTGTCGGTGTTGAAGAAGGGATGGAAGTTATGGATGTCGAAGCCGGAGAAAGCGATCACCACGAAAAAACTCAGGATCGCCAGCTTGATCATGACCATGACCGCGTTGGTGGTCGACGACTCCTTGGTGCCGCGCACCAGCAGCACGCCGCACATGATCACCAGCAGCACGGGCGGTAGATTGAAGCTGTGTGGATTGAGCCTGAGCACGCTGTTGTGCGACTCCAGCAGCGGCGTGCGCAAGGCCGCCGGTATCTGCCAGCCGACCGCGTGCATGAGGAAATTGTTCAGGTAATCGGACCAGCCGATCGCGGTGGCGCTGGCCGCCAGCCCGTACTCGAGCAGCAGGCAGGCCGCCATCACGAAGGCCGCGAACTCGCCCACGGTCGCGTAGGCGAACGAATACGAGGAACCGGAAGCGGGAATGCGAAAGGCCAGCTCGGCGTAGCACAGCGCGGTCAAGCCGGCGGTGATGGCGGCGATCAGGAACGACAGGATGACCGACGGACCGGCCTTGGGAACAGCCTCGACCATCGTAAAGAAGATGCCGGTACCGATGGTGGCGCCCACGCCGATCATCGTCAACGGAAACAGGCCCATGGTACGTACGAGGCCGCCGGCATGGTGGGCGGCATCGGTGGCGGCAGGTTTGGTGCGCAGAAGCTTTTGGCTCAGTGTTTGATTCACGGATTCGTCCCTTGTGGTGGCGCTGATGAATGCAGCAGCGATTATAGGGGTTAAACCATTTACCACCATATATCTTTCGGGGCCGACCGCCAATGAACGGGACCAAGGATTTCGTCGATCAGAATGGCCGACGGGAAGCCCAGCTGCGAGGCTTATATCGCGGAGCTCTCCCAACTGATTTCGCCGCCATTCACACCGCCGTGTTAATGGACGCCGCCCACCTGCGCATTCCGTATGCGCAGATTTTGATGCTTTGAAATTATGCTAATATCCGCACCCCGACTATTGCAATAATAGTCACTCTCTCAAAAAAATATACATGCTGACGAGATCAAATTTCCTGACCACTTTCGTGGCCGCCTCCGCGATCGTCCTTGCTGGATGCGGTGGTGGCAACGCCAGCTCCCCGGCCCCAAGCGCGTCCGTCCCGGCCCCGCCCCCGGCGGGCGATGTGACGCTGGCATCGGTATCGACGCCACTGGACGGCAGTACCAACCTTGGTACCGCACAGTGGGCGGCAGGATCGACATCGACCGGCGGAAACGGGCTTTCCACTGGCGGCGTCAATTGCCTGACGAATGAGTCTTACCATATCCATGCCCACCTGACGATCCTGCGCGACGGGGCCGCGCTGATGATCCCCGCCCAGATCGGGCTGCAAGGATGCGCTTACGAACTGCACACCCACGACGGCTCTGGCATCATCCACATTGAAACCAATACGTCGAAGCAGTTCACGCTGGGCCAGTTTTTTGCGGTGTGGGGGCAGCCCCTGTCCGATACGAATGTGGCCGGAATTACCGGGCAGCCGATCAGCGTTTATCTGACTGACGACAAAACGCTGACAAAATATACCGGCCAGCTAAGCGATATCCCCTTGACCGCGCACCGCGACGTGACCATCGTCATCGGAACGGTGGCCAAGCAAATCGCATCCTATGCATGGGGCGCCACGCTATAAGCGGGAGCTAAAGTGCGATGGCGCCAATATCCGCCGCACTTCACGTCAGACGCCGCCAGCGAGGTTATAAGTGCGTTAATAGCATCGGGGTCGGAGGCGACATTCAGACACGAGCTCAGCCGTGCCACTGAGGCCGCGAATTAACCGAAGCTGTACACCAGTATGGACAGCAGCAGCAGCATGCTGCCACCGGTGATGAACAGCTTGCCGAGCTTGCCGGCGGCGAACAGCCAGCGCAGGAGCTTGCCCTTTATTTCTCCAGGTCGAACTGAGGCTTCCGGCTGAACAGCTTCATCACAGCGGTGGAAGGCGGCGGGCAAATTCAGGCGGGCCAAGCCACCGGGCAGCGCAATATCCCCGTGCTGGTAGGTCAGCGAGGCTTCGAACCGCTCGGCGCTCATCGCTGGCGGCGGGGCGGCGTCGGCGGCCGTTCGCGCGGGAGCACACCAGCGCACACATCAGCAATACGATCGACAAACGCTTCAACATGGCAGCTCCCTTATTTTGGGAAACAAAAAGTCTACTGCAACTATTGCACGCACCCAATTGTCTGATTTGTCCATGTTCTGCATCAAACAAATTTAAAGTTGCATTTCATCGACATCTTTTGCTAGAATTCGTCTCGTCCCCTTCACACTGGCAACTGCATGCGTTTAACCCGCTTCTCCGACATTGGCCTGCGCGTCCTGATTTACCTGGCGCGCGCCGACGCCGGCCGTGCCCAGGTCACCGTGGCGGAGATCGCCACCCAGTTCGATATCCCGGTTAACCACCTGGTCAAGGTGGTGGGCCACCTGAGCCGCGCGGGCTGGATCAAGGCCACGCGCGGGCGCAACGGCGGCTTGCGCTTGTCGGCCGATCCGCTGACCCTGAAAGTGGGCGCGGTGCTGCGCGAACTGGAAGGCGACACCGAACTGATCGATTGCGAGGGGACGTCCTGCATCCTCAGCGACCATTGCCGCCTGCGCGGCGCCTTGGCCGCCGGCATGCGCGCGTTCTACGACGCCATGGATGGATTTACGCTGGCCCAGATCACCGACGGTCCCACCGGCGAACACATCGTTCGCCTGCACCGCCGCTATCTCGACAGCGCAATGCTTGCGTGACGGCGCCCGCGCCGTTTTTTTTAACCATAAACATGCATTAAACATGCATCAATAAAGAGGTATTCAATGATTTCAGCTGCTTCCCGTCCGTACATCGATGCCAGCGTGCCAGTGTTGCGCGAACATGGCTTGGCGATCACCAAGACGTTCTACCACAATGTGTTCGCCGAACTGCCGGCGCTGACCAATCTGTTCAACATGGGCAACCAGGCCAACGGCGCGCAACAGCAGTCGCTCGCCTCCGCCGTGTTCGCCTACGCCGCCAACATCGGCAACCCCGACGCGCTGGGCCCGGTGGTGAACCGCATCGTGCACAAGCACGTATCGGTCGGCATCCGCGCCGAGCACTATCCGATCGTCGGTCGCCACCTGCTGGGCGCCATCGCCGAGACGCTGGGCGAGGCCGCCACGCCGGAACTGCTGGCCGCCTGGGGCGAGGCGTATAACGCGCTGGCCGACATCTTCATCGCCGCCGAGCGCGAGATGTACGCCAGCGCCGGCATCGAGCCGGGCGCAACGCGCACCATGCGCGTGACCGAGGTAATCAAGCAAAGCGAAGACGTGCTGTCGATCCGCTTCGTGCCGGCCGACGGCGCGCCGGTGCCGGCCTTCAAGGCGGGCCAGTACGTCAGCTGCGCGGTGACCTTCGCCGACGGGCGCCATCAGCTGCGCCAGTACAGCCTGTCCGACGCGGCCAACGGCGAGAACCTGCGCATCTCGGTCAAGCGCGAAAAGAGCGGCGCCGAGACCCCGGCCGGACAGGTGTCGAACTGGCTGCACGATCACGTCAAGGTCGGCTCGGAGCTGCAGGTGTCGCATCCGTTCGGCGACTTCACGCCCGACACCGAGTCCAACGAGCCGGTGGTGCTGCTGTCGGCCGGCGTGGGCGTCACGCCGATGATCGCGGCCTTGAACCGCATCGCCCAGGTCCACCCGCAGCGCCACGTGATCTTCGGGCACGCCGCGCGCGACGCCAGCCATCACGCGCACCAGGCCGACCTGGCCGCCGCGCGCAAGCGCATGCCGAACCTGCTGGTGGCGACCTTCTACGAGGACGTGGCCGAGAGCGGCGATGCCAAACAAGGATGGATGGACGTGGCCCAGATGCCGTCGTGGCCGCGTACCGAGACCAACGTCTACCTGTGCGGCCCGCTGCCTTTCATGCAGGCGCAATGGACGTCGCTGCTGGCGGCCGGCGTGCCGGTGAGCCGACTGCATCGCGAAGTGTTCGGCCCCGAGGCGCTCGACCACCTGTTGTAATCGTTGGCGCCACGCGCCGTCGTTCGCGCAAAACGAACGGCGGCGGCGAGGATGACGTGGGTGGACCGCCGCTGCCGGTTTAGAGCAGCCCCTTGAGCCGCAGCAGGCCAAAGGCGGCCACCGTCGAGGCATCCATGATCGCGCCGCTGACGATCCGCGCTTCAAGCTCGGCGATCGGCACGAAGCGCGACACCAGCCCCTGCTCTTCGCTTTCCAGCGCGCTCTCGCCCTGGGTCAGGCCGGTGGCGAGGACCACGTCATAGGCCTGGTTGCAAAATCCACTCGCGAGGAACAATCGCCCGGCATGGGTGACCTGCCGCGCCAGCAGACCGGTCTCCTCGCGCAATTCGGCGCGCGCCAGCGCCAGCGTGTCCGGTCCGCTCTCCCACGAGCCTTGCGGGAACTCCCAGTAGCGCCCACCCACCGGGTAGCGGAACTGCTCGACCATCGCCACCGCGCCGTCCTGCACGGCCACGATCACGGCGAAATCGTTCTTCTCCACCACGCCGTAGACGCCGAGCGTGCCGTCGGCGCGCCGCACGCTGTCTTCGCGCACCCGCATCCAGCGGTTGGCGTAGGCCTCGCGGCTGTCCACGCATTCGATTTCGGCCATCGCCTCAGTTTCCGAACAGGTTCTTGAACTCGCGCGGCTGCGAACGCCAGTACTGGGGCGGCGCGCTCACCTGGGCACCCAGTTCGGCGGCGGCATGCCACGGCCAGCGCGGATCGAACAGCATCGCACGGGCCAGCGCCACCGCGTCCGCCTGCCCGCTGGCGATGATGTCCTCGGCCTGGCGTGCGCCAGTGATGAGGCCCACGCCGATGGTTGGCATGCCGGCGGCGGCCTTGATGCGGGCGGCGAAGGGAATCTGGTAGTTGGGCCCGAGCGCAATCTGCTGCTTGGGCGACAGGCCGCCGCTGGACACATGGATGAAGTCGGCGCCGGCGTCGCGCAGCACGCAGGCCAGCGCCACGCTCTGTTCAATGTCCCAGCCGCCGTCGACCCAGTCGGTGGCCGAGATGCGCACGCCCACCGCCATCGACGCCGGGACCGCCGCGCGCACGGCCGCGAATACCTCGAGCGGAAAGCGCATGCGGTTTTCCAGCGAACCGCCGTATTGATCGCCGCGCTGGTTGGACAGCGGCGAGAGGAACTGGTGCAGCAGGTAGCCGTGGGCGGCGTGCACCTCGATCAGGTCCAGGCCGAGCGCGTGGCTGCGCCTGGCCGCGGCGGCGAAATCGTCGACCACCTTGCGCATGCCGGCCGCGTCCAGCGCGAGCGGCGCCATGTCGCCCTCGGTATGCGGCACGGCCGACGGCGCGAGCGTCTGCCAGCCGCCGTCGGCCGGGGCGACCTGCGCGCCGCCCTCCCACGGGACCTGGGTGGATGCCTTGCGCCCCGCGTGGCCGAGCTGGATGCCGAGCCGGATCGGCGCGTAACGGCGCACCGCCGCCACAATCGGCGCCAGCGCGGCGGCGTGCTGGTCGGACCACAGGCCCAGGTCGCGCGCCGAGATGCGCCCTTCCGGCGACACCGCGCTCGCCTCCAGCGTCAGCAGGGCCGCGCCGGACAGGGCCAGGTGGCCGAGGTGGATCATATGCCAGTCGGTGGCCAGGCCGTTGTCGGCCGAGTACTGGCACATTGGGGCGATGGTGATGCGGTTCGCCAGCGCGAGCGGACCGAGGGCGTAGGGCGTGAATAGTTGGCTCATGATGGGCGTGCGGTGGTCGAAATGGCCAGTCTAGCGCAAGGCCGCAACATCGGCACGCACGGCCATCATTCCGCCAGGTCGGCGCGCACCACCATCAGCCCGGCGCGCAGGCCGACCCGCACGTCCGGGTTGGGGAACACCACCAGCTCCTCGGCGTGCTTGACCGTGTACACCGTGGCGCCGTCGGTGGCGATCACCTCGCCCTGGCGCAGCGCCGTGAAGTTGTGCGTGTCGCGCCCGAGCGCCATGGTGAATCCGTCGGACAGCTTGATCACCTCCTGCGCCACCTTGAAGACCGCCGGCTCGCCGGCGGTGGACGCATGGACGGCCCCGCGCAGCAGCGCGTCCAGGGCGGCGGCGGCGCCCGCGAACTGGGTCAGGTCGTTCTCGCCCAGCGTACCCACGCGCCCCAGTTCCACCGTGCTGCCGGCCGCGCCGTGGTGCTCGGCGCTGTAGTAGCTGAAAGTGCCGGCCGAGCGCGGGTTGAGGATGATGGCGCCGATCGCCGCCTGGCCGAGCCAGCCGATCAGCGCGCGCTTGCCTTGCTCGGCGATCAGCTCGGGCACGATGGCGAAGGTGGGATAGCGCGACGGGCGGATCGCCGTGTGCAGGTCCAGGTGCCAGCGGCGTGGCCCGGCGCCGGCGAAAAACGCGTCGGTGGCGGCGACCAGGGCATCGGCGCGCGCCGCCTCGGCGGCATGGGCCAGTGCGCCGCGGTCAGGCCGGAACATGCGGTTCAGGTCCGCGTCGATGAAGCGCTTGCCGGCGGCGATCGCATCGATATTGCCGACGCAGACCATCAGGTCCACCGCCAGCGCGCCGGCGTCGCGCCCGAGCGCGTCGAGCGCGTGGGCCAGCATTTCGATCGGCCCGGTCTCGTCGCCGTGCACGCCGACCGAGAGCAGCACGCTGGGACGGTCCGGCCGGCCCGGCGCCTTCACGCTCAGGACGCCGGGCGCCGGCAGCGCGACCGTGAAGCCGGCTGCCGCAAAGCGCGGCGCCAGCGCGCTGAAATCGGCGCCGGCCAGGCGCCTTACCGCTTCTGGCAGGGCCGCCATCTCAGGCCGCCAGCGCGGTTGCGGTGGTCGCTTCCGACAGCGCCCACACGTCGAGCATGGCCTGCTCCAGATCGACCGGCGCCGCGTAGCCCGACAAGCCCATCGCGTTGGTCACCACCTCGACCGCGTCGCCGGTCTCCACGCCCTCGCCCACGCGCGCGAGCACCTGCAGCAGCAATCGGTGCTGGGTGCGCCGCAGCGCCTGCAGCGCGTAGTTGCGCAGCTGTTCCTGCGGCTTGCCGCGCGCCGGCAGCTTGAGGCCGCGTTCGAGCGTGTCGATGCCGGCCTGGCGGCGCAGCGCCATGCCCACCTCCAGGAACTCGGCCAGCGACATGCCGGCCGGGCGCGGCACCGCCACCGCCGCGAACACGAAGCTGGCCACCGCCTCGATCGCGTCGGCCGCCCTCCAAGCCTGCGCGAACGCGGCCGGCAGGTCGGCATGGGTCTCGGCGTCGGCCTCGACGTGGGCCGGGATCATCTGCGCCAGCATGTCGGCGCGGGCGAACAGGCCGGTCAGTTCGCGCATGCCGCCGGCGCCGCGCTGGGCGTCCTTGGCCACCGACAGCACGCCCTCGGTCGCGGCGCGGAACATGACGCGGGTGCGCGCGTCGACCTTGACCGAGACCGCGCGCGGCACCTTGAGGGCGTCGGCGTCGAGCGCCTCGAACAGCGGCGCCAGGTGCAGCGCGGCCCAGGCCTGGCCCCACGCCAGGATGATCTCGGTCTCGTCGCACTGGTGCTCGTGCGCCAGCTCGCGCAGCAGCAGCGGGCCGCAGCGGTTGACCGCTTCGTTGGCCAGCACGGTGGCGAGGATGGCGTTGGCCAGCGGGTGTTCGAGCGGATCGCGGGTGGCCACCAGCTGCGCCGGGAAGTAAGGCCGCAGCACCGGCTCGGCCCAGTCCAGGTCGGTGAGCGGCAGCGCGGCCAGCAGGCGCTTGTAGCGGTTCTTGACGTTGGCGATCACCACCGCCAGCTCGGGCGCCGTGAGGCCGATGCCGCCGGCCTTGCGGCGCTGCAGCTCGGCGTTGCGCGGCAGTTGTTCGAGCTCGCGCGAGAGGGCGCCCTCGGCGTCCAGGCTGGCGATCAGGGCGCCATAGCCGTCCACCACCGCCGCGTCGGCCTGGGCCTGGACTTCGCGCACCAGCAGATGGGTTTGCAGCGCGTTGTCGCGCAGGACCAGGCCTTCGATCGCGCCGGTCATCTCGCCCAGGATGCGGTTGCGCTCGGCCGGATCCAGCTGGCCGGCATTGACCTCGGTGTCGAGCCAGATCTTCACGTTCACCTCGTGGTCGGAGCAGTCCACGCCGGCCGAATTGTCGATCGCGTCGGTGAAGATATGCCCGCCGGCTAGCGCGAATTCGATCCGGCCCTGCTGGGTCGCGCCCAGGTTGCCGCCCTCGGCCACGACCTTGCAGCGCAGCTGGTTGCCGTCCACGCGGATGTCGTCGTTGGCGCGGTCCTTGACCTGGGCGTGGGTCTCGGTCGAGGCCTTGATGTAGGTGCCGATGCCGCCGTTGTAGAACAGGTCCACCGGCGCCTTCAGGATGCGGTGCATCAGTTCCTCCGGTGTGAGCTGGGTCTCCTCGATGTCGAGCGCGGCGCGCACCTGGGGCGAAAGGGCGATCGTGCGGGCGCTGCGCGGGAACACGCCGCCGCCGGCCGAGATCAGCGCCTTGTCGTAGTCGTCCCACGAGGAGCGCGGCAGCGCGAACAGGCGTGCCCGCTCGGCGAAGGAGGCGGCCAGGTCGGGCGAGGGGTCGAGGAAGACGTGGCGATGATCGAACGCCGCCACCAGCTTCAGGTGGCGCGACAACAGCACCCCGTTGCCGAACACGTCGCCCGACATGTCGCCCACGCCGACCATGGTGATCGGCGTACTGGCGATGTCGTGGTCCATCTCGTAGAAGTGGCGCTTGACGGCCTCGAACGCGCCCTTGGCGGTGATGCCCATCTTCTTGTGGTCGTAGCCGTTCGAGCCGCCCGAGGCGAACGCGTCGCCCAGCCAGAAGCCGCGCTGCACGGCGATGGCGTTGGCGATGTCGGAAAAGGTGGCGGTGCCCTTGTCTGCCGCCACCACCAGGTAAGGGTCGTCCTGGTCGTAACGCACCGTGTCGGCCGGCGCCACGACGGCGCCGCGCACGCGGTTGTCGGTCACTTCCAGCAGGCTCGCCACGAACAGGCGGTACACGGCCTCGCCTTCGGCCGCCACCGCCTCGCGCGCGGCGTCCTTGGGCATCTGCTTGCAGACGAAGCCGCCCTTGGAACCGACCGGCACGATGACCGCGTTCTTGACCATCTGCGCCTTCACCAGGCCCAGCACCTCGGTGCGGTAGTCCTCCATGCGGTCCGACCAGCGCAGCCCGCCGCGCGCGACCGGGCCGCCGCGCAGGTGCAGGCCTTCGAAGCGGCGCGAGAACACGTAGATTTCGCGGAACGGCCGCGGCTCGGGCACCAGCGCCAGCGTGCTGGTGTCGAACTTGAAGATGATCTTGTCGCCCTGCTGGCGGTTCTGGAAGTAGTTGGTGCGCACCGTGGCCAGCATCAGGTCGGCCAGCGCGGCCAGGATTTCTTCGCTGTCGGCGTGGTTCACGCCCGGCAGGCGCGCCTTGATCGCGCGGATCGCGTCGGCGGCGGCCACGCGCTCGGCCTCGGGCAGCGCCGGATCGAAGCGCCGCACGAAGGCGTCCACCAGCTCCTTGACCATGGCCGGCTGGCGGCGCAGGGTGTCGGCCATGTAGCGCACCGAGAATTTGCTGCCGGCCTGGCGCCAGTAGCTCAGGTACGCGCGCACCAGCTGCACCTCGCGGGTGGACAGCGCGCCTTCGATCACCAGGCCGTTGAGGCGGCCGTCCTCGGCCTGGTCGTTGAACAGCGCGGCGAACAGCTCCTGCGCCACGCCCACCACCTTGGGACGCGCCAGCTTGGCCGCGCTCGCCGCCTCCACCGCCAGGCTGGTCACGAAGCGCGAGCTGCCGTCGGCCAGGCGGATGGTGAAGGTCTGCTCGTGCTCGATGGCCACGCCGGCGTTATGCAGCGGCGGCAGGATGCGCGACAGCGAGGGCACGGCGTCGGTCGAATACAGGCGGATCGAAGCGGCGCCATCGCCGTCGCCAGTGTCGACCCGGACCGCCACGTGACCGGGTTCGCCGTTGTGCAGGATCGCGTTCAGGTCGGCGAAGGCCACCGCCGGCGCGGTCGCGCTGACGTAGTTGACCGGCAGGGTGGAACACAGCTTGCGCAGCGCTGCGCGGGTGGGCAGGTCGGCCACGCCGTCGGCCAGGGCGTCGAAGCGGTCGTGCCAGCCGTCGAGCACCGCCAGCAGCGGCGCCTGGATGTCCGTTTCCAGGTCGAGCGGATAGCGCGCCGCGTGCGCGATCAGGTACACGCGCGCCAGCGGGCCGTCGGCCACCAGGGTTTGCGAACGCACTTCGAGCGCGCCCGAGCTTTCCTTGAGCGCGTGCGCCAGCGCGGCCGCCACGCCGGCGCTGTAGCGTTCGCGCGGCAGGTACACCAGCACATTGAGGTGGCGCGCGTACACGTCGCGCCGCGCGAACACCTTGGCGCGCGGCTGCTTGTACAGCGAGACGACCGCGCTGCACACCTGCGCCAGCCATTCCGGATCGGCTTCCAGCGCCTCGGTGCGCGGCAGCGATTCCAGGATCTCCAGGAACTTCTCGGCGCGGAAGCCCTCCTGGCGCACTCCGGCCAGGCTCAGGACCCGTGCCACGCGCCCGCGCGCGAACGGCAGGCGCGCCAGCGGTGTGGCGGTGGCGGCGCGCGTGAACAGGCCGACGAAGCAGTGCTCGCCGAGGATGGCGCCATGGGCGTCGGTATCGCGCACGCCGATGAAGTCGAGCGGCTGGTCGCGGTGCAGGGTGCCGGCCACGTCGGCCTTGACGATCGACAGCGTGTGCGGACGGTGCGACAGGGTTTCGAAGTCGCCCGGGATGTTCGCCAGGCAGGTGCCGTACACCGGATGCGCAGTATCCTGCAGCACGCCGATGCGGCTGGGGATGTCGCGTTCGAGCTCGCGCACGCCCGGCTTGACCATGTAATAGGCGTAGCCGAACGGCTCGAAGCCTTCGTTCTTGGCCCAGTCGAGGAAGGCCGCCACTTCGGCGCCTTCGGTGCCGTGGCTGGCCGCGGCGGCGGCCACGCTGGTCATGCGGTCGGCCATGGCGACGGCGTCGCGCCGCACCACGGCGGCGTCGCGCGCGACCATCCTCAGCTTGCCGACCAGCGCGTCGAGCTGCTCGGCCGGGAGGTCTTCCGCCAGCAGGCACAGGACCACGGATTCCAGCGGCACGCCGGCTTCGCCCACCGCGAGCGCGTCGCCGGCGCCGTCGCGGCGCACGGCCAGCACCGCGTTCATGACGCCGCTCACGGCCGCGCGCTCGCGGCGCAGCGCCATGACGATGGAATCGACCAGGTAGGGCATGTCGTCGTTCAGGATCAGCAAGGCGCTGGCGACGCCGCCGCGCCCGTCGGCATAGCGCAGGCGGGCAATCTGGCAGCCGTCGCCGGTGCGCCGAGCGGCCTGCGCGAAGCCCTCGCGCAGCAGCGGCGCCAGGCTGTCGGGCGAGGTGCCGGCCAGGTCTTCGTCGTCGAGCGAGGCCAGCCAGGCGCCGATCAGGGCCTCGGCCTGGCTTGCTCCCCCTGCCGGCGCTGCTGCCCTGACCAGATCGAGGGTCTGTTGGCGCAGTTCTTGTGGCATCTGTTTCATCTTGCTTCTCCAATGCTATTGGTGTGACATCGGGAGCGCCTCCGCTTGTGGCGGCGGGCCCGCGATTTACAGGAAGGCGGGGGGTGGCCCGCCAAAAAATAAGGCCGCGGCGCGTGATCAGCTTAAGTCATATAAGCCTGGCAGGCCGAGAATATGGGTCAGCGCCTCCAGCGCGGCCTGGCATTCGAGCGCCAGATGCGGGTCGGCCAGGTCCTTCGGTTCCAGACGGTCGCGGTAGTATTTTTGAACCCACGCCACCAGTTGCGCGTACAGCGCGTCGGTCATGATCACGCCCTGGTGCATGGCCGCCGACTCCGTCGCGGTGAGCGCCACGCGCAGGCGCAGGCAGGCGGGCCCGCCGCCGTTGCGCATGCTCTGGCGCAGGTCGAACTCGATCAGCTCGTCGATCGGGCCGCCGCTGCCGACCAGCTCCTCCAGATAGCGCGCCACCGCCTGGTTCTCGTGGCATTCGTGCGGCACCACCAGCGCCATCGCGCCGTCCGCCTTGGTCAGGAGCTGGCTGTTGAACAGGTAGCTGCCCACCGCGTCGGCCACCGGCACCATCTGGGTGTCGACCCGCACCGGCAGCAGCGCGCTGCCCACCTCGGCCAGCGCCGTGCGCAGCTGGTCGAGCACGGCCGCCTCGTCGCTGAAGGCTTGCTCGTGATAGAACAGCAGGTTGCCGTTACCGACAGCGATCACGTCGTTGTGGAACACGCCCTGGTCGATCACCTGCGGATTCTGCGCGGCGAACACGGTGCGCGCGCCGGCCAGCCCGTGCAGGCGCGCCACCGCCTGCGACGCCTCCAGGGTCTGGCGCGCCGGGTACTTCCTGGGCGCCGGTGCGGAGGGATCGAATTCTACCCGTCCGTACACGAACAGCTCCACGCCGGCGGCGCCATGCGAGGCGGCCAGGCGCGTGTGGTTGGCCGCGCCCTCGTCGCCCAGCGCCGGGGTGGACGGCAGCGCCTCGTGCACGGCGAAGCAGCGCTGGTCGTGGAAGATCGCGCGCAGGATGCGCGTGGCCTGCACGTGCTCGCGCGCGCGGTGCAACTTGTTGTTCAGGTTGGCCGGGGTGAAGTGCACGCGCGCGTCGAGCGTGTCGGCCGAGGGACTGACGGTGGCGGCGTTGGCGGTCCACATGGGCGCGGCCGAATAGGCGCAGGCCAGGATCACCGGCGCGTCGCGGTAGGCGCGCGCCAGCACGTCGGCGTCGGTGCCGCCGAAGCCGACCCCGCGCAGCAGCTGGAAATTAGGCCGCGCGTGCGGCGGCAGCACCGCCTGCGCGAAACCGCGCGCAGCTAGGGCCTGCATCTTGGCCAGGCCCTGCAAGGCGGCCTGGCGCGGGTTGGACACGCTCTTGACGTTGTTGAACGAGGCGACGTTGCCGAACGAGAGGCCGGCGTAGTTGTGGCTGGGGCCGACCAGGCCGTCGAAGTTGAATTCGCGTGCGCTCTGCATTGTGTCGTCCCGGTTTCTAGAGCGTGAGGCCGGGCGCGAGCTTGGCCGGCAGTTCAAGTTCGGCCGTCTCGATCGAGGCGACCGGATAGGCGCAGTAATCGGCCGCGTAGTAGGCGCTCGGGCGCTGGTTGCCCGACTTGCCGACGCCGCCGAAAGGCGCGCTGCTGGCCGCGCCCGTGGTGGGGCGGTTCCAGTTGACGACGCCGGCGCGCACGCGCACCCTGAAGCGCTGCCACAGGGACTCGTCGTTCGACAGCAGCGCCGCCGCGAGGCCGAATTCGGTGTCGTTGGCGACCTTGATCGCGGTGTCGAAATCCTTGACGCGGATGACCTGCAACAGCGGCCCGAACCACTCCTCGTCCGGAACGCCGGTCGCCTCGGTCACGTCGACGATGCCGGCGCTGACGAAGCCCGCGCCAGGGTCGCTCTGGCGCATCTGCAGCAGCACCTTGCCGCCGCGCGCCGCCAGGTCGGCCTGGGCCTGCACCAGGCGCGCGGCGACCGCGCTCGACACCACCGGTCCCATGAAGGGCTGGGGCTCGGCGTCGGACGGACCCACCGTCAGGCGCGCCGCCACCTCGACCAGGCGCCGCAGGAAGGCCGCGCCGGCCGCGTTGTCTTGCACCACCAGGCGGCGCGCGCAGGTGCAGCGCTGGCCGGCCGAGATAAACGCCGACATCACGGCGTGGTGCACGGCGGCGTCGATGTCGTTCACGTCCCACACCACCAGCGGATTGTTCCCGCCCATTTCCAGCGCCAGCATCTTGCCCGGCTGGCCGGCGAACTGCTTGTGCAGCGCCACCCCGGTCTGGGCGCTGCCGGTGAACAGCACGCCGTCCAGGCCCGCGGCGCGGCTGAGCGCCACGCCGGTATCGCGCCCGCCGTTGACCAGGTTGATCACGCCGGCGGGCAGCCCGGCCCGCTCCCACAGTTGAACGGTCTTCATCGCCGTGCGCGGCGCGTATTCGCTGGGCTTGAACACGATGGTGTTCCCGGCGATCAGGGCCGGCACGATATGCCCGTTGGGGAGGTGACCGGGGAAGTTATACGGCCCGAACACGCCGAACACGCCGTGCGGGCGGTGGCGCAGCACCGCGCTGCCGTCGGCAACCTTGGCCGCCACCTCGCCAGTGCGCGCGCCGTAGGCCTGGACCGAGATGTCAATCTTGTTGGCCATCGTGGTCGCTTCGGTGCGCGCCTCCCACAAGGGTTTGCCGACTTCCTCGGCGATGGTGCGCGCCAGGTCCTCGGCGTTCTCCTTGACCAGGTCGCGAAAGCGCACGCACAGCGCGACGCGCTCCTCCAGCGGGCGCAGGGCCCAATCCGCGAAGGCGGCGCGCGCGGCGGCGACAGCCTCGGCGACGTCGTCCTCGTTCGATGCGCACGCGCTCCAGGTTTTGCGCCCGCTGGCCGGATCGAAGGTGGAAAACTCAGGACCGCTGCCGGGCAGCCAGCGCCCGCCGATGTAATTGCTAGGCTCAGACATGGGGATTTTTCCTTACGCTTAAGGGGAGAATGCGCAGCTGGTCACCGGGGCGGCAGCGCAGCAGATCCATCTGGGTGGCCGTCAGGTCAAGGTTGCCGCCGGCCGGCGCGGCGTGCGCCACAATCATGCGGAAATCGTCGAGCGCCGTGTTCGATACCAGCAGCGGTTCGGCGGCGTCGCCGGCCGCGCCCTGCTGCACGTTCACCAGGGCGCTGTCGCGGATGGCGCGCAGTTCGGACACGCGCGCCTGCAGCACCGGGCCGGCGTCGAAGATGTCGATATAGCCCTCGAAGTGCATGCCCTCCTGCTCGAGCAGGCGGCGCGCCGGCTCGGTCGACACGTGCACCTTGCCGATCACCTCCTGGGCGTCTTCCGGCAGATAGGCCACGTACATGGGCTGGCGCGGCATCAATTCGGCGATGAAGGACTTCTTGCCGAGCGCGGTGAGGTGGTCGACATGGTTGAAATCCATCTTGAAGAAGTGCCGTCCCAGGCCCTCGTAGAATGGCGAGCTGCCGTCGTCGAGCTGGTAGCCGCGCATCTCGGCGATGAGCTTCTCGGTGAACAGGTGGGGAAACTGGGCGATGAACAGGAAGCGGCTTTTCGACAGCCACTTGCCGTTGTTCCCGCTGCGGTAGTCGGCGTGCAGGAACAGCGAGCACAGTTCGGTGGCGCCGGTCAGGTCGTTGGACAGGTACAGCGTCTCCATGCGCGTGAAGATGTTGAGCTCATGGCTAGAATGGACCAGGGTGCCGATGCGGTAGTTGTAGAACGGCTCGTCCAGCCCCACCGCGCCCTTGATCGCGCACACACCGGCCAGGCGCCCGCAGGCCGTGTCCTCCATCACGAACATGTAGTCGCGCTGCTCGGGCGGGATCGCCTCCGCGAACGAGGCCACCGCCACCGCCACCCGGTCGCCCAGCATCTTGCGGTCCGGCTTCAGGGTGGTCATGCCGCTGCCGACGTGGTGCGCCAGCTCGATCAGCGCGTCGAGATCGGAAGCTTTGATTGCGCGTACAACTAGCATATTGCTGCCTTTTTCTGTCTCGTTAGATGCGGACGCAAATGACGCTGTCGCCCGGCGCCACCATCAGCGCGTCCTGCGCTTCCTGCGTGAGCGCGATGGTGTCGAGCGCCTCGGCCGCCGGGCATGCCACGGTGACGGCGCGGAAGCTCTGCTCGTTGCTGGCGGCGACCGCGTAGCTCACCATCAGGTCGGCCGGCTTGCCCGGTTCGGCGCTGACGACGTCGCGCACCATCGAGCCGCTGAACGAGCGCAGCGTGTTCTTGTGCGCCTGCAGGATCGGGCCGCCGTCGAAGATGTCGATGTAGTCGTCGGCCTCGAAGCCTTCCTCGGTGAGCAAGTTGAAGGCAAGCTCGCCGCCGGCGTGGATCTGGCCCATGACGGCCTGGGCGTCGCCCGGCAGCAGCGGCACGTACACCGGATAGTGGGGCATCAGCTCGACGATCAGGGTGCGGTTGCGCGCCCCGCCGATGATGCGCTCGGCGTCGAGGAAGTCCATCTTGAAGAATTTGCGGCCCAGCGCCTCCCAGAACGGCGAGTGACCGTGCTTGTCCGTCACGCCGGCCAGCGGCACGAAGAAGCGGTCGCCGAAGCGGTGCGGGGCCAGCACCGCGAACAGCAGGCGCGCGCGAGAGAGCAGCGCCGCCTCCAGCCCGGCGCCGGCGCGGTTGGCGACGTAGAAGCCGGACAGCTGGGAGTAGGCGGTCAGCTCGGAGCACAGGGTCAGCGCGTGCACGCTGTGGCTGATGTTCAGGTCGCGCGAGACCTGCTGGATCACGTCGTTACGGAACGAGAAATAGGTGCCGTTGGAGCCGGCCGACGCGTGGATCGCGGCGGTGCCCACGATGGCGCCGGTGGCGCGCTGCTCGAGCACGAACAGGTAGGATTCCTCGCTGGGGATATCGACGTGGGCGCCGAAGGAGGCGACCGAGCGCTCCACCGACGCGGCGATTTTTTCCCGCGTGCGCGGCAAGGTATGCACGCCGGGCATGGACACCTGCGCCATCGCTTCGAGGGCGTCGATGTCGGCCAGCGCGGCCGGGCGAACAACAAACATGTCAGCTCCCTGATCAGCGTTACGGGGCATTACGGACCTGCTGCGTGCGGCGTGCCGGCCCGGGAGCCGGCGCGCCGCGCGTTGTCACTTCGACGGCGCGGTGTTAAGTTCGCTCTCGACGGCGGCGCGCAGGATGCGGTCCGCTTCGTCGATCTGGGCGTCGCTGACGACCAGCGCCGGCGCGAAACGCATCACGTCAGGGCCGGCGATGAGCAGCATCAGGCCGAGCGCCTCGGCGGCCTTGGTGATGTCCTTGGCGCGGCCCTTGAACTCGCCGGTCACCGGCAGGCCCACCAGCAGGCCGGCGCCGCGCGCCTGACCGAACACCTGCGGGTAGTCGGCGCTGAGCTTGGTCAGCTTGGCGAACAGCTTGGCCGAGGCTTCCTTCACGCGCGCCAGGAAGGCCGGCTGGTTGATCATCGCGAGCACGTTCAGCGCCACTGTGGCGGCCAGCGGATTGCCGCCGTAGGTGGTGCCGTGGGAACCCGGCGCGAACGCGTGCGCGATCTCGTCGGTCGTGATCATGGCGCCGATCGGGTAGCCGTTGCCGAGCGCCTTGGCGCTGGTGAGGATGTCGGGCGTGACGCCCTTGTCCATGTAGTGGTACAGGGAACCGGTGCGGCCCACGCCCGACTGGACTTCGTCGAAAATGAGCAGCGCGCCGGTGTTGTCGCAGAACTCGCGCAGCGCCTGAAGGTAGCCCGGGTCGCCCGGGATGACGCCGCCCTCGCCCTGGATCGGCTCCACGATCACGGCGCAGACATCGTCGCCGATGGCCGCGCGCGCCGCCTCGATATCGTTGTACGGGATGTGGTGGATATCAGGCGGCAGCGGCTCGAAGCCTTCGGTGTACTTGGACTGGCCGCCGACCGACACGGTGAACAGGGTGCGCCCGTGGAAGGACGACAGGCAGGACACGATGCGCGACTTGTGCGGACCGAACTTGGCGTGCGCATACTTGCGCGCCAGCTTGAGCGCGCCCTCGTTGGCTTCGGCGCCGGAATTGCAGAAGAAGGCGCGGTCGGCGAAGGTCGCCTCGGTCAACGCCAGGCCCAGGCGCAGCACCGGCTCATTGGTGTAGCCGTTGCCCAGATGCCAGACGGTGTTGGCTTGACGGGTCAGCGCGTCCACGATGACGGGGTTGCAATGGCCGAGGCTGGTGACGGCGATACCGGAGGTGAAGTCCAGGTAATGCTTGCCGTTCTGATCCCACAGGTCCAGGCCAGACGCGCGCACGGGCACCATCGCGGCGGGGGCGTAGGTAGGGACCAGGACCTCGTCGAAGGTTTCCCGGGTTACAGGCCGCGTGGTGACACCCGTATCAAGCTTAGCGTTCATGGCATTTCCTCATCCAATGTTAGTGGGGCGTACAACAGACAAGCTGTGACGTTTCCCCATTATAGGAAGATTAGCAATGAACATCTTTTAGATACGCGACAGGCATTTTCATTTTTTGCATGGCGGGCGGTGCCTGCGCGCCCGGCTGATTTGAAAAGCAGAACGATAGCGACCGCGGGCTGCTTCACGTACAACCTCGATCTAGGCGATGTTGTCGGCACGTGCCCGCTCCAGAGCCGGTTCGACCCACAGGGCGATCAGCTTATACCGCTGTGCTTCATTGGTCCCCGCGCCTACCAGTCCGGCCGGCAGATCATTCTCCCAATCTTGTTCCTCTGCGAATCGAGTTTCCGGCCTACCCATTCGACCCGGCCAACTTGCGCTGCCGCTCCTCGCGCGGGGTATTGCCGAACAGCGCGCCGAACGCGGTCGAAAAATGCGAGCCGCTGGAGAACCCGCACATCAAGCCCACCTGCACGATCGAATAATGCGTGTCGAGCAGCAGCTGGCGCGCGCGCTGCAGGCGCAGCTCGAGGTAGTAGCGCGACGGCAGGCTGCCCAGGTATTGCTTGAACAGGCGCTCGAGCTGGCGCCGCGAGATGCCGACCAGCCCGGCGATGTCGTCGGTGGAGAGCGGCTCTTCGATGTTCGCTTCCATCAAGCTCACCGCTTCGGTCAGCTTCGGTTGCAGGGCGCCGAAGCGCGCCTGCAGGGCCACGCGCTGGCGCTCCTCGCGGCCGCGCACGCGGTCGACGCACAGGATTTCCTTGATCTGGGCTTGCACGCCGGCGCCGAAGATGGCTTCCACCAGGCTCAGCGAAAAGTCGACGCTGGCCGCGCCGCCGCAGCAGGTGAGGCGGTTGTCGTCCACCTCGAAAATATTGGGCGTGAAATTGGCGTGGTCGGTGATGCTGTCGAGCTCGGCGTAGAGGGCCCACGGCAGGGCCGTGCGCGCGCCGTTGAGCACGCCCGCGTCGGCCATCCACAGCACGGCCGCGCCGACCCCGCCCCAGAACGGCGCGGCGCGGCAGCGCTCGATCAGGCTGCGGCAGTTGGCGGGGGTGAGGGCGGCCTGGGCCTCGTCGGCCACCAGCAGCACCAGGTGCCAGTGGCGCGGGGCGTCGGCGGCGAACTTGTCGGGGCTGCGCACGTCCACGTGCAGGCGCTCGGGGCCGAGCAGCTTGGCGGCCAGCCGCAACGGCTGGACCAGCCCGCTCCAGGTCAGGGTGTCCGGCTCGCCCGCGTTGATCAGCAGCACGCGCAGCGGCGCCTCCTGCGCGAGGCGGGCAAGTTTAGCTAGTGGCATCGGGCGGCGCTGTCTTCACTCGGGGACTAGGGCGCCCTCGGGGCGCGCGGTATTCCATTGACTAACTATCATACCGGAGATTAGCAACACGGCGCCGGCCCAGCCGCGCATCCCCATCGTCTCGCCGAGCCAGAAATAGGCGAAGAAGGCGGCCGCGGCGGGCTCGAACGCGTAGATGACGGCCGCCTCGTTGGCGCTGGCGTGGCGCTGTCCCCAGCTTTGCAGCGAGATGATGGCGGCCGTGGCCACCACGCCCAGGTACAGTACGCTGGGCCAGGTGGCCAGCAGGCCGGCGCCGGTGTGGCGCCAGTAGGCGTTCATGGCGGCGCCGCCGTGCAGCGGCACCTCGGTGAGCAGCAGCCAGGCCAGCGCGGCGGCGGCCACCGTGAGGATCTGGGCCGCGGTCAGGCTCATGAGGCGGGTGGCGCCGCGTGTGCGCACTTCCATCATCTTGATGTAGAGCCCGAAGCTGATGGCGCAGATCAGCGCCAGCGTATCGCCCCAGGTCCAGCTGCTGCCGTCCCAGCACAGGGCGGCCAGGCCGGCCACGGCCAGCGCCAGCGCGATCCAGATGCGGCGCTCGGGCGGGCGCCCGGACCAGACGTTGAGGAAGGGCACGACCAGCACGTTGAGGCCGCAGATGAAGGCGTTGCGGTTGGAGCTGGTGAGCTTGAGGCCTTCGACCTGGAACACGTAGCAGACGAACAGCAGCAGGCCGAGCAGTACGCCGGAGCGCAGGTCGGCCACGCTGGCGCGTACCAGGAAGGGCGACAGCAGCAGGGCGGCCAGGATGAAGCGGCTGAAGACGATCCAGGCCGGCGAATAGGCGGCGGTCAGGTCCTTCATGGCGGGAAAGGTGGTGCCCCACACGAGGGTGACGACCAGCAAGGCGAGAATACCGCGCAGGTGCTGGCTCATGGCTGGCTTGCTGGAATCGTTCAACATGGTGCGATGGATAAAATCACCATGTTACCGTGCCTGGGCCTGGCAGCGGCGACGCAGGCCGATTGCGCAACCGTCACGTTCCGGCGCGGGCAGCTATAATCAGCGCCATGGGGGAACGTTACTTAAAAAGTGTGCGCTTGCTGGCCGAGTGCCTGCAGGGCTTCGAACGCTTCTCGGGCGACTCGGTGCGCCAGTCCGGCTTGACGCCGCCCCAGTTCGACATCATCGCCACGCTGGGCAACACGCCCGGCATGAGCTACAAGCAATTGGGTGAGCGCACCTTGATCACCAAGGGAACCTTGACCGGCGTGATCGACCGGCTCGAATTGAAGGGCCTGGTGGCGCGCACCCAGAGTACCGACGACAAGCGTTCGTTCTTCGTGCAGCTGACCGCCGAGGGCGAGACCGTGTTCAACGAGGTGTTCCCGAAAGTGGTCGCGGACGGCAAGCGCCTGTTCGCGCCCTACTCGGACGCCGATTTCGACGCGATGGACCAGACTTTACGCAAACTGAAGCAGCTCATCGCCGACGCCGGCACGCCCCCTACTCCATCACAACCAAAGGAATCAGATTGAAAACTTCCCTACTCGACGGCAAGAAGCCGGCAAAATTCGACAAGCAGATCATCGGCAACCTGTTGCTCGACCAGGCCACCCCGGACGAAGTACGCAAGGAAAAGATGCTGATCGGCGTGCGCAACGAGGACGGCGACATCTACCGCCTGATCGGCGCGACCAAGATCAACAGCTTCATGAACGCGGTCGAAGAACTCGACGATCTGGGCCTGGTCAACGAGCTGCAAGACCTTGAGGGCACCCAGGAAGGCTGCGACGCGATCTTCAGCGAAGCTTGAGCAGTGTCGTTTCAAGGAACGATTTCTTCAGAAATGTATTGCTCCTGAGAACGTTTTACGCCAAGCTTGCTGGAATTACGGGAGTATAATTTTCCAATGGACAGACTTGACGCCTTCAAAAGCATCGCTGCTCAAGCAGGACGCGGCGAACTTACCTTTCCGACCAACGTCAACGCGACGCTCAAGCTGCAGCGGGCGCTGAACGATCCGGACTGTCACGCCGATGTGGCGGCGCGCCTGGTGCAGGCCGAGCCGCTGCTGGCCGCGCGCACCGTGGCCATCGCCAACTCGGTGGCCTACAACCGCTCCGGCAACGACATCACCAACGTGCGCGTGGCCGTGCAGCGCCTGGGCTTTCGCACGCTCAATGCGCTGGTGGCGGCCGTGATGGTGCGCCAGCTCAACAGCCAGATCGTCCGTCCCGACCTGCGCCGCATGGCCGACCAGTTGTGGCAGCACTCGGCCCACGTGGCCGCGCTGGCCCAGGTGATCGCCAAGCGGGTGGCCCACTTGGACCCGGAAACGGCGCTGTTCGCCGGCATCGTGCACGAGGTGGGCGGCTTCTACCTGCTCTCGCGCGCCGAGGAATTCCCCGGCCTGCTCGAAGGCGAGCCGGACGAGTGGATCGAGCATGGCGAGGTCGAGGTCGGCCGCGGCGTGCTCAAGAAGCTGGGCGTGCCGGCGGCGGTGATGACCGCCATCGAGGCCTTGTGGGAGGGCATGCGCGCCCTGCCCCCTGAGAACCTGGGCGACACCCTGCTGCTGGCCAACGACCTGGCCCCGGTCACCTCGCCGCTGCACACCCGCGCCGGCGGCACCACCCGCTCGGCGGCCTCGACCATCGATTTCGTGACCGGCGACGGCACCCTCAACAGCATCCTTGAGGAGTCGGCCGAGGAAGTCAAGAGCCTCACCTCCGCACTGATGTAGGCGCCGCCGGCCCTTAAAGCCGGTTTTTACAGCCTGTTTTCAACCTGTATTGCGCCCGCCGCACCGGTGGGCGAGCCTCGCTCATTCCCTGTTCCACCGCGCGCGCAGCCCTTGGCGGCAGGGCCCGCACGCCTATTCTTGCGTGAAATTAGTTCGCATGCTAAACTTTCGCATGCAAATCAATTCCCACAATATCACTATGAGCACCGACCAAACCCTCATGAGCTTAACGGTTTCCCTCATTCACGTGGCGCGCCATTACCGCGCCGCGCTTGACCGGATGGCGTCCGACTACGGGCTGTCGCAGGCGACCGCGTTTCCGGTGCTGTGGATAGGCCGCATGGGCGACGGCGTGCGCCCCGGCGTGCTGGCCGAGGCGCTGGGGATCGAGCCGTCCTCGCTGGTGCGGGTGATCGACCAGCTGATCGGCAGCGGCCTGGTCAGGCGTGAGGACGACGTCCAGGACCGCCGCGCCAAGACCTTGCACCTGACCGCGACCGGCAAGGAGCGCGCCGGCCAGATGGAACAGGCGCTGCTGCCGTTCCGGCGCGGGCTGTTCGCCGGCGTGCCCCAGGCCGACATCGACGCCGCCCTGCGCGTGCTCACCTCGCTCAACAACGCGATCGTCCACCCGTCCGGTGCCGGAAAGCCGGGCGCGTGAAACTGGTTTCCGCCGCCGAGGCGCTGTTCTCCGTGAAATGTTTCGCGGCAGCGATGCTCGCGCTCTATATCGCGATGCGCATCGGCCTGCCGCGCCCTTACTGGGCCATGACGACCGCCTACATCGTGGCCGCGCCCTTCTCCGGGCCGACCCGCTCCAAGGGCCTGTACCGGGCGGTGGGCACCATCGTCGGCGCCCTGGCCGCGCTGGTGCTGGTGCCGCCGCTGTCGAACGCGCCCGAGCTGCTGGCCCTGGCCCTGGCGCTGTGGATCGGCGCCTGCCTGTACGTGTCGCTGCTGGACCGCACCCCGCGCTCCTACACGTTCATGCTGGCCGGGTACACCGCCGGACTGGTGGCCTTCCCCGCCGTGGGCGCGCCGGCGCACATCTTCGACATCGCGCTGGCCCGGGTCGAGGAGATCGTGCTCGGCATCGGCTGCGCGACCCTGGTGCACAGCCTGGTTTTCCCGCAAAGCCTGGGCCCGGTGATCCTGGCCCGCCTGGACCACGCCCTGCAGGACGCGCGCCACTGGATCGGCGACGCCCTGCGCCCCGCGCCGGACCGGCGCAACGCCCAGGACCGGCGCCAGCTGGCCGCCGACATCACCGAGCTGCGCCTGATGGCCACCCACCTGCCGTTCGACACCTCGCACCTGCGCTGGACCGCCAACGCCATCCACGCCCTGCAGGAACGTCTGGCGGCCATGATGCCGCTGCTGTCGGCCATCGAGGACCGGCTGGCGGCCCTGTGCGCGCTGGGCGACGGCGCGGCGGTCGCGCGCTGGGGCGCCCTGCTGCACGAGCTCACAGCCTGGAGCGCCGAGCGCGACGCCGACCCGGCCGCCGCGCGCGCCGCCGGCCTGCGCGCGGCCATCGCCGCCCACGCCCCGGCACTGGGACGCGCGGCGTCCTGGCGCGACTTGATCGAGGTGAACCTGGCCGCCCGCCTGTGCGCGCTGGTGGACGTGTGCGCCGAATGCCGCGCCCTGCGCCTGCACATCGACGCCGGCGTGCACGGCAGCCTGCCGGAGGCGGCGCGGCGCCAGGGCGGCACGCGCGCGCTGCACCTGGACCGCGGCCTGGCCCTGATCTCGGCCGCCGCCGCGGCCATCGGCACCCTGGTCTGCTGCGCGTTCTGGATCCTCACCGGCTGGCCGTCCGGCGCGGCCGCGCCGATGATGGCGGCCATCCTGTGCTGTTTCTTCGCCACCCAGGACGACCCGGTGCCCTTCATCAAGGTGTTCCTGATGTACACGATCTACGCGATCCCGCTGTGCGCGCTGTACCTGCTGGTGCTGCTGCCGGCCGTGCACAGCTTCGAGATGCTGATGCTGGTGTGCGCGCCCACCTTCCTCGTCATGGGCGTGCTCATCGCCCGCCCGTCCACCTATCCGCGCGCGATGCCTTTCTTGTTCGCCTTTGCCGCCACCCTCGCCATGCAGGACACCAACAACGCCAACCTGGTGTCCTTCCTCAACAGCACCCTGGCCCAGGTATTCGGGCTGACCGTCGCGGCCGTGTGCACGGGTGTGTTCCGCACCGTGAGCGCCGGCTGGACCGCGCGCCGCCTGCTCAACGCCGGCTGGACCGAGATGGCGCGCCTGGGCAACGGCGAGCTGACCGCCACCGTATTTGAATTCTCCGCGCGCATGGTCGACCGCATCGCCCTGCTGACGCCGCGTCTGGCGCTGGCCGGCGCCGGCGATGACCTGCAGGCGGCCGACGCCCTGCTCGACCTGCGGGTCGGCCTGAACATGGTGCAGCTGGCCGAGTCGAAGGCCGGGCTGGGCCGCAGCCAGGCCGCCCTGGGCCCGCTCATGGCCCATCTGGCGCGCCACTTCGCGGCCCGTCCCGCGCTCGACCCGGCGCGCCAGCGGCGCCTGCTGCGCGCCCTCGACAACGCCCTGCGCTCGGTGTGCGCCGACGGCGCGGCCAGCGCCCAGCGCGTGGTGGCGGCGGCCCTGACCAGCATCCGGCGCGACCTGTTCCCGCACGCGCCGGCCTACCGTGCCTCCCCTCTACCCGCCCCGGAGCTCCCATGATCGGCGAAGTGAGCCTGTACGGCATCTATGTCCCTCCCCTGCTGCTGCTGGCGCTGCTGGCGCTGCTGGTGTCGCGCGTGCTGTCCGGCCTGCTGGCGCGCGCCGGCCTGTATCGCCTGGTGTGGCACCCGGCCCTGTTCGACCTGGCGCTGTTCGTGATCGTGCTGGGCGGCCTCTCTTTCCTTTCATCGATATGGTGATGACATGCTGAACAAATTTTCCTGGGCCGGCACCGGCCGCGTCGCCATCACCCTGCTCGCCTGCGCCGCGGCCGTGCTGGCCGCCACCCAACTGTGGCGCCACTACGAGGTGGCCCCGTGGACCCGCGACGGGCGCGTCAAGGCCGACGTGGTGCAGGTGGCGCCGGACGTGACGGGCCAGGTCACCCAGGTCTACGTGCGCGACAACCAGGCCGTGGCCGCCGGCGCGCCCCTGTTCGAGATCGACCGCGCCCGCTTCGAGCTGAGCCTGCGCCAGGCCGAGGCGGCGCTGCAGGCGGCCCAGGCCGGCCTGGCGCAGGACCAGCGCGAGAACCACCGCAACATCGCGCTGAACGACCTGGTGGCGCAGGAGACCCGCGAACAGGGCAACGCCCGCGCCGACCAGGCCCGCGCCGCGCTGGCGCAGGCGCTGGTGGCGCGCGACACGGCCCGCCTCAACCTCGCGCGCACCCGGGTGCTCTCGCCGGTGGACGGCTTCGTCACCAACCTCGACCTGCGCGTAGGCGGCTACGCCAGCGCCAGCCGCCCCGTGCTGGCCCTGGTCGACCGCAAGTCCTTCTACGTGGAAGGCTATTTCGAGGAAACCAAGCTGCCCGCCATCCACCTGGGCGACCCGGTGAAGGTGACCCTGATGGGCGCCGGCCAGGTGCTGCGCGGCCACGTCGACAGCTTCGCCGAGGGCATTTCCGACCGCGACCGCGGCACCGGCAGCAATATGCTCCCGAATATCAATCCGACCTTCAACTGGGTGCGCCTGGCCCAGCGCATCCCGGTGCGGGTGGCGCTCGAGGCGGTACCGGCCGGCGTGCGCCTGGTGGCCGGGCAAACCGCCACCGTGCAGGTATTGCCAGCGCCGCCTGCGCCACCGCCCGCGGTGCGCCCGGTGGCTGGGCAAACCACCACCGCACAGGTATTGCCTGCGTCGCCTGCGTCCCCACCTACGGTACGTCTGGTGGCCGGGCAAACCGCCACCGCGCAGGTGCCCACTACGCCCGCTCCGGGGAAGACACCATGAACCGGCTCCAATCCCACGCCAGCAAACTGGCCGGCGCGGCGCTGGCCGCCGCGCTGGCCGCCTGCAGCACCTTCGGCCCGAACTACCAGGTGCCGGCACAGGCGGTGGTGCGGCGGCCCGCCGCGGCCGCGCCGTTCGCCAGCGCCAGCGCGCCAGCCTTCCAGTCGGCGCCGCTACCGGACCAGTGGTGGCATCTGTACCAGGACCGCACCCTGGACGCGCTGGTGGCCAAGGCCTTCGCCGCCAACGCCGACCTGCGCGTGGCGGCGGCCAATCTGGCGCGCAGCCGCGCGGTGCTGAGCGAGGTCGAGGAAAAGAAGCGGCCCGAGGTGGAGATGAACGCCGCGCCCGGCTACGGCCGCATCGCCGGCGCCTCGCTGGCCCTGCCGGAGACCCTGCCCAACATGGGCTTGTACAGCGCCGAGGTGAAGGTGGGCTACCAGGTCGACCTGTTCGGCAAGCTCAAGCGCGCCATCGAGGGGGCCGAGGCCGACACCGAGGCGGCCCAGGCGGCGGCCGACCTGGCCCATGTGATCGTGGCCGCCGACACCACCCGCGCCTACGCCGACGCCTGCTCGGCCGGCAACGAGATCAAAGTGGCCCAGCATCTGGTCGAGGTGCAGGGCCGCTTCGCCGAGCTGACCGCGCGCCGCGTGAAGCTGGGGCGCGGCACCGCGCTCGACAACAGCCGCGCGCAAAGCCAGCTTGAGCTGCTGCGCGCGGCGCTGCCGCCGCTGCAGGCGCGCCGCCGCACGGCCCTGTACCGGCTGGCGGTGCTGACCGGCGAAGTGCCGGGCAACTTCCCGGCCGAGGTGGCCAGGTGCGAAACGCCGCCACGCGTGGCCGCCGCCATTCCCGTGGGCGACGGCGCGGCCCTGCTGCGGCGCCGTCCCGACATCCGCCAGGCCGAGCGCCTGCTGGCCGGCGCCACCGCGCGCATCGGCGTGGCCACCGCCGAGCTGTATCCGAGCATTCAGTTGGGCGTGTCGGCCGGCAGCATCGGCATGATTCCCGGCATCGGCGAGTCCAACACCTTCCACTTCGGGCTAGGACCGCTGATCTCGTGGAACCTGCCGGCCACCAGCGCGGCGCGGGTACACATCGCCCAGGCCGAGGCGGGCACGGCTGCGGCGCTGGCGCGCTTCGACGCGACCGTGCTCAACGCCCTGCGCGAGACCGAGAGCGCGCTGACCGTGTACGCGCGCGAGTTGGACCGCAACGCGGCGCTGACGGCCGCGCTGCGCCAGAGCACGCTGGCGGCCAGCCAGTCCGCCACCCTGCTGCGCCTGGGCCGCGGCGACTCCTTCAGCGCGCTCGACGCCCAGCGCACCCTGGTGCAGGCGCAGACGGCCCTGGCCGCGTCCGAGACGGCGCTGGCGGCCGACCAGGCGACCCTGTTCCTGGCCCTGGGCGGCGGCTGGGAGAACGGCGCCGCCGAGGGCGCCCGCGCGCGCTGAGCTGTCAATACACGGGCGGCGCGCGGCCAAAAAAAATGCCCGCTGTATGAGAGCGGGCGAAGTCCAAAACTAGGGATGTCCTGAAAGAGACAGCCCTACTTTAAGGTTTGTACCCCATCTGTTCTGTGCGTGAACTCACACAAGAACATAAATTCAATTTTCCATGCGGACATTTAGTCAACAGCATGGCAAAATCCTACTTCTCTATTTGTAGTTCCTACTCGCTGAAACACATGAGCAAAACGGGCAGCACCAAGAGCCGCGCAAGCGGACGTACCACCCTCGCGGCCGTGGCCGCGCACGCCGGCGTGTCCACCATGACCGCGTCGCGGGCGCTTAACCAGCCGGAGCTGGTGTCGGACCTGGTGCGCGCGCGCGTCGCGCTGGCCGTCAACGTGCTCGGCTACGTGCCCAACCGCGCCGCCCGCGCGCTCGCCTCGCGCCAGTCCAACATCATCGTGGTGCTGGTGCCTTCGCTGTCGAACGTGGTGTTCAACGCCGTGCTCGACGGTATCCAGACCGTGGTCGACACGGCCAATTACCAGCTCCTGATCGGCAATACGCGCTACTCGGACGCGGAGGAGGAGAAGCTGCTCGGCACCTACCTGCAGTCGAACCCGGACGGGATCCTGCTGTCCGGCCTGACCCACAGCCCGCGCGTCGAGCAGCTGCTGGCCGGCTCCGGGGTGCCGGTGGTATCGATGATGGACCTGGCCAGCGATCCGGCCCAGCTGTCGGTGGGCTTTTCCCAGCTCGACGCCGGCTACACGATGACGCGCTACCTGATCGAGCGAGGCCGCCGCCGCATCGCCTTCATCGGCGCCCAGCTCGACGAGCGCACCTTGGCGCGCGCGGCCGGCTACCGCAAGGCCATGCAGGAGGCCGGCCTGGCCGATCCGCGCCTGGAATTGATGGTGCCGGAAGCGTCCAGCATCGCGCTGGGGGCCGAGCTGCTGGGCCGCATGCTGGCCAAGGCGCCCGATTGCGACGCCATCTTCTGCTGCAACGACGACCTCGCGCACGGCGCCATCTACCAGTGCCAGCGGCGCGGCATCGCGGTGCCCGAGCAGCTGGCCATCTGCGGCTTCAACGACCTGCCGGCGTCGGCCTGGATGAAGCCGTCGGTGACGACCATCAGCACGCCGCGCTACCAGGTCGGCTTCGAAGCGGCCACGCTGCTGCGCGCGGTCATCGACGGACGCCGTCCGGCCGTCACCCGGATCGACCTGGGCTTCACCTTGATGGCACGCGAGAGCGCCTAAAAAAAAAGCGCGCCGGCGTCGACGACGCCCGGCGCGCTCCGCGGAACGCCATCGGCGCTCCGGTTTTCGCTTAATGCCCGCCTGGCGCGAACTCGCGCGCGGCCACGTGCACCTTGACCGTGGACACAGGTGCGTCCGAGGCCTGGGCCAGGGTCACGATGTAGTCGCCGCCGGCGATCTTCCACTTGCGCGCCTTGGCGTCGAACACGGCCAGGGTGCGCGAATCGACCGCCACCTGCGCCACGCGGCTCTCGCCGGCCTTGAGCGCCAGCTTGTCCCAGCCGCCCAGGCGCTTCGGCGCTTCCCAGCCGCCGCCGACCTTCGACACGTACACCTGCGGCACGGCCTTGCCGTCACGCGCGCCGCTGTTGGTGACCTTGAACGACACCGCCAGGCTGCCGTCCTTCGGCGCAGCCTTCAGGTCGGCGTAGGTGAAGGTGGTGTACGACAGGCCGTGGCCGAACGCGAACAGGGGCTTCAAGCCCTTCTTCTCGAACCACTTGTAGCCGACCGCCGCGCCTTCGATGTTGTAGTCGACCGAGAAGCGCTGGTGCTCGCCCAGGCCGGTGCCATCGATGGCCGGACGCGGCAGCTGCGCCTCGGACATCGGGAAGGTGGCCGGCAGGCGGCCGGAGGCGTCGACCTCGCCGGTCAGCACGCGCGCGATCGCCTCGCCGCCGTTACTGCCCGGGAACCACGCCTCAACCACGGCGCCCACGTTCTTCAGCCAGGGCATGGTCACCGGCGAGCCGGTTTCCAGCACCACCACGGTGTGCGGATTGGCCGCGGCGACCGCGCCGATGGTGACGTCCTGGTTGTTCGGCAGGGCCAGGTTCTTCTGGTCGACGCTTTCGGCGGTCCACTGGGTCGCGAACACGATCGCCAGGTCGCTCGCGGCGGCCAGCTTGGCGGCGGCGGCGGCGTCCTTGCCGTCGATGTAGACGAACTTGGCGTGCATGCGCGCGGCCAGCGCCTTGAGCGGCGAGGACGGCAGGTACACGGTCGGGCCGGGGAAGCCGTCCGGACCTTCGTTGGCCACCGGCGAGCCGCCGACCGGATACACCTGGGCCGAGCCGCCACCGGAGAGCACGCCCACGTCGGCATGGCCGCCGATGATGGCGATGGTCTTGTAGGTGTTCGCCAGCGGCAGCAGGCGGTCCTGGTTCTTCAGCAGGACGATGCCTTCCTCGGCGTCGGCCTGCGACACCTTGCCGTTGGCGGCCAGGTCGATCTTCTCGCCTTCGATCTTGACCGGGTGCTCCATCAGGCCGTTGGCGTACATGCTGCGCAGGACGCGGCGCGCCATGTCGTCCAGGCGCTTCTCCGGCACGTGGCCGTCGATCACGGCTTCCTTGAGCGCGCCGTTAAAATAAGGCGACAGGTCGAACGGCCAGCCGGACTGCTGGTCCAGGCCGCGCAGCGCGGCCGGGATGGTCGAGTGGGTCGCGCCCCAGTCCGACATCACGTAGCCCTTGTAGCCCCAGTCGCGCTTGAGGACCTGGTTGAGCAGGTAGTCGTTCTCGCAGGCGTAGTCGCCGTTGACCCGGTTGTAGGAGCACATCACGGAGCCGGGATCGCCCTTTTCGATGGCGATCTGGAAGGCCAGCAGGTCCGACATGCGGCCCGCGGCGTCGGCGATCTTCACGTCGAGGATATTGCGCCCGGTCTCCTGGTCGTTGAAGGCGTAGTGCTTGACGGTGGCGATGATGTGGTTGGACTGGATGCCGCGGATCTGTTCGCCGACCATGGTACCGGCCAGCAGCGGGTCTTCGCCGCCGTATTCGAAGTTACGGCCGTTGCGCGCGTCGCGCGTCAGGTTCACGCCGCCGGCCAGCATCACGTTCTCGCCCGACAGGCGCGCCTCGCTGCCGATCATGGCGCCGCCGGCGAAGCCGAGCTGCGGATTCCAGGTCGCCGCGGTCAGGATCCCGGCCGGCAGCGAGGTGCGCTCGCGCGGCTTGTCCGAGCGCTGGGTCGCCACGCCGACGCCGGCGTCGGTCAGCTGCTGGTGCGGAATGCCGAGCCGCGCTATGCCCTGGACGAAGCCGGCCGAGTTGGGCACGCCGTCCTTCGGCTTCGGGGTGCCCTTGAAGTCGGTCGAGAAGTAGCCGAACACGGTCTGGATCTTCTCGTCCATGGTCATCGCGGCCACCGCCTTGGCGGCCCGCTCGTCCGGGCCGGCTTCGGCCGCCAGCGCCAGCTGCGCGAACTGGGTGCACAGCGCGGCCGACAAGGCCATCGCCCAACGTTTGTTCATCTTGTCTCCCTTGGTTTTCATTTTCGATCCTTCCGTCGCCATCGTTATAAAAGAACTCATTGCATCATCGGTAATAATACGTCGAGGTCATAGGTGTCCCCCTCGATAATCGCATTCACCCTGGCGCCGGGCAGCATGCGCCCGGCCTGCCATAGCTGGACTTCGCCCACCGCGGCGCGCCGGATATTCAATCTGAACTGCGCGCCCCGGAACGTGCGCTCGACCTGCATGCCCGGCCACGCGGCGGGCAGGTTGGGGTGGATCGTCAGCCCCTCGGCGTCGCCCTTGACCCCGCACAGGCCCTCGATGAAGCAGCGGTACACCCACGACACGGTGCCGGTGTTGAACAGCTGGCTCGAACGCCCGGCCGTGCGCGGATACTCGTGCTGGGCGCCGCGGTAGTAGTTCGGAATGAACACCGGCATCTGGCCGCGCTGCAGGTAATCGGCCTCGCCCGGGCCGGGGATCATCTGGCGCAGCAGCTTGAAGGCGCGCTCGGTCTCGCCGATGCTGTACAGGCTGAAAATATAGAAGATCGCAGCGTGGTTGTATACGGCCCCGTTCTCGGCCGACCCCGGATGCTTCTGGGTGACCCGGCCGACGTCGTCGCGCATCTTGCTGTACGGGGGCGCGAACATCGTCACGCCGTAGGGCGATTCGAGCTGCGCCTCGACCTCGGCCAGCATGCTGGCGCGCTGGGTGGCGCTGGCCGCGCCCGACAAAATCGACCAGGCTTGCGGGTTCAGGTAGATGCGCCCCTCGATGTCGGCGCTGATGCCGAACTTGACGTTGTCGTCGGTGATCCCGCGCGCGAACCAGGCGCCGTCCCACAGGTGTTCGTTGGCGGCCGCGTTCATGGCGGCGGCGCCGGCGCGAAAGCGCTGCGCGGGCGCCGGCCGGTCGAGCTGCTCGCACACGCCGGCCCACAGGTTCAGCGCGTAGGCCGCCGCCACCGTCAGCCAGCCCGACACGCCGCGGCCCTGGTAGCCGACCATGTTCATCGGGTCGCACCAGTCGCCCTGGGCGATGAAGGACAGGCCGCGCTCGTCGCGCTCGGTCAGCAGCCAGTCCATCGCGCGGCTGACGCGCTCGAACGCGCTCTGGCCGCGCCCGGCGGCGTCGGTAACGATTTCATCAAGCAGCGCGTAATCGGCCGTTTCGTCCAGATAGGCCTGCAGGCACACCGGCAGCCACACGCAATGGTCGGTGTGCGGCACCTGGTTGATGTATTTGAGCTCGGCGCCTTCGGCCAGCAGGATCCCGTCCGGCATGGCGCCGCTTTCCTCCTGCTGGCTGAGCGCGTGCAGGAAGGCGGCGCGCATGACGGCCGGCCTGACGAAGCTCATGCCCATGTTGTCCTGCAGGTAGTTGCGGGTCTGGGGATCGGTGGTCAGGCGGTTCACGTCGCCGTGGTAGAACACCTGGCGCGGCAGCCAGTGGTTGACGAAATTGTCCAGCGCCGCGTCGGGCGTGGCGATGCGCAGCACGCCGCGCCCGCCGGCGATGTAGTCGGCGTAGTCGGCGGCGCTGCGCGCGAACGCCTGCTCGCTCAGGTAGGTGGCGCGCAGGTGCGCGATCTCGGCGTCGTCGAAGGCCGGGCCGAACAGGAAGCGCCGCCGCACCACCGCGCCGGCCTCCAGCGCCAGCCGGTACTGCACCACCGCGGCCGGGGTCTCGTAGCGCGCGTCGCCCTTGGCCAGAGCGGCCGCGCGCAGGGCCGACGGGTCGTGCAGGCCGCCCTCGCCCTCGAACGCGGCCTGGTTCACTTCCCACGAATCGGGCGCGGTCTCGCACAGGAAGAAGGTCTTGTCCTTCAGGTTCTTGTTCTTGAAGTAGTCGGCCACCTTCTGGTACGGCGTCACGCTGCTGGCGACAATGCCGCCCAAATCGGCGCGGTATTCGCCCGACTGGTTCATCCACGACATGTACCCGATCGGGAAGTAGGGCGTGACGCTGATATTGCGCGCGCGGCCCGACAGGTTGGTCACGCTCAGCGCCCACATCTCGAGCACGTCGTCGGTCGGCAGCGACAGGCGCAGCTCGACCCGCAGGCCCAGGTGCTCGACGCTCCAGGCCAGGTCGCTTTTCCCCACCGAGAAGGTGAAGCTGTCCGGCTGGCGCCGCACCGGCTCGTGCGGCACCGAGAACAGCTCGCCGCTGTCCTCGTCCTTGATGTACACGAAGCGCCCCGGATGGTGGGCGAAATAGGCCTGCTCCGGCTGCATGAAGGACTTGGCCTCCATGTTCGGCGCGTGCGCGTACTTGGCCGGTTCCGGCTGCATGAACTGGGCCACCGCGTAGCCGCGGCAGGTCACCTGGATCATCATCTTGCGGTTCCACAGGAAGCCGGCCGCCTGCGGCATGGCGGTGGGGCTCAGCAGCTCGTAGCGGCTGCCATCCTCGGTTGGGCGTAGCATTTAAGGCATCTCCGTTGTAGTGGGCTGGGGCGACTTGCGCGCCTGCAGGTCGGCCTCGATGCGGGCCAGCTTGGGCGCGTCCAGGTCGTAGAAAAACATGACGATCACCGCCAGCAGCGCGAACATGCCGGGGATGAAGGACATCAGCCAGACGATGCCGGCCTGGGAGCCGCTGCTCTGGGTGGCGTTGGGCACGTAGCCGAGCGCGGTGAAGATGGCGCCGATCACCGCCACCGCGACCGCGGTGCCCAGCTTTTGCGAGAAGGTGGCGGCGGCGAAGGTCATGCCGGTGGCGCGGCGCCCGGTGCGCCACTCATTGTAGTCGGCGGTGTCGGCGTACATCGAGAACGCCAGCGGCGACTTCGGCCCCAGCACCAGGCCGAGCGCGATCTGCAGCGCGTACATCAGCGCGATCTGGTCCTTGGGGATGAAGAAGAACAGGCAGGAGATGATCGCGGTGGCGCTCATGAGCATCATCATTAGGCGCTTCTTGTCGACGAAGCGGGTCAGCACGGGCGCCAGCGCGGCGCCGATGCTGGCGGCGACCATGTAGGCCGGCACGAAGCTGGCCATCAGCTCGGGGCGCCCGACGTAGTACTTGAAGTAGTAGGCCGAGGTGGTGGTGCGCAGGGTGATGGTGACCATGATGATCAGCGCCAGCACGAACAGCGCCATCCACGGGCGGTTGCGCGACAGGTCGCGGATGTCCTGCATCACCGCGTTGTGCTGGCCGGGCGGCGGCGCGATGCGCTCGCGGGTGTGATAGAAGGTCAGCGCGAACAGCACCGTGGCGGCCAGGCCCCACAGGGCCATGGTCAGCTGCCAGCCCAGGCGCGCGTCGCCGTGGCCGAGCGTCTTGACCAGCAGCGGGGTGGCCGCCGTGACCAGGGTGCTGCCGACGAAGGCGAAGATGAAGCGCAGGCCGTTGATGGCGGAGCGCTGCTGCGGATCGCTCGACATCACGCCGGACAGGGCGTTGTAGGGGATGTTGACGCAGGTGTAGCACACCATCATCAGCAAGTAGGTCCCGTAGGCCCACAGCAGCTTGCCGTTGCCGGACAGGTCGGGCGTGGTGTAGGTCAGCACGGCGGCGCCGGCCAGCGGCAGCGCGCCCCACAGCAGGTAGGGCCGGAACTTGCCGTAGCGGCTGGTGGTGCGGTCGGCCGCGGCCCCGATCAGCGGGTCGGTAAAGGCGTTGATGATCTTGATGATGAACATCATCGAGGCCGCAGCGGCCGCGGAGAGGCCGAACACGTCCGTGTAGTAGATCAGCAGGAAGGTCGAGATGTTGGTCCAATAGAAATTGAACCCCATGTCGGCGATGCCGTAGCTGAATTTTTCGCGCCAGGGTAAGACGGTGGCAGTCACAAGGTTCTTTCGAGAGGACAGGAAACGGGAGTTCTGACGAGGCATTTTATGCCAAAATCCGGCAATTGGAAACGTTTCTATTCCAGATTTGCGCAATATTGTCGGCACGTTATTTTGGTGCGGTGCGGCACTCCCGCCACCCCCGTCAGCCCGCCCAGAAGGCCTCCAGACGGGCCGCGGCGGCCGCGATGGCCGGGGCGGCGCCACGCTTGAGCGGTCCGAAGGGCATCGTGGCGACGCCGGCAGCATCGCGCTGCCAGGTTCCCGCGATGCGCCCGTCGACCACCAGCATCGGCCGGAAGATGCCATTGCCGCCCGGGACGATGCGCACCGCGTGGTCCGCGTCCAGCACGGCGGCGCGGTGCTTGTAGCCTAGCAGGTACTCGTCGAAGCCGGGCAGCAGGTGCACCGCGCCGGCCGCGGCGGGCACGGCGCCGGCGGCCATGTACAGGCCATCGCGCGCCACCAGGCCGTCGGCGGCTGCGGCGCGCCTGGCGTCGGCCAGGGTCAGCCCGGCCCACCAGGCCAGATCGGCGGTGGCGGCCGGTCCGTGGCTGACGAAATAGCGCCGCGCCAGCCGCGCCAGCGCCTCGTCGCGGGGGAGCGCCGGCGCGGCGCCGGGCAGCCACTCGTCGAGCAGGGCGAAGGCCGGCTGGGCGCCCTGCTGGCCGGCGCAGCACAGCAGCGCGTCCTGCGCGAGGCGCCACACGATCTGGTTGCCGCGGTTGGCGTCGGTGGCGATGCCGTTGGCGTTCAGGAGCGCGAACAGCTCGGCGCGCGCCATGGTCTTGCCGCCCGCCAGGGCCGACCCGACCAGCCCGGCCGCCTTGGCCAGCAGGGACCGGGTCAGTCCGAGGCGGTCAAAACGTCCCGCCACGGCGGCGATATTGCGCTCGGCCACCAGCGCCAGCATCCAGCGCAGGTCGGCCGCGGCCATCAGGTGCAAGGTGCCGCGCAAGGTCCAGCTGCGCACGATGGTGCGCGCCGCGATGGCCGCGCGTACCGCGCCGGCCCTGGCGCCGGGCACGCGCAGGCCGACCGCCCACAGGGCCTGCCCCATGTCCTGGGCCTGGATGGCGCCCATGTGGGCCACCAGCGCGGCGGTGTCGGAAAAACCGCTGGCGCCGATCTGCTGGCTGGCCAGTCGCAGGGCGGCGATGTCGCGCTCGGTCATCGGGCTTTCGCCGCGATCTCGTGATTGCCCGCCGCAGCCCGCCGCCGCGGCGGCGTTAGGCCTTCCAGTCGCTCGCATAGCGCGCCAGCACGGCGGTCTTGATGACGTCCGCGCCGGTCGTGGCGTCGGTCAGCACGATCGCATATTCGTCCGGATTGCTGGTGTTCTGGCGCCACTGCCAGCCGGTGTAGCCGATGCCGGCGGTGCGCATGCGCGTGAGGCCCGCGTCCAGGTAGAAGCCGTCCTTGTCGTCGCCGGTGCGCACGCCAAACTGCTGGATGAAGACCGGCACCTGGCGGCTGGCCTGCATGTGTGCGAGGGCGCCCAGGCGGGTGTCGATGCTGGCCAGGTTCTCAGCCGTGGTGTTGCCGGTGCGTAGGAACAGGTTGCCGGTGTAGACCACCCGGTCCTTCCAGCGCGCCGCGCCGATGTAGGCCTCGTCGGCCAGTTGGATGTTGTAGCCGTCGCGCGCCCCCACCAGGAAGGGCGTACGGCGGTCGCCGGCCTGGTCTTCGATGGCCGTCATCAGCTCCTGGTAGAAGGCCGATACTTCCGCCGCATGGGTGGCGTCGGCGCCGTCGAGCGGCTCCGGCAGCAGTTCGTAGCAGGCGATGTGGCTGTAATCCTTGAGGATCCCGGCCAGGTGCACCCAGGCTTCCTTGAACAGGGCGCGCTGGGAGAGGTCGGTAAAGAAGTTATGCCCGCCCGGGAATTTGCCGCTCGGGTCGCAGTAGCCCACCATGGCGCTGTTCTGCATGCCGTTCTGGCCGCAGTTGGAGTCAAACGCCGGAATGACCCACAGGCCGGCGTCGATACACCACTGTATCTCCTTGAGGAACTGCTGCAGGTGGGCCGGATCGATGTGGCCGGGGGCGCCATCGGCCCGGCTTTCGGTATCGGGCGAGCCATACAGGCCCCACCAGCGCAGCAGGACCCGCACCACGTTGGCGCCCTGGGCGGCGATGGCTGGCGCGTCGGTGCTGCGCATTTCGCCCCAGGTGCCTTCGTTCATGCCGCGCAGGATGATCGGCTTGCCATCGGGGCTCAGCATGCTGGCGCCCTGCAGGGTCAGGCGCGCCGCCGCCGCAGGCGGAGGCGGCGGTGGTGGCGGAGGTGGCGTCGGGGTGGGCGTGGGCGAGCCGCCGGAAGAACCGCCGCCGCAGGACGCGGTCAGCGCGGCCAGCGCCAGCGAGGTCAGGACGGTGCGGCGCCTCGGGTCCGGCGCCTTGGGCGCTCTGGCGGACGACTTGGGCAATCGTTGGGTGGACATGGTGGGCTCCTTTCAGGGTCGGGCGCGGCGGGGAACAGCGCGCAATCAGTCTGCCATGAGGCCGCTTCGAAGGCCACCGTCATGGCATTTTGTTACCACTATTTCTGAAAGCTGACAGCGCCATCCGTGGCATGAGAAACCAGCGCGTCCAGGTCCGGCACCGTGTTACTGAACTCGGTAGGGATTGTGCCGGCCTGATGAATTGAAAGATACAACGTCGCTCAGGAACCGCTTACCTTCGCGGGATGAAAAAATGCCGCGCAGCGCGAGCTGGGCGGCATCCTGGGAGTCTGGGCAAGCCAGCGGCAAGGCGGCTAGACGACGGCGCCGTCGGTCTCGTCCTTCTCCTTGATCGGCTTGATCAGGTCTTCGCGCTTGACGCCCAGCCACATGGCGATGGCGGCGGCGACGAACACCGACGAATAGATGCCGAACAAAATACCGATGGTCAGCGCCACCGCGAAATAGTGCAGGGTCGCGCCGCCGAAGAACAGCATCGACAGCACCATCATCTGGGTGCAGCCGTGGGTGATGATGGTACGCGAGATGGTCGAGGTGATGGCGTTGTCGATCACTTCGCGCACCTCCGCCTTGCGCTGCTTGCGGAAGTTCTCGCGGATCCGGTCGAAAATAACCACCGATTCGTTCACCGAGTAGCCGAGCACGGCCAGCACGGCGGCCAGCACGGTGAGCGAGAATTCCCACTGGAAGAAGGCGAAGAAGCCGAGGATGATGACCACGTCGTGCAGGTTGGCGATGATCGCCGACACCGCGTATTTCCACTCGAAGCGGATGGCCAGGTAAGCCATCACGCCGATGATCACCATGACCAGGGCGTTCAGGCCGTTCTGGGCCAGCTCGTCGCCCACCTGCGGGCCGACGAATTCCACCCGCTGCTGGCTGAGCACCTCGGTGCCGGCCGCGTTCACGCAGATGGTCTTGGCCACGCTCTCGCCCTTGGCCGTGACGGTGTCGAGGCGCTTGGTGGTGCCGTTCTCGCCCGCGCACAGGGTGTCGAACACGAGCTGGGAACCGGTCGAGCCGGCGACCCGCTTGATGATCGGCAGGCGCAGCATGACGTCCTGGGCGGTGCCGAAGCTGGTCACCTCAGGCTGCTCGTAGCCGATCTTGACCAGCTCGGCGCGGATCTTCTCCTGGTTGGCCGCCTGCGGATACCTCAGCTCCATCACGGTGCCGCCCATGAACTCGACCGAGAAGTGCAAGCCCTTGGTGGACAGGAAGAACACCGCCGCCACGAAGGTCAGCGCCGAAATCGCGTTGAAAATCAACGCGTGGCGCATGAAGGGAATATCTTTCTTGATGCGGAAAAATTCCATCTTGAATCCTGTTGTAGTAAGTGCTTGTTATTTCTTGACCGACAGGCCAGGAGTCCAGACGGTACCGATCGCGATGCTGCTCAGCTTTTTCTTGCGGCCGTACCAGAGGTTGACCACGCCGCGCGAGACGAACACGGCCGAGAACATCGAGGTCAGGATGCCCAGGCAGTGCACGACGGCGAAGCCCTGCACCGGACCGGAGCCGAAGGCCCACAGGGCCAGGCCGACGATCAGGGTGGTCACGTTGGAGTCCAGGATGGTGGCCCAGGCGCGGTCGAAACCGGCCGCGATCGAGGCCTGCGGCGTATTCCCGGAACGTAATTCCTCGCGGATGCGTTCGTTGATCAGCACGTTGGCGTCGATCGCCATGCCCAGCGCCAGCGCGATCGCGGCGATGCCTGGCAGGGTCAGGGTGATCTGCATGCGGGACAGCAGGGCCAGCAGGAACAGCAGGTTGCAGGCCAGCGCCAGCACGCTGAAAAAGCCGAACAACTGGTAGTAGATGATCATGAAGATGCCGATCGCCACGAAGCCGTACATGGTCGACATCAAGCCCTTGCTGATGTTTTCCGCGCCCAGCTGGGGTCCGATCACGCGTTCCTCGATCACTTCCATCGGCGCCGACAGCGCGCCCGAGCGCAGCAGCAGGGCCAGCTCGGCCGCCTTCTCGTTGGTGCCCATGCCGGTGACCTGGAAGTGGGTGCCCAGCTCGCTCTGGATGGTGGGCGCCGACAGGATGGTGTACTTGCCTTTTTCCTTGAGCAGCATGGCCATGCGCTTGCCGATGTGGTCGCGCGTGGCTTCGCGCATCTTGCGCGGGCCGTCGCCGTTCAGGTCGACGCTGACGGCCGGGTTGTGGTTCGAGTCCAAGCTGGCCACGGCGCCGGAGATGTAGTCGCCGGTGAGTACCACGTCTTTGGACAGCACCAGCGGGCCGCCCTGGGCCGCGGTGAACAGCTCCGAGTTCAGGGGAATGGTGGCGCTCGACTCGGTGCCCGGCACGATGGTGTCGTCCACCAGGCGGATTTCCAGGGTCGCGGTGCGGCCGATGATGTCCTTGGCGCGCGCCACGTCCTGCACGCCGGGCAGCTGGACCACGATGCGGTCGGCGCCCTGCTGCTGGATGAGCGGCTCGGATACGCCGAGCTCGTTGACGCGCTTGGACAGGGCGGCGATGTTCTGCTTGACGCCTTCGTCCATGGTGCGCTTGAGCGCCTCGGGTTTGAGGCCGACGACCAGTTTCAGGTCGGCGCCGTCGGCCGCGTCGGTCATGATCAGGTCCTGCATCTGGCTGCCCAGCACCTCGCGCGCCTTGGCGCGGGTGTCGGCGTCGCGGAACTTGATTTCCACCGTCTGGCCGACCCGCTCGATGCCGGCATGGCGCACATTATTGTCGCGCAGCAGGCTGCGCGCGCCGGCCTGGATGCCCTTGATCTTGGTCTCGGCGGTGGCCTTGACGTCCACCTGCATCAGGAAGTGCACGCCGCCGCGCAGGTCCAGGCCCAGGTTCATCGGCAGCGCGCCCAGCACCTGCATCCAGCGCGGCACGTTCTTGATCAGGTTGACCGTGACGATGTAGTCGGGGTCGGTGGGATCGCGGTTCAGGTCGCGCTCGAGCGCCAGCTTGGCCTTGAACTGCTCGTCCGTGGTGCGAAAGCGCGCCCGCACCGAGGTCGAGGCGCCGCTCCCGTCCAGGCTCACGCCGTCGGAACTGATGCGCTCCATCTTCAGCGCGTTTTCGACCTGGTCGATCGTGGCCGAAGTCACCTTGACGGTCGACTTACCGGTCGTCACCTGCAGCGCGGGCGACTCGACGAAGTAGTTGGGCGCCGTGTACAGCGCGCCGAGCACCAGCGCGATGACGATGACGACGTATTTCCAAACGGGATAGCGATTCATAGTGTTCCAGCGTTCAATGTTGAGCGGGCAGGCGGAGCGGCGCCGCCGCGCGGGCTTACAGGGACTTCAGGGTGCCCTTCGGCAGCAGGGTGGTGATCGCGCTCTTCTGCACGACCATCTCGGTGCCGGTCGACACTTCCAGGGTGACGTAGGTGTCGCTCACCTTGCTGACCTTGCCCAGCACGCCACCGGCGGTGATGACTTCGTCGCCCTTGGCGAGCGCGTCCATCATGGCTTTCTGCTCTTTCGCGCGTTTTTGCTGAGGACGGATCATCAGGAAATACATCACCACGAACATCAGGACCAGCGGCAGGAAGGTCGACAGATTGCCCATCAGGCCAGCGTCGGCGGCAGCGGCAGCGGCGGGCGCTTGCGCGTAAGCATTAGAAATAAACACGGAGACTCCGATTGTTAAAAAACCAGTTAAAAAGCAGCGCTGTATTCTAGCACCGGCCACACCTGCCGAGCCAATTGACGGTAAGTGGCGCTTGTTCGTGTTTTTGCAAGTAAACCATGCAAGCCACCCGGGCGCAGGCGGCGCGCCGGCTCAGATCCCGCGCGCGCGGTCGGCCTGGAAGCCCAGCCGCCATGCATGGAAGCCGTCCTGTTCGATCGCCGCGCGCATCTCGCTCATGATCTTCAGGTAGAAATGCAGGTTGTGGATGGTGTTCAGGCGCGCGCCCAGGATTTCCTGCGAGCGGTGCAGATGGTGCAGGTAGGCGCGCGAGAAGTTCTTGCAGCAGTAGCAGTCGCAGCTCTCGTCCAGCGGCGCGGCGTCGTCCTTGTAGCGCGCGTTCTTGATCTTGACGTCGCCGAAGCGGGTGAACAGCCAGCCGTTGCGTGCGTTACGGGTCGGCATCACGCAATCGAACATGTCGATCCCGTTGGCCACGCCGGCCACCAGGTCCTCCGGCGTGCCCACCCCCATCAGGTAGTGCGGCTTGTTCTCCGGCAGGCGCGGGCCCACGTGCGCCAACATGCGCATCATGTCCTCCTTCGGCTCGCCCACCGACAGGCCGCCGATGGCCACGCCGGGGAAGTCGATCTCCTCCAGCCCGGCCAGCGATTCGTCGCGCAGGCGCTCGAACATGCCGCCCTGGACGATGCCGAACAGCGCGTTGGGGTTCTCGCCGCGCTTGAATTCATCCATCGAACGCTGGGCCCAGCGCAGCGACATGCGCATCGACTTGGCCGCCTCCTCGGTGGTGGCGGGCCGCCCGTCGATCTCGTAGGGGGTGCACTCGTCGAACTGCATCACGATGTCGGAATTGAGCGAGCGCTGGATCTGCATCGAGATTTCCGGCGACAGGAACAGCTTGGAGCCGTCGATCGGCGAGGAGAACTTGACGCCCTCCTCGGTGATCTTGCGCATGGCGCCCAGCGAAAACACCTGGAAGCCGCCGGAATCGGTGAGGATGGGCTTGTCCCAGCCCATGAAGCCGTGCAGGCCGCCGAACTTGTCGAGCACCTGGGTGCCAGGGCGCAGCCACAGGTGGAAGGTGTTGCCAAGGATGATCTGGGAGCCGATCTCCTTGAGCTCGACCGGCGACATCGCCTTGACCGAGCCGTAGGTCCCCACCGGCATGAAGATCGGCGTCTCCACCACCCCGTGGTTCAGCTTGACGCGGCCGCGGCGCGCGTGCGACAGGCCGCTGGTGTCCTTCTTGATCAGTTCAAATTCGAGCATGGCTTAGCGGTTCCGGGTGGTGAGCAGCATGGCGTCGCCATAGCTGAAGAAGCGGTACTGGCTGGCGATCGCGTGGGCGTAGGCGCGCCGGATCTCGGCGTAGCCGGCGAAGGCCGACACCAGCATCAGCAGGGTCGACTTGGGCAGGTGGAAGTTGGTGACCAGGCGCGTGACGGTCTTGAAGGTGTAGCCCGGGGTGATGAACAGCGCGGTGTCGGCGCTGCCGGCCACCAGTTCGCCCGACTGCGAGGCCGACTCCAGCGCGCGCAGGCTGGTGGTGCCGACGGCGACGACGTCGCGCCCAGCCGCGCGCGCGGCCCGCACCGCGTCCACGGTGGCCTGGGGCACGGTGTACCACTCGGTGTGCATCTTGTGCTCGGCCAGGGCCTCCACCCGCACCGGCTGGAAGGTGCCGGCGCCCACGTGCAGGGTGACGTAGGCGAACAGCACGCCCTTTTGCCGCAGGCGCTCGAGCAGGGCCTCGTCGAAATGCAGGCCGGCGGTGGGCGCGGCCACCGCGCCCGGCTCCTTCGAGTACACGGTCTGGTAGCGCGTCTCGTCGAATTCGTCGGCGTAGTGCGCGATGTAGGGCGGCAGCGGCAGGCGCCCGTGCGCCTCGATCAGCTCGAACACGTCGGCGTCGAAATGCAGGGTGAAGAATTCGCCCGCGCGCGCGCCGGCCACCACGTCGAAGGCGTCGGCCAGGCGGATGCGGTTGCCGGGCTTGGGCGACTTGGAGGCGCGCACCTGGGCCAGCACGGTGCGGCTGTCGAGCACGCGCTCGACCAGCACCTCGACCGCGCCGCCGCTCTCCTTGACGCCGAAAAAGCGCGCCTTGAGCACGCGCGTGTCGTTCATCACCAGCAGGTCGCCGGGCGCGAGCAGGTCGACGAGGTCGGCGAAATGGCGGTCCACCAGGCGCTCGCCGTCGAGCTCGAGCAGGCGCGAGGCGCTGCGCTCGGGCAGCGGGGTCTGGGCGATGCGTTCGGGTGGCAGGTCGAAATCGAAATCGGAAAGCGAGTACATGTGCTAATTGTGGAAAAGAGGGTTCGCGCGCCTTACAATAGGGGCGACGGGTGCAGGGCAACCCTCTATTTTAACCTTGCCCGCACCAGAATGCCGCAAAATGCCTCCAACGAAACCGAAAAGTCCGCCGAAAACCAACGAAAGCAAGCTCGCCAAGCTGGGCCTGCGCACCGACATGGACCTGGTGCTGCACCTGCCGATGCGCTACGAGGACGAAACCCAGGTGGTGGCGATCCGCGAGGCCTGCCTGCGCGGCGGCCACGTGTCGCAGGTCGAGGGGGTGGTGACCAAGAGCGAGATCGCCTACCGCCCCCGGCGCCAGCTGCTGGTGACGATCGCCGACGCCAGCGGCGAGCTGCTGCTGCGCTTCATGAACTTCTACGCCAGCCAGGTCAAGCAGCTGGCCGAGGGCGTGCGGCTGCGCGCCCGCGCGGAGCTCAAGCACGGCTTCTTCGGCGCCGAGATGGTGCACCCGGCCTACAAGGTGGTCAACGAGGGCGCGCCCCTGCCCACCGCCCTGACCCCGGTGTACCCGGCCGGCGAGGGGCTGTCGCAGGCGATCCTGCGGCGCGCCATCGCCGACGCCATGCAGCGGGTCGACTGGCAGGACACCCTGCCCGCCGCGCTGGTGAGCCAGATGCGGCTGAGCGACTTCGAGCCGGCCGTGCGCCTGCTGCACTACCCGCCGCAGGAAATCGACGCCAACGCCCTGGAAGAGCGCTCGCACCCGGCCTGGGTGCGCATGAAGTTCGACGAGCTGCTGGCCCAGCAGCTCTCGCTCAAGCGCGCCCAGCGCGCGCGCCGGGTCAAGGGCGCGCCGGTGCTCAAAGCGGTCGGCGCGCTGTCGGACGCCTTCCTGGCCCAGCTGCCGTTCCAGCTCACCGGCGCCCAGCAGCGCGTGCTGCGCGAGATCCGCGCCGACCTGCGCAACGGCTACCCGATGCAGCGCCTGCTGCAGGGCGACGTCGGTAGCGGCAAGACCGTGGTGGCGGCGCTGGCGGCGGCCCAGGCGATCGACAGCGGCTACCAGGCCGCGCTGATGGCGCCCACCGAGATCCTGGCGGACCAGCACTTCCGCAAGATCGCCGCGTGGATGGAGCCGCTCGGCGTCAAGGTGGCCTGGCTGACCGGCAGCCTGAAAAAGAAGGACAAGACCGCCGCCACCGCCCTGGTCGAGTCGGGCGAGGCCCAACTGGTGATCGGCACCCACGCGCTGATCCAGGACACGGTCAGCTTCGCCAGGCTGGGACTGGTGATCGTCGACGAGCAGCACCGCTTCGGCGTCGGCCAGCGCCTCACCCTGCGCAACAAGGGCAGCAACGGCAAAACCCCGCACCAGCTGATGATGTCGGCCACGCCGATCCCGCGCACCCTGGCAATGACCTACTACGCCGACCTGGAAGTGTCGGTCATCGACGAGCTGCCGCCCGGGCGCAGCCCGATCGTCACGCGCGCGATCGACCAGAACCGGCGCGACGAGGTGATCGAGCGGGTCCACGCGGCCGCGCTGGAGGGGCGCCAGGCCTACTGGGTATGCCCGCTGATCGAGGAATCCGAGGCGCTGCAGCTGCAGACGGCCACCGACACCCACGCCATGCTGGCCGAGGCGCTGCCGGACCTGCGGGTGGGCCTGGTGCATGGCCGCATGAAGCCGGGCGAGAAGCAGGAGGTGATGGACGCCTTCAGCGCCAACGCCGTGCAGGTGCTGGTGGCCACCACCGTGATCGAGGTCGGCGTGGACGTGCCGAACGCCTCGCTGATGGTGATCGAGCACGCCGAGCGCTTCGGCCTGTCGCAGCTGCACCAGCTGCGCGGACGGGTCGGGCGCGGCTCGGCCGCCAGCGTGTGCCTGCTGCTGTACCAAAGCCCGCTCGGGCCGGTCGCCAGGCAGCGCCTGATGACGATGCGCGAGACCACCGACGGCTTCGAGATCGCGCGGCGCGACCTGGAGATCCGCGGCCCCGGCGAATTCCTGGGCGCGCGCCAGTCCGGCCAGGCCATGCTGCGCTTCGCCGACCTGGAGACCGATCAATGGCTGGTCGAGCAGGCGCGCGACCTGGCCCACCGCCTGATCCACGACGCCGTCGACGACGTCGTCGAGGCCCACCTGGCGCGCTGGCTGGGCGGACGCGAGGAATTTTTGAAGGTATGACGATAACTTGGAGGCAAGCGTGGCGCTAAGCTGGCAGCATGGGACCGACACGGTCGACTGGGAAGAATTGTGCGCGCTGTATCACGCCGCGCCGCTGGGGAACAAGACCGTGGCTGGCCTACGCACGGCCTACGGCAACAGCATGTTCGTGTGCCTGGCCTACGACGACGCCAGGCTGGTGGGCGCCGGGCGGGTGGTGGCCGATGGCTGCGACATGGCATATATCGGCGACGTGGCCCTGCTGCCCAGCCACCAGGGTATCGGCATCGGCAAGCAGCTCGTCGGCAAACTGCTCGACATGGCGCGCGGGCACAAGAAGATCCTGATGTATTCGGTGCCGGGCAAGGAAGGCTTCTACAAAAGCTTCGGCTTCAAGCGCATGTCCACCGCGATGGCGATTTTCATTGACCAGGACCGCGCCCTCGCGGGCGGCCTGGTCAACGACGACTAGCGCCCCTCCCGCAGCGGCGGCAAGGGCCCGGTCAGGCGTCGGCCGGGTAGTGCAGGCCGATCTGGCCGCGCATCGTGTCGAGCAGGCGCATCAGGGCCAGCGTGTCGTCCAGGGTCATGCCCGGGCTCTCGAGCAGTCCCTCGCGCATGCAGCGGGTCGCTTCGAGCGCTTCGTGCACATAGCCGTTGCCCAAATAGGGCGTGGCCACCGTGCGCGCCGTGCCGTCGGCCAGGGTTACCGTGACCGACGGCGAGCAGTGGAACATCGCGTCCATGCGCACCCGGCCCAGCGCGCCCGAGACCGTCAATTCGCCCGGCGTGCGCGCCACCAGCGAGCAGCTGCACACCGACATGCCGCCGCCTTCGTGCAGCAGGGTGAAGCCGGTCTGCGCGTCGACGCCGGAGGCGCTCATCTCGGCCTGCGCCTGGACCGATTTGACCGGCCCTAGAATCGCGGAGGCGATCGAGAGCGGGTAGATGCCCAGGTCGAGCAGCGCGCCGCCGCCCAGCGCCGGGTCGTTGAGGCGGTGCGCCGGGTCGGCCGGTCCGGCGAAGCCGAAGTCGGCCAGCACCTGGCGCGGCTGGCCGATCTCGCCGGAGGCGACGATGCGCCGCACTTCGGCCAGGGCCGGCATGTAGCGGGTCCACATCGCCTCCATCAGGAACAGCTTCTTCGCGCGCGCCAGCGCCACCACCTGCTCGGCTTCGCGCAGGTTGATGGTGAACGGTTTCTCGCACAGGACGGCCTTGCCGCCTTCGAGCGCCATGCTCGCGTTATCGGCGTGCAGCGGATGCGGCGTGCCGATGTAGATGATGTCCACCTCGGGTGCGTCGCACAGCGCCTGGTAGGAGCCGTAGGCCGCGGGCGCGCCGAACTCGGCGCCGAAGCGGCGCGCGCTCTCGACGCTGCGCGAGCCGACCGCCGCCAGCACCGTGCCGGGCGTGTCCATCAGCGCCGTCGCGAACGCGTGGGCGATGCGCCCCGTCCCCAAGATTCCCCACCTTACCGCTTGCGTCATGATCGTCGTCTCTTTTCAGTTGACCCGTTTGGGCCGGAACACACTCGTATCGCCGTAAAACGCTTCGTCCTGCCCTTCCCACCAGCCGGGCACGCCCAGCACCGGCAGCGGCGTGAAGCAGGACGTGTCAAGCCCCGCGCCGGCCAGCTGGGCGGCCACCTCGGCGTCGACCCACGCGCGGCGGGCGTCAGGCCCGAGCGCGAAGTAGTCGGCGCCGGCCAGCACCACGCGCGCATGCGCGGTGATGGCCTTGCGCGGCGCGACCAGCTTTTCCATCAGCGCGTGGCCGAACAGCCACAGCTCGGCGTCGGCGTCGGCGTCGGCGCCGGCGCCGAACTGGGCACGCCGTTCGAACAAGGCCTCGCGCCAGCGGTGCGCGCGCAGCGCCGCCACCAGCGCCTGCCCGCCCTCGCCTTCACGCAGCACCAGCAGGGCCGCGTTCTCGTCGAAGATGGTGGCGCCGTCGCGCGCCGGCCCGCGCGACTTGCCCACCCCGGCCAGCGCGATCTGGGCCGCCTGCAGGGCGTTGAGCTGGCGCTTGATGCGCGGGAAGCTCAGCCACACCAGGGCGTTGAAGAAATCGTGCAGGTTGTCGCGCGTGGGCACGCAGCCGGTCGCGCCGATGAATTCCTCGTAGGCGCGCCCTTCCGGCAGCTGCGCCTGCGGCACGAAGCGCAGCGCCAGGCCCTGGTGGTTGACCAGCGCCAGCGCGCCCGCCTGGCGGTTCAAGCGGTCGATGAAGGCGTCGCCATCCACGCCCAGCGACGCGTACGCCGCGCGCACCGCGTCATACCACGGCCGGGTCCAGTCGATCGCCGCCAGCATCCCTTACAGCAGCTTCCAGTTGATCTGTTCGCCGCCGTTGAGCGGCACCAGGCTGCTGTCGGCCAGCGGCACCGTGGCCGGCAGGGTCCAGGCTTCGCGCTTGAGGGTCACGGTCTCGGTGTTGCGCGGCAGCGCGTAGAAGTCGGGGCCGTAGAAGCTGGCGAAGCCTTCCAGCTTGTCGAGCGCGCCGGCGCGTTCGAACGCCTCGGTGTACATCTCCATCGCGTGCAGCGCGGTGTAGCAGCCGGCGCAGCCGCAGCTGGTCTCCTTGGCGCCGACGGCGTGCGGGGCCGAGTCGGTGCCGAGGAAGAAACGCTCGTCGCCGCTGGTGGCGGCCGTCATCAGCGCCAGGCGGTGTTCTTCGCGCTTGAGCACGGGCAGGCAGTAGAAGTGCGGGCGGATGCCGCCCTTGAAGATCTCGTTGCGGTTGTAGAGCAGGTGGTGGGCGGTGATGGTGGCGGCGATCGGACCTTCGGCCTCGGCCACGTACTGGGCCGCGTCCTTGGTGGTGATGTGCTCGAACACGATCTTCAGCTCGGGCATGGCGCGCCGCAGCGGGCGCAGCACGCGTTCGATGAACACGGCCTCGCGGTCGAACAGGTCGATGTCCTGGTCGGTCACTTCGCCGTGCACCAGGAACGGCATGTCCAGCTCCTGCATCACTTCCAAGGTCTTGTAGCAGCGCGCCAGGTCGGTCACGCCGGCGTCGGAATTGGTGGTGGCGCCGGCCGGATACAGCTTGACCGCGTGCACGAAGCCGCTGTCGGCGGCGCGCCGGATCTCGTCCGGGTCGGTGTTGTCGGTCAGGTAGAGCGTCATCAGCGGCTCGAAGCGCATCCCGGCCGGCAGCGCGGCCAGGATGCGCTCGCGGTAGGCCTGGGCCATGGCGGTGGTGGTGACGGGCGGCTTGAGGTTGGGCATGACGATCGCGCGGGCGAACTGGCGCGCGCTGTGCGGCAGCACGCTGGCCAGCGCAGCGCCGTCGCGCAGGTGCAGGTGCCAGTCGTCGGGACGGGTGATCGTCAGGCTGGTTATGGTATCGGTGGTGGACATGGCGGCTCTCGAAAATCAGGTGCCCTTATTTTACCCGCTGCGCGCCGTGAAACCGATTGCAGGGGGCGTCAATGCAGGATTTTCGCCAGAAATTCACGCGCGCGCGGCGCGGCCGGGGCGCTGAAAAAGGCCTCGGTCGGGCTGTCCTCGACGATACGGCCCTGGTCCATGAACACGATGCGGTCGGCCACCTTGCGCGCGAAGCCCATCTCATGGGTCACCACCATCATGGTCATGCCGTCCTGGGCCAGGCCGACCATCACGTCGAGCACCTCGGTGATCATCTCCGGGTCCAGCGCCGAGGTGGGCTCGTCGAACAGCATGGCCACCGGGTCCATCGCCAGCGCGCGGGCGATGGCCACGCGCTGCTGCTGGCCGCCCGACAGCTGGCTGGGGAATTTGTCCTGCTGGGCCAGCAGGCCGACCCGGTCGAGGTAGGCCAGGCCCTTGGCGGTGGCTTCCTCGCGCGCCCGCCCGAGCACCTTGACCTGCCCAAGCGTGAGGTTGTCGCGCACCGACAGGTGGGGGAACAGCTCGAAGTTCTGGAACACCATGCCGATCTTCGCGCGCAGCGCCGGCAGGCGCGTGGCCGGGTCGCCCAGCGAGACGCCGTCCACGCGCACCTCGCCCCGCTGGAACGGCTCGAGGCCGTTGACGGTCTTGATCAAGGTCGACTTGCCCGAGCCGGAAGGCCCGCACACCACCACCACGTCGCCCTTGTCGACCCGCGTGCTGCAGTCGTCGAGCACCTGGAAGCTGCCGTACCACTTGCTGACATTGCGTAGTTCGATCATGTGTTTTCCGCGTCCGTTTGGCCCAATGCGTGCGAGCTTGACAGTCCCCCGGCCCCCAAGGATACTGCCGGAACCTTGACAAGGAAATCATCCTTGCGGCAGGTCCGCTCTCAAAATTACCCTATTTTGCACGAGAACGCGCGGCGGCAGGCACCGACTGCCCCTTTCGACCACGAATCGACCTCTTTACAGGAATCCAGCCATGAACCAGCGCAGCCGCCTGACAACCTACATCCTGCTCGGCCTTGTGCTTGGCGTGGTGGCCGGCTACCTGGCCAACCGCACGCTGGCAGATCCGGTCAAGTTCGCCGACTACCTGTCGCTGGTCACCACCCTGTTCCTGCGCCTGATCAAGATGATCATCGCGCCGCTGGTCTTTTCCACCCTGGTGGTGGGCATCGCCAAGATGGGCGACGCCAAGGAGGTGGGGCGCATCGGAATCAAGGCGCTGGTCTGGTTCGTCCTGGCCTCGCTCATGTCGCTCACGCTCGGCCTGGTGCTGGTGAACCTGTTCCGCCCGGGCGACGGCATGTCGGCCGTGCTGGCCGCGGCCGGTCCGCCCACCGCCGCCCTGTCCACCGCCTCGTTCACCCTGGCCGAATTCGTCAACCACCTGGTGCCGGCGTCCATCGTCGACGGCATGGCCAAGAACGAGATCCTGCAGATCGTGGTGTTTTCGATCTTCTTCGGTACCGCCGCCGCCGCGGTGGGGGCGCGCGCCGCCCCGCTGGTCGAAGTGGTCGACGGCGTCGCCCACGTCATGCTCAAGCTGACCGGCTACGTGATGAACTTCGCGCCGCTGGCCGTGTTCGCGGCCGTCACCGCCGTCATCGCCAAGAGCGGCGTGGGGGTGCTGGCCACCTACGGCAAATTCATGGGCGAGTTCTATTTCGCGATCCTCCTGCTGTGGGTGCTGCTGGCCCTGGCCGGCTTCATCTTCCTCGGACCGCGTGTGTTCGCCCTGCTGCGCGAACTGCGCGAGCCGGCCGTGCTGGCGTTTTCGACGGCGTCGTCCGAGGCGGCCTTCCCGAAAACCCTGGAGGGCCTGGAGCGCATCGGCGTGCGCAACCGCATCGCCGCCTTCGTGCTGCCGATCGGGTACTCGTTCAACCTGGACGGCTCGATGATGTACTGTACCTTCGCCACCGTGTTCATCGCCCAGGCCTACGGCATCGAGATGTCGCTCGGCAGCCAGATCACCATGATGCTGGTGCTGATGCTTACCTCCAAAGGCATGGCCGGCGTGCCGCGCGCCTCGCTGGTGGTGATCGCCGCGACCCTGGCCCAGTTCCACATTCCCGAGGCCGGCCTGGTGCTGCTATTGGGGATCGACCATTTCCTCGACATGGCGCGCTCGGCCACCAACGTGATCGGCAACGGCGTGGCCACCGCGGTGGTGGCGAAATGGGAGGGCGAGCTGACCGAGCCGCTTCCGAGAGACCTGGCCACCGCCGCCCTGCCCTAAGCACCGGCGCGGGGCCGCCCGCAGCATTTATCCACCACTGGAGCGTATCGATGAAGCTGATTTCCCTGCTTGGCCTGGCACTGGCCGCAGGCGCCGCGCACGCGGCTCCCCTGACGGTCGACTGCGGCCGCCTGCTCGACGTCAAGGCGGGCGTGTGGCGCGAGCGGGTGAGCATCGTCATCGAGGACGACAGCATCAAGTCGGTCGGCCCGCTGCAGCCGGGGCCCGGCCATATCGACCTGACCGGCCAGTCCTGCCTGCCCGGCCTGATCGACGCCCACGTGCACCTGACCGAGGAGATCCCGGGCCGCATGCAGGGCCTGCAGCAGGCGCTCACCTTCAACGTCGCCGACTACGCCTACCTGTCGGTCGGCTATGCGGAAAAGACCTTGAAGGCAGGCTTTACCACCGTGCGCGACCTCGGCGCCGACGAGGGCTTGAACATCACGATGAAGCACGCGATCGACGCCGGCACCATCGTCGGGCCGCGCATGTTCACCTCCGGACGCGCCATCGCCACCACCGGCGGGCACGCCGACCCGACCAACAACCTGTCGCACCGCTTCACCGAGGCGCTCGGCAATCCGGGCCCGCTGATGGGCGTCATCAATGGCCCCGACCAGGCGCGCGAAGCGGTCCGCCAGCGCTACAAGGAAGGCGCGGACCTGATCAAGGTGACCGCCACCGGCGGGGTGCTGAGCCAGTCGCGCAGCGGCCAGAACGCCCAGTTCACCGAGGAGGAACTGCGCGCCATCGTCAGCACCGCGCGCGACTACGGCTTCAAGGTCGCGGCCCACGCCCACGGCGCCGAGGGGATCAAGCGCGCCCTGCGCGCCGGCGTCGACTCGATCGAGCACGGCTCGATGATGGACGACGAGGCGATCGCCCTGTTCAAGAAAACCGGCGCCTGGTACGTGCCGACCGTATCGGCCGGGCGCTTTGTGGCCGACAAGGCCAAGGAGCCGGACTACTTCCCGCCGATGATACGCGCCAAGGCCGCCGCCATCGGCCCGCTGGTGCAGGCCACCCTAGGACGCGCCTACAAGGCCGGCGTGAAGATCGCCTTCGGCACCGACTCGGGCGCGCATCCGCACGGCGAGAACGCGCGTGAATTCGAATACATGGTCGAAGCGGGCATGCCGCCGATCGAAGCGATCCGCGCGGCCACCATCAACGCGGCCGACCTGCTCGGCCAGAAAGGCCGGCTCGGTTCGGTGGAACCGGGCTACGCCGCCGACCTCGTGGCCGTCAGCGGCGATCCGCTGCGCGACATCACCGTGCTGCAGCATGTGCGCTTCGTGATGAAGGACGGCGTGGTCTACAAAAACCAATGAACCAGCGGGAGGACAGCATGACGCATAACCCATCCACGCGGGCGCCGGCGGCGCCGCGTTTTTCGCCATCTTCCTTGGCACAGTCCTGGCTGTTTTTCTGGCTGCTGTACGCACTGGCCGGCGCCGCCGCGGCGCAAGCGGTGGCGCCGCCCAAGGCCCACGTGGTCATCCTGGCCACCGGCGGCACCATCGCCGGCACCGGGGCCACCAGCACGACCACCGTCGGCTACACCGCCGCCACGGTCGGGGTGCAGCGCCTGATCGAAGCGGTGCCGGAACTGGCCAAGGTGGCCAACGTCAGCGGCGAACAGGTGTTCCAGATCGCCAGCGAGAACATGAGCAACGAGCACTGGCTCACCTTGGCCAAGCGCGTCAACGCGCCGCTGGCGCAGCCGAACGTGGACGGCATCGTCATCACCCACGGCACCGACACCCTCGAGGAGACCGCCTACTTCCTCGACCTGACGGTCAAGAGCCGCAAGCCGGTGGTGCTGGTCGGTTCGATGCGGCCGTCGACGGCGATGTCGGCCGACGGCCCCATCAACCTGTACAACGCGGTGCTGCTGGCGGCCACGCCGGAAGCGGCCGGCAAGGGCGTGCTGGTGGCCATGAACGACCAGATCCACGCGGCGCGCGAAGTCACCAAGACCAACACCACCACGCTGGACACCTTCAAGACGCCGGAGCTGGGTCTGCTCGGCTATATCCAGGGCGGCAAGGCCTACTTCTACCGCCAGCCGCTGCGCAAGCACACGCTGGACACCGAGTTCGACGTGGGCGCCCTCACGGCGTTGCCGCAGGTCGATATCGTGTACGGCTACGCCAACATGAACGCGGTGGCGCTGGATGCCTTCGTGGCCGCCGGCGCCAGGGGGATCATCCACGCCGGCGTGGGCGACGGCAGCCTGGCCACGCGCGTGGTGCCGTCCTTGAAGGCCGCGCGCGCCAAAGGGGTGGTGATCGTGCGCGCCAGCCGGGTCGGCCAAGGCATCCTGGCGCGCAACGGCGAGGCCAACGACGACGCGCTGGACTTCGTCGTGGCCGACACGCTCAACGCGCAGAAGGCGCGCATCCTGC
>DIZW01000126.1 GCA_002428015.1 Oxalobacteraceae bacterium UBA6018 | reverse complement strand
TTTGGACACGGACTCAGCAAGCCGTTCTTGATATCGCCCGGCACCGGCTCAGCTCGTGTCCGAATGTCGCCTCCGACCCCAAGCGTAAAAACGCTTTTCAAATGAATAGAGGGGATACGCGCTATTTCTGAGGAACGGGCATCAGCTGATACATAAATACCGTTATGTCCGGAGCTAGACAGTCGCCGCCGTTAGAACTCGTAGTGAATGCGCGCGGAGTAGATCGATACCGGACCGCGATCGCGGTTGTAGGCGGGATTGCTGATGAACTGGTAGTCGAACGTGCCAGTGAACCCTTTGCCGAGCACCGCGGAGTAATACGTCTCGACGATTTGCTCCGGGCGATAGCGCAGCGCGCCGTCGCCGATCAGGATGCCGATGCCGCCAGCGCTGAAATAGGTTTGCGCGGCGCGCGAAAGATGGTTATCCACGAACGCGAGGCCGACCACATTGTCCGGGTGGTTCCAGCGCGTGCCCTTGTGCGATAGGCCAACCGCCACCGAACGGTTGATTTCCGTGAATTCGTAGGCTTTCTTGCCGCCGTCATTGAGACTGGCGCGCAAGAACACGCCCAGGTCCTCCGTCACCGCTTGCTCGACGTTAAGGGCGGCGCCCGGGCGCGAGGCACGCCGCCGCACGGGAACCATCTCGGGCGTGGTGCCGGTGAGCGCGCCCAGTTGCACGGCGTCGCGATTGCTGCCCATGCGGCCGCGGTTGACGATGGCGAGCAGCTTGGCATTTCCAGGACGGCCTTGCCATTGATAGCGGCCCTCGAATTCGGTAACCAGGCTATATTGGCCAAAATTGACCCTGACGACTTTGCCGTTGGGGACGGGGGACAGCTCGAACAGACCGGCGCGGACAGGGCGGCGGGGAAATGGCGCACATTGTCGACGAAGCGCCTGGACGATCCCAGCGACCCAACGCGCGGAATGGGCCCCGGGCCGCGGCGCCGGCTGGGGAAGATATGAAAAAAGGGACGGGTGGCGTGCCACTCGTCCCTTGTTTGATGCGCCGCCGCGAACTGCCGGCGGGCGCCGCCTTACCAGCCCAGCTTGAGCTTGTAGGCGCCGCTGGTGGCGCCGGTGCCGCCGGCGTAGTACACCACGCGCACGTAGCGCGCCGACGTGGTCGTGCCGGTGTTGGTGACCGAGGCGGCGTCGGTGGCGCCGGTGCCGTTCTCGCTGCGCGCCAACAGCGTGCCGGCGCTGTTGTAGATGTACAGGTCGTAGTCGGAGGTGGAACCCATGGTCAGGGTGGCGCTGAGGGTCTTGCCGGCGGCCAGCTGCACCAGGAAGAAGTCGGTGTCGCTGCTCGAGCCCATGGTGCCGTTGACGGTGGTGCCGCTGACGCTGACCGGGTTGGCGCTGGCGAGCGTGTTGTTGGACTCGGTCTCGTTCATCGTCGCGGAAACCGTGCCGAAGGCCGCGTCCACCGCCGCCGACGCGTCGACGATGCCGGCGCCGCAGCCGCTGCAGGCGGCCGGGAAGGCGCGCGCGCTGGACTTGAGCTTGGCTTCGACTTCGTCCGGCGTCAGGTTGGGGTTCTTCGACAGCATCAGGGCCACCACGGCGGCCACGTGCGGGGTCGCCATCGAGGTGCCCTGGTAGTAGGCGTAGCTGTCCGCGCCGGGCACGGTGGTGCCGGCGTTGAGCGTGGAGAGGATGCCGCCGCCGCTGGTGCGCCCGTCGCCGCCGGGCGCGGCCACGTCGACCACGCTGCCGTAATTGGAGTAGTAGGCGCGTCCGCCCGAGCGGTTGGTGGCGGCCACGGCGATCACGCCGGCGCAGTTGGCGGGGTTGGTGTTGCCGGCGTCGGTGTTGCCGTTGCCGGCGGCGACCACGACCACCGTGCCGCGCGAGCGCGCGCTGTTGATCGCGGCCTGGGTGGTGCTGTCGCAGGCGCCGCTGCCACCGAGCGACATGTTGATCACGCGCGCCTTGTTGGCGTTGGCTGGCACGCCGCTGACGCTGCCGCCGGAGACCCAGATCATGGCGTCGGCGATGTCGGAGGTGTAGCCGCCGCACTTGCCGAGCACGCGCGCGGGCACGATCTTGGCGCCGTAGGCGATGCCGGCCACGCCGGTGCTGTTGTTGGTGGCGGCGGCGATGGTGCCTGCCACGTGGGTGCCGTGCCAGCTGGACGCTTCATCCTGGGTCGGCTGGCCGTTGCCGCATTCGCCGGCGACGACGGCGTCGCCCGGGTCCCTGGCGTCGCTGTCGCGGCCGTCGCCGTCGTTGGCGATGGTGGTGCTTTTGATGAAGTCATAGCCGGGCAGGATCTGGCCGGAGAGGTCGGCGTGCGGGCGGTAGCCGGTGTCGATCACGCCCACGTTGATGCCGGCGCCGGTCGACTTGTCCCAGGCGGCAGGCACGCGCATGCCGCCGGTGGCTTCGTAGAAGTCCCATTGCTCGGCATAGCGGGAATCGTTGGGGGTGAACAGCTTGTGCATGATGCGGTCCGGCTCGGCGTATTCGACCGTGGCGTCGCGCGCCATCAGCTCGGTGGCCACGGCGGCGACGTCGGCCAGCGCCATCTTCCGGTCCAGCATGAGCACGTGGGCGCCGGTGGCGATGGTGTGCGACAGTTTCATGTTCAGGCCGAACTGCTGCCCGGCGCGGTTGAGCAGGGCCAGGCGCGCCGCGGTCAGCGCCGGAACGTGGGCCGCGCCCTTGCCGGCCGCGAGCGCGTCCTTGTACTTGACGATCAGACGGTCGGTCTGGGCGCCGATGGCGTCGCTTTGCACGGCGCGGTAGTCGGGAACCCCGGCACCGGCGGCCAGTGCGGTGGTGGCCAGGACGGCCGCCGCGCACAGTTTCAACAGCGAGGGCGTGATCGAATGCGTAAGCTTCATGTCGTTCCTTAAAGTTTTTCCGAAAAAACGTCGGTGGGCGAACCCGGCGTCGAACAACGCCGCCCCGCCCCCCGCTGGTCGGCGCTGTCGTGTCATGCCGACAGGCCTTTCTAAGCAAGGTGAGCAGCGTACTGCGAAACGATAAAGGTGCCGTCCGCACACAATTCGGATTCGGTTGTTTTGCAACAGCTGTCGGCATTTTTGATGCAAAACCGTGAAAGATTTTGATATGAGTGATCTGCGCAAAATTTTTCACTGCCTAAAACTTAAATTATGAACAATTGTTCGCTTAATATCGAACATGTTAATTGTGTCATGGCTGTTTCCTTATGTATAAATGTGCCGGGCGTTTGCAACTTCGTGTGCGAAAATCTTCGCTATGGAAAAAACCCCTCAAGCCGCACAATTCCTATCGGGAAACGGCGCCACCCAGGCGCTGTTGCACAGCACCGACTGGAGCGCGTCCGCGCTCGATGCGCCCACGCAATGGCCGGGCGAGCTGGTGACGGTGGTGCGCTTGGTGATGGGGTCGGCGTTCCCGATGTTCGTGGCGTGGGGGCCGCAGCTGGGCTTGATTTACAACGAGGCCTACGCGGCCATCCTGGGCGACAAGCACCCGCACGCCTTCGGCCAGCCGTTCCAGCAGATCTGGTCTGAGATCTGGCCCGACATCAGTCCCATCGTGGCCAACGCACTGGCCGGCCATTCCAGCTATTTCGACGACCTGCCGCTGCTGATCCAGCGTAAGGGCTACCTCGAGCAGACCTGGTTCACGTTCTCCTATTCGCCCGTGCAGGACGCGGCCGGCGCGATCTGCGGCATGTGCTGCACCTGCGTCGAGACGACCGACCGCGTGCTCGGCGCGCGCCGCCAGGCGTTCCAGCTGTCCCTGGCCGACAGCCTGCGCCCGCTCAGCGCGCCGGACGAGGCCACGGCCGCGGCCACCGCATTATTGGGGCGCCACCTGAACGCCGCGCGCGCGTTCTACGCCGACGTGGACGCCGCCGCAGGCACGTTCACGGTGCGCCAGGACTGGACCGACAGCGGCATCTCGAGCGTCACCGGCAGCGCGCGCCGCCTGGACGATTTCGGCCCGGCGGTGGCGGCCGCGCTGGCGCGCGGCGAGCCGGTCGCGGTGGACGACATCGAACGTGACGCGCGCACCGCGGCGCACACGGCCAGCTACGCGGCCATGCGGGTGTGCTCGTTCATGGCGGTGCCGCTGGTCAAGGACGGCGCGCTCATCGCCGTGCTGACGGTGCACCACGCCCAGCCGCACCGCTGGAGCGACGCCGAGCTGGAGGTGGCGCGCGACACGGTCGAGCGTACCTGGGCCACGGTCGAGCAGGCGCTGGCCAACCAGCGCCGCCGCCGCGTCGAGGCCGAGCGCGAGCACCTGGTCAAGGAGCTGCAGGCGGTGAACGCGCGCGTGACCGAGGTGTTTCGCCGCGCGCCGGCATTCATGTGCGTGCTCAACGGGCCGCAGCACGTGTTCGAGATGGTCAACGACCGCTACCAGGAACTGGTCGGCGCGCGCGACTTGATCGGCAAGCCGCTGCGCACCGCCCTGCCCGAGGTGGAGGGCCAGGGCTTTTTCGATCTGCTCGACGGCGTCTACCGCAGCGGCAAGGCCTTCGCCGGCGTGGACATGCCGGTGATGCTGCAGCGCCAGCCCAACGCGGCGCCCGAGCGGCGCTACCTCGACCTGATCTACACCGCGCTGCGCGACGCCTATGGCAGCATCACGGGCATTTTTTCGCACGGCGTGGACCAGACCGAACGCAAACTGGCCGAGCAGGCGCTGCGCGCCAGCGAGGAGCGCTACCGCACCCTGTTCGATTCGATGGACCAGGGCTTTTGCGTGCTCGAGCTGCTGTTCGACGCGGACGGCGCGGCGGTCGACTTCCGCTATCTCGAGATGAACCGGCTGTTCGAGCACCACACCGGCCTGGCGGACGTGCTGGGCAAGCTCGGCAGCGAAGTAATCGTGCAGCTGAACCGGTCCTGGTACGACACGCTCGGCCAGGTGGCGCGCAGCGGCGAGCCGGCGCGCTTCGAGAACCAGGCCATCGGGCGCTGGTTCGACGTCTACGCCACCCGCGTGGGCGGCCCGGGCAGCCCCAGGGTTGGGCTGCTGTTTCGCGATATCAGCGAACGCATCCATTCGGACGAGCAGCTGCGCCGGCTGGCGGCCGACCTGGCCGAGGCCGACCGCCGCAAGACCGAGTTCCTGGCCACGCTGGCGCACGAGCTGCGCAATCCGCTGGCGCCGATCCGCAGCGGCCTGGGAGTGATGCGCATGAGCGCGTCCAACCCGACCACGCTGGAAAAAATCCGCGCCATGATGGACCGCCAGGTGACCCACATGGTGCGCCTGATCGACGACCTGCTCGACATCGCGCGCATCGGCGGCGGCAAGCTCGAACTGAAGAAGGAATGGGTCTCGTTGCGCGAGGTGCTGGCCAGCGCGGTGGAGACCAGCCTGCCGCTGATCGAGACCTTCCGCCACCGCCTCGCGCAGGAGCTGCCGGACCCGGCGCTGATGGTCGAGGTCGACGCCACCCGGCTGGCGCAGGTGGTCGCCAACCTGCTCAACAACGCGGCCAAGTACACGCCGCCGGGCGGGCGCATCACGCTTTCGGCGACGGTGGAAGGCCAGTCGGTGCTCATCACCGTGGCCGACAACGGGATCGGCATCCCGGCCGACGCGATCGACAGCGTGTTCGACATGTTCAACCAGGTCGGACGCCACAAGGACCGCGCCCACGGCGGCCTGGGCATCGGCCTGTCGCTGGTGCGCCAGCTGGTGGCCATGCATGGCGGCTCGGTGCAGGCGGCCAGCGGCGGGGCCGGCGCGGGCAGCATCTTCTGCGTGCGCCTGCCGCTTGGCGCCAGCGCACCGGACGCCGCGCCGGACCTGCCCGCGCGCGCCGGCATGGGCGGCACGCGCCGCGTGCTGGTGGTGGACGACAACGTGGACGCGGCCGAAGTGCTGTCGGCCGTGCTCGAACTGAGCGGCCACGCAACCGTGGTGGCGCACAGCGGGGCCTCCGCCCTGGCCGTGGCCCAGGAGTTCCGGCCCGAAATTGCCTTCCTCGACATCGGCATGCCAGGCATGGATGGCTACGAGGTGGCGCGCGCCCTGCGCCAGCTGCCCGGCCTGCGCGACCTGACCCTGGTGGCCCTGACCGGCTGGGGCGCCGAGGGCGACCGCAGCCGCTCGCGCGAGGCCGGGTTCGACCACCACCTGACCAAGCCGGCCGATTTCGCCGCCGTGCAAAATTTGCTGGCGGCGGACGAGGACAGCGGCAGCGTGGCCGTGCCCGATGCGACTATTTTCGGAAAACCCCTTGCGCACTTCGAAAAGAATAGGATATGATTCGGCCTCTTCAAGACGTGGTGACAAACGTCTGATGCAGCAGGCAGGCAAGTGAGCGGGCGCTTAGCTCAGTTGGTAGAGCGGAGCCCTTACAAGGCTTAGGTCGGGAGTTCGAGCCTCTCAGCGCCCACCAGCATGTCGGCTGCAATGATCAGCAACACCGATCAAGTAGTAAAACGGAGTGGTAGTTCAGTTGGTTAGAATACCGGCCTGTCACGTCGGGGGTCGCGGGTTCGAGTCCCGTCCGCTCCGCCAGCATAAAGAGAAGGGCCCGATTCGTCGGGCCCTTTTTGCGTTTGGACTCGCCCCGGGTCTGATCCATTTTGCGCCGGTTTTTTCTGCGTCTGACTTTTTCCGCGTCCGGTCCTTTCCGCGTCCAGCCTTTCACCAACAGCGCGCCTACGCCAGGCGGCGCGTCGAATCGTCGTCCTGCTCGACCCGGTTGCGTCCGGCGCTCTTGGCCAGGTACAGCGCGTGGTCGGCGCGCGCCAGCGCGGCGCTGATCGGCTCGGCCGCGCGCACCATCACCAAGCCGATGCTCACCGTCAGCACCACCGTCTGCCCGTCGAAGGCGATCGGGGTTTGCTCGACCGCCATGCGCAGGCGCTCGGCGGCCTGCATGGCGCCCTCCCGGTCCGTGGCCGGCAGCAGCAGCGCGAACTCCTCGCCACCCAGGCGCCCCAGGATGTCGTGCTCGCGCAGGGTCGCCGCGGCCGTGCGCGCGAACGCGCACAGGGCGTCGTCGCCGGCCGCGTGGCCGTAGCGGTCGTTCAGGCGCTTGAAGTAGTCGATGTCGAGCATCATCAAGGCCACCGGCTGGCGCTGGCGCAAGGCCAGCAGGCGCGCCTTCTCGGTCTGCTCGAAAAACGCGTAGCGGTTGGCCAGGCCGGTCAGGCTGTCGCAACTGGCCAGGCGCGCCAGGGTCGCGTCGCACCTCTCCTTGCACAGCAGCAGGAAACCGAAGCTGTTGACGATCATCAGCAGGTAGCCTGTCAGGTAGACAAAGCTTTGCACCGCGCTCGTAGTGAACACGGCGGCGCCGGCATCGCTCATGCCGCTGTAGCCGCGCAGGCACATGGCGATGAAGAACAACAGGTCGTTGCCGCCCACGATGCGCTGCAGCAGCGAGGCGTCGCGCTGGCGCAGCAGCAGGTAGGCCATGGTCCCGCTCAGCGCGGCGAACATGGCCGACATCATCGCCATCAGGTGGTTGGGCGAGGCGCCGCCGAAGCGCGCGCCATGATAGAGCAGCAGCGCCAGCGCGCAGGCCGGATAGAGCACCCGGCCCCAGCGCGCGAAGCCGAAGAAGCTGCAGTAGGCCGCCACTTCCATCATCACGCCCAGCACGAGCAGGGTGTTGGCCGCCACCGCCAGCCAGGTCGAATCATAGGCCGGCCGCAGCCAGCCCAACAGATGGCCGCAGCCCTGCACCAGCTTGGCCCAGCGCCACAGCCGCAGGGCGGGCGTATCAGCGCCCGCGCGGGCGTAGCCGCCCATCAGCATGGCGAAACCGATGTTGCCGATGGCGAGCACCAGCATGAAAGTCCGGATGTCGATCACAGCACGTCCTTTGGTTGCACAGCGCGCCGGGCGGCGTTGTTTGGGCCTGCCCGGCCGGTTTTTCTCTTGGGTGCCGCCGTTATCAGTGCCGGGATGCGTGCGCGTCCGTTGCTGCAAATATGATAACAACAATTTCCATGAAGAACTATAATAACTGAATTGGAAAGCCAGGGCTTTTTCTTGTGAATTTTCCGTTGCTGATACGCTATCAAGGCGCCGATCAGCGATAATCTGTGCCAACATCCTCCCAGGAGTCACCCCGCATGTTTGGTTTTCTGAAGTCACCCCCGCTGTCACCGCGACTGCACCGCCTCAAGACTTCAGCATTGTTCGGCTCGCTCACGCCGCTGGAACTGAAGATCGTCGACGGCCTGATGCACGAGCGCCGCTACCTGAGCGACGAGATCGTGTTCGACGAGGGCGAGGAAGGCCAGGCGCTGTACCTGATCATGGCCGGGCGCGTGGCGATCCGGCGCGCCGGCGCGGGCGCCGCGGGCGGCGCCGAGCGCGTGGCAGAACTGAGCCCGGGCAGCATCTTCGGCGACCTGGCCCTGCTCGACGACACCCCGCGCACGGCCCAGGCGCGCGCGCTCGACAACTGCGAGCTGGCGGTGTTCTTCCGCGCCGACTTCATGAACCTGATGGAGACCGACGCAGTGATCGGCTACAAGATCGCGCTGTCGCTGGCGCGCCTGATGGGCCAGCGCCTGCGCGCCTGGATGGCCGGCAGCGCGCCCACCGAGGCCTTATGAGAAAGCCGCCCCTGATCGGCAGCGCCTGGAACGACGACCAGCGCACCGGGCCGATCGTCTGGATCGGCATCCTGGCCGCCACCTGCCTGCTACTGCTCGTGCTCGAGCACACCCTGTTCCTGACCGTGCCCTTCATCTTCGGCACGGTGCTGTACTATATCCTGCTGGCGCCCATGCAGCGCCTGATCCGGGCCGGAGTCGGCCAGGACGCGGCCGCGCTCAGCGTCGGGCTGATGTTCCTGTGCGTGGTGGCGCTGATACTGGCGGCCGCCTCGCGCGTGGTGGCGGTGCCGGACGAGCCGTGGCGCTCCGTGCTCGGGCATTACATCGAGGGCGGCCTGCGCTTCGTGCGCCATAGCGTGCGCCTGCTCGAGGAAAAATTCCCGCCGCTGGACCAGATGCACCTGACCTCGATGGTCAACAAGCGCCTGCGCGCCTTCACCGACAATTTCGCCCAGCGCTACCTGGCCGGGATCCTGGTGACGATGCTCAGCTGGCTGCCGTCGCTGATGCTGGCGCCCTTCCTCACCTACTTCTTCCTGCGCGACGGCGCCCGCTTCAAGATGTTCCTGGCGCGCGCGGTGCCCAATGCCTTCTTCGAGCGCACCCTGTACCTGCTGCACCAGGTCGACCAGACCGCGCGCCGCTACTTCGAGGGCCTGCTCAAGCTGACCGTGATCGACACCGTGGTGCTGGCGCTGGGCCTGTGGGCGATCGGCGTGAACACCCCGCTCCTGCTGGGCTTCATTTCGGCGCTGCTGGCCTGGATTCCGTTCGTCGGCTCGGTGCTCGGCTGCATGCTGGTGGTGATGGTGGCCACCACCGACGCGCCGGCCAATCCAATGATCGGCTACGGCGCCATCGCCGTGTTCCTGGCGGTGCGCCTGCTGGACGACTTCCTGTTCATGCCGCTGACCGTGGGGCGCAGCCTGAAGATCCATCCCCTGATGACGGTGCTGATGATCTTCGTCGGCGGCGCCATCGCCGGCGTGGCAGGGCTGATGCTGGTGCTGCCGCTGCTGGGGGTGGTGATGGTAGTGGGCGAGACCCTGGGCCGCCTGATCACCAATCCGCGCCTGCGCGCGCGCCACCGCAACGCCATGGCGCTGCGCACGAAGCAAGCCAGCACCGACCTGACGCTGTAATGCGCGGTGGGCGCCCGCCCGCCGCAAACATGGCCGCGCCGGACACGCGTCTGCCCCCAGGCTTGGCCCCGCGCCGCGCCTCCCGAAACAATCACGGCCGCGCCGGCCAGCCTGCCTGAAACAAGCACGGCTGCGCGAGGCCACGTCCAGAACCGACACGGCCCGCGCCGGCGACCGGCCTGAAATAAGGCCAGCCCGCGCAGCCACCGCCGGAAACAAAAATAGCCCCGCGAGCGGCCGCCAGAAACAAACACGGCCGCGCGAGGCGGCCGTGCTGGCGATGCCTTGGCTGGCGCCCGCTTACGGCAGGTTCACCGGCGTGAGCACGTCGATCAGCTTGCCGTCGCCGAGCTGGCCTTCCTGGTCGCGGCCCCACACCCACAGGCTGCCGTCGGCCTGCATCGCCAGGCTGTGCTGGCGGCCGGCGGCCACCGCGGTCCAGGTGCTGGCTTTGCCGATGCGTACCGGCTGCGAGGCGTCGTAGATGTCGCCGCTGCCGAGCTGGCCGTTGGCGTTCTGGCCCCAGCTCCACAGGGTGCCGTCGGAGCGGATGCCCAGCGAATGGGCGGCGCCGGCGGCCACCATGGCCCAGTTGGTGTCGGTGCCGACCTGGCCCGGCGCCAGCACGTCGGCGGTGGCGTCGCTGGCCAGCTGGCCGGAGGCGTTCGAGCCCCAGGCGAACAGGGCGCCGTCGGCGCGGATCGCCATCGAGTGCAGGCCGCCGGCGGCGATCGCGATAAAGGAGGTGGTGGCGCTGCTGGCGATCCGGGTCGGAACGTTGACGTCGATGATGGTGCCGTTGCCGACCTGGCCGTTGGCGTTGCCGCCCCAGGCCCACAAGGTGCCGTCGGTGCGGCGCGCCATGCTGTGGGTGTCGCCGGCCGCGATGTCCTTCCACGTGGTGATGGTGCCGATCTTGGTCGGCGCCACGCGGTCGATGGTGGTGCCGTCACCCAGCTGGCCGTTGAAGTTGCGGCCCCAGGCCCACAGGCTGCCGTCGGCTTTCACGCCCAGCGTGTGGGCCTTGCCGGCCGCGATGGCGACCCAGTTGTTGGTGGTGCCGATCTTGACCGGGGCGGCGCGGTCGATGGTGGTGCCGTCGCCCAACTGGCCGTTCTGGTTAAAACCCCAGGCCCACAGGCTGCCGTCGGCGCGCAGGGCGACGGTGTGGAATTCGCCGGCCGCGACGACCGTCCAGGTGGTGGCCGCGCCGACCACGGTGGGCAGCGGCTTGTCGGTGGTGGTGCCGTCGCCGACCTGGCCGGAGCGGTTCAAGCCCCAGGCCCAAACGGTGCCGTCGGCCTTGCGCGCCACGGTGTGGCCGCCGCCGCCTGCCATGCCGGTCCAGGGCGCCTTGACGGTCAGCACGGCGCTGCCGGTGACGCTGCCGACCTTGGCGCTGACGGTCTCGCTGCCGGCCGCCTTGCCGGTGGCCACGCCGGTGCTGGCGATGATGGTGGCGTTGGTGCCGGCCACCGACCAGACCGCAGTCGCCTTCAGGTCGGCGGTGGTGCCGTCGGAGTAGCTGCCGGTGGCGGTGAACTGTTTGGTGGTGCCGACCGCGACGACCGCGTTGGGCGGGCCGACGGCGATCGAGACCAGGGTGGCCGCGGCCGGCGTGGTGGCCGCCGCCGTCGACGAGGAGCCGCCGCCGCCGCAGCCGGCAAGCAGCGCCAGCCACGCGTGGAGCAGGAGGTGGAACAGCGAGAACAGCGGGTGTTGGCGGTTTTTCATTGCGACGGTCCGTGAAGGGGGCATGCTCGCAAGTGTAGCCGAGCCGGCGCCCCGACAATTGGCTGAACAGGTGGCGCTTTCGCCGGTTGTTGGCGCTTTCGGCGGACGGCGCGCGCCGTGCCTGGGGCGGGTTGGGACCAGCCGCGCGCGGCGCCTGGACCTCTACTTGCGGCCGGCGCGGCCTTTCGACGCGGGCGCGGGCGCGGCCTTCGGGCGCGTCTTGATGGTGGCCAGGATGGACGGGCGCACCTTCGATTCCGGCGCGATGAAGGGGGCCGGGGCGCTGGCGCGCTCGCCCTGGCGGCGCGGGGCGGGGGCGAACTTGTCGGGCGTGCCCGGGCCCGCCGTCTGGCGCTTACGCTCGCCCGCGGCCATGCCGCCGTCCTCGGACGCCTGCCAGGCCGGCACCAGGTGGCGCTCGCCGTTGCCAATCAGGTCGCCCCGGCCCATCTTGACCAGGGTCTCGCGCAGGATCGGCCAGTTGGCCGGGTCCTGGTAGCGCAGGAAAGCCTTGTGCGAGCGGCGCACCTTGCCGCTGCGCGCGGTCTCGACCACCTCGGACTCGGCCGTCACCTTGTGCAGCGGGTTCTTGCGCGAATGGTACATGGTGGTGGCCATGGCCATCGGGGTCGGCATGAAGGTCTGCACCTGGTCGAGCTTGAAGTTGTTCTTCTTCAGCCACAGCGCCAGGTTGAGCATGTCCTCGTCGGTGGTGCCGGGGTGGGCCGCGATGAAGTAGGGGATCAGGTACTGCTTCTTGCCCGCTTCCAGCGAGAAGCGGTCGAACATTTCCTTGAACTCGTCGTAGGCGCCGATGCCGGGCTTCATCATCTTCGACAGGGTGCCCTCCTCGGTGTGCTCGGGGGCGATCTTGAGCAGGCCGCCCACGTGGTGGGTCACCAGTTCCTTGACGTACTCCGGCGAGCGCACGGCCAGGTCGTAGCGCAGGCCCGAGCTGATCAGCACTTTCTTGATGCCGGGGATGGCGCGCGCCTTGCGGTACAGCGAAATGAGCTTGCTGTGGTCGGTGCCGAGGTTGACGCAGATGCTGGGGTAGACGCAGGACAGGCGGCGGCAGGACTCCTCGATCTTCTTGTCCTTGCAGGCGAGCCGGTACATGTTGGCGGTGGGCCCGCCCATGTCCGAGATGGTGCCGGTGAAGCCACGGGTCTTGTCGCGGATGTGCTCGATCTCGCGCAGGATCGACGGCTCGCTGCGGCTCTGGATGATGCGCCCCTCGTGCTCGGTGATCGAGCAGAAGGTGCAGCCGCCGAAGCAGCCGCGCATGATGTTGACCGAGAAGCGGATCATCTCCCAGGCCGGGATGCGGGCCTTGCCGTAGCTCGGGTGCGGGGCGCGCGCGTAGTTCATGTCGTAGACGCCGTCCATCTCGTCCATCGCCAGCGGCAGCGGGGGCGGGTTGAGCCACACATCGCGCTCACCGTGGGCCTGCACCAGCGCGCGCGCGTTGCCGGGGTTGGACTCCAGGTGGAACACGCGCGAGGCGTGGGCGTACATCACCGGGTCGTCCTTGACCACGTCGTAGGCGGGCAGGCGCACCACGGTCTTGTTGTGCTGTTCGCGCGCCAGCGCCTGGCGCTCCTCGCGCGTCATGATGCGGATCGGCTTGATCACTTCGGGCGCGGCGGCGGCGTTGTCGGTGGCGCAGGCAGCCTTGTCTTCCTGGGCCATCGCGTAGGGGTCGGGATGGGCGTCCACCTTGCCCGGCACGTCCACGCGGCTGGAGTTGTGCACGGCCCAGTCCTCGCCCGGCAGCCAGCCGGACGGCACCATGAAGGCGGTGCCGCGCAGGTCGCGGATGTCGCGGATCGATTCGCCGGCGGCCAGGCGCCGGGTCAGGTCGACCAGGGCGCGCTCGGCGTTGCCGAAGATGAGCAGGTCGGCCTTGGAGTCCGGCAGCACCGAGCGGCGCACCTTGTCGGACCAGTAGTCGTAATGGGCGATGCGGCGCAGCGAGGCCTCGATCGAGCCGATCACCACCGGCACCTCGGGGAAGGCTTCGCGGCAGCGCTGGGCGTACACGGTGACGGTGCGGTCGGGCCGCTTGTTGGGCTCGCCGTTGGGGGTGTAGGCGTCGTCGGAGCGAATCTTGCGGTCGGCCGTGTAGCGGTTGACCATGGAGTCCATGTTACCGGCCGTCACGCCCCAGTACAGGTTCGGCTTGCCGAGGGCGCGGAAGGCCTCGGCCGAGTGCCAGTCCGGCTGGCTGATGATGCCCACGCGGAAGCCTTGCGCCTCGAGCAGGCGCCCGACCAGGGCCATGCCGAAGCTGGGATGGTCGATATAGGCGTCGCCGGTAACGAGGATGACGTCGCAGGAATCCCAGCCGAGCGCGTCCATTTCGGCGCGGGACATCGGCAGGAAAGGCGCAACGGCAGCGCGGCTAGACCGTTTGGGGACGGTCGCGAACAGGTTAATTGGGGAGCTCATTGGGCGGTATTGTACCGGAAAAGCGCCGCGACAAGCTTGCGGCGGCCAATTTCGGGCGCGCCGCCAACAGCAAAAAAACGAGTCTATTCAATAACTTGCTGCCCGGCGCGGGGCGCGCACCGATGCCGCCGCCCTCAGATGCCCAGGTTGGCGAGCAGGTTGCTCAGTTCACGCAGGGCCGGTTCCATGCGCGGATGCTCGGCCGCGAAGCGCGCCGCCAGCGCCTGGGTGCGCTCGGCCAGGCCGCTGGCGGCCGCGTCCACCGGCTGGGCCGCGGCGCGCCGCTCCAGCAGGCTGCGGATGTCGCCGTCGAGCTGGTGCAGCAGGCCCTGCAGTTCCTCGTCCACCTCGCCCGTCGCGGCCAGGTTGGCGTGCAGGCTCTTCAAGTGCGCTTTCAGGTTCGATGTGTCGTCGTTCAACATGTCGTCCTCTTAGTTGGTGAACTGGGTGATGGAATCGGCGGCGAACCGCGTCTCCAGGTACAAGTCCTCGACCCGCTTGCGCGCCCATGGCGTCTTGCGCAGGAACTTCAGGCTGGACTTGATGCTCGGGTCGCTGATGAAGCAGTTGATGTCGATCCGCTTGCCGAGCTCGTCCCAGCCATAGTGGGCCACCAGCCGGGTCAGCAGGGATTCCAGGGTAATGCCGTGTAAAGCTTGTTCACTCATTAATGCGGCGTCTCGTTTGTTTCGTTCATTCCAGTATATACCCGCGCGACACCCGCGCCCGCCCCGGCCGCGCGAAAAAAAACCGCCGCGCTAGGGCGGCGGCTCGGCAATGGCGGCCCTTACTGCGGCATCAGCCCGCGCCGCTCGAGCAGCGGTTCGATGCGCGGTGCGCGCCCGCGGAAGTTCTTGAACAATTCCATCGCGTCGGCCGTCCCGCCGCGCGAGAGCAGAGTCTGGCGGAAATGCTCGCCGTTCTTGCGCAGCAGGCCGCCGTTCTCCTTGAACCATTCGACCGTGTCGGCGTCGAGCTTCTCGCTCCACAGGTAGGCGTAGTAGCCGGCCGAATAGCCGCCCTCGAAGGCGTGCTTGAAGTAGGTGGTGCGGTAGCGTGGCGGCACCGGCGCGAAGTCGACCCCGGCGTCCTTGAGCGCGGTCGTTTCGAAGGCCACCACGTCGGTCGGAATCTGGTCCGGGGCAAGCTGGTGCCAGCGCTGGTCGAGCAGCGCGGCGGCCAGGTATTCGGTGGTCATGTAGCCCTGGTTGAACTTCTTGGCCGCGATCACCTTGTCCAGCAGCTCCTTGGGAATCGGCGCCCCGGTCTTGTAGTGCTTGGCGTAGTTGGCCAGCACTTCGGGCACGATCATCCACATCTCGTTGACCTGGGACGGATATTCCACGAAGTCGCGCGGCACGCTGGTGCCGGCGAAGCGCGGATATTTCACGTTGGAGAACATGCCGTGCAGCGCGTGGCCGAACTCGTGGAAGGCGGTCTTGACCTCGTCCACCGTCAACAGGGTGGGCTCGCCGGCCGGCGGCTTGGGAATGTTGAGGTGGTTGGCCACCACCGAGTGGGTGCCCAGCAGGCCGGACTGCGACACGTATTCGTTCATCCAGGCGCCGCCCTGCTTGTTGCTGCGGGCGTACATGTCGGCGATGAAGATCGCCAGCTGCTTGCCGTTGTTGTCGAACACGTCGAACACGCGCACGTCCGGGTTGTACACCGGCAGGTCCTTGCGTTCCTTGAAGGTGATGCCGTACAGCTTGTTGGCGGCGAAGAAGACACCGTTCTGCAGCACGCTGTTGAGCTCGAAATACGGCTTGAGCTGGCTCTCGTCGAAGTTGTAGCGCTCCTTGCGCACCTTGTCGGTGTAATAGTCCCAGTCCCAGGAGGCGACCGGGAAGCCGCCTTTTTCGGCGTCGATGACCTTCTGGATGTCGGCCGCCTCCTTGCGCGCGTTGTTGACGGCCGGCTTGGCCAGGTCCGACAGCAGCTTGTTGACCGAGCCGGTGTCCTTGGCCGTCTGGTCTTCCAGCGAATAGGCGGCGAAATTCGGATAGCCGAGCAGGGCGGCGCGTTCGGCGCGCAGGCGCGCCAGCTTGAGCACCACCTCGCGGTTGTCGAACTGGCCGCCGTGGCTGCCGCGCGCCAGCGAGGCGGCCATGAGGCGCTCGCGCACGGCGCGGTTGGTCAGCACCGCCAGCGGCGGCTGGCCGCTGGTGTTGGCCAGGGCCACCAGGTATTTGCCGTCCAGGCCGCGCGCCTTGGCGGTGGCGCCGGCGGCGTCGATCTCCGCCTCGGACATGCCGGCCAGTTCGGCGCGGGTGTCGACCACCAGGGCCGAGGCGTTCGCTTCCTTGAGCACGTTCTGGGTGAAGGCCGTCTGCAGGCTGGCGATCTGGCCGTTGTAGGCCTTGAGCTTTTCCTTGTCGGCGCCCGACAGCTTGGCGCCGGCGCGCACGAAGTCCTTGTTGTAACGCTCGAGCAGGTAGGCCGACTCCGGGTCGAGCTTGAGCGTGGCGGCGTGCTCGACCAGCGTCTTGACGCGCTGGTACAGCTTGGCGTTGAGGAAGATCGCGTCGTTGTGGGCCGCCAGGCGCGGCGACATCTCACGGTCGATCGCGTCGAGCTGGTCGTCGGTGTTGGCCGCCTGCAGGCTGGAGAAGGTGGCGCTCACGCGGCCGAGCAGCCGCCCCGAGCGCTCCATCGCCACGATCGTGTTCTCGAACGTGGCCGGCTTGGGATTGCTGGCGATCGCATCGATCTCGCGCAATTGCTCGCGCATGCCGGCCTCGAAGGCGGGCAGGTAATGCTCATCCTTGATCTTGTCGAAGGCCGGATACTGGAACGGCAAGGCGCTCGGCTTGGCGAACGGATTGGAGGCCGGCAGCGCGGCCGCGGCCAGGACGGAGGAGGTGGCGCTTGCCAGGGCGAGACTGGCGGCGATGAGGAGCAGGTGTGGACGGTTCATGGCATCTTTCACGGGCTTCAGGAAAGCTGCCAGCGGGTAGCCGGCAGCGCTTGAGCGACCGATCATAGCAGCACACCCCGCTTGCGTCACGGGGGATCGCGTATGTATGCGACACCCTATGCGACAGGCATGCGCGGCTTACCTAGGCGCTTGGCGCCACCGCGCCGGGTCCGCGTCAGTAGTGCGGCGGGCGCTCGTTGAGCGGCCCTTGCCCGGCCTGGGCGCCGTCGCGCAGGAGCTGGGCGAGCTGGCCCACCATCGCTTCGAGCTGGTCGATGCGGCGGCTTTGCTGGTACACCATCTGGTTGAGCGACTCGACCAGGTCTTCCTGGTGCGCCAGCTTGATTTCAATATCGACAAAACGGTCTTCGTGGCTCACGGCGGGCATCCTGACGGCAAAGCCGGCATTATGCCAGCGCGCGCGCTAACCATGCCACATGGTGTATTGAAGGCCGTTCTGGATCGCGCCGATGACCTGGGCCTGGTTCTCCGGGCTCTCGCTGAACTGGGTCAACACGTGGGCGCGGTCCACCCCGCTGTCGAGCGCCGACACCCAGAAATTGAATCCGCTCTCCTTGGGCGCCCGGTGCAGCACATGCTCGTACAGCGTGTCGATAAACGCGGCGTTGGTCTGGTTGGCGCCGTACTTGGTCACAAACTCGGGGCTAGCGATGAACTCCGCGGCGATATGCTCGAGGGTCACGCCGTTGTCGAGGGCATCCATCCAGAAGCCCAGGCCGCGCTGCGCCGGCGCCCGGTCGAGCGCGGCGGCGAACATGCGGTAAGCCTGGCCGCCGTGGCCGTTGATGTCGAGGGCGATGTCGGCGTCGCCGAAATGCAGCCGTTCGACATTGATCAGGGAATCGACCCCGCTGGCGGCGCTGGTGACGGTAAAGCCGTTGCTCGACTTGGCAATTGTGTAGCCGGCGCGCGCGCCGTCGTAATTGACCGTATCGATGTCGCCCTTGCCGTCGATCGCGTTGTTGCCCGCCGTGCCGACCAGGATGTCGCGCGCGTCCGTGCCCGTGCGGTTCAGGCCGCTCGAAACCGAAAAATCGAGGGTGCCGCTGGCGTTGGTGGCGTTGTCGGCCAAGTCGGTCGACTGCACCATCACGCTGTAGCTGCCATTCGGGAGCGGATTGGCGGCCAGGCTCCAGTGGCCGTTGGCGTCCACCTGGGTGGCCCCGATGACGGTGCTGCCGCCCTGGTCGGCATTGAGCAGGCTGATGAAGCTGCCGATCTCGCCTTTGCCGTTGAAGACCGGCTGGTTCCCGCCAACGCTGTCCGGCGTCACCGCGCCGGTGGGCACCATGGGCGCATGCGCGTCGACGTTGAAATCGAAATTGGGGCTGGCCGCCGAGACGTTGCCGGCAGCGTCGGCGGCGGTCGCGTACACGGAATAGTGACCGTCCACCAGGCCCACCGCGGTGGTGTTCCAGAAGCCGCTGGCGTCGGCGGTGGCCGTGCCGATCACAAAAGTGCCGCTGTACACCTGCACGTGGGCGTTCGCTTCGGCAATGCCAACGAAGAGCGGGGTGTTGCCGGACACGTAATCGTAGGCGTTCTTCGAGGCGGCCAGGGTGGGGGCGGCAGGCGCGACGGTGTCGAGCACCTGGTCGCTGCTGAGGCCGCGGTCGCTGAACTGCAGGAACTCGATCGAGCTCAGGGTCTCCGTGCCGTCCGCGCCGGCGACGACGATCGCGCCGTTCGCCAGGCTGATCTTGTAGGCCGTGAATGCTCCGCCGAACACCGCCGTATCCGTGCCGCCTCCGCCGTTGATCGTGTCGTTGCCGCCATTGCCACGCAAGGTGTCGTTAAATTGGGTACCGGTGAGGCTGTCGTCGCCGGCCGTGCCGGTGAGATAGACCGCGCCGGTGGCCGAGCCGACGCCGAGCGCGCCGCCCAGGCCGTCGCCGCCGTAGAGCCAGTTCAGGGCGGCGATGTCGTCGGGCCGGTAGCTGGAATACGGGCCGCCCGACTCGTTGTACGACATCAAGGTGAACTGGCTGCTGTCCTGGCTGGCCGGCAGGGTGATGGCGCCCTCGAACGGATGCTTCAGGCCCAGCGCGTGGCCCAGCTCGTGCAGCAGGGTCTCGTAGCCGTAGTCGCCGGCGGCCAGGGTGGCGTTGCGGCCGGCCCATTCGACGTTGTCGAGATACACATAGGCGTTGGCCGCGTAGCTGGTTACCACGCCGGTGCTCTGGTTATAGGAATAGTTCGCGCCCCAGCTGCACATGCCGGCGGTGGCGGGGCCGGTCAGGTTGGCGTCGCTCAGGTGGATCTGGGCCGCCGCGCCGTTGGCCGTCTCGACGAAGGCGATGCCGGTCAGCGCGCCGAGGTAGGCGAAGGCGGCGCGCGCGCCGCTCTGCTGGGCCGCGCTCATGGCCGCGATGGCGCCGCTGTAGGGCAGCGCGTCGCCGGCGCTGAAGGTCTCGGTGCCGGCGGTGGTCGAGAAGCTGTAGTACAGGGTGTTGTTGGCGCCGGTGAGGAAATTCCAGTCCGGACCGCTGTCGAGCAGGGCGTCAATATGGTTGAGCCCGGAAAGCGGCGTGGTCTGGAGGTCGGTCAGCGTGGTCATGATTGGGCGTCGGAGGTGGCGTCAAGCCAGGACGGGGCCGCGCTTGTGGCCGGGGACGTCGATGGCGCCGGCCGGTAACTCGGCAGGCAAGCTGAGTATTTCAAGCCGGCTCAAGCGTGTCAAACGATATTCAATCGTGCGCGACTATTTCCGACGGAAAATATCCACAGTCAATATCCGGCGTCGATTTCCACCTCAGCCTCTCAGGCCTTGGGGGTGGCCAGCAGCGCCTTCAGGCTGGCCAGGCGGTCCTTGGGCGAGATGGTCTCGGCCTCGGTCGGCACGGCGTCGCCCACGTCGAGCGCCATCTCCTTGATGAAGCGCGAGACGTCGCAATGGACCTGCTCGCCGGCGCGCTTGCGCTTCTTGCACCAGGTGACGTGCAAGGTACGCTGGGCGCGCGTGATGCCCACGTACATCAGGCGCCGCTCCTCCTGGATGCGCGCGGCCACCGTCTCGACGGGCGCGTCGGGGTCGCCCTTGTGCGGCAGGATGCCCTCCTCGACCCCGACCAGGAACACGTGCGGGTATTCCAGGCCCTTGGACGCGTGCAGGGTCGACATGCGCACCGCGTCCGGCTCCTCGTCCTGGCCCTCGAGCATGCTCATCAGGGCGACCATCTGGGTCAGCTCGAGCAGGTTCTTCTCGTCGCCGGACTTGTCCTTGCCGCCGTTGCCGCGCTCCTTGAGCCAGTTGGTAAATTCCAGCACGTTCTGCCACTTGCTCTGGGCCGCGCGCTCCTCGAAGGTGTCGTACAGATAACTCTCGTAGGCGATCTCCTTCATCATGTCGTCCAGCACCGCAGCCGCGTTCTCGCCGCTGCCGGACGGCCCCGGGCGGCTGGCGCGCGCCTCGAGCTGGTTGATGAAGTTGCAGAACGCGCGCAGCGGCAGCAGCTGGCGGTCGGGCAGCTTGGCCTCGATGCCGCCCTTGAAGGTGGCTTCGAACAGCGAGCAGTTCCATTGCTTGGAGAACTCGCCCAGCACCTCCAGGGTGGCCATGCCGACCCCGCGCTTGGGCGTGGTGACGGCGCGGATGAAGGCCGGGTCGTCGCCGTCGTTGGCGATCAGGCGCAGGTAGCTGATGATGTCCTTGATCTCGGCCTTGTCGAAGAAGCTCTGGCCGCCCGAGATGGTGTAGGGGATGCGCTCCTTGCGCAGCGACTGCTCGATCACGCGCGCCTGGTGGTTGCCGCGGTACAGGATGGCGTAGTCGGACCACTTGTTCTTGCGCTGGAAATGGTCGGCCGAGATCATGATGGCCACCTGCTCGGCCTCCTGCTCGTCGCTCTGCATGCCGAGCACCTTGATCGGCTCGCCCAGGCCGTGCTCGGACCACAGCGACTTCTCGAACAGCTTGGGATTGTTCCCGATGACGGCGTTGGCCGCCTGCAGGATGCGGGTGGTGGAGCGGTAGTTCTGCTCGAGCTTGATCACGCGCAGGTCGGGGAAATCGGTCTGCAAGGTCTTCAGGTTCTCCACCGAGGCGCCGCGCCAGGCGTAGATGGCCTGGTCGTCGTCGCCCACGGCGGTGAACATGGGCTTCTTGCCGATGCCCGTCACCAGCAGCTTGACCAGCTCGTACTGGCAGGTATTGGTGTCCTGGTACTCGTCCATGAGCAGGTAGCGCAGGCGGCGCTGCCATTTGTCGCGGATCGGCTCGTTATTGCGGAACAATTCCACCGGCAGGCGGATCAGGTCGTCGAAATCGACCGCCTGGTAGGCCTGCAGGGTCGCCACATAGCTGCGGTAGACGCGCGCGGCCTGGGCCTCGTCCTCGTCCTTGGCGCCCTTGATCGCCAGCTCCGGCTCCACCAGGCCGTTCTTCCACAGCGAGATGGCGGTCTGGATGCCGCGGATGATCTGCTTGTCGGTGGTGATCGCCAGGTCCTGCACCAGGCCGTAGCAGTCGTCGCTGTCCATGATCGAGAAACGGTCCTTCAGGCCCACCCCGCCCGCCTCCTGGCGCAGGATCTTCACGCCCAGCGAGTGGAAGGTCGACACCGTCAGCTGCTTGGCCTGGCGCGGCTGCTTGAGCAGCTTGGCGATGCGCTCCTGCATTTCCAGCGCGGCCTTATTAGTGAAGGTCAGCGCGGCGATGGTGCGCGGGTCGTAGCCGCGGTCCTCGATCAGGTGCGCGATCTTCTGGGTGATCACGCGCGTCTTGCCTGAGCCGGCGCCGGCAAGCACCAGGCAGGGGCCGTCGAGATAGACGACCGCCTCGCTTTGCGGAGCGTTCAGGCCGAACTTGGGGGAACTGGACATCGGGAGGATTCTTTCTGGACACACACAGCCAACAGCCGGCCATTGTAGCCTACCCGGACGTGGCCCGCGTGCGCGCCGCTGGCGTAAAATGCCACTATGAAGATACCGACAATTACCCTGCTGTGGGTCCTGCTGGCGGCCTTGGCCGGGCCGGCCCGGTCCGCCACGCTGACGGTGGCCGCCGCGGCCGACCTCACTTACTGCATCGACGAGCTGGGCGCGGCCTTCCGCGCCCAGGAGCCCGGCGCCGAGGTGAAGGTGGCGCTGGGCGCCTCGGGCAACCTGTTCGCCCAGATCCGCCGCGGCGCCCCGTTCGACGTGTTCCTGTCGGCCGACAGCGCCTACCCGGCCCAGCTGGCGCGCGAGGGCGCGGCCGACCCGGCCAGCGTGGGCGTGTACGCGCTCGGCCAGGCGGTGGTGTGGAGCGTCGATCCACGTTTCGACCTCAAGCAGGGCATGAAGGTGTTCAGCGACCCGCGCCTGACCCGAGTGGCGATCGCCAACCCGGAGGTGGCGCCGTACGGGCGGGCGGCGCGGGCGGCGCTGCAGAAATACGGGGTGTGGGACGCGCTCCAGGGCAAGCTGGTGCTGGGCGAGAGCATCTCCCAGACCGCCCAGTTCATCCAGACCGGCAACGCCCAGCTGGGCATCGTGTCCCTGGCCACGGTGAGCTCGCCGCGGCTGAAGGGGGTGGGCAGCTATTACGCGATTCCGGCCGACGGCATGGCGCCGATCGCCCAGGGGGTGGCCATCACCGCGCACGGCAAGGACAACCCGCTGGCGGCGCGCTTCGTGCGCTTCCTCGGCTCGGCGCCCGCGCGCGCGATCCTGCTGCGCAGCGGCTTCGCGCTGCCGCCCCATGAGTGACTGGGCGTTCGCGCCCGAACTGCTGCACGCCATTGGCCTGAGCCTGCGCCTGGCCGCCACCTCCTCGCTGATCCTGCTGGTGATCGGCGTGCCGCTGGCGAACTGGCTCAACACCAGCCGCATGCGCGGAGTGGTCGTGCTCGAGACCCTGGTCAGCCTGCCGGTGGTGCTGCCGCCCACCGTGATCGGCTTCTACCTGCTGGTGCTGATGTCGCCGCGCGAGCCGCTGGGCGCGGCCTGGCTCAGCCTGTTCGGCCAGCCGCTGCCGTTTACCTTCAGCGGCCTGGTGGTCGGCTCGGTCGTGTACAGCCTGCCGTTCGCGGTGCAGCCCTTCCAGGCCGCTTTCCGCGACGTCAAGCCGGAGCTGCAGCAATCGGCGCTGGCGCTGGGCCTGACCCGGCGCCAGACCTTCTGGCACATCGTGCTGCCGCTGTCGCGCCACGGGATCCTGACCGGGGTGTCGCTCAGCTTCGCCCACACGATGGGCGAGTTCGGCGTGGTGCTGATGCTGGGCGGGAACATCCCGGGCCAGACCCGGGTCGCCTCGATCGCCCTGTACGACGAGGCCCAGCAGCTCAACTACGCCAACGCCCACGCCTACGCCGCCATCCTGCTGGCGATCTCGTTCGTGATCCTGGTCGCCATCGCCCTGCTGCAGCGGCGCCAGCAGCACCGCCTGCTGCTACCGCGCCAGTAGCCGCCGTCCCGCCCTCGCATCCGGCCTAGTATCCGGCCTAGAAGCCGGCCAGCACGATCTTGCCGATCGTGCGCCCCGTCTCCAGCGCGGCGTGGGCGCGCGTCAGGTTGGCCGCGTTGACGGGCCCGCCCACCTCGCCCACCGTGGTGCGCAGCACGCCCTCATCGACCAGGCGCGCCACCTCGGCCAGCAGGCGGTGCTGCTCGATCATGTCGGGCGTGCCGAAGGTGGAGCGGGCGAACATCATCTCGAAGGCCAGGGCCGCGCTCTTGGGAAACAGCAGCTCCAGCGCCAGCGGGCCCTCGTTCCTCACGATGCTGCACAGCTTACCCTGGGGCGCGATCAGCTGCGCCATCGCCGGGAAATGGCGGTCGATGTCGTTCAGGCACAAGATGAAATCGACGGCGCCGATGCCGGCGTCGGCCAGTTGCGCCACCATGTCGGCGCGATGGTCGACGATGCGCGCGGCGCCCAGGTCGCGGCACCACGCGGCCGACTCCGGGCGCGAGGCGGTGGCGATGATGTCCAGCCCGGCCAGGCGCGCCAGCTGGATGGCGATCGAGCCGACCCCGCCGGCGCCGCCGATGATCAGGATGCGCTTGCCGGCGTCGGCGCCGTGGCGGTCGATGCCGAGCCGGGTGAACAGCGCTTCCCAGGCCGTGATCGCGGTCAGGGGCAGCGCCGCGGCCTGGGTAATGCCGAGCGTGGCCGGCTTGCGCGCGGCGATGCGCTCGTCGACGGCGTGGAACTGGCTGTTGACGCCGGGCCGCACCACGCTGCCGGCGTAGTAGACCGGGTCGCCCACCTTGAACAGGGTGACCTCGCTGCCGACGGCGCGCACGACGCCGGCCGCGTCCCAGCCCAGCACGCGCGGACCGTCGCTGGCCAGCACCGCCTTGCGCACCTTGGTGTCGACCGGATTGACGGCGATCGCCTCGACCTCGACGATGAGGTCGTGCGGCCCCGCCTGCGGTCGCGGCAAGGCGATGTCGCGCAGGGCGCCGTCGATCACGGCCACGGCTTTCATGTTGGTCCCCGTGATGCCGCTGTCGGTGGTGGCCTTGGTGGCGTTGGCGCCGCTGGTGGCATCGGTGCCGGTGGTGTTCGTGCTGAAGTGGTTCATGCTGTTCTCCTGGTTGAAAACATCACTCTAGGACCTGACGATTGAATTGATAATTGGCATAATTATGAAATCAATTTATTGGAAAACAATAGAATGCCCCTCGACCTGCTGGACGTGGCCCTGTTCACGCGCGTGTGCGCCACCCGCAACCTGTCGGCCGCCGGACGCGAGTTCGGCCTGTCGCCGGCCGCCTCGAGCGCGCGGATCGCCCAGCTCGAACGCCAGCTCGGCGCGCGCCTGCTGCACCGGACCACGCGCCAGGTCAACCTGACCCAGGACGGTGAGATCTTTCTCGACAAGGCGCTCGGCCTGCTCGACGCCGCCGAGCAGGCTGCCGCCTGCGTGGGCGACGCGGCCCAAGCCCCGCAAGGCTTGCTGCGGGTGGCCGCCTCGTCCGCCTTCGGGCGACTGCACCTGGTACCCCTGCTGGCGCCCTTCCTGGCGCGCTACCCCGGCATCCGGCTCGACCTGCGCCTGTCGGACCACATGATCGACCTGGCCGCCCACGGTATCGACGTGGCAGTGCGCACCGGCGCCCTGCCCGACTCGGCGCTGGTGGCGCGCACCCTGGCGCCGAACCGCATGCTGCTGGTGGCAGCGCCCGCCTACCTGGCCGCGCATGGCGCGCCCGCCCATCCTTCGGAACTGGCGCGCCATGAATGCCTGACGCTGGAGAACCGCAAGACCTGGCACTTCATGGACAGCGCCGAGCCGATCGCGATCCGGGTCGGCGCCCGCCTGCACAGCGACAATGGCGAAGCGCTGCGCGACGCGGCCGTGGCCGGCCTGGGCATTTCGCAGCACTCGACCTGGGCCGTGTTCCAGCAGCTCGCCAGCGGCGCGCTGGTGCGGGTGCTGGCCGGTTATCCCGTGGCCGGACAGGCGGTGGTGTCGGCGCAATACCTGAACCGCAATTTCCTGCCGCCCAAGACGCGCGCGTTCATCGACTTCCTGGCCGAGCGCTTCGGCCCGGCACCGTACTGGGATGTGGGCCTGGACGGGCTGGACGGGCCGATCTGAGCGGCTGATCGGTTAAGCGGCTGAGCGGCTGAGCGGACCGCGTGCCGGCCGTCTCGCACAGCCTGTTGAGAGGGCGCAGCGGCTCGCTAAGCGGGCGGCGCGCTGTCCGTTTCGCACAGCTGGTTGAGCAGGCGCAGCTGCTCGTTCTGCATGTCCATCAGCTGCACTTTGAAGGCGTCCATCTTCTCGTGCAGGCTCATGATTTCCAGCTCCGCCTTCATGTTGATTTCGTAATCGTTGCGCGCGTTCAGGCGGTCGATCTCGCCCTGGCGGTTCTGCGACATCAGGATCACCGGCGCCTGGATCGACGCCAGCATCGACAGGAACAGGTTCAGCAGGATGTAGGGGTAGGGATCGAAGGGCTTGCGCCCGTGCTGGCCCAGGTAATACGTATTGACCCCGACCCAGCAGACCAGCACCAGGGTAAACAGGCCGATGAAGGTCCACGAACCGCCGAAGCGGGCCACGGCGTCGGCCGCGCGCTGGCCCACGCTGGCTTCGCTGGACGGGTCGGGCTGGCTGCCGGTCAGGGTCTTGCGCTCGGCGATGTGGCGCGCCACCGTGTCGGCGCTGCGCTGCTGCATCTGCGCGATCTGGGCTAGGTAGTTAGCGCGTCGTCTCATGAAAAAGTCCCCTCGTCCTGGCTGGCTTTAGCCGCCACGAGTGTACCTGAAACCATGTTTCCGCCCCGCACCCATGGGCCGGCGGCTTTGCGTTACCATCGCACTATTGGGCGCCGCGAGCGCCGTCACATGAGATGCACAATGAAATTCGAACACCTAATTGAAATCAACGACCCGCTCAATCCCCTGATCGACCCGCTCACCCGCGAGCAGCTGTGGCGCGGCCTGGTGCTGCGCGCCGACTCGCCCAAGCTGTTCATGCCCCACCTTGACGAATGCACCATCGACCAGCGCGACAGCGGCAGCTTCCGCCGCACCTTGCGCTACGGCGAGCTGGTGGTGGTGGACCGGGTCGTGCTGACGCCGCTCGAGCAGGTGCGCTACGAAGTGGCGGCCCAGGGCGAGATCACCCAGTCCAGCCTGACCATGACGATCGAGGCGCCCAACGCGCAGCAGCTGTACGTGCGCTTCAAGTACGACGACGGGCATGACGCCGCCACCGACGCGGCCAATGCCATGTACGACGAATTCAGGAAGTCGGCCTACAAGGAGGCGGACATCGACACCATCCGCGTGCTGCGCGAACTGGCCGCCCAGGGCCGGCTCGACGCCAGCTACCTGAACTGACCGCGGCGCCGGCTCAGTGCCGGCTCGATGCCGGCTCAGTGCCGGCTCAGGTGCCGGGCAGGCGGTCCGGCCCGGAGGCGCGCGGCGCGCCTTTTTCCAGCTCGGCCGCCAGATCGCGCAGCGCCGTGCGCACGCCCTCTTCGATGACCGGATGATAGAAGGGCATGTCGAGCATCTGGGCCACGGTCAGCCTGGCCTGGCAGGCCCAGGACAGCAAATGCCCGAGGTTCTCGGCGCGCGGGCCGATCATCTCGGCACCCAGGAACAGGCCGGTGCCGTACTCGCCGTACACGCGCAGCAGGCCGTGGTTCTGCAGCATGACGCGGCTGCGGCCCTGGTTGGTGAACGAGACCTTCCCGACGGCGAACTTGGGCATGCCCTCTGCGCACAGCTCGCGGTAATTCTGGCCCAGGGTGGCGATCTGCGGCTCGGTGAAGGCAATCGTCAGCGCGGTGCGGCGCAGGCCCGGGCGCACGTCCGGATAGCGGCCCGCGTTGTCGCCGGCGATCTTGCCGTGGTCGGCCGCCTCCGGCAGCACCGGGCGCTCGTCGTTGGCGTCGCCGGCGATGAAGATGTGGCTGGTCCCGCACTGCATGGTGCGGCTGTCGAAGCGCGGGATCCCCTTCGCGTCCAGCTCCAGGCCGGTGTGCTCGATGCCGATGTCGTGCACGTTGGGAGTGCGCCCGGCAGCGGCCAGCACGTACTGGAAGCGCTCCGTGCGCTCGGCGCCGGCGCTGTCGCGCGTGACCAGCTCGACCTCGGCGCCGTCCTGGCGCGCGCCCACGATCAGCTGCTGGAAGCGCAGGTCGAGCTCCGCGCCCAGGGTGGCGGCGGCCACGTGCAGCACCTCGGGATCGGTCAGCTGGGCCACGCTGCCGCCGCGCGCGAACAGGCTCACGCGCACACCCAGGCGCGCGAGGGCCTGGCCCAGCTCCAGGCCGATCACGCCGGTGCCGATCACCGCCACCGAGGCCGGCAGGTCGGTCCAGTCGAACACCTGGTCGCTGATGATGACGCCCGGTCCGACCGCGCGCAGCACCGGCGGCACGGCCGGCGTGGAGCCGGTGGCGATCACGATGCGCGCGGCCTCGATGGCGGTGTGCTGGTCCACCCGCAGCGAGCGCGGGCCGGTGAAGCGCGCGTGGCCGCGCAGCTTGTCCTCGGGCGGGATGTTGTCCACCCCTTCGAGCACGAAGCCGACGAAACGGTCGCGCTCGCGCCGGACCCGCTCCATCACCGCCTTGCCGTCGACGCGCACCTGGCCCGGATGCACGCCGAAACCGGGCGCCAGCGCCAGCATGTGGGCCGCCTCGCTGGCGGCGATGAGCAGCTTGCTGGGCATGCAGCCAACGCGCGCGCAGGTGGTGCCGTAAGGCCCGCTTTCGATCACGACCACCCGCTTGCCCCGGGCGCGCGCGGCGCGGTAGGCGGACAGGCCGGCGGTCCCGGTGCCGATGACGGCGACATCCACGGTGAGCTTGTTCATAGAATATTTTGCGGGTGAGCGGCGTTGAGGTGCCTCCAGTGTAATCGGGATGCGGGCGCGCAGTGCGTCCGATCGGGGCCCGCCACGCCACCCGGTGCACGGATCCGCACCCTTTTTCCAATGGCGATGGCGTGCATCCCCACGATGAGAGCTACGTTGGTGGCGGCAACATCGCCATGCCTTGGTTGGTGCGGCCCGGAATGCGCAACAACAGCTTACCAATAGTATTGGATAGTTTTCTTATCGAAATTTAGCGTAGCATCGGTACCCTTTGCCGATTATCAATTCAAAGGAAATTAGAAATGTTTAGGGAGGTCCGAACCCCGCATTGGCCGACACGGTTATTTCCATTTTGCGTACTTACAAGTACGCTATGTCCAGTCATCACGATCAACCGCGTCGCGTCCAAAATCGTCCGCTTATTTTGCATACTGTTCGCGTTTGGATTACTTACCCAAGCCCAGGCCAAACCCACCTCGTTATACACAAGT
>DIZW01000064.1 GCA_002428015.1 Oxalobacteraceae bacterium UBA6018 | reverse complement strand
AATTGGCGCTGTTGAAAATTGCGGCTTGCAAGGCTCCGGTATTGAGCAAGGCATCCTCCTGGCGACGGACCTCGCTGAGGCACTCCACTTGGGGCATGGTCGATTTCTGAAAAGGAAGGATCAGTCTGACAGACGGGACAACGGCCTGATGGCGCAATGGGCGGCATATCTTTTTTTCCCATTTTGGCGCGCTTACGTCGATGGTGACAGGCGCACCGAGGCGGGAAGCCAACCTGTCACCACTTATTTACTCATTTAAGTATTTCAATCTTGACGACTCTGCATCTTACCATCACCGTTCCTGTAGAGATATCTATTTGATGGCGTATTATTTTTGCAAGGATCTTGCGTGGAAAAGTTAAAAATATGCCAAAACTCTGTTAGTCGAGGTCCGATCCATCGATGGTCAGAATCTGTTCTGGGGGGGCATACGGCTATTTTTTCATGATGCAATATGACGTTGCCGGACCAGCCATTGGGCATTACGTGCAGCGGCTCGCGTTTGAAATCGCCCGTGCTCGCATTTTCGGCGGCTAGGCGGGCGCGCACCTAGTCAACGGTAACGGCTCGGGCTGGATCGGCTTTCAACGCATCATATGCCGGTCCGACCTAGTGGTTCAGCCAGTTTTCGACAGCTCGATCACACGCCAAAAGCGCACGCAGACCGTCGCGGATGAGGGGAGCGTCAAACTTGCGTCCATGCTACAACTGCCGCCATGACGTGCAAAGTTAGGTTGGACGTTCATATCGTAGCTCGCATATGGCCGCTGTATGTTCGCGCCGGCTTGCTTCCCGGTGGAGCGCTTCTCTTTATCGAGCAGACTTAAGGTATCGCCAAAAATCGCAGCCGCTGGCCCACGGTTAAATTCATCTAAGATTAGTAGTGACCGACGCCCAACTTCGGAGGTCCAATGTGCAAGAGAAAGGAGTGGGCCAGGTTCTGCTCGCAATGACATCCCTCCATCGACCGGGTGGGGCATAAGACCAGCCACGAAGCTCTCGTAAGAATATGCAGGGTGAAAAACTAACGATATCGAACGAGACTCGCTTACGACTCCCCAAGCCGCACCCCAGGTTTCCGTGTCAAAGGTCAGCGCACCAGCATTTCCGCCTTCGACGAAATAACTGCGCAAGTCCTCCAGAACAACTGTCTTCCCAGTTCCGGGCGGCCCCACAAGTAGGACGTTGGGTTCACGTTTTAAGGCTTCTAGGATACGCGCTACGAGTTCCGGATTTCGCGGGGTTGGGGGCGGCCCCATGTGCGCATTGACGTTCGTAAAATGAATGATTCCACTATCTTCAGACTCGCCTACGATTGCTTGCCTCAACTCTTGTGGAAGTGCGTCCATTCCTCGGTCTTCGCGTCCGACCGGAGGGTTCTCAAAGTACATCCGTGCGTGGAGCACGCGGTCTTCCCCGAACAACTTCACGCCCACCAAGTATGGCTTGCATCCGGTTGCCATAATGCGCTTGTACTCAGCGTCAGCGGAGTCCGGGTCTTTCAAAGTTGGGTCGCCGGCAATACTAATCGCTGGGCTTGACATCGGGTCGCCAATTATCCATGGAAGTGGCTTATCGTTGGTGTTCCACTTCATTTGCCCCCGCGACTCGGCGTCCGCCCAGCGCCCTGGTGACATTCCGCCCGGCCACCTATACTCGAAGTTGATTAGCTGTTCTGCGTTTCTAGCAAACACTAAATCGAGAACTTGTTGAACAGGTTTTCTTACTTGCAAGAAGTCTTTGGTGAATCCACCGCTCCCACCGAGCCTCCCGTACAGTGCACGAAAAGCGGACGAACTATATTTGTAAAAGAAAACACTCTCAACAATTCCGATGGTCACGAATTAGGTCCTCCGACGATGATTACTTCAGGCGAGTCTTTTGGTTGCACGTGACGTTTTGTTTGCGCCGCTACCGAACGCCTGGTTGTAAACGAAATAACCCTCGCGTGCGAAAAGAGCTCGCGCATAACTTCGTTGTCGCGGTTCGAAACAATCCAATTCACTTTCCGCCGTGATAGTTCCTTGCAAAGGTCGGAAAGTTCGACAAGGTCTTCAAAGCGAAAACGCTTTCCATTGTATCCACTAAATTTGCTCGTATCGGAAATCGGCAGATAAGGAGGGTCGAAATAGCAGAAATCGCCTTTTTTCGCGTTGGCGGCAACTTGCCTGAAATCGGTCAGCTCGATTGATACATCCCGCAATGAAGCAGTAACGCTTGCAAGAAAATCCTCTTTTATGCCGCGGAACGCGCGTGCCCCGAATGGCACATTAAACACTCCGAAACGATTCTCTCTCCAAAGTCCGTTCCATGCCGTTTGATTAAGGTAGAAGAACCGGGCAGCCCTATCGACCCGATGCTCAGGCGCTTCAGAGCGAACCTCGTAATACGCCACTTCGCCTTGCCTAGTTTCGTAGTCCACTAACTTATTGACGAACGCAACAGGTTCATCACGGACTACAGTCCATGCGTTGACAAGCTCTGCATTTAAATCCGATAAATACGATTTTGTGGCGCGCCCGCGCAACGCAAAAAACATTGCACCGGACCCCAAGAACGGCTCGTGGTAAGCGTTCATTTTTTCGGGAACATACGGAAGAATCGAATTCAACAATCGACTTTTGCCGCCGACCCAGCGCAAAAACGGCTTGGCATTCGGCGGTACCTGCTCAATCTTGAGAGCCGAAAGTATGGATGGCTGAGCGAATAGGACACTTTTTTCGCAAGTATTTTCAAGAAGCATAGCGGGTGTTAAATTTAAATGAATTAAAAAACTAGGATTGTGATTCGAACACAATGAAATATCTTTGGTGACTAGCTATGTACTTAGGAAACTCTACCGGGAGAAGTGGCGCCGAGTTCGTGCTGCTTTGTAGGCGCGGCCTCCACCATTAGTTCATGCTCGCGACAATAATCGAGAATTAAAACTTCGAGCATATTGGACAATGTTCGATGGTCGTGGTCCGCCGCACGCCTCAAGAGCGATTTAATCTCAGGAGTCATCCGAAGGTTTATGACCTCAGTTTTTCGCTCATGCATTTTTTGCCTACACTTTGCCTTTACAATGCGCGGATTGTACAGTTGGCCGTAAACGATGTAAATGAGTAATTTTTAACCGAACAGTGAAGGCATTGTTGACACTTAGCGGCGGCATGACTACCCAAGAATACTGTTTATATATACAGTAGTCAAGCTACGCCGTCGACCACTGGAAAACTCATTTCCAAGCGATTCGGGGCCGTAGTCAAGATTTGGAATTGTTTCGAATGAGGGCTACGTTAGATGAAACGTAAGCCGTTGAATTTGATGGCTTTTTGAATTAGTTCTACAGTTTTACCGGCCATAATTTGCGACGAGCTGCCCGAATTCGACCGGCGCGCCCTGGAAGTGCTGCGCCAGCCGATGGAATCGGGCGAGATCACGATTTCGCGCGCGGCGCGTCAGGCCGACTTCCCTGCCCGCTTTCAATTGATCGCGGCGATGAATCCTTGCCCATGCGGCTATCTTGGCCATCCGTCCGGCAAATGTCATTGCAGCGGGGACGCGGTCAAGCGCTATCAGCAGCGCATTTCCGGACCGCTGCTCGACCGCATCGATATCCAGGTCGAGGTGGCCGCGCTGGCACCGGCCTTGCTGTCGGCCGGCGCGGACGGCGCAGCGAGCGCGGAGATCGCGCAGCGGGTCGCGCAGGCGCACCAGCGCCAGCTCGCGCGCCAGGGCGTGCCGAACCAGCGCCTGAGCACCCGCGATATCGACCTGCACTGCAAACCCGACGGCAACGCGGCGCTCACGCTGCGCAACGCGATGCTGCACCTGCACTGGTCGGCGCGGGCCTATCACCGTGTGCTCAAGGTGGCGCGCACCATCGCCGATCTGGCGCAATCGAGCAGCATCACATCGGCCCACATCGCCGAAGCGATCCAGTACCGGCGTGGTCTGCGCGAGCCGTGAATGGCGTCGTGGGAGGCACGCGCGCCGTGCCCGGTGACGTAGGACGTACGCGAGCCGCCGGGCTGACGCAGGTCTGGGGTTGCCGTTGGTGGTGACGCTGGCCGCTTGCGAGCTACCGGCGATGGCGCGGCGCGCATGTGCCCCGGTAGACGCTAGCGCAGTGCCGATGTGAGCCTCGGGCGCCAGGATCCGCTAGCCGCAGGCGCCAGTGCACGATAGCCGTGAGCGGTGGCGGAGGTGACCCGTCGGCGATAACGCAGCCGTGGGCGATGACAGAGGGCGCATGCGGGCCGTCGGCATTTTCACGCGGCATTACTGAAGCAACATACGGTTGACGTAGTCGAGCGTCTCGGCCGGCAGCAGCCCGTCGTCCGTGACCGGCATACCGTCCGCATTAAACGTTGCACTCAGGCGCAGCGCACGCGGCGGCCCCGTCCGCTGTTCTTCAACCCCGGCAAAAGCCACGCTGACGCCGCCCGGCAATGCGCAGGTGACGGCAAACTCACCACGTGCCTGGCTTTGAAGCATCGCACGGCCGAAGGCGGTCGCGGAGATATCGCGCACCCGATGCTCGGCGCCATGGTGGTGCAACTCCAAGCGGCCCGCCTGCCCGGCAAAGCGCAATCGGTAGACGCCGTCGCGGCAGCGCACCTCGTAAGTCCGCGAATTTTCGGCGGCCTTGTCGGCGTCTGCGCTCGAGGCACCGGTCACAGGACCAGGCGCGGCAGACGGCGGGCCCGCGCCTGCCCTCGACGTACCGGACATCAGCAGCCCGAGAACAAGGTAAGTGCGCAGCATTCGCATGGGCGGTGCTCACTCGTTGCCAATCCCACGTGTACGCGGACTAGCACTGCATCGCCGATCCGCACACGCATGAAGCCAGCTTAAAATGCGCGACCGCTTCAACGATGATATCGATCAAACGTGCGCTGGTCGGAGGCGCAGCCTCCCGACCACTGCCGTCTAGCGGTGATTGGCCGCCTGATACCGGTATTCCTGTGTCAGCCCACCATAGCCATAGGCCGTCGCGCGCACGTCCTGCACGTAGATATAGCTCTCCTCATGCAGGTTGCCGAGAATGCGCGCGAAGCCGGCGAAGGCTTCCCGGATGTACTGCGCCTTTTCGTCCTTGGTGTTGGTTTCGTCGGTGATCTTGATATCGAAGTAGAAGCTGCTCTTGCCCTGCTCGCTCAAGGACTTGCCCGCCACGATCCAACTGTCGGTGTCCACGTAGTCGATGGCGATCGAGGTCACCTCCGGCTTTTTCTTGAGGATGCGGGTGGTCAGTTCCAGCAGCAAGGTGGAAATCTGGCGGGTCAGTTCCGGGGATTTTACGGCGCTGACTTTGACGTTAAGGATCGGCATACATTCTCCATTTAATTAGCTATGCAACTATCACTGAAAAAAAATCAGCTGAGCGCGGCCCGCGTATTTTTCACGTTGGACACGACTTGGCTGAAGTCGTCGGTTCCCAGCTCCTCTTTCAATCGCCGCGTGACCTCGGCGCTGGCGGCGTTGAGCGCCTGTTCGATGGCGCGCGCTTCGGCGGTCGGGAAAATCGCCATCTCGCGCGCATCGTTGGCGGTCGGACAGCGTTGCACCAGCCCCAGCTTCTGCAAGCCGTCCAGCACCCGCGTGGCGGTCGGGCGCTGGATCACCATCTCGCGCGCCAGCGCGCTTTGCAGCATGCCCGGCTGCTTGAGCACGACGCGCAGCATGAACGCCTGCGACGGCGTCAGGCCGAACGGCTTGAAGGCCCTGCTCCACGCGCGTTCAAGCACGCGGGCCAGGGCGGTCGTATTGAAATATAGGCACTGTTCGAACATAAAAGGACTGTAGCGCAAATTGATTAGCTATGCAACCAATTCTTTTCACGCGACGGCGACGCCAGGCGTTCCGACGCCGCAAAACTCCTGCTACCATGCCGGAATGCGCCTCCCATCGATCACCCCATTGTTCACCACCCTGTGCGCGGCCGCGCTCGTGGCCGCCTGCAGCCCGCAATACAACTGGCGCGACTACAGCAGCCCCGACGCGCCCTACCGTGTCATGTTCCCAGACAAGCCGGCCACCCACACCCGCAGCATCGACCTGAACGGCATGACGGTCAACATGACCATGACGGCCGCCCAGGTCGACGGCGCCATGTTCGCCGTCGGCAGCGGCGAGGCGCCCGACGCCGAGCAGGCGGAGGCGGCGCTGGTGGCGATGAAGACGGCGATGGTGCGCAATATCGGCGCGACCATCACCAGCGAGAAAACCGGCAAGGCGTCGGCCGCCACCGGCAGCAGCAGCGCGCGCAGCGCCGCCATCGACATCGACGCGCTCGGCACCCAGAACGGCATGCCGATGCGTTTGATCGGTCACTTCGAGTCGCGCAACAAGCGCTTTTACCAGGTCATCGTGATGGGCCGGCAGAACAAGCTGTCGACCGACCAGGTCGAGATGTTCATGTCGTCGTTCAAGCTGATCTAGCGCCGATGCTGCTGCCCTTGCGCGGCGCGGCGGCGGCCCGCGTGTTTTCCTGCTTCGCGGCCGGCTATCTGCTCTCGTACGCGCTGCGCGCGGTCAACGCGGTCATCGCGCCGGCGCTGGTGGCCGAGATCGGCCTGTCGAACGCCGACCTGGGACTGCTGTCGTCGGCGTTCTTCATCAGCGTCGGCTGCATGCAGCTGCCGCTCGGGATCTGGCTCGACAAGTACGGCTCGCGCCGCACCGAGGCCGCGCTGCTGGTGTGCGCCGCCGGCGGCGCGGCGCTGTTCGCCACCAGCACCACCCTGGCCGGCCTATGGATCGGGCGCGCGCTGATCGGGGTCGGGGTCTCGCCCTGCCTGATCTCGGCCTTCAAGGCGTTCCGCCAGTGGTTCTCCATCGAACAGCAAAGCCAGCTGGCCAGCTGGATGCTGGTCGCCGGCACCGCCGGCGCGCTCAGCGCCACCGTCCCGGTCACCTGGGCGCTGCCGCTGATCGGCTGGCGCGGGATTTTCTGGGTGGTCGGCGCCTTGCTGCTGGTGGTCGCCGCCGGCGTGCACTGGTGGTTGCGCGATGTCGAGCGCGAATACGAGGCCGGCCACGCGCACGCCCACGCCATGCGCGGCGACGACGGCGGCTACCGGCGCATTTTCGGAAGCGCCTATTTTCGCCGCATGGGCATGCTGGGACTGGTCAATCACGGCATCTTCTTCGCGCTGCAAACGCTGTGGGCCGGGCCGTGGATGAGCACCGTGCTGGGCAAGAGCCAGGACCAGACCAGCCAGATCCTGTTCGTGTTCAACCTGGTGCTGATGCTGTCCTACCTGGCACTGGGCTGGGCCGCGCCGCGCCTGGTGGCGCGCGGCTGGGACGCGCACCGCATCATCGGCATCGGGGTCGGCGGCATGGCGCTGGCGCAGCTGGCCATGCTGGCGAGCAGCGCCGGCGCGGCCTGGACCTTGTGGCTGCTGCTGGCGCTGTGCGTGCCGGTGACCACCCTGGTGCAGTCGCATGTAGGCATGGCCTTTCCGGCGGCGCTGGCCGGGCGCGCCAATTCGGCCTACAACCTGCTGCTGTTCGTCGGCGCCTTCATCACCCAATGGGGCTTCGGCGTGCTGGCCGACCTGTTCAAGGCCCATGGATTGGGCCCAGCCGACGCGTTTCGCGCCACCCTGGCAATCCTGCTAGTACCGCAAGCGGGCGCGCTCGTGTATTTTCTGCTGCGCCCGCACCGGCCTGACGGCCTCCACTGATTCCACCATCAAACCCACTCACAAGCACACCAATGAGCGACACCCAAGGACCAGCACTGCGCATCACCGGCCTGTCCAAGCACTTCGGGCGCCCCGCCGTGGACGGCCTCGACCTGACGGTACGACGCGGCGAGCTGTATGCGCTGCTCGGCCCCAACGGCGCCGGCAAGACCACCACCTTGCGCATGGTGACCGGGCTGCTGGCACCCGACGCAGGCACCATCGAGGTGATGGGCATCGACATGGGGCGCGACGCCAGCGCGGCCAAGCAGGTGATGGCCTGGCTGCCGGACGACCCGATGCTGTACGCGAAGCTCAAGCCGACCGAGTACCTGGAATTCGTGGCCGGCCTGTGGGGCATCGATGCGCGCACGGCCGAGCCGCGCGCGCGGCGCCTGCTCGACTGGCTCGACCTGACCAAGCACGCGCACGAGCTGACCGAAGGCTTCTCGCGCGGAATGAAGCAGAAGCTCGCGCTGGCGGGCGCTCTGATCCACGAACCGAAGCTGCTGATCCTGGACGAGCCGCTGACCGGTCTGGACGCGGCGGCAGCGCGCCAGGTCAAGGATCTGCTGCTGGCGCACGTGGCCGAGGGCGGCACCGTGATCCTGACCACCCACATCCTGGAAGTGGCCGAGCGGCTGGCGCAACGCATCGGCATCATCCAGCACGGGCGCCTGATCGCGCAGGGCACGCTCGACGAGCTGCGCGCCCAGAGCGAGGGCGGCACGCTGGAGGACGTGTTCCTGCACCTGACGGGGCAGGCGTGAGGCCGCGTCCCGGCGGCGCGTTATGGCTGATGCGCCATGAGCTGCGCCTGAGCTACAGCGCCATGGTGTCGACGCTGACCCAGGACGGAAAACGCCGCATCGACATCAAGCGCAAGGCAGTGTGGATCGTGATCGCGGTGGCGCTGCACTTGATCGCGCTGGTGATGGTTGCGGCCATGCCGGCGTTGGACGACGGCGCCCGCGCCAAACTGGGCTTCGGCGTCACGCTCGCCATCGTCACCATCTTCAGCTTCATGCTGGCCTCGGCACTGCGCAGCAGCGTTGAAGCGCTGTTCGAGCGCGGCGACCTGGACCTTCTGCTGTCGTCGCCGATTTCGTCACACAGCGTTTTCACCGTGCGCCTGGCGGCGATGACCGTCATGAATACCTCCATTTACCTGCTGTTTCTGGCCCCGCTCGCCCATGCCGGCCTGGTGTTCGGACGCTGGCGCCTGCTGGCGGTGTACCCGGTCCTGCTTTCCATGGGGGCGCTTGCGGCGTCGCTGGCGATGCTGATAACCTTGCTGCTGGTGCGCTGGTTCGGCGTGCGCGTGGCGCGCGTGAGTGCCCAGGTGCTCGGCGCCTTGTTTGGCGCCGCGCTGTTCCTCGGCACGCAAATGATGCGTACGGCGGTGGCCGCACCGTTCAAGCGCGCGCTGGCCGACTTCACGGCGCGCCTGGGGCCAGACAGTGTCGCCTGGATACCGGCCCACGCGGCGCTAGGCGAGCCGCTGCCCTTGCTGGCCGTGAGCCTGGTTGCGGTAGCGGCTTTCTTCGTCACCGCCTACCTGACCCACAGCGTATTCGTCAACGGCGTACAGCAGGCAGCAGGCGCCGAGCGCGTGGCCAAGGCGCCGGCCGGAGCGCCGCGCATGCATTTCGGGCGCGGCCTCACCCATGCGCTGGTGCTCAAGGAATGGCGCCTGATCCGGCGCGATCCCCAGCTCATCTCCCAGGTGCTGCTGCAGATGCTGTACATGCTGCCGATCTGCATACCGCTGTTCGCCCAAACGGGAGCTTCCCTGCCCAGCATCGGCGCCGTTCTCACGTTTTTGTGCAGTTCGCTGAGCTCGTCGCTGACATGGATCGTGGTGTCGGCCGAGGACGCCCCTGACCTCCTGCTGGCAGCCCCGATCCGGCCGGCCGCGGTCCGGCGCGCCAAGCTGGTGGCGGTGGTCGCCCCGGTCCTGGCGCTCGTGGCGCTGCCCCTGACTTGGACCGGCGCGCGCGCGCCGTTGGCTGGGGTCATCCTCGCTTTGCTGGTCGGCGCCGCGTGCATCAGCGCCGCCTCGATCGGCAGCTGGTTCGCGCGGCCGTCGGCGCGCGGCGCGTTTCGCTCGCGTGGGCGAGGCAATGGCATCGCGGCCGGCATGTTCGACCTGCTGACAACGGTCGCCTGGAGCGCCACCGCGTTCATGCTACTGCTTGGCACCGGCGAGCCGCACTGGTCAAGGCCACTGCTGACCGGCGCGGCCATATCGACGGTGTGCGCGCTGGTCCTGCTGGCGGGCGCGCGGCAGTGGCGGGCGGGCTAAACATACGCTAGGGTATTGACAGCGCGCACCTGCACGCTTGAAGGCGACGAGATGACCGCGAAGCCAGTTCGTGTTATCGTTGTGACATGAGCAAAACAATGAGAAAGTTTTTATGTTAATTAGATTTACGTGCCGAGCCACTGCAGAAGTGATGATGTACAAAGAACACGCCAAGCGCATCCTGGATCTGCTCCACAAAGACGTCGAGCAAGGCGTCATTACCGCCCAGGAAGCCGGCAATGCCGTGAGCGTCCTGGAGAAGGAAATCGCCGAATCGCGTTCCCACGCGGCCGCCGAAGACATCAAGCACGATATCGACGCGCATAGCAACGAGGAAGGCGACGACCACGACCACGAGGGCGCGGAGACCGTCAATTTCTCCACGCGCGCCTACCCGCTGCTGGAGATGCTGCGCGCAGCGCGCGACTCCGGCTACGACGTGCTCTGGGGCGTCTAAGCGGCTGTTCGCAATACCTTCGCGCCGGGCTGACCTTGCGTCAGACCGGCGTGGACGCGCCCTGCCCCGCCTTCGAGCGCAGCATGCGGCCATACAGAAAGCTGACGATCGCGCACGCGATCCAGATCGACCACAGCGTGTGGGTCAGGAAGTGCGCGCCGCGCAGTTGCTGAATCCAACCCACCCCAAAGCTCAGCGCCAGCATCAGCGCGCCCACCAGGGCCGCCATGCGCGGCCGGTGCGGCAGCCAGAACACCATCACAGACAACAGCCATAAGGCGGTCGACGCATGCCCGGCCGGCATGCAATGCCCGGCCGGCGCGTTCGGCAGCGCCGCCTGCAGCAGGCGTACGTACTGCTCGGTGCCGCCGAAGGCCTGCAGATCCCACGGACAGTGCGAGGCGCTCACGTGCTTGAGCAGGCTGATCGTCAGCGGAACCAGTACGGCCGACAGCGCCACCACGCGCAGACGCACGCGCCACCAGGGCGCGAGCGCCTTGAATGGCCGCAGCGCGTCGTAGGCCACCGGCAGCACCACGGCCACCGCCAGCACGGTCAGCGCGGTCTTCAGCACGCCGTGGCTGAAGCTTTCGGCGAACCAGCGGTGACGCCATGGGAAGCTGTGGGTCGGCTGGTCGTACGCCATGCGCGCCAGCGAAAAATCGATATCGGTGAAAGCGCCTATCCACAGGATGACGAGGGCGCCGGCCAGCAGCGCGATCAAGATCTTCTTATTCATCTTTGGTACAGGGGCTCAGGATATCCAGGCGCGGGTTGTACACGGCGGTGCTCACGCTGAGCATGCCGAGCACCGAGTGGAACACGTTATCGTGCGAAAAAGCCTGGCCGGCGCGCGCGGCCAGGCAGCGCCGATCGATGTGGAAGCGCGACGCGAAGCCGTCCGACAGCCACAGCATCATCGGCACCGAACGCTGCTCGACCGGCGAGATGATGTAGGGCGCGCCGTGCAGGTACATATTGTTCTCGCCGAGCGATTCGCCATGGTCGGAAAAATACAGCATGGCGGTGTTGATGTCGTCGCTCGCGGCGCTCTTCTTGAGCAGTTCGATGGTCTGGTTCAGGAAGTGGTCGGTGTAGACGATGGTGTTGTCATAGGCCGCTACGATCGCCTCGCGGCTGCATTTTTCCAGCTCGTTGGTTTCGCACACGGGGCCAAAGCGCTTGAACGCGGCCGGATAGCGCTTCCAGTAGGCCGGGCCGTGGCTGCCCTTCTGGTGCAGCACCACGACCAGGTCGCCGGGGGCATTGTGGATGATCTCGGGCAGGCGCTCGAGCAGGCGCTCGTCGTAGCATTCGTCGCCCACGCAGAAGCGATCGCCCGCCACCGGTTGCGACATGTCCTCGTAACGCACGCGGTCGCAGGTGCCCTTGCAGCCCGAATTATTATCGCGCCACAGCACATCGAAGCCGGCGTGCGCAAGCACGTCGAGCAGGCCTTGCTGGGCGCGCGCCTTGTTGTCGGTGTAGTTCTCGCGCCCGAGCGCGGAGAACACGCACGGCAGCGACACCGCGGTGGCGGTCCCGCACGACTGCACGTTGCTGAAGTTGATCAGCCCTGGCTGCCGCGCCAGTTCCGGATTGGTCGCTCGCGCGTAGCCGTTGAGCGAAAAATTCATCGCGCGCGCGGTTTCGCCGACCACGATCACGGTCACCGAACGGTGCCGGTTGCCGGCCTTGGCCAGGCTGCGCACGGCGTCGGTGCCGAGCGGCGCCACCACCACCGCTTCGCTTTCCTTTTGCCTGACGTAGGAGTGCACGGCCTGGATGTAATTGGTCGGCGTGAGCAGGAAGCGCAGTTCGCGGTGCTCGCGCAGGGTCGGCGCCAGGGTCTTGAAGAAGGCGAACAGCAGGGCCGCGATCACCAGGGCCGACACGGCGATGATGCCGAACTTGATGCCCAGGTCGCGCCGCCAGGCCGGGTAGGTGATCTTCACCCGCCACACCGCCAGCGAGGGCAGCACGCCGAGCAGGCCGACAGTCAGGATCAGCTTCAGGTTGAGCAGCTCGCGCGCCTCGCGCACGTCGGTCTCGACCAGGTTCTGGATCATCGCGCGGTCGATCTGGGTGCCGTACTGGTTCATGAAGTAGCTGGTCGCGGCGGTGGCCATGAACAGCACGATCAGCACAGGCTTGAGCACGTAGCGGAAGTTAATCAGGGTCAGGAAGCCGTTGAACAGCAGCACGATCAGGATGAAACTGCCGACGTGCAGCGGCAGATGGGCCAGGCTCAGCTGCCCGGTTGCATCGATGAAAGTACGCCAGAACGTCGTGTTATAGACCAGAACCAGGAAGGCGGAGGCGATCAGGGTAAAGGCGGCCGCATTGATGCGCGGCGAGGTGTTAAATTTCAATCAAGTATCCTTGGCAAAAACGTCATGGCCGAGGTGGCCCAGTGAACTATTCCACGATACATTGATTCGCGTCAAGCCGCTTGCAAAATGCCCTTAAGAATTCGTTAAATCAGGCGCAAAGTTGATTTCGAACACGCTTGTGCCGCTGGACGATCTGTCAGGCTCTATGCAATTCGCCAAGCCGCTTGGCGCAAATCTCCAACCCGTTCGGGCCGGGAAGCATCACATCGGGGACGATCAGGTCGTAGTGGTGCTCGGCTGCGAGTCCAAGGCCAGCGTAGCCGTTGGCGCCCGCATCGAGCACATCGCCTTTTGGCGCGAGAAATCCGTACAGATTCGCGGCGATATCGGAATTGTCTCCGATGCTCAGGAGACGCACGGCCGGCAGTTTACTGCCGCGCAAAGGCGGCCCCCTCAGGCGGTTTCCGCAGCGATGTGGTTTTCTTCGTTTACACGGCATTTACACATTAGCCCCAAGTGTTTACGACATTTTTCAAGCACCCGCGATAGCCTGAAGACGTTGTTTAGTTCGCGATATTGACCGTTAAACGAGGAGGAATTCATGGGCAATAAACCGTTGCAAATCGCCGTCGCAAGCGTCGCGTGGGTCGCCGCATTGGTAACCGCCAATGCATGGGTGGCCCCGATGAAAGGCGCCGCCACCGTGCTGCAGCTGAACGCGTCCAATCTCAGCTACTACGCGTCGTCGGTGTTTCTGTCCGCATCGACGCTGGTGGATGTGAGCGTCACGGGCGCGTTCGCACTCGCTATCTTTTTGATTACCCGCAAAAAACAATAAATTAAAAACGATCATGAACATTACACCTTATCGCCTCCTGCCGATCGTCGCCCTGCTGGTGGCCGGCTGCACTCAGCCCGAAGTCATTGAAATCAAGCCTAACGAGACCGCTTTCCTGATCCAGATGGACGGAAACAGCAAGAACCAGAAGGCCTTCATGTCGGAGGAATACCTCGCCGAAAACAAAGTCGCGTCCAAGCGCGTGGTCATCCCGTACGTCGGCGTGGCAGGGGGAGGATTTCGCCAGAAGGTGCTCGCCGCGAAACTGATCACCGTCGACCGCACGCCGGTGACGCGCGAATGGACCGGCTCCGAGAAAACCGGCACCACGGCCAGCAACCAGGCCATTTCGGTGGAATCGAAAGAAAGCATCGATTTCGCGGTGGGGGTGGTGATGACCGCGTCGATTCCCGAGCAGGCTGCCGCCCAGTTCCTCTATCACTACGCGGGCACGCCGTTGTCGGTAGTGGCCGACACTAATATTCGCGGGTTCGTGCAGGCGGCGCTGTCGCGCGAATTCGGCTCGCGCGACCTGGACTCGGCGCGCAAAGAGAAAGCTGCGATCTTTCAGAAGGTGTACCAGGAAACCAAGGATGCATTTGCGGATAAAGGCATATCGATCGACACGCTCGGGTATTCGGAAGGTATGACCTATGCCGATCCGGCGATTCAGAAATCGATCAACGAGACCTTCGAAGCGGCGATGGCGGTACAAAAAGCCGAGCAGAAGGTGAAAGAAGCCTATCAGCTTCGCCTGGCCGCGGAGGAATTCGTCAAGGCGAAAGAAGCGTCGATCGCCAAGATCGATCTCGACATCCGCCAGCTGCAGGCACAGGCCCAAATGGAATCGGTGCGGAAGTGGGATGGGCACCTGCCGGCGAACGTCGTGCCTGCCGGGTCGGGGATGCTGTTTGGGCTGGATAAAGCGGTCGCTAAATAGGCGGGGGTCCAGCACGAGCACTGCAGAAGGTTCTGAAAACGGGAGTGGGCGCGAAGGCTTATTGGACCGGTACGGCCTGATTTGATGATGGACGATGTAGTCAACACGGGACAACCCGCCAAGCTGGCGCAGCCATTAGGGTGCTTGCGGCGACTGAATGAAGTCAATGAAAGCACGCAATGGCGCCGGCAGGTGGCGCCGCCCCGAAAAGTATAGGAACGGGCCGGGGAAAGTCGGCCACCAATCCTGCAAAACCGGTTGCAGTTGGCCCGACGCGATATACGGTGCTAGCCATTCTTCAAACAGGTAAATCACGCCATGCCCTGCCACGGCGGCGCTGACCGCCAAATCCGCCACGGTGGGGGTAACGATGAGCGGCCCGCTCGGTTCGACGGTCAGGCTTTGCCCGCCGCGCTCGAACTCCCACGGATAGACGGTGCCGCTAAGGAACTTGCCGCGCAGGCAAGCATGCTGCAGCAGATCGCGCGGATGGTCGGGCACGCCTCGCCGCGCCAGGTAGGCCGGGGCGGCGGCCACCGCGAAGCGCTGGGTGCGCGGCCCGATGGGTACCGCGATCATATCCTGCTCGAGCCGCTCGCCGTAACGAATGCCGGCGTCGCAACCGCTGGCGACGACGTCGACAAAATTATTGTCGACCACGATGTCCAGCGTGAGGTCGGGATACGCACGAAGGAATTCGTCGACGAGCGGCTGCAGAAAAAAGCGCGCCGCGCTGACTGGCACGTTCAGCCGAAGGGTGCCGCGCGGGCTGTCGCGTAAATCGTTGAGGACATCGAGCGCGCTGGCGACTTCGTTCAACGCCGGCCGCAATCGCCCCAGCAGCAGCAGCCCGGCCTCGGTCGGCGTCACACTGCGGGTGGTCCGCACCAGCAAGCGCATGCCAAGCCGATCTTCCAGGCGCCGCACGGCCTCGCTCAATGCGGAAGCGGACTGCCCGCTGGCGCGCCCGGCCTGACGGAACCCACGATGCTCGACGACTAGGGCAAAGGTCGACAGGTCGGCCATGGAACGAAGGTCGGTGGTCATCGATGATCCCTATTGTGCGGAATTTCGCACAACCTGTGCGGAATTGCCCCGATTATCACACAGTGCTGTCGTCGCTATGATGCCTTTATTCGGCTACGTGCCCTCTGGTTCCACGCACGAGACGTCCGTCAACCCCTACCAGGAGTTCAAATGAACCTATATTGCCCTTCTCGCGACCAATTCACACCCACGCACTGCGACCTTCGCTTCAAGCGCATCGGCTACGGCGCGATGCAACTGGCCGGCCCGCACGTGTGGGGACCGCCGAAGGATCGCGCCGCCGCCATCGCCGTGTTACGCGAAGCGATTGAACTGGGCATCAACCACATCGACACATCCGATTTTTACGGTCCGCACGTCACCAATGAAATCATCCGCGAGGCCTTGCATCCGTATGGGGATGACCTGATCATCGTGACCAAGATCGGCTGTGTACGCGGGCCGGACCAATCCTGGCTACCGGCGACATCGCCGCGGCAACTGCGCGATGCCGTACACGACAACCTGCGTAATCTCGGACTGGAAACGCTAGACGTGGTCAATTTTCGCGCGACCGGCATGGACAGTCCGGACGGATCATCGATAGGTGAGGCGGTCATGGCGATGGAACGTTTGAAAGAAGATGGGTTAATTCGGCATATTGGACTCAGCAACGTCGATGAGCGGCAACTAAGTGAGGCGCAGCAGATTACCGACATCGTTTGCGTGCAAAACCACTACAACCTGGCGCATCGCGGCGACGATACTCTGATCGATGCGTTGGCGGCGCAGGGAATTGCTTACGCACCGTTTTTTCCGCTTGGCGGATTCGCGCCGCTACAGTCGGACGTATTGATCAAGGCGGCCGCAGCGATGCAGGCCACGCCGATGCAGGTTGCCCTGGCCTGGCTACTCCAGCGTGCGCCTAACATCTTGATTATTCCCGGCACCTCGTCGGTCGCCCACCTGCGTGAAAACGTCGCCGCCGGCATGTTGCAACTCGATGCCAGCACTTTGGCGGCGTTAAATACAATGTTATAAAAACAGAGCGGTCGAAGGCATACGAATGTCCTTTTCCGCTCCCGACATTGTTTGCCGATGTGCTCGTGTCCGAATGTCGCCTCCGACCCCGACATTACGAATGTCGCCTCCGACCCCGACATTGAGAAGGCTGTGCGAAACGTATGGACGAAAAAAAACCCCAACATC